>NZ_LGDD01000327.1 GCF_001279695.1 Streptomyces sp. WM6378
GGAACTCCGGAGGATAGGGACGAGGCATGACTGCCAGCCTTCCGTGAAGGGCTGTCAGTTAGCCACCAGAACTGGAACCTCAGAGGTGGGTCAGGTCAATGCACAGCGTCCCTGTGGACAACGAAGTACTGGGCGACCCCCTCAGTGGTCACGTGCAGCCCATCAGGTAGCAACCGCAACGCCTTGACCCTCTCCAGGGCGTCGACGCGTCCCAGGTGGTCGGCGCGCAGGGTGCGCGATTCGAGTAGAGCGACTTCGGATGGCATGGTCGAGCCTTCCGTTCACGGTCGTTGGTGCATGACTTGGACGCCCAATCCCCGGGCTGCAGGGGTGGAGGTCCGCTCATCTACGCCACTGACTCAATGACCGGTTCTTGTACCGCGACCGGCAATCCCCAAATTCACGAAAGGTACGACGCCGCTAACCCCAGTTGCCTCCACGCACGTTGGACAACGAGCGGACTTTCGTACAGGTCACGCATCCGGGGAACAGATGTTGGGAACTGACGTTTCGCCAGGCTGTCCGAGCCCCGCCGGGCGGAGCTCGGCCCGCCTAGACCGTCCGGTCCCGCGCCGCGAAGAGTCCCACCGCCAGCGCCGCCGCACACACGCCGAGTACGAGAGCGATCGGTACCGTCCAGCCGCCCGTCGCCTGGTGGACCGCGCCCGCGGCCAGGGGGCCGACGGCGGCCAGCAGGTAGCCGATCGTCTGAGCCATGCCGGAGAGGCGGGCCGCCGTGTGGGCGTCGCCGGAGCGGAGCACGATCATCGTCAGGGCCAGGCCCACCGCGCCGCCCTGCCCGATGCCCAGGACCGCCGCCCACAGCCAGGCGCCGCTCACCGGGGCGACCATCAGACCCGCGTATCCGGCCGCGACCATTGAGGTGACCAGGACGATCAGCGGGCGCTGGCTGCGCATCCGGCCGGCCAGGAGCGGCACGCCGAACGCGCCGGCCACCTGGATCAGGTTGTTGAACGCGAAGATCACGCCCGCCGTGGAGCGGCTCATCCCGTGGTCCGTGAAGATCGTCGGCATCCAGGCGATCAGCACGTACGACCAGAGCGACTGGAGCCCCATGAACAGGGTGACCTGCCAGGCGAGGGCCGAGCGCCACACGCTCTTTCGGGCAGGAGCGGAAGCCGTGGCCGTCACCACCCGTACCTCGTGGCCCGTACGGCCGCGGGCGATCAGGACCTGGGGCAGCCAGGCGACCGCGGCGAGGACCGCGAGCAGCGACCACACCGCCAGCGAGGCCTCCCAGCTGCCGCCGAACGCCTTCTCCAACGGCACCGACGAGGCGGCCACCAGCGTTGCGCCCGCGATCATCGCGCCGGTGTAGACCGACGTCATGGACGCTGCCTTGTCCGGGAAGTCCCGCTTGATCAGGCCGGGCATCAGCACGTTGAGCAGGGCTATCGCCGTGCCGACGAGTACGCCGCCGCCGTACAGCGCGACCGTCGAGGGCGCCACCCGCACCAGGATGCCGACAGCCAGGAGCAGCAGGGCGAACAGCAGCACCGGCTCGCTCCCGAAGCGGCGGGCCAGCCAGGGCGCCACCAGCGCGCCGAGCCCCAGGAAGAGCACCGGTACCGAGGTCACCAGGCTGCTCGCCGTCGACGACAGGCCGAACGACTGGCTGATCTCGCTCACCAGCGGCGACACGCTGGCTAGCGCCGCCCGCATGTTCACCGATGCCAGCACGATCCCGACCAGCAGCACCACCGGATGCGCGAGCAGCGCCCGCCGCGCGGCGGCGCCCTGTGGCGAGGGCCGTACATCGGCCTCGGCATCGGGCAACAGCAGGCGATCAGCATCCGGGCGTGACAAAACAAGCACCTTTCTCAGACGTCGAACTTCGAATGCCGAGCATCGAAGGTCGAGCTTCGGACTCCGACCGTTGACGGTCAGATGTGGAATTTCAGATATCGGATTTCAGATTTCGGTCGTCGACTCGCGCCACCCGGGTCACCCGGTCGTCGACTCGCGCCACAGGTCACCCGGAAGTCGACTCGCGCAGCCCGGACGTCGACCCCCGTCACGGGAACCTCACCCGCTCCGCCGGGCCGCCACCGCCCGTACCGCCTCCAGCGGCTTGCGCAGCAGTTCGCGTACCGCCTGCTCGGCCGCCGCGGGGTCGCCGCTCTCGATCGCGTCGACCAGCGCCTCGTGGGTGTCGAGGTCGATCGCGGGCATCTCCTCGTCGCGCAGCGAGGTGATCAGACTTTCGTGGACCTGCACCGAGAAGAACCGGTAGACCTCGATGAACGCCGGGTTGTGCGTGGCCTGCACGACGCCCATGTGGAACGCCATGTCGGCGTCGGCGGCGCGGTCGCCGTGTTCGCGCAGGGTCTGGAGTGCGCCGCGCAGGGCCACCATGTCGGCGGTGTCCCGGCGTTCGGCGGCGAGCCGGGCGGCTTCGGCCTCCAATGCGACGCGGAGTTCGAGTACGTCAAGGGCGTCGGCGGCCCGGATTCCCTGGAGGACCGCGGAGGGGTCGGCCGTGGAGCGTACGAACGTGCCGTTGCCCTGGCGTGATTCGAGCAGCCCGGCGTGCACCAGAACGCGTACCGCCTCGCGGACCGTGTTGCGACCGACGGCCAGCTGCTCGGCGAGCTCGTGCTCGGTCGGAATGCGGTCGTCGACCGCCCACTCGCCGTTGGTCAGCTGGGCCTTCAGCTGATCGACCACGGTGTCCACCAGGGACTGCCGTCCCGCCGTACGCAGAGCCACGTCGCCCACTCCATTCACCCGGTTGCCCAGTCATCCTACAACTGAGCTCATCCCGAAACCGCAGTCGTCCTACAACTGCCTCTTACTTGATCCTCAGAGTTTCGCGACATCATCTAGGGATGACGACCCTGCTCCACCGCGGCTCCGAGCGCTCGCGGCCGGTCCGGTCCTGGCTGCGCTCCACGCCCGGGACGCACATCTGGCTGCTGATCATCGCCATAACCAGCCTCGTCATCCAGCTCTCCACCCAGGGCCTGGAGCGCTTTCTGCTGCACCGCAACAGCAGCAACATCCACGAGCTGACCCGGCACCCCGTGCAGTCCCTCTTCACCAGTGCGTTCTGGATCGAGAATCCGTCCTCGCTCCTGCTCTACCTGGTGCTCTTCGAGGTCGTCCACGGCACGGTGGAGCGCTGGCTGGGCACGCTGCGCTGGCTGTGCACCGTCGTCGTCGGGCATGTGGTGGCGACCCTGATCAGCCAGGAGTACGTGCTGTGGTCGATCCAGAACCAGCATCTGCCCAAGCGGCTCGCGCACGCCATGTCGCACGTCGTGGACATCGGGGTCAGCTACGGGCTCGCCGCGTCGGCCGGCATCCTCGTCTACAGGCTGCCGTATCCCTGGCGCTGGCTATACCTCGTAGGGGTGACCGGTTTCTTCGGCGTCCCGCTCGCCACCGGCGGTACGTTCACCGACCTCGGCCATGTGACCGCGCTGTTCATCGGCTTCGCCTGCTATCCGCTGACGCGGGGCGTGCCCACCCGAAATTCAGTGGCGGTCAACGACCGTGCCGGGCACAGTAGTTGAGGCAGCCGCGCGCGGCAGACGCGGGTCCGCCGGACGGGGGAAAGAGCACGACGAGGGCGGTTCGTACGAGTCCGATGAGGGCTGTACGGACGAGCCCGTCGCGCTCCCGGCAGGGCCGCGCGGGGCATCGGAGCAGCACCGACGACTCCGACGGGCCGCCCGCGAGCGGCTGCCCGGGGCGGCCGCTTCGAGCGCGCATCAGCGCGAGGCCGCCCCTCCCACATGGGTAAGGGGCGTCCGCAATGGCGGACGCCCCTTACCCATGCCAACTCGCGCCCCAAGGGGGGCGTTTACTGCACGTGCCCAGGGCCGGGCCCCAAGGCTTCACGGCCTCAACACTGGAGCAGCTGCTCCAGGACGACCGCGATGCCGTCGTCCTCGTTCGACGCGGTGATCTCGTGGGCCACGGCCTTCAGTTCGTCGTGGGCGTTGGCCATCGCCACGCCGTGCTGGGCCCAGCCGAACATCGGGATGTCGTTCGGCATGTCCCCGAACGCGATCGTGTCCGCCGCCTTGCAGCCGAGCCGGCGCGCGGCCAGCGAGAGCCCGGTCGCCTTGCTGAGGCCCAGCGGCAGCAGCTCCACGACGCCCGCGCCCGCCATCACCACGTCCACCAGGCTGCCGACCACCTGCCGCGTGATCTTCGCCAGCGCATCGTCGTCGTACCCGGGGTGCTGGATGTAGACCTTGTTCAGCGGTGCCGACCACAGCTCGGTGAGGTCCTCGAAGGACCGGACCGGCAGCGGGCCCTCCTGGACCTGGTAGCCGGGGCCGACCAGGACCTCGCCGTCGATGCCGTCGCGGCTCGCGGCGAGCGCCAGCGGGCCGATCTCCGCCTCGACCTTGGACAGCGCGAGCCCGGCGAGCTGGCGGTCGAGCGTCACAGACGTGAGGAGCCGGTGCTCACCCGCGTGGTAGACCTGCGCGCCCTGCCCGCACACCGCGAGGCCCTCGTAGCCGAGGTCGTCGAGGATGTGCCGGGTCCAGGGCACCGACCGGCCGGTCACCACGATGTGCGCGGCGCCCGCTTCGGTGGCCGCGGCCAGCGCGTCACGGGTGCGCTGCGAGACCGACTCGTCGGAGCGCAGCAGCGTCCCGTCCAGGTCGGTCGCGATCAGCTTGTACGGGAACGGGCGCCCCACGGTCGTGCTCACTTGGAGATCGGCTCCAGGACCTCTCGGCCGCCCAGGTACGGACGCAGCACGGCCGGGACCCGCACCGAGCCGTCGGCCTGCTGGTGGTTCTCCAGGATCGCCACGATGGTGCGCGGGACCGCGCACAGCGTGCCGTTCAGGGTGGACAGCGGGGCGACCTTGCTCTTGCCCTCGCTGGTGTCGCGCATGCGGACCGACAGGCGCCGGGCCTGGAAGCCGTCGCAGTTGGACGCCGAGGTGAGCTCGCGGTACTTGCCCTGGGTCGGGATCCACGCCTCGCAGTCGAACTTGCGCGAGGCCGAGGAGCCGAGGTCACCGGTGGCGACGTCGATCACCTGGAAGGGCAGTTCGAGGCCGGTCAGCCACTGCTTCTCCCAGTCCAGGAGCCGCTTGTGCTCGTTCTCGGCGTCGTCCGGGTGGACATAGGAGAACATCTCGACCTTGTCGAACTGGTGGACCCGGAAGATGCCCCGGGTGTCCTTGCCGTACGTGCCGGCCTCGCGGCGGAAGCACGGCGAGAAGCCGGCGTAGCGGAGCGGCAGCTTGTCCGCGTCGATGATCTCGTCCATGTGGTACGCCGCGAGCGGGACCTCGGAGGTGCCGACCAGGTAGTAGTCGTCCTTCTCCAGGTGGTACACGTTCTCGGCGGCCTGGCCGAGGAAGCCGGTGCCCTCCATGGCGCGCGGGCGGACCAGCGCCGGCGTCAGCATCGGGATGAACCCGGCCTCGGTCGCCTGCGCGATCGCAGCGTTGACCAGGGCGAGCTCCAGGAGCGCGCCGACACCGGTCAGGTAGTAGAAGCGCGAGCCCGACACCTTGGCGCCGCGCTCGACGTCGATGGCGCCCAGCGCCTCGCCGAGCTCCAGGTGGTCCTTGGGCTCGAAGCCCTCGGCGCCGAAGTCGCGGATGGTGCCGTGCGTCTCCAGGACGACGAAGTCCTCCTCGCCGCCGACCGGCACGTCCGTGTGGACGATGTTGCCGAGCTGGAGGAGCAGCTGCTTGGCCTGCTCGTCGGCCTCGTTCTGCGCGGCCTCCGCGGCCTTGACGTCGGTCTTGAGCTGCTCGGCCTTCTTCAGGAGCTCGGCGCGCTCGTCCGGCGTGGCCTTGGGGATGAGCTTGCCGAGCGACTTCTGCTCGGAGCGCAGCTCGTCGAAGCGGAGGCCCGAGGACCTGCGCAGCTCGTCGGCGGAGAGCAGGGCGTCGACGAGGGCGACGTCCTCTCCACGGGCGCGCTGGGAGGCGCGAACACGGTCGGGGTCCTCACGGAGCAGGCGAAGGTCAATCACCCCTCCAGGCTACCGGTGCGGACTCCCGGCACCCCACCGGATATCCCTCGCGACGCCACCAGCGTGTCGCTTTGTCCGAATTGACCGAATTAGGAAATCTGGCCCGGGAATTCCCGCGCCGGATGTCCGGCGGGTGTCAATGAAATCGCCGCTATTCCCCGAAAAGGGGCGCTTTCCGGGTCGCTGTTGACCGACTCCCTTGCTGTGCACAGGACTTGTCCACAGAAGCGCACACCCCCGGAAACTTATCCACAGGCTGTGCGGTGGATCTGTGGACCGCGGAAGAGATCGTTCCGAAAGCCGCATGCTGGGCCGAGGTTTCCCCTCTCAAACCCGTTCCACACACTCATTCGGGTGGGAATTGCTCGCTCTAAAGAGTTGATCACTGGAATTGAGGTGACAGAGGATGTCCTGGCGACCTGTGGACTGATGTGTCGTCACTAGAGGGATTTGTCGACTGTGTCCGGTTGCGTTGTCGACTTACCCACAGGTCGAGAAGTGAGCCTGTGGATAACTTTGTGGACAACGAAAATCAGCAGGTAGGACCGGACGCCGGGCGGGTGCGGGGCTGGGGACAGTGCCGTCACACGCCCCTGCGGCCCTGGCCTACGCGCGGCCGTCCTGGCAGCGGGCCAGCCACTCCGCCGCCTCGACGAACTCCGCGTCCGAGGTTCCCGCCCGCAGGGCCCGTACGTCGTCGAGCGTCACCTCCGCCCTCGGGTACGAGCCGAGGAAGCGGACCTCGGGGCAGATCCGCCGCAGCCCCATCAGAGCCTCCCCCACCCGGCGCTCCGAGATGTGGCCCTCGGCGTCGATGGCGAAGCAGTAGTTGCCGATACCCTGACCGGTCGGCCGGGACTGGAGCAGCATGAGGTTGACCCCGCGCACCGAGAACTCTTGGAGCAGTTCGAGGAGGGCGCCCGGGTGGTCCTCGCGCTGCCACAGGACCACCGAGGTCTTGTCCGCGCCGGTCGGCGCCGCGGGCCGGGCCGGGCGGCCGACGAGTACGAAGCGGGTCTGCGCGTTGACCGCGTCGTGGATGTCGGTGATCAGTGGTTCCAGGCCGTATGTCGCCGCCGCGAACTCGCCCGCGAACGCCGCGTCGTAGCGCCCCTCCTGGACGAGGCGGGCGCCGTCCGCGTTGGAGGCGGACGACTCCCAGAGAGCCTCCGGCAGGTTGGCCTTCAGCCAGTTGCGGACCTGGGGCTGGGCGGCCGGGTGCGCGGTCACCGTCTTGATGTCCGCCAGCGTCGTCCCCGGGCGCACCAGGAGCGCGAACTTGATGGAGAGCAGCACCTCGCGGTAGATCATCAGCGGCTCGCCCGAGACCAGTTCGTCCAGGGTGGTGGTGATGCCGCCCTCCACCGAGTTCTCGATCGGGACCAGGGCCGCGGCCGCCTCCCCGCTGCGCACCGCGTCCAGGGCGGCCGGCACGGAGACCATCGGGACCAGTTCGCGGGTCGCGGCCTCGGGGAGCGTGCGCAGGGCGGCCTCGGTGAACGTGCCCTCGGGACCCAGATAGGTGTATCGCGTGGCGGACATGCACGTCACACTAATGGCCCGAAGTCACCTGCACCCACCGCTCACGCCGACCGGCGGCCCGCCTGTGGCGAACCGTTCCACCGGGCGGGCCCGCTCACATGGACGGGCCCGCGCCCGGACCCACCGCCCGTGGTGGACCACCCCGGCGGGGCCGGCTCCCGTCACGACTCCAGCAGGCGCTGCCCCACGTACTCGCCCGCCCGCGGCCCGCCCGGCACCGCGAACAGGCCGCTCGCCTCGTGCCGCAGGAACGGGGACAGCGCGTCCCCCCGGTCGAGCTTGCGCTGCACCGGTACGAAGCCCTTGACCGGGTCGGCCTGCCAGGCGACGAAGAGCAGGCCCGCGTCCGGGGTCCCGTCCGCCGCGATGCCGTCGTGGTACGAGAAGGCGCGCCGCAGCATGGCCGCGCCGCCGTTCTGCTCGGGGGCGGCGATGCGGGCGTGGGCGTTCTCCGGGATGACCAGTTTGCCGTCCGGGCCGAACTTGTCGAGCTGCATCTTCGTCGTCTCCGTACCTCCCGAAAGAGGGGCTCCGTTCGACTTCTTGCGGCCGATCACCTGCTCCTGTTCGGGGAGCGGCAGCTTCTCCCAGGTGTCCAGGAGCATCCGGATCCGGCGCACGACCGCGTAGGAGCCGCCCGCCATCCACGCGGGCTGCGCGGTGTCCGGCACGAAGATGCGCTGCTCGAAGTCGGCGTCGGCGGGCTTGGGGTTGCCGGTGCCGTCGATCTGGCCCATCAGATTGCGGGCGGTCATCGGCTTCTGGGTGGCGCCCGGGGTGCGGTTGAAGCCGTTCATCTGCCAGCGCACCTTGGCCGCGGAGCCCGCGTCCTGCTGGATCGCGCGCAGCGCGTGGAAGGCGACCAGGGCGTCGTCCGCGCCGATCTGCACCCACAGGTCGCCGTTCGAGCGCTTGGGGTCGAGCTGGTCGGAGGAGAAGTCGGGCAGCGGGTCCAGCTGTACGGGGCGCAGGCCGGCCAGCTGCGTACGGTCGAAGAAGCTGTGGCCGAAGCCGAAGGTGACGGTCAGCGAGGACGGGCCCGCGTCCAGGGCCACACCGGTGTCGCCGCTGCTCGTGGGCTCGCCCGCCATCAGCGACTTGGCCGTCGCCGACCAGCGCCGCATCAGCGCGGCCGCCTCCTTGCGCCCGGCGCCGGGGGCAAGGTCGAAGGCGATGAGATGGCCGGTGGACTGAAGCGGAGTGGAGATCCCCGCTTGATGTTTCCCGTGAAACATCACCTCCGTGGAACCGACCGACGTCAACGGGCTGGTGGAATCCGGGGATTCGACGGCGGCGTACGCCCCGGCCCCGCCCGCGGCGCCCAGCGCCAGACCGGCCACGCCGACTCCGCCGACGGTGCCGAGCAGCTTGCGGCGGGAGATGTCGAGGACGGGTTCGGCGGAAGCGGCCGGAGCCCGATCGGAGTTCTTGGTCTCGCTCATGTCAGTTCTACTCAGCCGATCTTGACGTTCTTGTCCACGGTGGTCTCGTCGATCTCCGAGGTGCGTACGGTCACCGAGATCTGCCAGTCGCCCGCCATCGGGATCTGGACTCCGCTCGCCTTCCACTGCCCGGCGGTGACGCGGTCGGGCACGACGGGCAGCGGCCCCACTGACTTCGCGGCCAGCGTGAAGGAGACCTTCACCTCGGGGGCGTCCTTGGGCTTGCCCGCCGGGTCCTCCAGGGAGACCCGCAGGTCGTTGGAGCCGGTGCGGCCCGGGTCGAGGGTGAGCTCGACGGTGCCCCTGCCGTTCTGGCCGCCGGTGTCGAACGGCAGCCGGATGTCGACGGGCCGGTCCGCGACGGCGACCTGGGTCCCGGCCTTCGCCTTGTCCACCGCCTCCTGGGTGCGGGCGGGCTCGGTCGAGGTCAGCACGGTGGTCACGGCGAGCAGCACCACGGCGATGCCGGCCTCGGCGAGGACCGTGCGGCGCAGCCCGGTCCGCTCGGGGTCGGCGTCCCGGATCCGCTTCTCGCGGGCGGTGCTCAACGCGGCCTGCTGGCGCGCGAGTTGGGCGGCCCGCTTGGCGTCCTTGCCGTCGTCGGGGACGGTGACGGGCTCCGGCTCGCTCGCGTGCTGTTCGACGACCAGGGCGGCGTCGGCCTCCGGCGCGGTGTGCTCGGAGAGGCGCGCGGTCCAGCGTCGGGAGACCGAGGCGGTCCCGACAAGGACCGCCACCAGGCCGACCTTGACGAGGAGCAGCTGCCCATAGGTGGTGTCGACCAGGGCCGACCAGGTGCCGACCTGCCGCCAGGACTGGTAGACGCCGGTCGCGGCGAGGACCGCCACGCTCCAGAACGCGATCCGCGAGAACCGCAGGACGGCCGCGCGCTCGATGCCCGGGGAGCGGTAGAGGACGACGAGGAGGGTGACGAGCCCGCCGAGCCAGGTCGCCACGGCCAGGAGGTGCAGTACGTCGACGGGCATGGCGATGCCCGGCTGGAGTCCGGTCGAGGCGTGCTCGGCGAGCGCCCAGGTCGCGGCGAGACCGGCGGCGACCACGGCGCCGCCGATGGCAAGGCCGAAGGTGAGGTCCTTCTTCTCGGCCTCGTCGTCCCGCTTGGCATACGCGCCGAACAGGACGGACACGAACAGGGCGGCGGCGCCGAGCAGCAGCAGCCGGGAGATGAGCGCGGCGCCCGGCTTGGTCTCCAGGACGGCCCGCAGACCGTTCAGGTCGAAGGCGTCGGAGAGTTTCCCGGAGCCGGTGTAGGGCGTGCGGAGCAGCAGCATCGCGAGGGTGGCCGCGGTCATGGTGAGCCAGCCGCCGACGACGACCCGCTGCACCGGCCCCACCGTCGCCCCGCGCCGCCAGCACGCGAGCACGAAGGCCGCGCCGCCGACGAGCAGCACGAAGCCGCCGTACGCCGCGTAGCGCGCGATGCCGTAGAGGGCGCCGACGAGGCCGCCGCCGACCTCCTGGGCGGGGACGACCGCGGCGGTCGCGGAGGGGGCGCCGATGGAGAAGGTGAAGGCGCCGGAGACCGGGTGGCTGTCGGCGGAGATCGCCTGCCAGGCCACCGTGTAGGTGCCGTTGGGGATGCCGGTGCGCAGCCGGACGCCGTACTTGACGATGTCGCCGCTGCACAGGTTGACGAGCTCGGCGGTGTCGGAGCGCTTGCCCGTGGGGTCGAGGACCCGGATGGAGTTGGCGTCCAGGGCGACGCCCTCGGAGAACGTGAGGGTGACCTGGGCAGGGGCGGTGGCGACCACCGCCCCCTCCTTCGGGTCGCTGCCGGTCAGTGCGGCGTGCGCGGACGCGGGCACGGCGCCCGCGAAGAGCGCGCCGAGCAGCACCACCGTGACGAGCAGCAGCCGGGTCAGGCTTCGGCTCGCGGTGGTTCGAAGGCGTGGGGCGGTGGCCGTCATGTCAGTCCCTCAAGTCCCTCTGGTTACCTCAGTGGTGCTTCGGGTTGTAGGTGGCTTCCTTCACCGGGAGGTCGACCTTGACCGGGTCGGCCTTCTCGAAGTGCAGCTCGATGGTGACCTTCTCGCCCTGCTTCGGCTTCGTCTTGAGACCCATGAACATGATGTGGCTGCCGCCGCGTTCGAGGTCCAGCTCGCCATTGGCGGGGATGTCGAAGGAGGTCACCTCCTGCATCTTCTGGTTCTTCGTCTCGTGGATCGTGACGTTGTCCGACAGGTCGCTGGTGACCTTGGTGAGCTTGTCGGCGGTCTTGCTGTCGTTCTTGACGGTGAGGAAGCCGCCGGCCATGTCACTGGTCGGCACCGGCATGAACGCGTCGCTCACCTGGAGCTTCGGCTTGGCCTCGGCGCTGTCGGAACAGCCCGCGAGGGCCAGGCCCGCGGACAGGGCTATGAGGGCGGCGACGGTGGAGCGGACGGCGGTGGTGCGGCGGTTCACGGGTTCTCCCCCTTGATGATCTTCGGCAGGTCCTTGGTGTAGTCGGCGACGGTCGCGTCCTCGCCGTACAGGACGTAGCCCTGGTCGGTCTTGGGCGAGAACGCGATGACCTGGGCCCCGTGCATCGAGACGACCTTGCCGTCCTTGTCCTTGGTGGCCGGGTCGATGCCGATGCCCAGTTGGCGGGCGCCTGCCTGAATGGTGGGGAAGTCTCCGGTCAGGCCGATGAAGGACGGGTCCTGGCCCTTGAGCCACTTGCCGAGCGAGGCGGGGGTGTCGCGCTCGGGGTCGGTCGTCACGAAGACGACCTGGAGCTTGTCCTGGTCGGCCTTGGGCAGCGACTTCTTGGCGACGGCGATGTTGCCCATGGTGAGCGGGCAGACGTCCGGGCAGTTGGTGTAGCCGAAGTAGATGAGCGTCGGCTTGCCCTTGGTCTCGGCCCGGAAGTCGAACTTCTTGCCGTTGGTGTCCGTGAGGACGAAGTCGGGCTTGGCGAACGGCCGGTCGAGCAGCGTCGCGGCCTGGGTCTTCGCCGAGGCGGAGACATCGGCGACAGGGCTGTTGGAGCCGCTGTCACCGCTGCTTCCGCACGCGGTCAGGGTGAGCGCCGCTGCCGCCGCGAGGGCGGCGGCAGTCAGCGCGGTCTTGTTGCGCATGGGGTGATTTTCCGGTCTTTTCCGGTCGAATGGGTGCAGGAGGCGGGTTACGCGGAGCGGCGGCGTCCGGCGAACACGCCGAAGGCCACTCCGGCGATGCCGACGACGATGCCCACGACGCCCAGGATGCGCGCGGTGGTGTCGGTGTCCGACGAGGCCGAGGCCTCGGTCTTCGTGCCGGTCGCGCTCGCGGCGGCGGGCGCCGCGTCATCGTCGTCCCCGCCGGCCGCGGCGGCGGTCAGCGTGAGCGTCGGCGCCGGGTTCGCGGGCTCGGGCGCGCCCTTCTTCGCCTCGTCGATCCAGCGCACGACCTCGTTGTTGTCGTACGTCTGGAGCGCCTTGAAGACGAGCTGGTCGGTGTCGGAGGGCAGCGAGCCGATGGACAGCGGGAACTTCTGGAACTGGCCGGGCTCGATCGTCCCGCCGCTCCAGGTCACCTTGGTGACGGCCTCGTTGATCTGCTTGCCGTGCACGGTCAGCGGCTTGGGAAGCGGGGACTTGGTGACCTGGACGGTCCAGCCCGGCACCGGCTGCGGCATGACGGACGCCAGCGGGTGGTCGGCCGGGAAGTTGACCTCCAGCTTGACCGTCTTGGCGCTGTCGCGCTCGTTGGGGACCTTGAAGTCGACGACGGCGTAACCGCCCTTGGCGGCCGCGCCCTCGGGCTGCACGGTGACGTGCGCGAAGGCCGTTCCCGACAGCAGCAGGACGGACCCGGCGGCGACGGAGGTGACAACGGCGAGACGGGTGCGCGAACGGGCAGCGTTCATGGCAGAGACACTCCAGTGAGCAGGAAGGGTGGGGACGTCCACCGCGCCACGGATGCGCGGGGACCCGCGACACCACCCCTGCGGTACGTGTGGGGAGTGGGCCGCGTTCAGGCTGCGAGGGCGCACGCAGCGGGCGGCCCGCGCCTGATCACCGAGTGCTGAAGTGCCGCCCCGGGCGGGGGAGGCGTCTCGCGCCGGTCGGCGAGAGCGACGCGCGGGCGCTGCCCGGCGGCTGCCAGGAGCCCGGCGCACAGGGCCGCCGCGAACGCCAGGGCGCGGCGCAGCGCGCGTACGGTCGTGGCCTCGGCCGCCGCTGTCACGGACTCGGCGGCCAGGCGCACCACGCGGAACAGGGCGATCTCGCCGCGCCGCAGCAGCCATCCGGTGGCGAGCGCCGCGAGCAGGTGGCAGAGCAGCATGGGGAGCGTGGGCAGCAGCGAGGCGGCCAGCGAAGCCGAGCCTGGGCCGCTGCCCGCCATGCCGGACATCATGTCGGCCATCCCGGACATGCCGGCCATGGAGGCGTGGCCTGTGCCGGAGATCCTGGACGGGTCGATGCCCGCGTCGGTCACGATCCGCTGGGCGTCCGCCGCGGTGAGCGGGGCGGCGCCGCTGCCGCAGATCAGCTTCGCGGCGAACCGGACCATCGGGAGGTCCCCGGTGGATCCGTCGCCGGTGGCGGCCGCCGTGTGCTGGCCGACGCCGAAGAGCGTGTGCAGGCCGAGCTGTCCGGCCGCGAGGGCGCCCGCGATGGACGGCAGCGTGCGCTCGCGTCCGGCGAGCGGCGCCACGACCGCGAACACCCCGAGGAAACCGGCGAGCAGCGTCCACCAGGGGACGGTCGCACAGGCCGCCATGACGTGCCCCATCGCGGACAGCACGACGCAGACCGCGGCGAACACCGCGGCCCGGAGCAGCCGGAGACCGGCGCCTGCTGAGGCGTGGGGGGTAGACATGGCGCGGCCATCATCGCACTGCGCTTACCCGCTCCATACGGCAGGTCCGGAAGGTCGCCTTTGGATACGGGGCGGGGGTTCCGGCGAAGCGGATGGGAAGGTTCCGGGGTGCTTTACACCGGCGTGAGGGGCGCGTACATCCGCCGAATGGGCGCCATCACGTCAAGAGCGCGCTTACGGAGCGGGACTTGCGGCAATACTGCGCCCGTAGAGAGAAGGAACTATGTCGAGCCGCAGCGGCGCAGCCAGGAGGCTGGAGCATGAGCATCTGGTGGTCTCTCCACTTGCGGCGCGAGGCTGCGAGCGTTCCGCTCGCCCGTCGTCTTCTGCTCGGCGCCATGGAGACCGCAGGGGTCGACCCCGACATCTCCTACGACCTGTCGGTCGCGCTCAGTGAGGCCTGCGCGAACGCGGTCGAGCACGGCGGGGACGCGGTGGCGGGCGGCGCGTCGGCGGCCTACCGGGTGACCGCCTACCTCGACGGCGAGAAGTGCCGCATCGAGGTCGCGGACTCGGGGCCGGGTTTTCCCGTACGACGCGGCCGGCGCGCCGCGGTGCCGGCGTGGACCGGCGCCCTGCCCGAACACGGCAGGGGCCTCGGCCTGATCGAACAGCTCGCCGACCACGTGCACTTCGGGAACCGGCCCGGCCGGGGCGCGGTGGTCAGCTTCGACAAGATCCTGAAATGGCGCGAGGACGCGCTGCTCAAGGTGTCCTGAGCGGCGCGCCCCCGGGCGCGTGAGCGGTGCGGGATCAGGCCTGCTTGACCTGGGCCATCCACGCCTCGACCTCGTCCGCGCGGCGCGGCAGCGCGGCGGACAGGTTCTCGTTGCCGTCCTCGGTGACCAGGATGTCGTCCTCGATCCGGACGCCGATGCCCCGGTACTCCTCGGGCACGGTCAGGTCGTCGGCCTGGAAGTACAGACCGGGCTCGACGGTCAGGCACATGCCCGGCTCCAGGTCGCCGCCGACGTACGTCTCGGTGCGCGCGGCCGCGCAGTCATGGACGTCCATGCCGAGCATGTGGCCGGTGCCGTGCAGGGTCCAGCGGCGCTGCAGGCCGAGCTCCAGGACCTTGTCCACGGCCAGGTCGCCGAGCAGACCCCACTCGACGAGCTTCTCGGCGAGCACGCGCTGGGCGGCGTCGTGGAAGTCGCGGTAGGGGGCACCCGGCTTGACCGCCGCGATGCCGGCCTCCTGGGCCTCGTACACCGCGTCGTAGATCTTGCGCTGGAGCGGCGAGAACGTGCCGTTGATCGGCAGGGTGCGGGTGATGTCGGCGGTGTAGAGCTCGTTGGTCTCCACGCCCGCGTCCAGGAGCAGCAGGTCGCCGGAGCGGACCTCGCCGTTGTTGCGCACCCAGTGCAGGGTGGTGGCGTGCGGACCCGCGGCGCAGATCGAGCCGTAGCCGATGTCGTTGCCCTCGACGCGGGCGCGCAGGAAGAACGTGCCCTCGATGTAGCGCTCGCTGGTCGCCTCGGCCTTGTCGAGCACCTTGACGACGTCCTCGAAGCCGCGGGCGGTCGAGTCGCACGCCTTCTGCAGCTCCGCGATTTCGAACGCGTCCTTCACCAGGCGCGCCTCGGAGAGGTACACGCGCAGCTCTTCGTCGCGCTCGGCGGTGACCTTGTCGGTCAGCGCGGCCTCGATGGAGGCGTCGTGGCCGCGCACGTTGCGGACCGGACCGGTCGCCTCGGCGAGGGCCGCGGCCAGCTCGCGGACGTCCTTGGCGGGCAGCCCGAGCAGCTGCTCGGCCTCGGCCAGGGAGTGCCGGCGGCCGACCCACAGCTCGCCCGTGCCGGACAGCCAGAATTCCCCGTTCTCGCGGTTCGACCGCGGAAGCAGGTAGATCGTCGCCTCGTGCCCGTCGCCGGTGGGCTCCAGGACGAGGACGCCGTCCTCCGTCTGGTCACCGGTCAGGTACGCGTACTCGGTGGACGCGCGGAAGCTGTACTCGGTGTCGTTCGAGCGGGTCTTCAGGTTGCCCGCGGGGATCACCAGACGCTCGCCCGGGAAGCGCTTGGAGAGCGCGGCGCGGCGGTCGGCGGTGTGGCCGGCCTGGGCGATCGGCTCCAGGCCACGCAGCTCGGTGTCGGCCCAGCCGGACTTCATGTTCTCGGCCAGCTCGTCGGACACGCCCGGGTACAGGCCGTTCTTCCGCTGCTGGATCGGCTTCTCGTCGGCGGTCTCTTCCGGGCCCGCTGCGTCAGCAGCAAAATGGGACTCCGTCGGGGTGAGCTCCTCTGACACGTCTGCTCCTTGGTACGACACTGGGCCGCCCTCCATCGTACGGGCGTGCGGAAGGGGGTCCAGGGTCGAAGTGCCTCTTACCGATCCCTAGGCGAAGCGGGCCGCGAGGATCACTACGTCCTCGGCGCTGTCCGCCTCGTCGAGACCGTCGGGCAGCACGGTGCGCAGGACGTGGTCGACCACGGCGTCCGGGTCGTCGCGCACCGCCTTGGGGACGCTCGCCGCGGCCGCGTGCAGCCGGGCGAAGGCCCGGTCCATGGGGTCGCCGGTGCGGTGCAGCAGGCCGTCCGTGTACAGCAGCACCGTTTCTCCGGGCTCGGTCGAGATCTCCACGCTGGGCGCTTCCCAGCAGGCCAGCATGCCCAGCGGCGCCGAGAGCGAGGTCTCCACGAACTCGGTGCGCCGGTCCCCGACGATCAACGGCGGGGCGTGCCCGGCCCCGGCCAGGACGATCTTGCGCCGAGCCGGCTCGCAGTAGGCGAACAGCGCGGTGGCCGAGCGGGCTGGCTCGGTCAGGCGCAGCAGGAGTTCGAGGTCGGAGAGCACGGCGACGGGATCCTCGCCCTCCATGACGGCGTACGCCCGAAGGCTCGCGCGCAGCCGTCCCATGGCGGCCACGGCGCTCGGCCCGGACCCGGTGACGGAGCCGACGGCGAGGCCGAGCGCGCCCTCGGGCAGCGGCAGCGCGTCGTACCAGTCGCCGCCGCCGCGCGGCCCGGTGCGGCGGCGGGCGGCCAGCTGGACGCGGGCGACCCGGGGCAGCCGGCTGGGCAGCAGTTCCTCGGCGACGGTCGCCACGTGGGCGCGGGCCCGCTCCAGTTCGACGAGCCGGGCCAGGTGCTCGGCCGCGTACCGGATGTAGAGCCCGACCAGGTGCTGCTGGCGCTCGACGGGCTCCGCGCTCTCGTCGTAGAGCCATACGGCGGCGCCGAGCCGGCCCGCGGCGTCGGTGGTGAGGGGGAGCGCGTAGCTGGCGGCGTAGCCGAGGCGGGCCGCGACCTCGCGGTGGCGCGGGTCGACTCCGGCCGGGTCCGCCATGAGGTCGGGGCCGCCGTCGGCGTCCGGCAGCCCGTCCAGGATCCGGCCGTACGCGGTGGCGCTGCGCGGCACGGTCTCGATGTGGCCGAGGTCGGCGTGGGCCAGTCCGAGGCCGGTGGTGACGGCCGGGCCGAGGCCGTCGGCGGGCTCCAGGACGACCAGGCCGCGCCGGGCGCCGACCAGCGCGGCACCGGCCTTGAGGAGCTCGTTCAGGGCGTCGTCGAGAGCGGTGGTGCAGGCCAGCCGCTCGGTGAGTTCGTGCAGCGTGGTGAGATCGGAGACCCAGCCGGCGAGGCGGTCCTGGAGCTCCGCGCCGGGCGGGGGGTGGGCGGCGGGTGAGGGCAGAGGCGCATGAGTGTGCGCGGGGGGCGGAACGGCTGGATCGATTCCAGCCACTTTCGGCAGGTGAGGGGCGCTCATGGCAGCCGGCTTTCCGACTGGTTGATTCTGCTCAATAGCATCGCAAACCCCCATGTCATTCTGCGCCGCTATCAATGCATCCACATGTACACGCACAAGTGAGGGGATGTCCAGCATTGTCATAGCGGGACTATTGGTGTCCGTGGGGCGTTGAACTTGGCCAAAAAATGATCCTGGTGGCCCAGCCCTGGGGTCGACTGAAGCCGTTCAACTGTGCGTCGTTTCAACCGCGTTGGGTACGTAATCGGTGTGGTCCGGGGCAGTTGAGGATGCCCCGGAACCTTGCGGCCGGCCTGAGCGTCTTAAGAGCCGACCGGCCACGCCTCATCCCCGAGCGGCGGGGTTTTTGCACACAGGACGGCAAGCGCCACGTACGCGCCACCCTTCGCCATGCTTTAAATGGTTACGGGCAGTGGCCGTCGCAACCAGTGGTGACCGCCCATGATCGGTCCTTGGCGGGTTCCCCGTACCGCAGGCTCAAGCTCACAGAGCAAGTACGCGCAGTGAAGAGATGCACACATGGTGTGATGTGGACTCGGCGTTCAACGGAAAGGAACGAGCGCCCATGCGCGAGATCCTCGGAAGGCGACGCAGGTTCCGGTTCCGGCGCAGTGAAAGGGCTGCTCAGCTCGGCGCCGCGCTGACCTGTGCGACCCGATGGAAATGGCCCGTGCTCCCCGGTGTGGGACTGGCCGCGAGCGGGCGCGGCTGTGCCTGTCCCGACCCTGAATGCGTGGTGCCCGGGGCGCACCCCTTCGACCCCGTACTGCTCGCGGCGACCACCGACGAGCGCATGATCCGCTGGTGGTGGATTAACCGGCCGGCCGCGCCGGTCCTGCTCGCCACCGGCACCGGCGCGCCCTGTGCGATCAGTCTCCCGGCCGTCGCCGGAGCCCGGGCGCTCGCCGCCCTCGACTCCATGGGCGTGCGGCTCGGCCCGGTCGTGGCGACCCCCACCCGGTGGTCGCTCCTGGTGGCTCCGTACTCGATGGAGCGCCTGGGCGAGCTGCTCTACTCCAAGGACTGGGTGCCCAGTTCGCTGCGCTTCCACAGCGAGGGCGGATATCTGGTGCTGCCCCCGTCGCAGACCGGCAAGGGGCAGATCCGCTGGGAGCGCCCCCCGCTGGGAGCGGCCGGGCCCTGGCTGCCGGACGTGGAGGCGGTGGTGGACGCGCTGGTCGAGGCGAGCACCAGCGCACCGGACGGCGGGAGCCGGCTGGCGTACTGAGAACGGGGCGGTCCCGGGAAGCACGCGGGAGCCGGGCCGCCCAATGAGCGAGAAGGCGGTCCGGTTCCCGGGCCGCCTTCACTCTTTCGGGTGTGAGCGGGCCCTGGTTGTACGGGAATTGGCCCAGCGCACCACGGGGCGCCCGGTTTCCGTGGATACCTTCGGCCCACCGTCAGGAATTCCAGAGCAGGTGGGTCCCTCCATGAATCTCCAGCACCTCCGCATGGCCGGGCTCACGGCCGTAGTGGTGGGCACCGTGCTGCTCCCACTGGCCGCCTCCGCCGGGCCCGCCGGAGGGCCC
Source organism: Streptomyces sp. WM6378 (assembly GCF_001279695.1). Classification (GTDB taxonomy): domain Bacteria; phylum Actinomycetota; class Actinomycetes; order Streptomycetales; family Streptomycetaceae; genus Streptomyces. The sequence continues at coordinate 19,004 of NZ_LGDD01000327.1, forward strand.
GAGAACGGGGGCGCGGCGGATGACGCAAAAAGCCCCCTCACGCACGCCCTCGCGCGGGTGAACAAGCCACTGCTGACGGCCCCCGAGGACGCGGCCGCGCACTGCGGGCCCGAACTGGTCTCCCCCGAAGGGGTCGAGGCGCAGACCTGCGTACTGAACCGGGGGAGCGACACCTGGGCGCGTACCTACTACCGCAACGCCACCGGCCAGGAGCTGGGCTCGGTGCTCACGCTGATGGGCCCGGACGGCCGGATCGTCGAGACGAACTGCGAGGTGGCGGCCGACGACCAGCCGGATTCCTGTGAAACCCCGCATCAGAGTGCGTCGGGGCGGTCCGCCACGGCGGGGGAGTATTCGGCGGTGTCGGAGTTCTTCGGGGCGGGAGAGGACTCACCGCTGCTCCTGCGTTCCGGTAGCAACTCCACGGAACCCGCGGCTCGTTGACCGAGCCGGTAAATGGAAGGGCCCGGTCGCTGGCGACGGGGGATGCACCAGCGACCGGGCTCTTAGAACGGTAACAAGAGATCTGTCGTTCGCAAATTCGATCTCGGTAATTCGGACACCGATTTACCTGTGGGTACGGGCAGTTGTGACAGGAGTCACCTGTCGGTCGACCGAAACCGTCCCCGCCGTCACTCTCAGCTGAGGGTCACTTGGCGGTTGGTGAGACCGCCACGGGCCCGGCGCTCGTCCGCGGTGAGCGGCTCCTCGGCCGCGAGTGCCCCGGCGAGCCGCTCGGCGAACTCGGCGGCCGGCTTCTCGCACTCCTCGGCGCCCATGTCGCTCGGCAGGTCCCAGACCGGCACGGTCAGGCCGTGCGCCCGGAAGGACCCGACGAGCCGGGTGCCCTCGCCGAGCGAGGACGTTCCCGCCGCGTGCAGCCGCGCGAGCGCGTCCAGGAGCTTCTCCTCGGGGTACGGCATGACCCACCGCAGGTGGTTCTTCTCGGGCGTCTCGCACCAGTACGAGGAGTCGACCGACTTCAGCCGTACGGTCGGGATCGCGGCGGCGTTGGCGCGCTCCAGGGACGCGGCCACCTCGGTCGCGGCGCTGTCGGCGTCCGGCACCCAGAACTCGAAGCCGGTGTGCACCTCCGGCTCGAACGCGGCGGCCGGGTCGAGCAGGTCCTGCAGGCGTACGCCGTCGGAGTCGGAGCGCCGGGCGGCGACGGGCGAGCCGGGCTCGGCGACCAGCGCGCGCTTCAGCGTGTCGGCGAGGTCGCGGCTGATGTCGCCGGAGGGGGTTTCGTTCTGCAGGCCGATCAGCACCGACCCGTCCTCGCGGCGCAGCGCGGGCCACGCCATCGGCAGCACGGTCGCCAGCGTCACGGACGGCACGCCCTCGGGCAGCCCGTCCTTCAGGGTCAGCGGGACGGTCGCGGCCGGGACCAGTTCGCGCAGCGCGACCCAGTCGCACTCGCCGGCCAGACCCTCGAAGGGGCGCTGGACCAACTCGGTCACGGCGTGCGAGGCGGCCCGCCCGTGACAGGCCTTGTAACGGCGGCCGGAGCCGCAGGGGCAGGGCTCACGAGCCCCGACGACCGGGATTTCCCCGTCGCTGATCTGCGGCTTGACGGCCTTCGCCTGGGGACGCTTCTTGGCCATGGTGTGGCTCTCTCCCGACTGCGGTGGTGCGGTGTCGCTGTGTCGGGCGCGAGCCTAGCCGTACGGAACGGCCACGGGCGGCAGCGCCGGTTGTCCGGCCTGGCCCGGAGGCGGATCGGCCTGCCTCCGGGTGTCTGCGTGCGCCCCGGCCGCACGCGCCTGCCGAACCCTCGGCCCGGGATTGTTCAGTCCAGGTCGTCGAACGCGTCCGCGAACTCCAGGCCCGCCACCGCTGCCGGCCCTGTGACGCGCGTAGCGAAATCGTCGTGACGGTGCCCCACGGTGAGGACCACCCACACGGTGACCTCGCCGGACGCGCTGTCCCGGACGCCCCAGTCCTGGGCGAGGGCGCTGATGATGTTCAGCCCCCGGCCGCCGCGCGCGGTCACCGACGGCGTCGCCGGGACGGGCCGTGTCGGGCCGCCCCCGTCCGTCACCTCGACCGTCAGCCGCCCTGTCTTGTCGATTCGCCAAGCTGCCTCGATGTCGCCGTCGCCTATGTCGGACCGCCCCAGCGGCCTGCCGTGCCGGCAGGCATTGCTGAGCAGTTCGGACAGGATCAGAACGGCATCGTCCACGACCGGCTCGGACACCCCGCTGCCGAGCAGCTGCTCACGCATCCGGTGTCTTGCCTTGCCCACGCCCGCAGGGCCATGGGGTACGGCCATGCTCGACGACGTGGGCACCTCCTGTGCCACCACCAACGCCACCCCCGAGACCTCCTTCGCCCCACGCCACGGTGTGGATGCCCCAATGGACTGGACCGGAAACCGGCCAATCGACGACGGGAGACGCATTCGTCACGATCGGATACGGAGCGAACGCGCCGGTGCACTCCCTGTAATGGGCGTTACATGCGGCCCAGTTGAGACAAGACCTGTTTCGGGCGGTTGGTGATGATTGCCTCCACTCCGAGGCTTACGCACAGATCCACGTCCTCGGGCTCGTTCACCGTCCAGACGTGCACGCGGTGCCCGGCGCGGTGCAGCCGCTCGATGTACGCCGGGTGGTTGCGCACGATCCGCATGCCGGGGCCCGCGATCCGCGCCCCGGCCGGCAGCCGCCCGTCGCGCAGCCTCGGCGACAGGAACTGCATCAGGTACACGGTCGGGATGTCGGGGGCAGCCGCCGCGACCCGGTGCAGGGAGCGCGCGGAGAAGCTCATGATGCGGACCGGGGAGGTTTCACCGGCCGGCGGCGGCTCAGTGAGGCCGAACCTCTTGAGGAGGTCGAGGAGACGCTCCTCGACCTGGCCGGCCCAGCGGGTGGGGTGCTTGGTCTCGATGGCGAGCTCCACCCGGCGCCCCGCGTCCGCGACGAGTTCGAGCAGCCGCTCAAGGGTCAGTACCGAGGTGAACTCGCGGTCCCCCCAGTCCGGGCTCTCCTCGCTGTCCTTCCAGGAGCCGAAGTCGAGCGCCGCGAGCTCGGAGAGCTCCAGCGCGGACACGGCGCCACGGCCGTTGGAGGTGCGGTTGACGCGCCGGTCGTGGACGCAGACGAGATGTCCGTCGGCCGTGAGGCGGACGTCGCACTCCAGGGCGTCGGCCCCGTCCTCGATCGCCTTCATGTACGCGGCGAGAGTGTGCTCGGGGGCGTCCTCGGAGGCTCCTCGATGGGCCACCACCTGGACGCGGGCGTGGTCTGGGGTGTGCGGGCTGTGCTGCCGTGCTTGGGTCACCGCGTCATCGTGCCACCGACGGGTCACAGGTTGGCGCACGAATACACAGCTCCTGCTTACAGTGGCCTGACGTGCGGTGGGAAAAGCTGAGCGGAGGCATTCTGCACAGTGCGGGATCCGATGTCAGACCCCTGGCGCACCATGGTTGTCGCCGAGGCCCCACGTCGGCGCCCGGCACCACCGCCGAGCACCACCCGCAACACCCGCACCACCGGCATCAGCCGACCCGCCGATCCGTCCCCAAGACCGAGTGGAAACCGAGGAGAGCAAGCTGTGAGCACCGAGAACGAGGGCACCGCGGTCCCGGCCGTCCCGCCTGCCCCGTCGTCTGCACCTGCTGCACCTCCCGCGCCCGCCGCCCCCGCTCCTTCGGACGCCGCACCCGGCGAGGCGGAGCGCACGCTGGTCCACGAGGCCGTGCCGCAGTCGTCCGCGCCGACCCCGCAGCCCGGCCCGGACCCGGTCACCGCGCCGATGCCCGCGACGCCCGGGGCCCCGGCGCAGCCGGCGTACGCGGCGCACGAGCCGGCGCCCGCGCAGAGCGGCGGAGCGGGGTGGCCGCCGCCCCCGCCCACGCTGCCCTCCTACGGAGGCGGTGGCGAGGGCGTGGGAGGCGAGCCCTGGGGCGCCCCGCAGCCCCCGGCCCCGCGCAAGCGCGGCGGCGGGCTGATCGCCGCGGTGGTCGCGGCCGCCCTGGTGGCCGGCGGCATCGGCGGCGCCATCGGGTACTTCGCCGCGGACCGGGACGGCAACGGCTCGGGCTCCACCACCGTCGCGTCCTCCGACACCCCCAAGGACTTCAAGCGTGACCCGGGCACGGTCGCGGGCGTGGCGGCCAGGTCGCTGCCCAGCGTGGTGACGATAGACGCCCAGGGCAGTGACGGCGAGGGCGGCACGGGCACCGGCTTCATCTACGACAAGGAAGGCCACATCCTCACGAACAACCACGTAGTGGCCTCCGCGGCGAGCGGCGGCGGCAAGCTGACCGCGACGTTCTCCAACGGCAAGAAGTACGACGCCGAAGTGGTCGGCCGCGCGCAGGGCTACGACGTCGCCGTCGTCAAGCTCAAGAACGCCCCGGGGGACCTGAAGCCGCTGGCCCTGGGTGACTCCGACAAGGTGGCCGTCGGCGACTCGACCATCGCGATCGGCGCCCCCTTCGGCCTCTCCAACACCGTCACCACCGGCATCATCAGCGCCAAGAACCGCCCGGTGGCCTCCAGCGACGGCCAGAACTCCAAGGCCTCGTACATGAGCGCCCTGCAGACCGACGCCTCCATCAACCCGGGCAACTCCGGTGGCCCGCTGATCAATTCGGCCGGCGCGGTCATCGGCATCAACTCGGCGATCCAGTCGGCGGGCACCGGCGGCATGGGCCAGTCCCAGGCGGGCTCGATCGGCCTCGGCTTCGCCATCCCGATCAACCAGGCGAAGAACGTCGCGGAGCAGCTCATCAAGACTGGTCAGCCGGTCTACCCGGTCATCGGCGCCTCGGTCGGCATCCAGCAGGGCAGCGGAGCGGCCCCGGGCGGCGGCACGGACGGCGCCCAGATCTCCCCGCAGGGCAACGCCGGCCAGCAGCCGATCACCCCGGGCGGCCCGGCGGACAAGGCGGGTCTGAAGCCCGGCGACGTCATCACCAAGTTCGGCGACATGCCCATCGACAGCGGCCCGACGCTGATCAGCGAGATCTGGACGCACAAGCCGGGCGACCAGGTCCCCCTCACGTACCAGCGCGGCGGCAAGGAGACCACGGTCACGATCACCCTCGGCGAACGCAAGGGCGACAGCAACTGACCCGTTGCCGGTAGGCTGTAGCCGCTTCCGCCGCTGGTCGGCGGGGCGTGGGTGGGTTGCCCGAGCGGCCTAAGGGAACGGTCTTGAAAACCGTCGTGGCAGCGATGTCACCGTGGGTTCAAATCCCACACCCACCGCAGGTGCCGGCCCAGGGGTCGGCCGAGAAGGGGCGTTCCGGATTCCGGGGCGCCCCTTTTGCATTGCCCGTCCCGTAGTGCCGCCCGCAGTTTGTGTTTCCGCAGGTCAGCGGCTTGGGATGGGCCTTCGCGTCCCAGGGATGCCGTGAAGTCTGGCTCTTGGGCCAGGGGGAATCGACAGTGGAACCCGTCCGGGGTGGTCCCGGGGCGAGGAGCTGTGGGTGAGAGGTCGAACGTGCCGGCCCGGGAGTTGCGGGAGCGGCGACGAGGGCAGGGTCTACGCGCTGCCGGACGCACGCCTGCGGCCGGGCGTCGGGGCCTATCGCGGGTTCCGGCTGACCGGTGAGCGGCCGCGGGAGCGGCTCGTCGTACCGAGCGGGAAGGTGTCGCTGCTCATCGGGTTCGGGCACGAGATCCGCGTCGGCCCTGCCGGGCGGCACCCCGGTCGGACCGCCGTGCACACCTCGTTGGTGTCCGGCCTGCACACCCGGGCCAGGGTGCTCGGGCACGCGGGCCGGCTGCACGGGGTGGAGGTCACGCTCGCCCCCTGGGCCGCGCAGCGGATGTTCGGCACCCCGCTGGGCGAGCTCGCGGACACCGTGACCGACCCGGTCGACGTACTGGGCAGACGCGTGGAGGACCTGCGCGAGGCGCTGGCGGCGGCCCCCGACTGGCGCGAGCGGTTCGCGCTGCTGGACCGGACCCTGCTGCGGTGGTCCGCCGACGCGCGGCCCGCGCGGGAACCCGGCGCGCGCGGCGCCTGGGACCTGTTGGTCCGCAGCTCGGGGACGCTCCCCATCCGGGAGGTGGCGGCCAGGACCGGCTGGTCGATGGGCCATCTGGAGACGCTGTTCCGGCGGGAGTTCGGGCTCACGCCGAAGCGGGTCGCCAGGATCCTGCGGCTGCGCCGGGCGACCTGGCTGCTGACCACGGGAAGCCGGCCGGTGGACGCGGCCATCGCCTGCGGCTTCTACGACCAGTCGCATCTGAGCAGGGAGTTCACCGCCCTGACCGGCGTCACCCCGGGCCGCTTCCTGGCTGCCAGGGCCGACACCAGCGTGTGGCTCGCGGGGTGAACAACCAGTCGGCCGCCCCGGGTTTGGAACGTACGCGACCGCCAAGTGACGGCCTTGCCCAGTCACCTCCGTGGGGACCCGCGATTTTGTCCAAGACTCAATGGCGGGGCGGATGTCAGAGTTCCCGGTACGGGGACGGACTTCCCGTCCGGGCGAGCTGGTGGGGTCGTGCTCCCAGCTGATCAGGACGCGTCCGAAGCCGGCCGGCGCACGGGAGGCTCCTCGGGGGAAGCCTTCTGTGCGCCCGGCCGGGCCACGTACCGAAGACGCGCCCACCGGGCCGAGCACCCAGGAGGGCCGCGCCGGGCCCGGCCCCGTCACCCGGCCCCGTCACCGGGCCCCGTCACCGGGACATGGTCATCCGGGCCGCCGACGCGATCGTGGCGAGGGCCTCGCGTTCGGTGAGCCCGGTACGCATCGCGGCGGAGGCGAGCGCCCCCGTGAGCTCCTCGCCGATGCCGTTCTCGTACGCGCGGCACGCCGCCCAGAACAGCCGGGTGTTGCGCTGGCCCTCATGGGCGGCCAGCACGAACTGGACCAGGCCCTGCCCCTGGTGATCACCGTGCTGCTGGGGGTGATGAGGGCGCGCGGGAGGTGTGAGCAGGTCGAGAAGTGCGCCTGGGCAGGGGGCGGGGCCGAGGTGGGCGGTGCCGGGCGCGAGGCGGTAGACGCCCCGGGTGCTCAGCGAACCGGGCCCGACCAAATAGCCGCCGGCGCCCCGGATGTCGATGCCGGGGGCGAGGCGGCTCGCGGAGTTCGGCACGACCGCGCCGGGCGGACCGGTCAGCCAGATGTGCCGCCCCCCGCTCGGAGTGATCACGACCACGGTCTCGGGGATTGTGAACAGGTGCCGCAGGGCCAGGTGTTGGAGCGCCGCCGTCGCATCGGCCGCCGGGGGTTTGGTGTCGAGGTCGATGCCTATGAGGTGGTGCGGCGGCCGGCCGCAGGCGATGCCGTAACCGGTGGCCCAGGGCGCGGCCGCGAACAGGGCGCGCACCGCGGCCGGGTCGGTGGTGGCGTCGTGCACCCCGTGCCCCGTGAGCCCGCACTCGCCCCGGCAGAGCGCCGGCTGGGGGTCCTCCCGGTGTGGCGAGGGGAGGGCGGGGAGCTTGGTGCGGGACAGCGGGATGACGGGCAGGCCGCGCTCGGCGGCGGACAGGGCGTGGGCGAGGGCCAGGGTGGCGGCCTGCCGGTCGATGGTGGCCATGGCTCCATGTTCGTACGAATGTTCGAGAAAGGGAATCCCTTTCGGGAGTGACCGGCACGACTCGGGGTGCCTACGGGAGGGTCGGCGCGACGATCCGGTGCCGTATCGGTGTCCTCCGGGCGAGTTTTCGATGGCGGCCAAAGGTTGGCCGAATCCGAGCCGAAACGGTTCTTCTCTTGCGCGGGGGCGGCTCCGGCGCTCGTGATCCAGCCGTGGCCAGAGCTTTGGGAGCGCATTGAGGGTTTATCGACATGTCCTCACGCTTGCGGGCGAAAGATGCCGCGGTGACTGGTTCGCCGGGGATTCGGTGGGCAACTCTGATCCCGCGACGTCGTCACAGCGTCCGGGGCGGTCGGCCAACTGCCTTGGACCAGGGCGCACTTACGGCCAGTAGGTGCGACCTGGAACGAGCCGAACTACCCGTACTTCTGGTTCCTGGAGGAATTGACATGGCAAGCATCCGTACCGCCCGCGTCCTCGCCGCCGTTGCCGCGCTGCCTCTCGCCGCTGCCCTCTTCTCGGGTGTGGCCACCGCCGACAACGGCGCCATCGCGGGCCACGGATCGAACGCGGCGGTAGCCACCGTCAGCGGCAGTGGGGTCGGCCACAACAACAGTGGGAATTCGTCCACCACGCAGCAGCAGGCCGTCGGAGCCGGTGCCACCAACCAGAGCAACACGGCCCAGGTGAACGGCTCGGCATTCACGTCGATCAACCAGGGCAACGGGAACGTCGCCGTGAACTTCTCCCGTCTGTGGTGAGCCGCCTCCCCTGGCGCGGGGTCCGGTCCATGGGGTGATCGGCGGCCCGGGTGACAGTGCTTCGGCACGGTCACCCGGGCCGCTCGCGTGTGCCCGGCGATTCGTCCGTCGCCCGGGGCATTGACAGCGAGGCTGAATCTGACGGACAGTCAGAAACCCTGATCCGTAGATCTGCCCGGTCCCGCGCGCGGGCGGATCGGCGGAGTCGTCCGTACGCACGGAAAGGCCGCCGTCGTGCACCTCGCCCCGACCGAGCGCCAGCAGCGGCTGCGCGCCGAACTCCGCACGTACTTCGCCCGCTTGATGCCCGACGGGCCGCCGCTCGGGGCGGGCCCGGACGAGCAGCGAGCGCTGCTGCGCCGGATCGGCGCCGACGGGCTGCTGGGCCTCGGCTGGCCCGTCGAGTACGGCGGCCAGGGGCGCGGCCCCGACGAGCAGTTCGTCTTCTTCGACGAGGCCTACCGGGCGGGCGCACCCGTCTCGATGGTCACCCTGAACACGGTCGGCCCGACCCTGATGAAGTACGGGACCGCCGAGCAGAAGGCGTACTTCCTGCCCAGGATCCTCAGCGGCGACCTCGTGTTCGCCATCGGCTACAGCGAACCGGAGGCCGGCACCGACCTCGCCTCGCTGCGGACCAGGGCGGTGAGGGACGAGGAATCCTGGGTGGTGGACGGGCAGAAGATCTTCACCTCCAACGCGCAGAACGCCGACTGGATCTGGCTCGCCTGCCGCACGGACCTCAACGCGCCCAAGCACAAAGGGATTTCGATCATCCTGGTGCCGACCGGCGCACCCGGCTTCTCGTGGACCCCGATCGAGACGGTCGGCGGCCTGACCACCACGGCGACGTACTACGACGGCATCCGGGTGCCGCTGGGAAACCTGGTCGGCGAGGAGAACGCGGGCTGGGGGCTGATCACCAATCAGCTCAACCACGAGCGGGTCGCGCTGGCCGCGATCGGCATGCAGGCCGAGGACTTCTACGACGCGGCGCTCGCGTATGCGTGTACGCCCGATCCGGTGACTTCGCGGCGCCCGGTTGACCACGGATGGGTGAAGGCGAAGGTGGCCGCCACGCATGCCCGGCTGGCGGTGAATCGCCTGCTCAGCTGGCGTTTGGTGGGCGATGTGGGGGCCGGGATCCTCGCGCCCGGAGACGCCAGCGGCGTGAAGTTCACGGGAACGGAGTCCGCGGTCGAAACGTATCGAATGTGTCGGGAAATCGTGGGGGACGCGGGCCTGATCAGGGGAGGTTCGCCCGGCGCCTTCGGGGACGGGGAGCTGGAGCGGATGAACCGGGCGGCACAGATCAACACGTTCGGGGGCGGGGTGAGCGAGGTGCAGCGGGAGATCGTCGCGACGATGCGGCTCGGGATGAAACGGGGGAAGAGGTGAGCGGGGTGAACGAGGCGGATTTCCTTGGCCGGTTGAAGAAGTTCGAGGGGCAGCCGGCGGCGACCGCGGGGGTCGGCAAGGACCTCGTCAACGAGCCGATGATCAGGCACTGGTGCGAGGCGATGGGCGACAGCCATGCCGCGTATACGGGGCCGGACGCGATAGCGCCGCCGACCATGCTCCAGGCGTGGACGATGGGCGGCCTCTCCGGGCACGGCGACGGCACGGGCCGCACCTCCGGCTACGACGAGCTGTTCGAGCTGCTCGACGGCGCCGGATTCACCTCGGTGGTGGCGACGGACTGCGAGCAGGAGTACGTCCGTGACCTGCGGCCGGGCGACCGCATCACGTACGACGCGGTGATCGAGACAGTGTCGGAGCGCAAGACCACCAAGCTGGGGACGGGGCACTTCGTCACCACGCGGATGGACGTCTCGGCGGACGGCGAGCTCGCGGGCACACATCGTTTCCGCATTCTCAAGTACGCGCCTGTGCAACGGAGTTCGCGTCCTCCTGAGGAGGGGCTCGCCCGGGCTGAGGGGAGGGAGGCGGGTGAGGCGCCTTCGCGAGCCATGCGCCCCAGGCCGGTCATCAACCGGGACAACGCCGGGTTCTGGGCGGGCGTCGCCGAGCACCGGCTGCTGATCCAGCGCTGCGAGGACTGTGCGGAGCCGCGTTTCCCCTGGCTGCCGGGGTGCAACGCCTGCGGGTCGCAGCGATGGGACACGGTCGAGTCGAGCGGCAGCGGGACCGTCTTCTCGTACGTCGTGATGCACCATCCGCCCTTCCCCGCCTTCGACCCGCCCTATGCGGTGGGCCTGGTCGAGCTCGCGGAGGGCGTGCGGATCATCAGCAACGTGGTCGGGGTGGCGCCGGACGAGGTGCGGATCGGAATGCCGGTGCGGCTCGAATTCCTGCGGGTGGACGACGAGTTGGAGCTCCCCGTGTTCCGGGCGGAGGCGGCCTGATGGACTTCACGCCCACCGAGGAGCAGTCGGCCGTCTCGGAGCTCGCCGGGCAGATCTTCGGCGACCTCTCGACGCACGAGCGGCTCGCCGCGGCCGGTACGGGCACCGACGCCGAGCTGTGGAAGGCGCTGTGTGGGACCGGCCTCGTGGCGGCCGTCGAGGAGGTCGGCCTCCTCGGCCTGGTCCTCGCCCTGGAGGAGCAGGGCAGGACGACCGCGCAGGTGCCGTTCGCGGCGAGCTGTGTCTACGGAGTGCTCGCGCTCACGGCGCACGGCACGGCCGAACAGCGCGACCGGCTGCTGCCCGCCCTGCGTGAGGGCAGCGCGGTGGCGACCGGAGCGTTCCCCGCGTCGGCCGGCCGCGTACGGGCAACGACAGCTGGCGAGTTGACCGGGGCCGTGCCGCTCGTGCCGTGGCTGCGGGACGCCACCCATGTGCTGGTCCCTGACGCGGAACGCGGCCTGTGGCTGGTGCGGGTCGCCGACGCGGGGGCCGAGCCGGTGGAGACGACCGCACCCTGGGCGGCCGGGCGGCTCACGCTCGACGGCACCCCGGCCGAGCGGGTGGGCGGGGCGGAGGCGTACGAGGACGTGCTGGCCACCGCGCGGACGGCGTTCGCCGGGCTACAGGCCGGTGTGTGCGCGGGCTCGCTGGCCAGGGCGGTCCGGCACACCACGACCCGGGAGCAGTTCGGGCGCCCGCTCTCCACCAATCAGGGCGTGCTGCTGCGCGCGGCCGACGCGTACATGGACACCGAGGCGATACGGGTCACCTCCTACGAGGCGGCCTGGCGGCGGGACGAGGGGCTGCCGTACGGGACGCATGCGCTGACGGCGGCCTGGTGGGCGTCCGAGGCGGGTACCCGAGTCGTGCACGCGGGCCAGCATCTGCACGGCGGCCTCGGCGCGGACCTGGAACACCCCGTCCACCGGCACTTCCTGTGGGGGCGGCAGCTCGATGCGTATCTGGGGTGCGGGGGTGAACTCCTAGCGGAATTGGGTGAGTTGATCGTGAGGGAGAGGCTGGCGGAGACGTCCGCGGGACGCCCGTCGGTGGGGGGGATCCGACATCGGAGAGGGGGTGGGGGCGTGAAGGCCGGAGACGAGCTGGCGCCGCTGGAGATCCCGATCACCCGGACGCTGATCGTGGCCGGGGCGGTGGCCTCCCGCGACTACCAGGACGTGCACCACGACGCGGAGATCGCGCGTGAGAAGGGGTCCCCGGACATCTTCATGAACATCCTGACCACCAACGGCCTGGTCGGCCGGTACATCACCGACCACTTCGGGCCGGCGGCCAGGCTGCGGTCGGTGAGGATACGACTCGGTGCGCCCAACTACCCGGGGGACACCATGACGTTGACCGGCACGGTGACGGCCGTGGCGGGGGAGGTCGCGGAGGTGCGGGTGATCGGGGCGAACGGGCTGGGCCATCACGTCACCGGCACGGTGCGGGTGGCTGTCCCCGAGCCTTCCGGGCCCGCTGGGCGCGCTGAGGCCGCTGGAGCTGCCGGGACCCGTGGGACGCCCGGGGGCACCGCGCAGGCCGCGCATGCCGCTTGTTCCGGGGGTGAGTCATGAGCGTGCGCAAGGCCGACTCGCTCGGCGGGCGGGCGGCCATCGTGGGGATCGGGGCGACCGAGTTCTCCAAGGACTCGGGGCGCAGTGAGCTGAAGCTGGCGGTCGAGGCGGTGCACGCGGCGCTCGACGACGCGGGTCTCGCGCCCTCGGACGTCGACGGTCTGGTCACGTTCACCATGGACACCAGCCCGGAGATCACCGTCGCGCAGGCGGCAGGCATGGGCGAGCTGTCGTTCTTCTCGCGCGTCCACTACGGGGGCGGCGCGGCCTGCGCCACCGTGCAGCAGGCGGCCCTCGCGGTCGCGGCCAGGGTGGCCGAAGTGGTCGTCTGCTACCGGGCGTTCAACGAGCGGTCGGGCCGGCGCTTCGGCTCGGGGGTGCAGCAGCGGGAGCCGTCGGCGGAGGGGGCGGCGCTGGGCTGGTCGCTGCCGTTCGGGCTGCTCACACCCGCGTCCTGGGTCGCCATGGCCGCCCAGCGCTATCTGCACACCTACAACCTGACGCCCGAGGCGTTCGGCCACGTCGCGGTCACCGATCGCCGCCATGCCGCGAACAACCCGGCGGCGTACTTCCACGGCCAGCCGATCACCCTGGCCGACCATGCGGCGTCGCGGTGGATCGTCGAGCCGCTGCGGCTCCTGGACTGCTGCCAGGAGACCGACGGCGGTCAGGCCGTCGTCGTCACCACCGCCGAGCGGGCCAGGGACCTGCGGCAGCGGCCCGCCGTGATCACCGCGGCCGCGCAGGGCGCCGGCCGCCGACAGGAGGCGATGACCAGCTTCTACCGGGACGAACTGGCCGGGCTGCCGGAGATGGGGGTGGTCGCGCGACAGCTGTGGCGGACGTCCGGGCTCACCCCCGCCGAGATGGATGTGGCGATCCTGTACGACCACTTCACGCCATTCGTGCTGATGCAGCTGGAGGAGTTCGGTTTCTGCACACCGGGTGAGGCGGCCGACTTCGTGGCGGCGGACGGGGTGCCGCTCAACACGCACGGGGGGCAGCTGGGTGAGGCGTATCTGCACGGGATGAACGGCATAGCGGAGGCGGTCCGCCAGCTGCGGGGCACGTCGGTGAACCAGATACCAGGCGCGGCCCACGTCCTGGTCACGGCGGGTACGGGCGTCCCCACGTCGGGGCTCGTTCTGGGGAGGGAGGGCTGAGAGCCCGTCAGGGGGTGAGTGGCGTCGCCTGAAGGTACGTCAGGGGCTCATGCGCGTCGCACGGGTTGGCGCGAGCGCCGGTCCGTCGCAGGACGACCGAACTGGCCCGGCCGACTGATCCTGTGCTCGGACGGCGGAGGCGGCGGGCCGAGCGGTGGCCGGTTCGGGCGGGCGGTCGTTCACTCGGGCCATGCGCCGTCTCACGCTGACCCTCGCCACTTGCGCCACCACGCTGCTCACCCTCGCCACTCTGCTGGTCCCCTCCGCGGTCGCGGACGAGGGCCAGGACGAGGGGCAGGACGAGCAGGCGGCGGTGGCCGCCACGCCCTTCAAGGGCGCCGCCTTCGACCTCTGCAACACGCCCTCACTGGCCGCGATGCGGGCCTGGCGGAGTTCGCCGTACCGCGCCGTCGGCATCTACTACGCGGGCCGTGGCCGGCACTGCCCGGTGCAGCGGAACCTGAACAAGAGCTGGGTGACCCAGGTGCACCGGATGGGCTGGCAGGTGCTGCCCGTGTTCGTGGGCTCGCAGTCCCCGTGCGTGTACGCGCAGAACAAGAAGGGAGTACGGATCGGCAGCAAGCCCGCGAAGCAGGGCAGGTCCGAGGGAGGCCAGGCCGTCCAGGCGGCGCGGGCGCTCGGCATCGTGGCCGGCAGCGCGCTCTACCTCGACCTGGAGGCGTACAACGTGGGCAACGCGTCGTGCGCCCGGACCACGCTCGACTTCGTGCGGGCCTGGAACCGGGAGGTGCGCGGGCGCGGGTACCTGCCGGGGTTCTACAGCAGCGCCGGTTCCGGCGTACGGCAGATGGAGCAGGCCAGGCTGGCGGGGGTGAAGGACCTTCCGGCGGCGATCTGGTTCGCCCGCTGGCACACCGGCCCCGAGCTGTACCAGGAGCCGTCGCTGGGCAAGAACGCCTGGCAGCACCTGCGCATCCACCAGTACGCCGGGGACGCCGCCGAGTCGCACGGCGGATACCGGCTGGTCGTGGACCGCAACCAGGTCGACGCGCCGGTCGCCCGCATCGGCTGAAAGAGGTCGGGAGAGCTCTCCGTCTTGGCTGAACCGGGGGTCGGGGAGTCTTCCGCGGTCGCTGGACCGGAGGGGCCCTGCCACCTTCACAGGCGTCGGACCGGAGGGTGAACCCTGAGGGCCGGGGATGCGTCCTCCACCTTCAGGAGGTGTGGCCACCCCCACCCCTACAACCTGAGGCGGACACCGCTTCGGGACCTGGGGCCGATCCCGGCGGGCCTCGGCGCTCATAGCGTGGAGTCATGACAACGCCCGTCTGCACCAGCGCCTCCCGAGCGGCGACGCCCTACCACGCGTACTCGTCGTTCTCGTCGTACGTCCGCGCCAGGGGCCCCGTGCTGCTGCGCACCGCGCGCTCGCTGACCGCGAACCCGAGCGATGCGGAGGACCTGCTGCAGACGGCGCTCACCAAGACGTACGTCGCCTGGGACCGGATCGAGGACCACCGGGCGCTCGACGGCTATGTGCGCCGCGCGCTGCTCAACACCCGCACCTCGCAGTGGCGCAAGCGCAAGGTCGACGAGTTCTCCTGCGACGAGCTGCCCGAGCCGGAGGTCGTGCCCGGCCCCGACCCGGCCGACCAGCAGGTGCTGCACGACGCGATGTGGCGGGCGGTCATGAAGCTCCCCGACCGTCAGCGGGCCATGGTCGTCCTCAGGTATTACGAGGACCTGAGCGAGGCGCAGACCGCCGAGGTGCTCGGGGTCTCGGTCGGCACGGTCAAGAGCGCGGTGTCGCGGGCCCTCGGCAAACTCCGCGAGGACCCGGAGCTGGAGCCCATACGGTGACGTGGTCAGCACCGCTCATTTGGTGACACGGGGTGACGGCCTCGGCCACGGAACGAGCGCCCGGCCCAGGTTTCTGCAGGTAACTTCGCGGAACCACGGCTGAAACTACTCCCGGGTAGTGACATACCGCGCGGTACGTGAGCAGAATTCGGCACACCCCTATCGCCGCAGAGCGCACCGTAGCGCTCACCGGGAGGACGCCGTGCTGAGCACCATGCAGGACGTACCGCTGCTGATCTCGCGGATCCTGACCCACGGGTCGACGATCCACGGCAAGTCCCAGGTCACGACCTGGACCGGCGAGGCCGAACCGCACCGCCGCAGCTTCGCCGAGATCGGTGCCCGGGCCGCTCAGCTGGCACACGCCCTGCGCGAGCTCGGCGTCGAGGACGGCCAGGCGGCCGGCACCCTGATGTGGAACAACGCCGAGCACGTCGAGGCGTACCTGGCGATCCCGTCCATGGGCGCCGTGCTGCACACCCTCAACCTGCGGCTGCCCGCCGAGCAGTTGATCTGGATCGTCAATCACGCCGCCGACCGCGTGGTGATCGTCAACGGTTCACTGCTGCCGCTGCTCGCCCCGCTGCTGCCGCACCTGCCGACGCTGGAGCACCTCGTCGTCACCGGTCCCGGGGACCGTTCGCTGCTCGATGACATCGACGGTGCGGGCCCGCAGGTGCACGAGTACGAGGAGCTGCTCGCCGGGCGGCCGACGACGTACGACTGGCCGCGGCTGGACGAGCGCAGCGCCGCCGCCATGTGCTACACCTCCGGCACGACCGGCGACCCCAAGGGCGTGGTCTACTCCCACCGTTCGATCTACCTGCACTCCATGCAGGTCAACATGGCCGAGTCGATGGGGCTCACCGACTCGGACACGACGCTGGTCGTGGTGCCGCAGTTCCATGTGAACGCCTGGGGCCTGCCGCACGCCACCTTCATGGCCGGCGTGAGCATGCTCATGCCCGACCGGTTCCTGCAGCCCGCGCCGCTCGCCGACATGATCGAGCGCGAGAAGCCGACGCACGCGGCCGCCGTCCCCACCATCTGGCAGGGCCTGCTCGCCGAGGTCACCGCCCGCCCCCGCGATCTCACCTCGATGCGGAACGTCACGATCGGCGGCGCGGCCTGTCCGCCCTCGCTGATGGAGGCGTACGACAAGATCGGTGTGCGGCTCTGCCACGCCTGGGGCATGACGGAGACCTCGCCGCTCGGCACGATGTCCAACCCGCCGGCCGGGCTCGGCGCCGAGGAGGAGTGGCCGTACCGCATCACCCAGGGCCGCTTCCCCGCCGGGGTCGAGGCGCGGCTCGCCGGACCCGGCGGCGAATTCCTGCCCTGGGACGGGGAGTCGGCGGGCGAGCTGGAGGTGCGCGGCCCGTGGATCGCGGGCGCGTACTTCGGCGGCGTGGGCGGCGAGGACTTCCGCCCGGACGACAAGTTCAGCCCGGACGGCTGGCTGCGGACCGGGGACGTCGGCGTGATCAGCCCCGACGGCTACCTGACCCTCACCGACCGTGCCAAGGACGTCATCAAGTCCGGCGGCGAGTGGATCTCCAGCCAGGAGCTGGAGAACGCGCTGATGGCGCACCCCGAGGTCGCCGAGGCGGCGGTCGTCGCCGTCCCGGACGACAAATGGGGCGAACGCCCGCTCGCCACGGTCGTGTTGAAGCCCGGCGCCACCGCCGACTACGCCGCGCTGAAGGCGTTCCTCGCCGAGAAGATCGCCAAGTGGCAGCTCCCGGAGCGCTGGGCCCTGATCGAGGCGGTGCCGAAGACGAGCGTGGGCAAGTTCGACAAGAAGGTGATCCGCAGGCAGTACGCGGACGGGGAGCTGGACGTGACGGAGCTGCGGTAGACGCTCCGCCGGGGTGCGGGTTGTTCGGCTGCGGGCGGCCCACGACGGCCCGCAGCCGAACAACTGCAGCGCCGTGAGTGCTAGTTCGTGCCGATCTTCGCCAGAAGGTCCACGATGCGGCCCTGAACCTCACCGCTGGTGGACCGCTCCGCGAGGAACAGGACCGTCTCGCCCGACGAGAGCTTCGGGAGCTCCGCCTGGTTGATGCCGACCGAGGTGTAGACGACCAGCGGGGTGTGGTTCAACTGCCCGTTGGCGCGCAGCCAGTCCACGATTCCGGCCCGTCGGCGGCGTACCTGCATGAGGTCCATCACGACCAGGTTCGGCCGCATCTGGGCGGCCAGGGTGACCGCCTCGGAGTCGGTGCCGGCGCGGGCGACCTGCATGCCGCGCCGCTCAAGCGTCGCGGTGAGCGCGAGCGCGATCTCCTCGTGCTCCTCGATCAGCAGGACGCGGGACGGGTGCTGCTCGCTGTCGCGCGGCGCGAGGGCCTTGAGCAGGACGGCCGGGTCGGCGCCGTACGCCGCCTCCCGCGTCGCCTGCCCGAGCCCCGCCGTGACCAGGACGGGAACCTCGGCGGCGACCGCTGCCTGCCGCAGTGACTGGAGCGCGGTACGGGTGATCGGGCCGGTCAGCGGGTCGACGAACAGTGCGGCGGGGAACGCGGCGATCTGCGCGTCGACCTCCTCGCGGGAGTGCACGACCACGGGCCGGTAGCCGCGCTCGCTCAGCGCCTGCTGGGTGGAGACGTCGGGCGCGGGCCACACGAGCAGCCGGCGCGGGTTGTCGAGCGGCTCGGGGGGCAGCTCGTCGTCGACGGGCTGCGGCTGCGGCCGGTTGGCCACCTCGACGGCGCCGCCGGGCCCGTCCAGCGGCTCGGGTCCCTCGGCACCCTCGTCGGGCGCCCCGATGGCGTACGCGCGGCCCCGGCCCTCCGAGGGAGGCGAGGGGAGTACGGGATGCGGCCGGGCGGCCGGTTCGGCGGGGCGCTCGACGCCCTCGGGAGGCGTGCCGAGCTTGCGCCGGCGCCCGGAACCGAGCGAGCCGCCGGAGGTCTGGCCCGACGTCTGGCCCGACGTCTGGCCCGACGTCTGGGCCGACGTCTGGGCCGATGCCGGGGCCTGTGTCTGGCTGAACGGCGCATTCTGCCCGAGCGCCCGCACACTGAACGCCCGTCCTTGTGTGTCCCCGCCGACGACCGGGATGCCTCCGGGCGGAGTCTCGGCGGGCAGCGGCTGCCGAGCGGGCCTGGCGGGCGCGGACTTGGGCGCCGGCTGGTTCTGCGGCTGGTCGGCCTGGGCCTGGTCGGCCTGGGCCTGGTTCTGGTTCTGCGGCGGTACGGGACCTGCCGCGCCCGGCACCGGAACCGCGCGGGCCGCCCATTCGGGCTGCTCGGCGGGGTGCGGCTGAGGCGGGGTGTGATCCGCCACGGGGTCGCCGGGGGCGGGGTTGTTCCGGGTGGCGGTGTTCGAACCCTGCCCGGCGGGAGTGGGGTGCGCCCCTGTGGACCCGGCGGCACCTGTGGGCCCAGCACCCATGGGGTCGGCACCCATAGGGCCGGCACCCATAGCCCGAGCTCCCGTGGGCTCAACACCCATGGCCCCAGCGCCTACAGGCCCGGCACCCATGTGCTCGGCCAACCCCATGTGCCCGGCACCCACGTTCCCCGCCCCTACCTGCCCGGCCTCCTCCACAGTCCGTGCGGAACCGGCAGAAGGTACGGAGCCGAGCCGCCCCTGTGCCGCAGCGTCCGCCGCAGTATCCGGGGTCGGGATCGAGGTCGGGCTCGGGGACACGGGAGCCGGACGCGGCGCCCGGTCGGCATCGGCGGGCGGCAGCGCGAACGCGGTCCGCACCGAGCCCTCCTGTCCGTTCGCGGCGCTGCCCCCGGCCGGCGCGGCACCCAGGGCGCGGCGGGCCCGGCGCCCCGTCGGCTCGGCGGCGTTCTCGGCGGGGCCGGAGGAAGGGGCGGCCGGTGCCTCGCTGGAGGCAGGCGCGGGCAGCGCACGGCGGGCCCGGCGACCCGTGGCCTCGGTGGGCACCCCCTGCGGCGGCACGGTCTCGCCCAGCGCGGCCCGGCCCATGCCGGACGACTCGCGGGCGCTCTCCGCACCGGTGACGACGGAACCTTCAGCGGCCTGCCCCAAGGGCTGTCCGGCTGCGCGCCCGACGGCCTGCTCAGCGGGGCTGGGCCGCCCACGACGCCGACCGGACCCGGAGGGGCCCGCGGCCGCGCCCCCGGAACCGGAAGCACTCGCGCGTACGCCCGCACCCTCGGCGGACTCGGTGAGCCCACCGGTCCCGGTGTTCTGCTGACCCGGAATCCGGGCTCGTTCCCCGTCGGGGCCGTCGCCCTCCCCAGCACCGTCCGAACCAGAACCGGCAGGGGAACCGTCACCAGACCTGGACCCCGACCCGGACCCGGGCTCGGAACCGACGCCGGCCCGAGCCCGCCGCCGACCGGTCGGGGACTTCTCCTCGCTGACCGGGCTCTCCAGGAACGCGTCCGTGGACGCCCGCCGGGCCCGCCTGCGCCCGCCGCCGTCCTGCTGGGCGGGCAGCAGCGCCTCGTCGGGCTGCGGGGCCGCGGGTGCCTCGACCGTCCCGGCGCCCGCGCCGAGCGGCACTTCGAGCACGTACGCCGAACCGCTCATGCCCGGCACGTCCACGGTCTGCAGGACGCCGCCGTGCGCCTTCACGATGCCGCGCACGATGGGCCCGTGCACGGGGTCGCCCCCCGCGTAGGGCCCGCGCACCTCGATGCGTACGACCTCGCCGCGCACCGCGGCCGCGACGACCACGGTGGAGTCCATGTAGCCACCGGCGGCGACCGGCGCCTTGCCGGTCGCGTCGACGCCGGCGACGTCCGCGATCAGGTGGGCCAGCGCGGTCGCCAGGCGGGGCGCGTCGACCTCGGCCTCGATGGGCGGAGTGTGCACGGCGAACTGGGCGCGCCCCGGCCCGATCAGCTCGACGGCGCCGTCGACGCCGGCGCCGACCACCGAATCGACAAGGACCTTGGCCTTCTTGAGCTCTTCGCTGCCCGCGTCGAGGCGCTGGTAGCCGAGGACGTTGTCGACGAGCGTGGTGATGCGGGAGTAGCCGGCGGCGAGGTGGTGCAGGACCTGGTTGGCCTCGGGCCACAGCTGGCCCGCGTCGTCGGCGGCGAGCGCGGAGAGTTCGGCGCGCAGTTCGTCGATCGGCCCGCGCAGCGAACCGGCGAGCACCGAGAGCAGCTGCTGGTGCCGGGCGGCGAGCGCGTCGTAGCGCGCGGTCTCCCGCTCAAGGACCGCGGCGTGCTTGGCGGCCTGCTCCTCGTACGGGCGCCGGTCGGTGAAGGTCATGACGGCGCCGACGAGCAGGTCGCCGTCGCGCACCGGTGCGGTGGTCAGGTCGACCGGAACCTGGGTGCCGTTCTTGGTCCAGATGACCTGCCCGCGCACCCGGTGCTTGCGCCCGGACTTGAGGGTGTCGGCGAGCGGGCTGCCCTCGTACGGGAACGGCTCGCCGTCCTCGCGCGAGTGCAGCACCAGCGGGTGGAGTTCCTGCCCGCCGAGGTCGCTGGCCCGGTAGCCGAGGATCTGCGCGGCCGCGGGGTTGACCAGGACGACCCGCCCGTCGGTGTCGGTCCCGACCACGCCCTCGGCCGCGGCCCGCAGGATCATCTCGGTCTGCCGCTGCGAACGGGCCAGCTCCGCCTCGGTGTCGACGGTGCCCGAAAGGTCCCGTACGACCAGCATGAGGAGTTCGTCGCCCGAGTACGAGCCGGGCCCGCCGCCGCTTCCGTAGGAGGCGTACGCGTCCCGGCC
Organism: Streptomyces sp. WM6378; assembly: GCF_001279695.1. GTDB lineage: Bacteria > Actinomycetota > Actinomycetes > Streptomycetales > Streptomycetaceae > Streptomyces. The sequence continues at coordinate 39,861 of NZ_LGDD01000327.1, forward strand.
GTCCTCCAGGTTGGCGCTGGTCACCTCGACCGGGAACTCGGTGCCGTCGGTGCGGCGCGCGATCATCCGGGTCGGCTTGGTGCGGCCCTGGTCGTCCTCGCTCTCGGGCCGGCGCATGGAGCCGGGGATGAGCTTGGAGTCGAAAGTGGGCAGCAGATCGAGAACTCCCCGCCCCACGAGCCCCGTACCGGGCGCCTCCAGCATTCCCAGCGCGACGGTGTTGGCGTTGACGACCGTGCCGTTGCAGTTGACGAGCAGTAGCCCGTCCGGAAGGGCGTCAAGTATGGCTGCGAGGCGAGCAGCGCCTCGGGATGGCCTGCTGCTCACGACGACGCTTCCTCCCTGAACCACTGCACCTTGCGGCCTGTCACTGGGAGGGAGTCTAAAGGCTGGCGATGCGCGAGCGACGGCGGATGAGGGGGAGCTCTCACCAAGGTTGTGTGACCAAGGGGTACGCGCGGTGGGCGTACGGGGTCCCCTACCTGGCGCTCGGCAGCACCGGCACCAGGTTGTCCCACCGCGAGATCTCGCACCCATTGGCACGGCTGTACGTCGCGTCCACGGGCCGCCCGGCCCAGCTGCCGGTGACGTGCGCGGTGGCGGGACCGCCGTAGAGCATCGTGCAGATCCGGTCCTTGGGCACCGGCGCGAAGAGGTCCTTGCCCCAGGTCGTCACGGAGTCGAGTTTGTCGCAGGCCTGCTGGCTCCGCGGATGACTCCCGCCGGCGGGGTGGCACTCAAGCGTGTACTTCCCCTCGACACCGGGGTCGTGTTCGACGGTGACGGTGAGCCGGTCCTCGGTGTGGCCGTCGCCGAGCAGTGACAGCGGGACCGGCAGGGGCCCGGCGGAGGCGGCGGGCGCGGCGGCGAGCGCGGTGAGGGAAGCGGCGGCGGTGATGGCGAGGCGGCGCAGCATGGGTCTCGTATCTCCAGGCGTATGGGCGGACTTTCGGCGGACGGTTCGGTCCCCCGGGGGGTCTCCTGAGGCTCCCTGAAGGCTCCAGGGGTCTAACGCGCGTCAACGCCCGGCGTTGCGCCGCAGAACGGCTTTGCTCTGGTGCCCACCTGCCTAGTACCGTGGGGTGCGATTGGTGACGGCCCGCAAGGCTGTGTCATCATCTGCACGCACCACTCGCGCACGCGACGGTGTGCTGGAGGCGTCGCCTAGTCCGGTCTATGGCGCCGCACTGCTAATGCGGTTTGGGTCTTAAAGCCCATCGAGGGTTCAAATCCCTCCGCCTCCGCCAGCAACACCCGAAGCCCCGGCCCCACGGCCGGGGCTTCGGCCGTTGTCCGAGCCTGCCGCCCGCCCCTGCGCCCGACGCGCACCCCGGGCCACTCTTGGCCCCGTACGTCTGCGCCCGGTGGATCTCGCTCCCACCCCTGACCCTTCGCCGGGCCGCCCCCGACTCTCGCGCAGGACTCGCACCCTTCGGCCTGCCGGCCACCCGTGCTCCGAGTGCGCCCCCCGCCCACGGCCGGCCGCCCGGCCGTTCTCCGCCACTCCTCCGCCACGGAGGCCCCGTTCTGGGCCCGCCCCCGCCCCGCGCCCGACCTCGCCCGGCACCCCGGGATTGCTCACGCAGAGGCATTTCCGCAGGTCAGAGGCGGTAGGGCTAATGGATTTCGCGTCACGGCGCAGGTCATGTAATGTTGTTCTCGCAACGCCGACGGGGCAGAAAAAACCCCGGAAGCACAAGCACTCGTAGCTTAACGGATAGAGCATCTGACTACGGATCAGAAGGTTGCAGGTTCGAATCCTGCCGAGTGCACAGCAGGCCAGAGGCCCCGTCGAGAGATCGACGGGGCCTCTGGTGTTTCTCCTGACGGCGGTCGTTGACGGCAACCGCCCTGGCGTGTGGATCAGACGGCTATCGGGACACCGGCCGAGCCGTCGTCGTCCTCGCCGCTGTCGCCGTCACCCCTGAGCGCGTCATCTACGCGGTCGATGGCCGTGCGTTGCGAGTCGAGCCGCACGAAGGTGTAGATGTCCATCGTGACGCGGATCGAGCTGTGCCCGAGGACTTCCATGATCATGCGGGCGTCGGCCCCCTGCTCGTGGAGCAGGGACGCGCAGGTGTGCCGCAGGTCGTGAAAGCGGACCTTGCGGACGCCAGCGCGGACACACAGCACCTCGAAGGAACGGTTCAGGTTGCGCGGCTCGATGGGCGTCCCGTTCTTCGTGGTGAAGACGAGGTCGTGTCCCGTGCCCTTCCACTTGTCGCCCGCCCCCTTCTTGTCCGTGATCTGCTGGGCGCGCTGGGCGCGGAGCGCCGTCACGCACTCGGGCGGCAGGGCCACGCGACGTGCAGATCGCTGTGTCTTGGGCGGGACGATCAGGAGTTCGCCGCTGACGCGCTGGAGCGCCTGCCGGACGGTGAGAACTCCTTCGTGCAGGTCCACGTCCTACCAGCGCAGGCCCAGCACCTCACCGCGCCGCAAACCGATCCGAACAGCGAGTTCGTACGCGGCCCAGAGGCGGTTTTCACGGGCCGCCGCCAAGAGCTGGCGCCCCTCCACCACAGTCAGCGGCTCGATCTCGCGCTTGGTGCCGTGGCCGGGGCTGGCCCTTGGTTCAATTGCCGGCTTCCGGGTTGTACCACTGGAGTGCTTGGCCGGTGACTGCGGCGATGCACACGAAGACGCGGTCGCGGTTGACCAGTGTCAGTTCCTGCAACTCGGCCGTGGCGGCCACCACGAGTCGATGGTCTCGGTGCTGGGGTGCTGATCGGCGAGCGAATCGGCGGTGATCAGTCACCGGTATGGTCACATCAAGCGCACCGCCCCGGTGATCCTGATGAAGTCGTACTCGTCGACCTCCCGGGGTGTCATGGCGATGAGGTGGAACGGCGGGCGCATGTCTTCCCAGTGGTTCATCTTGCGCAGGGCCACCACTGCGGAGCGATCCTCGTAGATCAGCAGAATGTCCAGATCCGCAGGGCGTTCGGACCGTAGTGCCGAGCCGAATAGCCAAACCTCCAATGATGGCAAGGCACGCGCCGCCTCCGTCAGAAGTTTCAGGTGAGGCCAGCGGCTCAGGCCCACTTGGAGCCGAGACCGTCGAGAAAGTCCTCGAAGTGGACGAGGGGGATGCCCGCCCGGGCGGCAGCCTTTCGCGAGTCGGTGGAGAACCCCCGGCAATTCGGATTGGTGACGATAATCAGGTCAGGGTTAATTCCATCATGGCTCTCCAGAATGCTGTACAGCCGGTCCGCAGTAAACTCATAGTCGTTCGTCGTGACGACGGTAAGCGACCGGAGTTTCCTCCGCTGGATCTCGTACGCGTGGTACCCCTTGCGCTTGATGGACGTCACGGCTTCGTTGCGGATCAAACGGCGCCGTTCGTACTGCTCCTGGCTGTCGATGTGTTGAGCTACGTCCGGGTCATGGTGCAGGGCACTGACGAGTTCGCCGAAACCTGCCACGCAGACGCCGAGTTCCTCGGCTCGCTCGTACGCAGCATGTGTGATGGCCGTCGGCACCACGACGATGAAGCCGGTGCCAGGGACATCCGCGAGGGCGGCGTCGAGGTTTTCGACCCCGAACGTCTCCCCCTTAGCTAGTCCGACACACAGGACACGAGCGTTCGGGAGGTTGTCACGGGTGATCTCCAACTGTCGATCCGACAGTCTCGTTGCAGAGAAGCGACTCTCGGCCAGCTTTCTCTCGATCCAGCCTCGTACATCGTTCACGGCTCGTCCGTCCTCTCGTCCAGGAAGACATGTTGAATGGCTTCAGGGAAGCGCTCCGTACCGGTCGTGAAGTCGTCGAGGACATGCCGACTCTCAAACTGCTCAACGTGCAGACGATAGGCCGCCACGAGTCGTTGTTCCTCCGGTGTCAACAGGTTCCGGTTGGCGTCCAGCGCACGGAGGATCGTGCGGTTGTTGGGAACGATCGTGGACCGCGCATGGCGAAGCCAGAGGACTGAATCTCCCTGCTGGTACGGGTCACCTACCGGGCCGTACCTGGCATGAATCAAGGCGTTGTCATCCAGCGGGCGTTGGATCTGGGCCCGCGCTTCGGCACGGGTCTGAAACACCGGTGTGGCGACCGCGACCTGGATCTCGTTGACTCGAGCCTGCTTCCAGCCATACAGCATGTCGGCGGGGTAGGGGTCCGGAGCTTTGTCGATCGTCGTGTGGCAGTTGGCGCACAGCAAGATCAGGTTTTGGTGATGCGCACGGGCCTCGGCAGAGACCTCCGTCAGAGGTACTCCACGCGGGCCGGCGGGTGAAGCCGGGATGATGTGGGCGAGCTCGGCGAAATCTACGTCTAGATCATCGGGGAACAGATACGTCCGGCACTTGGGATTGCCGCAGTAGCCACCGGAGTCGCCCCAAAGGCGACGCCGGCTGTTCGCATCTGGGTTCACCCGGCACGAGGTATCTGCCATTGCTCCGTCCACGTCGATGGGATCATCCGAGCGGACGACAGCCTACGTGGCCGCCCCTACTGACTGAGGGGTGTTACTAACCCCGCTGAACATGATCTTGCCCATCGCATGGCTGGAGAGGCTCGTGCCGGACGAGTTATGGGAAGGGCGCGCAGAGGGTCTCCCACTCTCGAGTTGGACTAGACAACAAGCAAACCCAGGCCACTGACCTGGGCAGATTTGTAGGGCTGCGGCAGGAGTGAGGGCTTGGTGGCACCACTATTGACTGTGGCAGTCCTGTCTGAAGGGCACGAGGCCGCGAGGTAGAGGAGTGTTGTTGCTACGTCGCCTCTCCGGGCTTGGGGCTCGTCGAAGCGTACGTCGCGGCCCGCGGCCCGCAACGTCGGCGGCCTGGCAAGCTGCACGGTGACAAGGGCTACGACTATCGCCACCTACGACGATGGCTAATAGGACTCCGTTAAGTCTCAGGCGATCTTGTTGGTTTCCGTGGGCTAGGTAGCGGGCGGTGGCAGGTGGTGCAGATGCCGGTCCAGCACCTCAGTGTGT
>NZ_LGDD01000328.1 GCF_001279695.1 Streptomyces sp. WM6378
CATCCGCAGCAGCCAACGGGAGGTGATCTCCTGCATCTGCGGGACGGACTTGGTGGTGGTCGCCAAGTTCCGCGCGGCGGCTGTGCCGAGACTCTGCTGGGCGCGGTTCTCGGGACCTGCCTCGACCGACATGTGACTCCTTCTGAGCTCTTACGATCTTGAAGCTGGACTGCCCTGAGAACACTTCCAGCACGGAGAGTCCCCGCGCCATTACTCAAATGAGTGGGATTAGAACAACAGCGGCCGGGCAGCCGCCCCGAAGCGCTCGAACACGCCCCGCACGCCCCCCGCTTCGCACACCTCGAATACACCGGCCGATAACCGGCCCATTGGGCAACCTTTAATTTGCACACAAGATGCAAGTTATCTACGGTGGGTCTCATGCGGCTGACGAGATTCACCGACCTGGCGCTGCGGGTGCTGATGCGGCTCGCGGTCATCGAGAGCGCGGACGACCAGACCCCGCCCACCACGCGGGAGGTGTCGGACGCGATGCACATCCCGTACACGCACACCGCGAAGGTCGTCGCCCGCCTCCAGCACCTCGGGCTCGTCGAGGCACGGCGCGGCAGGGGCGGCGGACTCACGCTCACCCCGGCGGGCCGTCTCGCCTCCGTGGGCGGCCTGGTGCGCGAGCTCGAAGGGCCGGGCGACGTCGTGGAGTGCGAGGGGTCCACACCGTGCCCGCTCGCCGCGGCCTGCCGGCTGCGCCGGGCGCTGCACCGTGCGCAGGAGGCGTTCTACGACTCCCTCGACGAGGTCACGGTGGACGACCTCGTGGCCTCACCGACCGGCCCGCTGCTGATCGGCCTGACCGGTCGCTGACGATCCGTCAGCTACTCCCCACTTCTTCCGCACACCCTTAAATACGAATACTAAATGCTAATTTAAGGAGCCAGTAGATGCTGTCCGAGAAGTCGACCGCGACCGTACGCGCCACGCTCCCCGCCGTCGGTGCGGCCATCGGCACCATCACCGAGCGCTTCTACGAGCGGCTCTTCGCCGCCCACCCCGAGCTGCTGCGGGACCTGTTCAACCGCGGCAACCAGGCCGCCGGACTCCAGAAGCAGGCGCTCGCGGGCTCCATCGCCGCATTCGCGACGCACCTCGTGAACCACCCCGAGGACCGGCCGGACGTGCTGCTGAACCGCATCGCCCACAAGCACGCCTCGCTGGGCGTCACCGCGGACCAGTACGAGATCGTTCACCAGCACCTCTTCGCCGCGATCGCCGAGGTGCTCGGCGAGGCCGCGACGCCGGAGGCCGCCGAGGCCTGGGACGAGGTGTACTGGCTGATGGCGAACGCGCTGATCGCCATCGAGGCCCGCCTCTACGAGGAGCAGGGCGTGCTCGCCGGGGACGTCTGGCGGGAGTGGACGGTGGCGGGCCGCACCGAGGAGACCGCCGACTGCGCCACCTTCCGGCTGCACCCCGCCGACGGCGCGCCCGCCCCCGCCTTCCGGGCCGGCCAGTACGTCTCCGTCCAGGTCGAACTCTCCGACGGTGCCCGCCAGATACGCCAGTACAGCCTGACCTCGGCGCCGGGCGGCGAGCTCCGCTCGATCACCGTCAAGCGCGTCCAGGGCGACCCGGACGGCGAGGTTTCCGGCCACCTGCACGCCCGCGTCCGCGAGGGCGACCGGCTGCGCGTCTCGGCCCCGTACGGCGATCTCGTCCTCGACGCGGGTCCCCATGCGGGCGGGGCCCCGCTGCTGCTGGCCTCCGCGGGCATCGGCTGCACGCCGATGCTGTCGATGCTCGAACAGCTCGCGGCCACCGGGCACCGCGCCCCGGTGACCGTGGTGCACGCCGACCGCTCCCCCGCCGAGCACCCGCTGCGCGACGCCCACGCGGCGCTCACCGCCAAGCTCCCGGACGCGGCCGCCCACTTCTGGTACGAGACCCCGGAGCCGGGCCACCCGGCCGACCGCACGGGCCGGGTCGACCTGACGACACTGCCGGTGCCGTCGGGCACCCGCGCCTACCTCTGCGGCCCGCTCCCGTTCATGCGCGCGGTCCGCACCCAGCTGCTTGCCAAGGGGGTGGCGGCGGCCGACATCCACTACGAGGTGTTCGGCCCGGATCTGTGGCTGGCCCAGAACTGACGGGCTCGGCCCGGCGGGATGTCCGGATCAACTCGCTCAACAAACCGAACAGTTCACCCCATAGCGTCCAAATAGCACCTTCCTGGGGTGAGTTGGGGTAAAAGCGGTACGACACACATCCGTACCGCTCTGGAAGGAGGCGGCCATGGCCCCTCCCATGTCCGCAGACCAGTTCCTCGCCGCGCTGCGCGCCGAGGGCCTCGCCGTCGTCGAGGTCGACGGGTGGCGCACCCACAACCGGGCCGGTCACGGCGGCTGGGGCCCCATCAACGGCGTCGTGATCCACCACACCGCGACCAGCGGCGCCGACGCGACGGTCCGCATCTGCTACGACGGCTACGACGCCCTGCCGGGCCCGCTCTGCCACGGCGTGATCACCAAGGACGGCACCGTGCACCTCGTCGGCAACGGCCGCGCCAACCACGCGGGCGCGGGCGACGGCGACGTGCTGCGCGCCGCCATCGCCGAGAAACGGCTGCCGCCGCCGGTGAAGAACGACACCGACGGGAACACGCACTTCTACGGTTTCGAATGCGAGAACCTGGGCGACGGCGAGGACCCGTGGCCCGAGGCCCAGCTCGACGCCGTCGAGAAGGCGGCCGCGGCCGTGTGCCGCTTCTACGGCTGGACCGGGCGGTCCGTCATCGGCCACAAGGAGTGGCAGGTGGGCAAGGTGGACCCGCGCGGCTTCACGATGGACTGGCTGCGCGAGCGGGTCGGGGAGCGGCTGAAGTGACACGTGGGGCGTCGCGTGAGGCGCTGCCCGCGGTGACCACGTGACAATGGGGGCATGACCCCCGAAGCGCTCGCCCCCCGCCTCCCCTCCCCCCTGGAGGAGGCGCCGGACGAGCGCTTCGCGCGTCACGGCGTACGCCTGCTCCTGAAACGGGACGATCTGATCCACCCGGATCTGGTCGGCAACAAATGGCGCAAGCTGGTCCTGAACCTGCGGGCCGCCGCCGACCGCCCCGTCCTCACCTTCGGCGGCGCCTATTCCAACCACCTCCGCGCGACGGCCGCCGCCGGGCGGCTGCTCGGCTTCCCCACGATCGGCGTCGTACGGGGCGACGAACTGGCCGGCCGCCCGCTCAACCCGTCCCTCGCGCAGTGCGCGGCGGACGGCATGCGGCTGCACTTCGTGGACCGCTCGACGTACCGCCGCAAGTCCTCGCCGGACGTCCTCGCGGGCCTGTTGGAGCTGCTCTGCTCCGACGCGTACGTCGTGCCGGAGGGCGGCAGCAACTCCCTCGCGGTGCGCGGCTGTACGGCGCTCGGCGAGGAGCTGCGCGGGGCGGCGGACGTGGTGGGCGTGGCCTGCGGCACGGGCGGCACCCTGGCGGGCCTGGCGGCGGGCCTCGCCCCCGGGCAGCGGGCGCTGGGCGTGCCGGTCCTGAAGGGCGGCTTCCTGACCGAGGAGATACGCGCCCTCCAGCGGGCGGCGTTCGGCGAGGTGCGGGGGGCCTGGACCCTGGACGACCGCTTCCACTTCGGGGGCTACGCCCGCGTCCCCGCCGAACTGGACGCCTTCGCGCGGGACTTCGAGGGGCGGCACGGGGTGGGAGTGGAGCGGGTGTACGTGGCGAAGCTGCTGTACGCGCTGCTGAGGTTGACGGAGGAGGGGGCGTTTGCGCGGGGCGCGAAGGTGGCGGCGGTGATCACTGGCCGCCCTTGAATCCCCCCTGGGGCTCCGCCCCCGGACCCCCCTCCTCAAACGCCGGAGGGGCTGGATGTGCGGATGGTTTTTGGCTGCGGGCCGTGGGTGGCTGGTCGCGCAGTTCCCCGCGCCCCTGGCAGCATGCGGTACGGGCAACCCCAGCCCGTCATGGGGGTCCCCCCTGGCCCTTAAGGCCTTGGGGGAGTTTGAGGACGAGCGCCCTCAAGGCGCGAACGGGGTCTGGGGCGGAGCCCCAGGAAACCCGGCTTCCCCCCTTACCAACCCCCGGCGGGTCTCGGGAAAGGGCGGGGTGGGGGTCTCCGGGGCTTGGGGCGGAGACCCAGCACCCGCCCAGCCCTAACCCTCGCCCTCGCGGTACGCCGCCGCCTCCTCCAGATCCAGCCTCCGCAGCAGCGTCCGCATCATTTCGTCATCGATGCGCCGCTCGTCCCGCAGGGACACGAACACCTGCCGCTCCGCGTCGATCATCGCCCGGGACAGCCGCCGGTACGTGTCGTCCGCCGACTCCCCCGTCACCTCGTTCACCGCCCCGAGCCGCTCCCACACCGCGTTCCGCCGCCGTTCGAGGACTGTCCGCAGCCGGTCGGCCAGCGGTGGCGGCAACGCGTTGCGCGAGTCGGTGAGGAGCTCGTCGAGGCGGGCCTCGGCGGCCCGGGACGCCTCGCTCTGGGCCTGCGCCTCGGCCAGCGTCTCGGCCTGCGCGTCCCGTCCCGGGAGCCCCAGCAGCCGGATCAGCGGCGGCAGCGTGAGCCCCTGCACCACCAGCGTGCCGATCACCGTCGTGAACGTGAGGAACAGGACCAGGTTGCGGGCCGGGAAGGCCGAACCGTCCTCCATCGTCAGCGGGATCGAGAACGCGATGGCCAGCGAGACCACGCCCCGCATCCCCGCCCACCCCACGATCACCGGCGCCGTCCAGTCGACCTCCGGCTCGCGGCGCCGGATCCTCTCGGACAGCGCGCGCGGCAGGAACGTGGCCGGGAAGACCCAGACGAAGCGGGCCGCCACCACCAGGACGAACACCCCCACCGCGTACCAGATCGCCTCGCCGACCCCGTACTCCCCAAGTCCCTTGAGCACCACCGGCATCTGGAGTCCGATCAGCGCGAACACCGCCGATTCGAGGACGAAGGCGACCATCTTCCAGACCGCCTCCTCCTGGAGCCGCGTCGCGAAGTCCACCTGCCAGGAGTGGTGGCCGAGATAGAGGGCCACGACCACGACCGCCAGTACGCCCGACGCCCCCACCTGCTCCGCCGCCGCGTACGCCACGAACGGGATGAGCAGCGACAACGTGTTCTGGAGCAGCGCCTCGTGGAGATGGCGGCGCAGCCAGTGGATCGGCAGCATCAGGACGAGCCCCACCCCGATCCCGCCGATCGACGCGAGCGCGAACTCCTTGAGCCCGCCGCCCCAGGTCGCCCCGGCCCCGACGGCCGCCGCGAGCGCCACCTTGTACGCGGTGATCGCGGTCGCGTCGTTCACCAAGGACTCGCCCTGGAGGATGGTGGTGATCCGGCTCGGCAGCCGCAGCCGGCGTGCGATGGCGGTGGCCGCGACCGCGTCCGGCGGCGCGATCACCGCGCCGAGCACGAGCCCCGCGGTCAGCGGGAGATCGGGCACGAGCAGATACGCGAGGTAGCCGACCACCACCGTCGCGAACAGCGTGTAACCGACCGAAAGCAGCGCCACCGGCCGGAGGTTGGCGCGCAGATCGAGGTACGAGCTCTCCAGCGCGGCCGTGTGCAGCAGCGGCGGCAGCACCAGTGGCAGCACGACGTGCGGGTCGAGGGTGTAGTCGGGGACGCCGGGCACGTACGCCCCGATCAGCCCCACCGCCACCAGGAGCAGCGGCGCCGGCACCGGCGTCCTGCGGGCGGCTCCCGCGACCGCCGCGCTCGCCGCGATCAGCGCCACCAGCGGCAATGCATCCATCAGAACCGTCCGTCCCCACTCACCCGCGCCGCGTTCTCCGTCGTAACCTGGCCATCATGAGCGAGTGCCCGCACGTTGCAGAACTGCCGCGCCCCGAGCCGGCCCCGCTGAGCGACACCTGCCCGGAGTGTCTGAAGGACGGCACGCACCCCGTGCAACTGCGCCTGTGTCTGGTCTGCGGGCACGTGGGGTGCTGCGACTCCTCGCCGCACCAGCACGCGACGGGTCACTTCAAGGAGACCGGGCACGCGGTGATGCGGACCTTCGAGCCCGGCGAGAGCTGGCGCTGGTGTTTCGTGGACGGCCTGCTGGTGTGAGAGTGGCACCCCAAGCGCTTCGTCCAGAGCGTGAGGAAAGGTTCGAAGCCCTCGACGCCTGGGTACGTCAACCCGGGCTCGGTTCACAGCAATTGGGCACTGCAAACCTCTAGCCACTGTCCGTACTCATAGGCTTACCATGAGTGACAGCCGCCGGGAGAGCTTCCGGCGACAGGGCACCATGGATCGCGATAGCGTCGCCAGTCCAGGTACGGACCCCGTACCCACGGCCCCGGGACCTCCCCTCTCCCCGGGCCTCGATAGAGCTTGTGCCACCTTGGAGGTGAGGGTGTCCCAGATCGCAGGCGAGCCCGGGAATCAGGACTTCGTGGAAGTCCGGCTGCCGGCTGCGGGTGCCTACCTGTCGGTGCTGCGTACGGCCACGGCCGGACTCGCGGCACGTTTGGACTTCACCCTCGACGAGATCGAGGACCTGCGCATCGCGGTCGACGAGGCCTGCGCGATCCTGCTCCAGCAGGCCGTTCCAGGTTCCGTACTGAGCTGCGTGTTCCGCCTCGTCGACGACTCGCTGGAGGTCACCGTCTCGGCGCCGACCACCGACGGGCGGGCCCCGGAGCGCGACACCTTCGCGTGGACGGTGCTCTCCGCCCTGGCCGGCAAGGTCGACTCCTCGGTGGCCGAGGACCGTACGGTCTCCATCAGCCTGTACAAACAGCGCGGCGCGGGACCCGGACCGGCGTGAGCGGGGAGGGTCCGGTGCGGGACGACAAGCGCATCCCCGAAGCGGTGCGCTCCGCGGGCATCCCGGAGCAGCAGGCCCGGCCGCACCCGGTGGACAGCCCTGTGGATGGCCCAGATGGCGTTTTGTACGCGGCGGAGCAGGCAGAGCGGGCGACCCTTATGAGCGAGCACATCGAGCACAGGCAGCACGATCCACACGATCGCAGCGGGGCGCGGGCGATGTTCATCGAGCTGCGCAAGCTGCCCGACGGATCCCCGGAGAAGTCCGAGCTGCGCAATCAGCTGGTACGGATGCACCTGCCGCTGGTCGAGCACCTGGCGCGGCGCTTCCGCAACCGGGGCGAGCCCCTCGACGACCTGACCCAGGTCGCCACGATCGGTCTGATCAAATCGGTGGACCGGTTCGACCCCGAGCGGGGCGTGGAGTTCTCGACGTACGCGACGCCCACCGTCGTCGGCGAGATCAAGCGGCACTTCCGCGACAAGGGCTGGGCGGTGCGGGTGCCGCGCCGGCTCCAGGAGCTGCGGCTCGCGCTCACCACGGCGACGGCGGAGCTGTCCCAGCAGCACGGCCGCTCGCCGACGGTGCACGAACTGGCCGAGCGGCTCGGCATTTCGGAGGAGGAGGTCCTGGAGGGCCTGGAGTCGGCCAACGCCTATTCCACACTGTCCCTCGACGTGCCGGACACCGACGACGAGTCGCCGGCGGTGGCGGACACCCTGGGTGCGGAGGACGAGGCGCTCGAAGGCGTCGAGTACCGCGAGTCCCTCAAGCCGCTCCTTGAGGACCTGCCGCCGCGGGAGAAGCGGATCCTGCTGCTTCGGTTCTTCGGCAACATGACCCAGTCGCAGATCGCGCAGGAGGTCGGCATCTCGCAGATGCACGTCTCGCGCCTGCTGGCCCGCACGCTGGCCCAGCTCCGCGAGAAGCTGCTCGTCGAGGAGTAGGCCGGGTCCGGGGGCGCGCCTCCGGACCCCTCTCGTTACGCGTCCCGCATCGGCCCGCGGATTCCGAGCGCCTTGGTCGTGGCCGGGTTCACCAGGAGTACGAGGCCGGTGACGGCCACCGCGGCGAGGGCTATGCCCGCCGGGATCCACGGGGCGCCGTCGGAGTTCAGGAACATCCAGGCGACCGGCAGCGCCATGATCTGGGTGATCATCGCGGGGCCCCGGCTCCAGCTGCGGCGGCGCAGCAGGCCGCGGGCGGCGATCAGCGGGATCAGGCCGAGGACGACCAGGGTCAGGCCGCCCGTCTCGGCCTGGGTGGGCCGGTCGGGCTTGCCGGTCAGGCCCATCACGAGCATGTAGAGGCCACCGGCGACCAGGGCGAGGCCTTCCAGCGCGGACAGCGCCGCCGCGGCGGTCAGCCGGCCGGGGCGCGGTTCGGCGGGGGCTTCGGGGGTCTGCTCAGTACTCACCCGGCCAGGGTAGCCCGCGTACGGGGCCCGGCCCGGGCCTGGGCGGTCCGGCCCAAGTACACCCCGATACCACCCGGTAGGTAGTCTGGCGCCCATGCGTGCACTTCTCGTGGTCAATCCGGCGGCTACCACCACCAGTGCGCGCACGCGTGACGTCCTCATCCATGCCCTCGCCAGCGAGATGAAGCTGGAGGCCGTGACCACGGAGTACCGCGGCCATGCCAAGGACCTCGGGCGGCGGGCGGCCGAGAGCAACGACATCGATCTCGTGGTGGCGCTCGGCGGCGACGGCACGGTCAACGAGGTCGTGAACGGTCTGCTGCACAACGGGCCGAGCCCCGAGCTCCCCGAATTCGCCGTGGTTCCCGGCGGTTCGACGAATGTGTTCGCGCGGGCGCTCGGCCTGCCCAATGACGCCGTGGAGTCGACCGGTGTCATTCTCGACGCGCTGCGCGAGAACCGGCACCGCACCGTGAGCCTGGGTCTCGCCTCCGGGGTCCCGGGCAGCGTGGACGAAGGCGTTCCTGAACGCTGGTTCACTTTCTGTGCCGGGTTCGGATTCGACGCGGGTGTGGTCGGCCGGGTCGAACAGCAGCGGGAGCGCGGAAAGCGCTCGACGCACGCGCTCTATTTGCGCCAGGTGGCGCGCCAGTTCTTCGGCGAGCCCCATCGCAGACACGGCCAGATCACGCTGGAGCAGCCCGGCGCCGAGCCCGTCGAGGACCTCGTCCTGTCCATAGTCTGCAACACCTCCCCCTACACCTACCTGGGCAATCGTCCGCTGTACTCGTCCCCCGAGGCCTCCTTCGAGGCGGGCCTTGACGTGCTCGCGCTCACCAAGATGACCGCGCCCTCGGCGACCCGTTACGCGACCCAGCTGCTCACTTCGACCCCTGACCGGGGTCCGCACGGCAAGCACGCCGTATCACTGCACGACCTGACGGACTTCACCTTGCATTCCAAGGCCCCGCTCCCCTTCCAGATGGACGGCGACCACCTGGGCCTGCGTACCAGCGTCGCGTTCACAGGCGTACGCCGTGCACTGCGTGTGATTGTGTGAGTGGAAGGGCCCAAAGTCCTTTCACTCGAACGTTTAGGCTGGCATCCACCCCATGGAAGTACGACTGTGACCCAGTCGACACCGAGGAATCCAAAAAAACTTTCCTGAAGGGGTTGTATCCGCCGCCGAGGTTTGCGAATCTCTACATGGCGATCGGGACGGCCCGCAACACCGGCCTCCACTGAAAGCCAGAACCCCTCCTCAAACCAGGACCACCACCAGTCCAACTGGAAGATGGCCCTTCCCTTGTTGAGGGATTCGTGAAAGCGTTCACATTCACAAGCACCCCCCCTGCACGTAACACCAAGAGAGGTAGCAGCCATGGACTGGCGTCACAACGCCGTTTGTCGTGAGGAAGACCCCGAGCTGTTCTTCCCCATCGGCAACACCGGTCCTGCGCTGCTGCAGATCGAGGAAGCCAAGGCCGTCTGCCGCCGCTGCCCCGTCATGGAGCAGTGCCTGCAGTGGGCGCTTGAGTCCGGCCAGGACTCCGGCGTCTGGGGTGGCCTCAGCGAGGACGAGCGCCGCGCGATGAAGCGCCGTGCCGCTCGCAACCGGGCGCGCAACGCGACCGCCTGAGCCCCCACCTTCTGCCTTAGCACCGCGCGGCGCGTACAGAGCGTACGCACTCACCGCCCCCCGAGCCGCAGCGCGCAGCAGTAACCCACAGCATTCGAGCCCCGAACCGTGACTCACGGTTCGGGGCTCGCTGCTGTTGTGTGCGCCGCCGGGCGCGAAGCACCCGCTACTTCTCGGGGCCCACCGGGATGTCGAGCACGACCTTCGTACCGCGCTCGGGCGCCGGCACCATGTCGAAGCCGCCGCCCAACTCGCCCTCCACCAGGGTCCGTACGATCTGCAGGCCCAGGTTTCCGGTGCGCTGCGGGTCGAAGCCCTCGGGCAGGCCCCGGCCGTCGTCCCGCACCGTGATCAGCAGCCGGGCGTCCTCGCGGGTGCCGCCGCGCAGTGCCGCGACCTCCACCGAACCCTGCTCCCCCGGCGCGAACGCGTGCTCAAGCGCGTTCTGCAGCACCTCGGTCAGGACCATGGACAGCGGGGTGGCGACCTCGGCGTCGAGGATCCCGAAGCGGCCGGTGCGGCGGCAGTTGACCTTGCCGGGCGAGATCTCGGCGACCATGGCGAGCACCCGGTCGGCGATCTCGTCGAACTCGACCCGCTCGTCCAGGTTCTGGGACAGCGTCTCGTGCACGATCGCGATCGAACCGACGCGCCTGACCGCCTCGTTGAGCGCCTCGCGGCCCTGGTCGGAGTCCATCCGGCGGGCCTGGAGCCTGAGCAGCGCCGCGACCGTCTGGAGATTGTTCTTCACCCGGTGGTGGATCTCCCGGATGGTGGCGTCCTTGGTGATCAACTCCCGCTCGCGGCGGCGCAGTTCGGTCACGTCGCGCAGGAGCACCAGCGAGCCGATGCGCGTGCCCTTCGGCTTGAGCGGGATGGCGCGGAGCTGGATCACCCCGTCGTTGCCCTCGACTTCGGCCTCCCTCGGCGCGTACCCGCTGGCGAGCTTGGCGAGGGACTCGTCCACCGGGCCGCGCGGCGGCGCGAGGTCGGCGGTCAGCTGGCCCAGGTGCTGGCCGACGAGGTCGGACGCGAGCCCGAGCCGGTGGTAGGCGGAGAGTGCGTTGGGCGAGGCGTACTGGACGATGCCGTCCGCGTCGAGCCTGATCAGGCCGTCACCCGCGCGCGGCGAGGCGTCCATGTCGACCTGCTGACCGGGGAAGGGAAAGGACCCGGCGGCAATCATCTGGGCGAGGTCGGACGCGGACTGGAGGTAGGTGAGTTCGAGCCGCGAGGGTGTACGCACAGTGAGCAGGTTCGTGTTCCGGGCGATCACGCCCAGGACGCGCCCTTCGCGGCGTACGGGAATGGACTCGACGCGGACCGGGACCTCCTCGCGCCACTCCGGGTCGCCCTCGCGCACGATGCGGCCCTCGTCAAGGGCGGCGTCGAGCAGCGGGCGCCGGCCGCGCGGCACCAGGTGGCCGACCATGTCGTCCTGGTAGGAGGTGGGGCCGGTGTTGGGCCGCATCTGCGCGACCGACACGTAGCGCGTGCCGTCCAGGGTGGGGACCCAGAGCACCAGGTCGGCGAAGGACAGGTCGGAGAGCAGCTGCCACTCCGAGACCAGCAGATGGAGCCACTCGAGGTCGGACTCACTCAGAGCGGTGTGCTGGCGTACGAGGTCGTTCATGGAGGGCACGCTGTTGAGCGTACCCGCGGGCACCGACAGAGAATGACTGCGGGCCGCGGCGCCTGGACGGGACCCTCAGCCCGCCCGGGCACCGCAGCCCGGTTGCCGGCCGACGGGTGTGCGGTCCCCCTCGGCCTTCAATGGAGGTCACGGCGCGGTCAGGGCAGAGAGCGCCGGGGCCTCGGTTCCGCCCGCCTGTGCGGGGTGGGCGGAAGTCTCGGTGTGTTCATTGTGGACTAGACCATTCTGCCATGTCCATCCATCTGCACGGCACAATCTTCCCCGTCCGCAAGGCGACCGCAACCCTCAACGGCCGTCCGGGGGCCAGGCCAGCATGGCCGCCTCGGCGACGGCTTCGAGCTCGGCGCGGGTGGCGCCGTCGCGGGCCTGCTGGGACATGCCCTGGAAGACGGCGCCGCTGAGGCGGGCGAGCGTGCCGGCATCGGCGCTCTTGGGGAGGTGGCCGGCCGCGATGTCCGCGGCGATCCGGCTCTCGATGGCGGCGAGGCTGGCGTTGCGCCGATCGCGCAACGTGGTGCTGACGCACTCGCTGGTGCAGTTGGCCGCAGCGCTGATCACCAGGCAGCCGTAGGGATGCGCCGGGTCGGTGAACTCGGACGCGGCCTCGCGCAGCAGCCGGGCGACCGCGGCCCGTGCGGTCGGCTCCTCGGCGAGCGCCCGCGTCGCGAAGGCGCCATGGGTCGCCCCGTACGTGCGCAGGACCTCCTCGAAGAGGGCCCGCTTGTCGCCGAAGGCGGCGTAGAGGCTGGGCGCGCCGATGCCCATGACCCGGGTCAGATCGGCGACGGAGGTGACCTCGTAGCCGTGGCGCCAGAACTCCATCGTGGCCTGCTCAAGTGCCTTGTCCCGGTCGAAGGAGCGGGGGCGGCCGCGCTGTTTCGTCGCCATGGCGTCGAGTCTACAGGGGTTTCTGTAGCGGCCATTAGAGAATGTGTTACGTTCTTTCCGTAGCGACCGCTACAGAAATCTTCGGGGTGGAAGGGGCGCGGCCATGGGCACGCTCGACGGGAAGACGGCGCTGGTCACGGGCGGCAGCAGGGGCATCGGGCGGGGCATCGCCGAGCGGCTCGGCCGGGACGGGGCGCGGGTCGCCGTGCACTACGGCGCGAACGAGACGGCGGCCAAGGAGACGGTCGCGGCCATCGAGGCGGCGGGCGGCTCGGCGTTCACCGTCGGCCAGGAACTGGGGGTTCCGGGGGATGCGGCCGCCCTCTGGGAAGCCTTCGACCGGCAGGCCGACGGGCTCGACATCCTGGTGAACAACGCGGGGATCGGCTACCCCATACCGTTCGGCGAGGTCTCCGAGGAGGCGTACGACCGGTTCTTCGCCGTCAACGCCAAGGCGCCGTTCTTCGTGACCCAGCTCGGTCTGAGCTGGCTGCGCGACGGCGGGCGCGTCGTCAACATCTCCAGCGGGCTCGCGCGTGCGGCCGTGATGCCCGAGACACTCACGTACGCCATGACCAAGGGCGCGCTCGACGTGTTCACACGGAACCTGTCCAAGGTGCTCGGGCCGCGCGGGATCACGGTCAACTCGGTGGCACCCGGGGTCATCGACACGGACATCAACGCGAGCTGGCTGCGCGCCAGCGACGAGGCCCGGGCCGCGACGGCGGCGAGCTCGCCGCTCGGCCGGGTCGGCGAGCCCTCCGACATCGCGGACGTGGTGGCGTTCCTGGCGTCCGACGACGGCCGCTGGATCACGGGCCAGTGGCTGGACGCCACGGGCGGCGCGCTCCAGTAGGGCCCAGCGCGTCTCGGTCACCTCGGCCAGGGCCCTCGGAGGATCGGGTCCTGGCCGAGGCGACCGAGACGCCGCTCGCTCGAAGAGAAATGCGGCCGCGTCATGTTCCATGCCGCCGAATGGCCGTCTCCGTATGCGTTCCGGCAACCCGTCCGGTCGACGATGGGAGCAGGCGCGACCGCCAGCCGACGGGCCATCGCTCTGCTAGATTGGTCTATACCACGCCCGTTGTAGTTTCACGTCTCCAGATCGGCAGGCCCACGTGGAAGTTGTCATCGTCCCGGACGCCAAGGCAGGCGGCGAGCTCATCGCGGAGTCGATCGCCGCCCTGTGGCGCCGCAAGCCCGACGCCCTGCTCGGCGTGGCCACCGGCTCGACCCCGATCCCGATCTACGACGCGCTGACCGCGAAGGTCGCCGCCGGTGACGTGGACGTCTCGCAGGCCCGCGTGTGCCAGCTCGACGAGTACGTCGGCCTGCCCGCCGGGCACCCCGAGTCCTACCGGGCCACCGTCATCCGCCAGGTCGTCGAGCCGCTCGGGCTCGGCCCGGACTCCTTCATCGGCCCGGACGGTTCCGCCGAGGACGTGCAGGCCGCGTGCGAGGCCTACGACCTGGCGCTGGCCTCGGCCGGCGGCGTGGACCTGCAGATCCTGGGCATCGGCACCGACGGGCACATCGGCTTCAACGAGCCCTGCTCCTCGCTCGCCTCGCGCACCCGGATCAAGACGCTCACCGAGCAGACCCGGGTCGACAACGCGCGCTTCTTCGGCGACGACATCGACCAGGTGCCGCACCATGTGATCACCCAGGGCATCGGCACCATCCTGGAGGCCCGCCACCTGGTGCTGCTCGCCACCGGTGAGGGCAAGGCCGAGGCGGTCGCGCAGACCGTCGAGGGTCCGGTCGCCGCGGTCGTGCCGGCCTCGGCGCTCCAGCTCCACCAGCACGCGACGGTCGTCGTGGACGAGGCGGCCGCGTCCAAGCTGAAGCTGGCCCCGTACTTCCGGCACACCTTCACCAACAAGCCGGTGTGGCAGGGGCTCTAGCTCCACGAAGGGGCGGGGTCTGCTCAAGCGCGGGCCAGCGCCTGAAGGGGCGCGGGGAACTGCGCGGCCGGCCGACCACGGCCCGAGGCCGGACCGCACAGCCACGGGAGCGCACGCGAAAGTGCCGGGCACCTCGGCGAAAGGGTGCCCGGCGCTTTCGTATGCGCAAGCCCTACGCGTCCGCCAGGACCGGGAAGCGGATCCGGGTGCTGCACAGAGACACGACCAGCGCCGAGACGGCCACCGCCCCCATCCCCCACACCAAGCTCGTGCCGTTCGCGATGAAGCCGATCACCGCGGGCCCGGCCAGCAGGCCCGTCGTGCCCATGGCGGCGACCAGCGCCAGCGCGTCCGAACCCTGGCGGGCGGCCGCCACGTACACGCACGGGGTCACCGCCGCGATGCCGAGTCCGACGCAGGCGAACCCGAGCAGCGCCGGGACCACCCCTCCGGCGAGGAGGGCGACGGCCAGGCCCACGCCCGCCAGCGCACTGCCGACCCGGACGACGCGTTCGTCGCCCCACTTGGTGCGCCAGCCGTCGGCGAAGAGGCGGGCAAGCACCATCATCACCGAGACGACGGCGATGCCCAGCGGAGCGAGTTCGGCCGCCGCGCCCGCGCTGTCCTTCAGGTAGAGCGCCGACCAGTCGTTCATGGCGCCCTCGGTCACGGTGCCGAACGCCATCGCGAGGCCCATCCAGATCGTCACGCGGGTGGGGAGGGTCAGCCCACGGGCCTTCTTTCCGGTGGGCTCCACCGGCTCCGCCGCTTTCTGATCCTCCGTCAGCAATCCCGCGCGCGCCGCGAGGACCAGTACCACCAGCAGCACCGTCGCCGTGCCGAAGTGGGCCGGGAGGGCCGAGGACAGCGAGGTGACGCCGGATGCGAGCAGCGCCGCGAACAGCGAACCCGCGCTGAACGTCGCGTGCATCCTGGCCATCGTGGTCCGCTGGTACTTGACCTCAAGGGCGGCCGCCTGCGCGTTCATCGCGACGTTCAGACAGCCGACCGCGACCCCGTCGAAGAACACGATGAGCAGCGTGACCGGATAGTCCGGCGTGACCGACAGGGCAAGCAGGACCACGCCCAGGCCCAGCGCCGAGAGGACGGCGAGGCGCCGCGAGCCGAGCCTCTTCGTCAGGATCGCCACGAGCGGGAAGGAGACCGCCGCGCCCGCCCCGCAAACCATCAGGAGCAAGCCGAGTTCCGCCTCGGACAGGTCGAGCCTCGTCTTCAGTGCGGGAATCCGCGAGACCCAGGTGGCGTACTGGAAGCCGAGGCAGCAGAACAGCGCCGCGATCGCCACTTGTGATCGACGGTATTCATCGGAAGCGCGAAACATGCGCAATTCAGCCTACTTCCATGGACATGTACACCGCGTTCGTGCCGTAGCTCGCCGGCAGTTCGACCTCCGGGTGGGCCCGGTAGCCCAGCTGTGCCCATAGGACGTGGGCGCCCCGGACCGCCACCATGGAGATCCGCTCGTACCCCAACTCCCTCGCGGTGGACAGGAGATGGGTGAGGAGTCGGGGGCCGAGACCCCGGCCGCGCAGGTGCTCGGCTATGACGAGGTCGTGAGCGTGCAGGTTGCGGGAGGGGTGATCCGCATCCTCCGCGCGGCTGAGGTCGGGACTGGCGAAGGGCGGGTAGGGCAGGGCTAGGAGGTAGCCGCCGACGTGCCCCGCGTGCTCCAGGACGAAGCAAGTGCCGGACGAATGGCGGGACTTGAGGGCTTCGCGGCCTTCCGACAGGCCGTCCTGCTCGTAGGCGCCCGCTTCCAGGGCCACGATCGTGTCCCAGTCACGCTCGGCCAGCGGGCGGATGCGGACGTCGGTGTCCAGCAGCGGGTCGGTGTCCAACAGGGGCATCTACTTCGAACCTCCGATGCAGGTGTACGGCAGCGGGTCGAAGCCGTTGAAGCCCTGGGTCGTGTAGCCGACGGCGTACGCGCCGCAGGAGTGGACCCAGACCGGGTCGCCGGACGCCGCGCCCTCAGGGACCTGGACGAGTCCGGCCTCGTAGTCGTACGCGTCGTCGCTGTCGCAGGTGGGGCCCGCGATCACGGCCGGAACGTACCGGCCGCCCGCGTGGCCGGGGAACTCCAGGCGGTACTGCAGCTCGTCCATCTCGTAGAGGCCGTTGAACTTTCCGCAGCTCAGGTACAGCCAGTGCTGCCGCTCGCCGTCGCGCTGACGCCGGGCCGAGAGCCGGGACACGCGGGCCCGGATGGCGCCGTGGTCGGCGACCAGGTGACGGCCGGGCTCCATCAGGAACTCAAGGGGTGACGCCGACTGCTCACCGAGCCGCTGCATGCCTTCGCGCAGGACGGCGAAGATCTTGTCCAGTGGGGGGTCGAGCGGGCGGCCGTGCTTGTCGAGGCATCCGAGCGCGGGCAGGCCGCCGCCGAGATTGACCGTGTCGAGCAGGATGCCCCGTTCGTTCAGGACCGCCACCAGGTCCGCGAGCTCGTCGAGCGCGCTCTGCCAGGCCTCGGACGTCATCTGCTGCGAGCCGACGTGCACGGACAGACCCGACGGAGTCAGGCCCGCGGCCCGCGCCGCCTCCAGGACACGTACGGCGTCGTCGGCCGAGCAGCCGAACTTCTGGCTGAGGCCCCACAGCGCGCCGTCCCCGCTGGTGGCGAGGCGGCAGAACACCCGGGCCCCCGGGGCGAGTCGGGCGATCGCGGCGACGTCTTCGACGCTGTCGGTGGCGAAGTCGCGGATGCCCATGCGGTAGGCGTCGGCGATGTTCTCGTCCGACTTGATCGTGTTGCCGTAGTGGATCCGGTCGAGCGGCACGCCGGTCCTGATGGCCTGCTCGATCTCGCGGGGGCTCGCCGCGTCGAAGCCGGCGCCCCGGCGGGCGAGGCAGTCGAGCACCTCGTCCACCGGGCACGCCTTCATGGCGAACCGGACCTGGATACCCGGCAGTTCGCTGATCAGCTTCGCGTACTGGGCCGCGATTCCGTCGAGGTCGAAGAAGATCCGGTCGTCGGTGGCGTCGGCCAGCGCGGCCCGGATGGCCGTGCCCTCACGCATCGTCGACACCCCGGACCGGAGCCTCGGCTCTGCTCGCCGCCACCAGCGGACCCCACGCCTCGATGAGCAGGGCGAAGTCCTCGATGTCGGCCTGCGCCTCGTCGAGCAGGCGCTCCCGCAGCGGCACCAGATGGTCGGCGAACTCGGCGTACTTTCCGCCCAGTTGGCGATAGCAGCGGTCAATCACGGCCAGCCTGCGGACGTTCTCCGCCCGGTCCGCGCCCGCGCTGCTCGCGGCGAGTTCGGCGATCGTGGCGGCGCGTACGTGGTGCCGCTCGTCGAGCAGGGCTCCGCGCGCCTCCTCCATCGCCGTATAGACCGGGTAGAGGTAGAGCATCGACAGGAGGAACTTGGTGAACCGCAACTGGTAGGCGGTAAAGCCGGGGCCGGTCCGCCGCTCGGGGGTGTAGTAGTTCACGATGTTCCGGTTGTGCACCACGCCGGGCAGTGTCGCGTCGCGCACCAGGTGCAGCAGGAAGTAGTCGCTGCCTATGGTGCTTGTCGCGGGCGGCAGCGGCACGCGCTCGTACACTTCGCGGTCGAGGCCGATGTTGCACATGTCGACCCGCCAGATGTCGGGGGCGCCAAGCGTCGACTCGTCGTGGGTGAACGGGTCGGTGCCCGCCCCGACGAACGAATCCTCGACGAGCTCGCGCCGCTTGTCGGGCGGGGTGCCGGCCTCGGCCCACAGGCCGACCACCTCGTAGTAGATCCCGGGGTCGAGGTCGCGCATCTCGCCGATGTCCACCGACAGCTCGCCCACGAACGAACTGCCCACCATCGCGACCGGCTTGTGGATGTCCGCCGGGTCGAGCCGGGTCCGCGTGACATCGGGAACGGCGTCCACGGCCCGCTTCCCGAGCGAGAGCAGTTCGTGGTGGATGGGGAAGACGGGCTCGCCGTCCAGGATCTGGTAGCTGCTGTCGGAGTCCCTGCGGTGCACGGAGTCGCAGCCGAGCGAGCTCGCGATGAGGAACGCCCGGTTGGTGCAGGCGCCGTACGACACGTCGGCCGGCAGCATGAGGTCGAGCATCAGGTCGGGCTTGGCCGGCGCGGCCCGGGCGATGACCCGCTGGAGGAAGTCCCGCTGCCGCGCCTCGTCGAGGTGGTGCACGAGGACCTTCTCGACCGGCGCCAACTCCCGTACCGCGCGGGCGTGTTCGGCGCGGGCCGGCTCGTCCGAGGAGTCCAGGATCAGCAGCCGCACCTCGACGTCGAAGTGTTCGGCGGCGTACGCGGCCTCCTCGTGCACCGCCGCGATGGTGTCCGCGCAGGCCCGGTTGGTGGGCAGCGTCAGGCAGATGCGTCGCACGCGGGCTCCTCGGTCGGCGTCGCGGACCCGGTGGTGCCCCAGGATTCGAGGCCCAGCAACTTGGCGCCCAGGTCGGTGAGTTCGGCGGTCGGGTACCTGAGGGACTCGTGCCTGCGGGCATCGCCGACCAGCGTCTTGTTCCAGTCCGGGGTGCTGAGGCTGCGCCAGGATTCGACGCGGGACTTCCGCACCTCGTGGTCCGACTCCAGGGCGGGCATCATCGAGAGGTACTGGACCGCGCGGACACCGTTGTCGGAGGTGTTGCGGGCCACGCCGTGCGCGAGCAGCCCGTTCCAGATCAGCAGGTCACCGGCCTTCAGTTCGGGCCGGACGACGGGGAATTCGGCGCGGTCGGTGTTCGGCCTGATCGGGTCACGGCCGGCGGGCTGGGCGACCTTCCACTCCTCGAAGCGGCGGAACAGTTCGGGCGAGCACTGGAAGCCGCCGTGGTCGTCCTGGGTGTCGTTGAGCGCGATGATCCCCTGGACGCGCTGCGGCAGCACGCCGAGCGTGGTGTCGACGTCCCAGTGCAGCTCGATGTCGAAGCCCTTGTCGGTGGGTTCGATGTGCGCGCGGTCACGGTCCTTGATGTTGGGCGGGTTCAGGTTGAGCCGGTCGAGGGTGACCCAGAGCTCCTCGCAGTCCCACACGTCGGCGAACGCGTCGTAGACCCGCTGGGTCTGCCGGCTGTCCCAGAGCAGCTGGTGGTGGTACGCCTCGACGAAGCCGTAGACGTGCAGGTGTTGTTCGAGCTCGGAGGCGAAGTCGCGGTCCTCCGCGTACCAGGTCTCCGGCCGCTCGGGGTCCAGGCCCTGGAAGTCCCAGGTGAAATCGAGGAGGCGCTTGGCGGCCGCGGCCGGGATCGCCTCCTTCACTATGACGTAGCCGTACGTCTGCCAGAACGCGAAGTCGTCCTCGGAAAGGACGCGCAGCGGGCGCGACTTCTCGATGTCCCGCAGCGGGGTGCGGGCCAGGTAGGTCTCGCCGCCGTCGGAGCTGAAATAGGGGATGCCGGAGGCGGCTCGGTAGAGATATCGGTCGGGTGCCGACATGCGATCACTCCAGGGTGCAGATGGCTAGGTGGCTGAGCGGATCCCCTGGGCACAGGGACATGGCCCGGGCGCGGGCGTCCTGTTGGGCGGGGATCGAAGGGTGCGGCGGCCGGAGCGGTGCGCGCGGCCGGCCCGGTGAGATCACGGTCGGCGGCGAAGCGCTGCGGCTGATGGGTTCGGCATACGGTCGTGCTCGCGTCCGGCGTGCACCTTGCGGCCGTCCGGGGCCGGGGATGTGCGGTGTGCCGGGCGATGCGGGGCCCTCGGCGTGGTCCTTGCGCCGACCGGTTCCCAGTCGGGCATTGCTAGGGCAAACAGGCGCGTGGCAACCGGACTTGGCAAGCTCGGCGCGTCCTCGCGCCGGCCGGTCACCCGGTGGAGAACGTACGTCTCCACGAAGACAGGGCCGGGGTTGCCACCTCCTTGCGCTCGGTGCCGCTCATGGGACGGGGGCACCTACACCGATCTTGCGTACCTCCAAGGTGGACTAGACCAACTTCCGGTGTCAAGCCCCAAGTTGGGGCGGTAGCGAGACCCAAAACGGACGGGTTCACGCACCGGACACGGGGAGGACACGTACTGTCAAGTAGACGCCCCCACAGCCGAGTTGACGGGTCCTCAAGGGAAGGACCGGAACGCTCCGCTCCGGCGGACCGTACAAGTTGGCCCTCGCGGACACCGAAAGTCGGCCCCATCGTACATGTGGCCTCGGGCGTGCCCGCACATGCAAACGTGGCGGGTGACGGTCCGCCGACCGTCACCCGCCACGTGGTTCGTTGGCGGTATCAGACCCCCGCGATGGCCTCCGCCGCGGCCCGCCCGCACACCCGGGCCGCGCCGTGCGTGGCGACGTGCAGCGCGCCGCGCGGGGTCGCCCGCGGCACGCCCATCTCGACCACGACCGTGTCCGGACGGGCCGCGAGGAGGGCGTCCAGGGCGGCCGCCATCCAGGGGTGGCGGTGTTCGTCGCGTACGACCGCGACGATGCGCCGCTCGCCCGCGGCCGCCAGCACATCGGCGGCGGCGCTGTCCGTGCCGTAGGTGCCGCTCTCGGTGCCGGGCAGCAGGGCGGCGAGCTCGCCGCCGATGCTCCAGGGGGTCTCGCTGCTCACCGCGATGTTCATGACGGGGGTGAACGTGGCCACATACGGGGCCGCGGTCAGCGGGCGCCAGGACGGCGAGGCGGTGATCCGGGCGGCCCGGCGCGCGGCCACCAGTCCGATGTCGCTGCCGGTGCCGGGCGCGGTCCCCTCCTGCACCGCCGCGCCCGGCGCCGCCACATCCCCCCTGGCCCGCCCGGTCCACGCCGCCAGCGCACGTACCCGCGCGGCGGCGTCGGCCAGGCGTTCCTCGGCGAGGTCGCCGTCCCGTACCGCCTTGACCAGCGCGTCGCGCAGCCGCAGTACGGTGCCCTCGTCGGCCAGGCCGCCGCCGACGCACAGGGCGTCGGCGCCCGCCGCGATCGCGAGGACGGAGCCTCGCTCGATGCCGACCGTCCCGGCGATGGCCTGCATCTCCACCGCGTCCGAGACGATCAGCCCGTCGTAGCCGAGCTCCTCGCGCAGCAGTCCGGTGAGGATGCGCGGGCTGAGCGTGGCGGGACGTGCGGGGTCGAGCGCGGGAAGAAGGATATGCGCACTCATGACCGACTTGGAACCCGCCGCGATCGCGGCGCGGAAAGGCACCAGCTCACGGGCGTGCAACGTGTCGAGGTCCACATCGATGCGGGGCATCGCGTGGTGCGAGTCGACATTGGTGTCGCCGTGGCCGGGGAAGTGCTTGGTGCAGGCGGCGACCCCGGCGGCCTGGAGGCCCTCGATGTAGGCGGCGGTGTGCCGGGCCACCAGGTCGGTCTCGGCCCCGAAGGCCCGTACGCCGATGATCGGGTTGTCCGGGTTGGAGTTCACGTCGGCGGACGGCGCCCAATTGAGGTTGACGCCGCACTCGGCGAGCCGGCGGCCCAGCTCGCGGGCGACCTCGCGGGTCAGGTCCACGTCGTCGACCGCGCCGAGCGCGAGGTTGCCGGGGAAGGACGAGCCGGTGCGGACCTCGATGCGGGTGACGTCACCGCCCTCCTCGTCGATGGCCACCAGGAGGTCGTCCCGCTCGGCCCTCAACTGAGCGGTGAGAGCCGCCACTTGGGGCGCGGAGACGATGTTGCGGCCGAAAAGGCCGACGGAGGCGAGGCCTTCACCGATGCGGCGAAGGAGCCAGTCCGGCGCGCTGGTGCCGGTGAACCCGGGCTGGAGGACGGCGAGGGCGTCGCGGGTCAGCGTGTCGGAACCCGTGGTCATAGTCGTCATGGGGCGGGGTTATCCCTTCACTGCGCCGGCCGTCAGACCCGCGGCCATCTTGCGCTGGACGAGGAGGAAGAGAATCACGATGGGAACGGCCATCATGGTCGATCCGGCCATCATCGGGGCGTACTCGGTGCCGTGCTGGGTGGTGAAGTTGGACAGCCACACCGTGGCCGTCTGGTGGTTCTGGCTCATCAGCATGAGGGCGTAGAGGTACTCGTTCCACGCCTGGATGAAACCGTAGACCGAGGTCGCCACCATGCCGGGCGCGAGCAGCGGGAAGACCACGCGGATGAAGGCGCCGGTGCGGCTGCAGCCGTCGACCATGGCCGCCTCCTCCAGCTCCTTGGGCACGTTGACGATGAATCCGCGCAGCGTCCACACCGTGAAGGGAAGGATGAAGGTCAGGTACGTGATGATCAGGCCCGAGAGCTTGTCGTACTGACCGAGGTCGTTGAGCAGCAGGAAGACCGGGATGATCATGGCGACCAGCGGCACCATCTGGACCGCGAGGATGCCCACGATGACGATCTTGCGGCCGCGGAAGGCGAACCGGGAGATGGCCAGGGCCGCGAGCAGGCCGACCGCGATGCCGATGACGACCACGACGACCGAGACGGTCAGGGAGCGGCCGATCGAACCCCAGAAGTCGCCGATCTGGAGCGCCCGCTTGAAGTTGTCGAGCGTGAAGTTCGTCGGGAACAGGTGCGGATCGGGGTCGATCGCGTCCTTGGCCGGCTTGAACGCGGTGTTCAGCATCCAGTAGACCGGGAAGCCCGCGGTGACGAAGACGAGCAGGCCGAGCAGGTTCCAGCCGAGCTTGGTCTTCTTGCGGGTGGGGCGGGCCGGCGCAACGGTTGAGGCAGCCATCGTTACTCCCCTGTTTTCGTTCGCGATGCTCACTCGACGTCCCCGATCTTGAGCATCTGGCGCATGTACACCGCGATCACACCGAGCAGCAGGAGCACGGTGAGCAGGGCGATCGCGGAGCCCTGCGAGTAGTCGTTGACGACGAAGGCCTTGTCGTACGAGTACGTGGTGAGGAGTTGGTACTCCGGCTCGGGGTGCCCGCCGCGCATCACGAAGACCTGCGGGAAGACACCCATGTCCCAGATCACCGAGAGCGTCGCGAGCATCACGATGATGGGCTTGAGGATCGGCAGCGTGACGTGCCGGAACACGCCCCAGGAGCCGGCGCCGTCGAGCCGGGCGGCCTCTTCCAGCTCCTTGGGGACCTGGGTGAGACCGGCGCTGAGGGTGATGACCACGAACGGCACCGCGCCCCAGACCACGAGCAGCATGATCACGGCGAGGCCCTGGGTGCTGCTGATGAACCAGTTGTGTCCGGTGACGTCGACCCCGGGCAACTGGCTGAGCAGCCAGTTCAGTACGCCGTAGTCGCTGTCGAACATCCACTTGAAGACGGTGATCGCGACGACGATGGGCATGCCCCAACTCGCCACCAGGGCAATGTTGATGAGCGTCTTGACCCACCCCGAGACCCGCTGGAGCAGTAGGGCGATCAGCATGCCGATGACCATGGTCAGGACGACCGCGGTGGCGGCGAAGACGATGGTGCGTACGACGACGCGCCAGAACTCGGCGTCGCCGAGGACGGTGGCGAAGTTGTCGAACCCGACCGACTCGGCGGCCTTGAAGCCCCACAGCTGCGGCTGCCCGAACTTCTGGAAGGACAGGGTGACGAGCCGTACCAGCGGATAGCCGAGGACGAGCGCGAGGACGAGCAGACAGGGCGCGAGCAGTGCCCAGGGCACCGCCGCTCCCCCGCCCGTGCCGCGCTTCTTCCCCGGCTTGCCGGGCTGACCGGATCCAGCACCCGGTAGTGGGTCGCGCCGCGCCGGCGGCACCTTGGCGGTGGTTGTCTCTGCGGCACTCATCGCGCGCTCCTGGTGATCCCTCTCTGGAACTGGCCAGGCAGGGCCCCGTCAGCGTGACGGGGCCCTGCCCAAAGGTCACTTGGTGTTGATGACCTTGTCGATCGCGGCGTCCGCGTCCTTCGCGGCGGCCTCGACCGTCTTCTTACCGGTGCCAATGGCCTGGAGCATGTCCTGGAGGGTCTTGGCCTTCTCGACCTGGCCCCAGCCCGGCGCCATCGGGACGAACCAGCTGGACTCGGCCGCGGTGGCCGGGACGGCCGTCTTCGGGTCCGACTTCAGCGGCGCGAGGTCCGTCTTGTTGTTGGGCAGGTTGCCCTTGGCGATCAGGCCCTTCTGGCCCTGGGTGCCGGTGAACGCGTTGATCCACTCGGCGGCGAGCGCCTGCGCCTTGGACTTGACCGGAACCGCGAGGTCCGAGCCGCCGAGGAAGACCGGCATGGCCTTGCCTGACGGGGCCGGCATCACGAAGCTCTCGATCTTGTCGGCGAGCTTGCCGACCTTGTCGTTCTCCGGCAGGGCGGCGTTGGCGCCCTCCCAGGCCGGGCTGAAGACGAGGGCCGACTTGCCCTGGCCGTAGACGATGGGACGGTCGGACTCGTCCTTCGTCTTGTCGCCCTTCATGTACTTGTCGACGACGTTCTTGAACTCGGTGAGGCCCTTGATGGACTCCGGCGAGGACAGGTTGGCCTTGAACTTGTCGCCGTCCTGCTTGGCGATGGAGCCGCCGGCGTCGTACACGAAGGACATGGCCGCGTACCAGTCACGGGTGGGCTGGTACCAGGCGCTGAACTTGTCGCCCTGCTTCGCCTGGATCTTGTCCAGGTCGGCGGTCAGCTCGGTGTACGTCTTCGGGGTCGCGGTGATGCCCGAGTCGGCGGCGATGTCCTTGCGCCAGGTCGCCGTGCGGCCACCGGCGTAGTAGGGGACGCCGTAGGTCTTGCCGTCGTACGAGACCGAGGCCTTGAGGCCGTCCAGCCAGGCGGCGGAGTTGTCGAACTTCGACGGGTCGATCTCGGCGAACGCGCCCTTGACCGAGTAGGCGAGCATCTCGGTGTTGCCCATCTCCACGACGTCCGGCGCCTTGTCGGTGGCGAGGACGGCGTCGAGCTTGGCGTTCTTGTCCGGCCAGCCGTAGTACTCGTGGTTGATCTTCAGGCCGGGGTGCTTGGCGACGATCGCGTCGTCGGCCGCCTTGACCAGCTCGGGCCAGTTCTTCTGCGCGTCGACCGTCAGCCAGACGGTGAGCTCCTTGGCGTCGCCCCCCGCGGCGCCGTCCTTCTTGTCGCTGCCGCCGCACGCCGCGGCGCCGATCATGATGCCCGCGACGCCGATCGCCGCGATGAGCTTGCGCTTCACGCCACTCTCCTCAGGGATGACTGACCCCGTTGTCTTCTTCGTGGCCCCGCCCACCGCGATGCCGCATACGACGAGTACTGCCCGTGGGGCTGGGTTCTGGTCTTTAATGGTTTAGACCAGTACCGGGAGCTTGGCCTAGACCTTTAGGGGTGTCAAGAGTCGATAAGAACGCTGAGACCGTCCGTTATCGGACCGACACCTCACCGCCCGGCCCGCCCCACAACTCCGCCCCCAGCGGCCCGATCCGGCCTGCGCCGGGCTGCCCGCGGAAGGCCCTCTGGGCTTTAATGGTTTAGACCAACTTGCACACTTCCCCGCACGTCCGCCGCGTGGCGGTGTATAAGAAGGGCTGTCGATCGCGTTACCGGACCGACACCCTGACGGAGGGCGACGACCCGTGACCGGTCCGTGCCACCATGTGAGCCGCGACAGACGGAGGAGCCGGTGACGGCAGCAGCGCAGCACTCGGGAAGGCAGGCCATGGCCGACGGGAGCGGGAGCGAGACAGAGGCGGGCGCCGGCGCCCGTACCGCTCGCGTGCCCAAGTACTACCGCCTCAAGCGTCACTTGCTGGAGATGACGGAGACCCTGCCGCCCGGCACCCCGGTGCCGCCCGAGCGCACCCTCGCCGCGGAGTTCGACACCTCCCGCACCACCGTGCGCCAGGCCCTCCAGGAGCTGGTCGTCGAGGGCCGCCTGGAGCGCATCCAGGGCAAGGGCACGTTCGTCGCCAAGCCGAAGGTCTCCCAGCCGCTCCAACTCTCCTCGTACACCGAGGACATGCGCGCCCAGGGCCTGGAGCCGACCTCCCAGCTCCTCGACATCGGCTACGTCACCGCCGACGACACCCTCGCCGGGCTGCTCGACATCACCGCCGGCGGCCGCGTCCTGCGCATCGAGCGGCTGCGCCTGGCCAGCGGCGAGCCGATGGCCATCGAGACCACCCACCTGTCCGCCAAGCGCTTCCCGGCGCTGCGCCGCTCGCTGGTCAAGTACACCTCCCTCTACACCGCGCTCGCCGAGGTGTACGGGGTGCACCTCGCGGAGGCCGAGGAGACCATCGAGACGTCGCTGGCCACCCCGCGCGAGGCCGGGCTGCTCGGCACCGATGTCGGCCTGCCGATGCTGATGCTGTCGCGGCACTCCCTCGACGGCCAGGGCGAACCCGTGGAGTGGGTGCGGTCGGTGTACCGGGGCGACCGGTACAAGTTCGTCGCCCGCCTCAAGCGGCCGGCCGACTGAGCGCGCCCTCCCGGCCGCCCAGCCGTCCGGAATCCGGACGGGGGTTCCCTTGACCGAATCTCTCCCCTAGATTTCCTGCGCATTACCAAGTGATCCAACGCACAGGTGATCGTGAGGGGACGGAGCCACCCAATGCCGGATTCGACAGAAGTGAGGAGACCGGTGATCACGCCCTTGCGCGTGGTCATCGCGCTCTGCCTGATCGCGCCCTTCGTGGCGATGCTGTGGGTGAGCTCGTACGCCAAGACCGACCCGGCGCTCGGCGGCATCCCGTTCTTCTACTGGTACCAGATGCTCTGGGTGCTGATCTCGACCGCACTCACGATGATCGCGTACAAGCTGTGGCAGCACGACCAGCGCTCGCGCGCCGCCTCCGCCCCGCACACCTCCGACGACGACAAGGGGGGTGCGTCCAAGTGAAGGACGGCGTGAACGGCGTCGCGCTCGGCGTCTTCATCTTCTTCTTCCTGGCCGTCACGGTCATCGGCTTCATGGCGGCCCGCTGGCGCAAGGCCGAGAACGAGGCGAGCCTGGACGAATGGGGCCTGGGCGGGCGGTCGTTCGGCACCTGGGTCACCTGGTTCCTGCTCGGCGGCGACCTCTACACGGCCTATACGTTCGTGGCCGTACCGGCGGCGATCTACGCGGCGGGCGCGGCGGGCTTCTTCGCGGTCCCGTACACGATCCTCGTCTACCCGCTGATCTTCACGTTCCTGCCGCGCCTGTGGTCGGTCTCGCACAAGCACGGCTACGTCACCACCTCGGACTTCGTGCGGGGCCGATTCGGCTCCAAGGGCCTGTCCCTCGCGGTCGCGGTCACCGGCATCCTCGCGACGATGCCGTACATCGCGCTCCAACTCGTCGGCATCCAGGCCGTGTTGGACGTCATGGGCGTGGGCGGCGAGTCCAACAACTGGTTCGTGAAGGACCTGCCGCTGCTCATCGCGTTCGCGGTGCTCGCGGCGTACACGTACTCGTCCGGCCTTCGCGCGCCCGCGCTGATCGCATTCGTGAAGGACGGCCTGATCTACCTGGTGATCGCGGTGGCGATCATCTACATCCCGATCAAGCTGGGCGGCTTCGACGCCATCTTCAGCGCGGCGCAGCACAAGTTCGCGGGTCCGCCCGGCGGCAAGCCGACCGGGGCCATCGCACCCGGCGAGTCGAGCCAGTGGACGTACGCCACGCTCGCGCTCGGCTCGGCGCTGGCGCTGTTCATGTACCCGCACTCGATCACCGCGACGCTGTCCTCGCGCAGCCGCAACGTGATCCGCCGCAACACCACGATCCTGCCGCTGTACTCGCTGATGCTGGGCCTGCTCGCACTGCTCGGCTTCATGGCGATCGCGGCGGGCGTCAAGGTCAGCAACGGGCAGCTCGCCATTCCGCAGCTCTTCGAGGACATGTTCCCCGACTGGTTCGCGGGCGTCGCCTTCGCGGCGATCGGCATCGGCGCGCTGGTCCCGGCGGCCATCATGTCGATCGCGGCCGCGAACCTTTTCACCCGCAACATCTACAAGGACTTCCTCAAGCCGGACGCGTCGCCCGCGCAGGAGGCCAAGGTCTCCAAGCTGGTCTCGCTGGTGGTGAAGGTCGGCGCCCTGGTCTTCGTCCTGACCATGGACAAGACGGTCGCCATCAACTTCCAGCTCCTGGGCGGCATCTGGATCCTGCAGACCTTCCCGGCCCTGGTCGGCGGCCTGTTCACGCGCTGGTTCCACCGCTGGGCGCTGCTCGCGGGCTGGGCGGTCGGCATGGCGTACGGCACGCTCGCCGCGTACGGGGTGGCCTCGCCCACCCAGAAGCACTTCGGCGGCTCCTCGAAGGAGATCCCGGGCATCGGCGAGATCGGCTACATCGGCCTCACCGCGTTCGTCCTGAACGTGGTGGTGACGGTCGTCCTCACGGTCGTCCTGCGCGCCCTGAAGGCCCCCGACGGCGTCGACGAGACCTCGCCCGCCGACTACACGGCGGACGCGGGCGACCCGGGCGTGGCCACGGAACTCCCCCCGGCGACGGCCGGCTCGGCCCACTGAGTTCCCCTGTCGGTACGCGAAAGGGCCGCCGCATCCCGGGAGGGTGCGGCGGCCCTTCTGCGTAGGCCGTCAGTGCGCCCACGTAGGGATCAACGGCGAAGCCGTGCCCCGCGCGACACAACATGTGGGGGGTGCCACGCACAGCGCCCCCCACATGTATGCTCGTCCTCGCTGTCGCCGCAGGGGAATCCGGTTCGAATCCGGAACTGTCCCGCAACGGTATGACCCGTACCCCTTTGTACGGGCCGAGTCCGATGACCTGCCGATGGCGCGTCCGGGTCGACCGAACCGGATGCCAGACGTCCGGGCCTCGCGGTTGGGCCGGTGGACGACGCGCTCAGGGCTGCCCCGACGCGCGCCGACGCCTCCTCCGAAAGGCCCCGTGCCGAGCGAGGGAGTGCCCCCACGTGACCATCGCCCCTGCGGATCCCGCTTCAGCGATCACCGAAGAGTTGGCCGATGCCCCGGGGACCGCGCTGCTGCGGACCCTGACGGACCTCACCGCCGACCTCGCGGACACCGACCCCGGCCGGGTCGCCGCCGCCGCGCTGCGGGGCCGCAACGCCCGTTCCGACGAGGCCGAGCTGCGCGAGCTGGCCACCGAGGCGGCCGCGGGGCTCATCTCCGAGGACCCGGCGTACTCCCGCCTCGCCGCCCGGCTCCTGACCATCACCATCGCCGAAGAGGCCGCGACCCAGGGCGCGGTGTCGTTCTCCGCCTCGGTCGCCGTAGGCCACCGCGAGGGCCTGATCGCCGACCGCACCGCCGACTTCGTCGACGCCCACGCCGACCGCCTCGACGCGCTGGTGGACGCGGCCCTCGCCGACGGCGCCGACGACCGCTTCGGCTACTTCGGCCTGCGCACCCTCTACTCCCGCTACCTGCTGCGCCACCCGATCACCCGCAAGGTCGTCGAGACCCCCCAGCACTTCATGCTGCGCGTGGCGTCCGGCCTCGCCGAGGACGAGTCGGTTCGCGCCCTGGACGAAGTGGCGTCCCTGTACGGCCTGATGAGCCGCCTGGACTACCTGCCGTCCTCCCCCACGCTCTTCAACTCCGGCACCCGGCACCCCCAGATGTCGTCGTGCTATCTGCTCGACTCGCCGCTGGACGAGCTCGACTCGATCTACGACCGCTACCACCAGGTCGCCCGGCTCTCGAAGCATGCGGGCGGCATCGGCCTCTCGTACTCCCGCATCCGCGGCCGCGGTTCGCTGATCCGGGGCACCAACGGCCACTCCAACGGCATCGTCCCGTTCCTCAAGACCCTTGACGCGTCGGTGGCCGCGGTCAACCAGGGCGGCCGGCGCAAGGGCGCGGCCGCGGTGTACCTGGAGACCTGGCACTCCGACATCGAGGAGTTCCTGGAGCTGCGCGACAACACCGGCGAGGACCAGCGCCGTACGCACAACCTGAACCTCGCGCACTGGATCCCCGACGAGTTCATGCGCCGGGTCGACGCCGACGGCCAGTGGTCGCTGTTCTCGCCGGCCGACGTGCCCGAGCTCGTCGACCTGTGGGGCGAGGAGTTCGACGCCGCCTACCGCAAGGCCGAGGCGGCCGGGCTCGCCCAGAAGACCATGCCGGCGCGGGACCTGTACGGCCGCATGATGCGCACCCTCGCGCAGACCGGCAACGGCTGGATGACGTTCAAGGACGCCTCCAACCGCACCGCCAACCAGACGGCCGAGCCGGGACACACCGTCCACTCCTCCAACCTGTGCACCGAGATCCTGGAGGTGACGGACGACGGCGAGACGGCCGTCTGCAACCTCGGCTCGGTCAACCTCGGCGCGTTCGTCGTGGGCGACGGGATCGACTGGGAGCGCCTGGACGAGACCGTCCGCACCGCCGTGACCTTCCTCGACCGGGTCGTCGACATCAACTTCTACCCGACCGAGCAGGCCGGCCGCTCCAACGCCAAGTGGCGCCCGGTGGGCCTGGGCGCGATGGGTCTGCAGGACGTCTTCTTCAAGCTGCGCCTGCCCTTCGACTCCCCCGAGGCGAGGGCGCTTTCCACCCAGCTCTCCGAGCGGATCATGCTCACGGCGTACGAGGCCTCCACGGACCTCGCCGAGCGCAACGGCCCGCTGCCCGCCTGGGACAAGACCCGCACCGCGCGCGGCGTGCTGCACCCCGACCACTACGACGTCGAGCTGACCTGGCCGGAGCGCTGGGCGGCCCTGCGGGAACGTATCGCCAAGGTCGGCATGCGCAACTCGCTGCTCCTCGCGATCGCCCCGACCGCGACCATCGCGTCCATCGCGGGCGTGTACGAGTGCATCGAGCCGCAGGTCTCCAACCTCTTCAAGCGCGAGACGCTGAGTGGCGAATTCCTCCAGGTGAACGGCTACTTGGTGGAGGAGCTCAAGAACCTGGGCGTGTGGGACGCGCAGTCCCGCGAGGCGCTGCGCGAGGCGAGCGGCTCGGTGCAGGACTTCGGGTGGATCCCGGCCGACGTGCGCGCGCTGTACCGCACGGCGTGGGAGATCCCGCAGCGCGGCCTGATCGACATGGCCGCGGCCCGCACCCCCTTCCTCGACCAGTCGCAGTCCCTGAACCTGTTCCTGGAGACGCCCACCATCGGCAAGCTGTCGTCGATGTACGCGTACGCCTGGAAGCAGGGCCTGAAGACGACGTACTACCTGCGCTCGCGCCCGGCGACGAAGATCGCCCGCGCCGCCCAGGCCACCCCCACCATCCTCCCCCGGCCTTCGGCGGGGGGACCCCCAGTCCAGCAGGCGGCCCCCGACGCCGACGCGATCGCCTGCTCGCTCGAAAACCCCGAGTCCTGCGAGGCCTGCCAGTAATGAGCAACACCGAAAAGAACCTTCTCGACCCGGGCTTCGAGCTGACCCTGCGTCCCATGCGCTACCCGGACTTCTACGAGCGCTACCGGGACGCGATCAAGAACACCTGGACCGTCGAGGAGGTCGACCTCCACTCCGACGTCGCCGACCTCGCGAAGCTCACGCCGGGCGAGCAGCACATGATCGGCCGCCTGGTCGCGTTCTTCGCGACGGGCGACTCGATCGTCTCCAACAACCTGGTGCTCACCCTCTACAAGCACATCAACTCCCCCGAAGCGCGGCTCTACTTGAGCCGTCAGCTCTTCGAGGAGGCCGTGCACGTCCAGTTCTATCTGACGCTGCTCGACACCTACCTCCCCGACCCGGAGGACCGCGCGGCCGCGTTCGACGCGGTCGAGGAGATCCCCTCGATCCGCGAGAAGGCGCAGTTCTGCTTCAAGTGGATGGACTCGGTGGAGAAGATCGAGCGCCTGGAGACCAAGGCCGACCGCCGCCGTTTCCTGCTCAACCTGATCTGCTTCGCGGCGTGCATCGAGGGCCTGTTCTTCTACGGCGCCTTCGCCTACGTCTACTGGTTCCGCAGCCGGGGTCTGCTGCACGGCCTCGCGACCGGCACCAACTGGGTGTTCCGCGACGAGACGATGCACATGAACTTCGCCTTCGAGGTCGTGGACACCGTCCGCAAGGAGGAGCCGGACCTCTTCGACGATCTGCTTCAGGAGCAGGTCACCGACATGATCAAGGAGGCGGTCGAGGCGGAGCTCCAGTTCGGCCGCGACCTGTGCGGCGACGGCCTGCCCGGCATGAACACCGAGTCGATGCGCGAGTACCTGGAGTGCGTCGCCGACCAGCGCCTGACCCGGCTCGGCTTCCCGGCGGTGTACGGCTCGTCGAACCCGTTCTCGTTCATGGAGCTCCAGGGCGTCCAGGAGCTGACGAACTTCTTCGAGCGCCGCCCGTCCGCCTACCAGGTGGCGGTCGAGGGCTCGGTGGGCTTCGACGAGGACTTCTAGTCCCCCACATACGTAAGGCGTGAGGCTCCGCTGCCACGGGGGGAGCGGAGCCTCACGCCTTACGGTTTTGCGCCAACTGCCTTACGGGGAACGTCAGTTGTTGGGCACGGTCTCGTAGCGGGCCGCGCCCTCCGCCATCTGCTTCAGCGCGTCCTTGCGGTCGCGCTTGGAGAGGCGGTCGATGTACAGGTACCCGTACAGGTGGTCCGTCTCGTGCTGGAGGCAGCGCGCGAAGTAGCCGGTGCCGCGCACCTTGACCGGGTTGCCCTCGGCGTCCTGGCCGGTGACCACCGCGTAGTCGGGGCGGGCGAGCTCGGCGTACGCGGTCGGCACGGACAGGCAGCCCTCGTTGGACTCGTCCAGGACGCGCAGCTCGGACGGCAGCTCTTCGAGGACCGGGTTGCAGACGACGCCGACGTGCCGGACGCCCTCGTCGTCCATGCAGTCGTAGACGAAGACCTTGAGGTCCACACCGATCTGGTTGGCGGCCAGGCCCACGCCCTCGGCCGCCTTCTGGCTGGCGAACATGTCGTCGATGAGCTTCGCGAGCTCGCCGTCGAACTCGGTGACGTCCTTGCACTCCTTGTGGAGCACCGGGTTGCCGACGACCGTGATCGGGCGGGCGGTGCCGCGCTCGCGGTAGGCCAGCTCGCGCGCCTCGCAGTCCTCCGTGTCCACGACGAACCCGTCGTTCTCGACCTGCTGGTCCGTCTCCTGCTGCGCCATGTCCGCCGTAAGCCTTCCTGAAAACCCGATTCCGATCCCATACAGACTAAGGCGTGGCTCAGCAGACTTCTTCTAGATCCCGCCACTCCCGGCTGTCCGGGTTGTCGGCCACCCAGCCGTCGAGGAGGCCCCGGACCAGACCGGCGGGGGCCGCGATGCCGCATTCGCGCTCCGGCACCCACAGGTCGCCGGAGGTGCGGTGGCCGAGCGGGCCGGGGTGGCCGGGCTCGCTGTGATCGTGCGGGTCGAGGTGCTCGCCGTCGCCCTCGTCGCTGGGCATCTGGGACTCGGAGCAGGCCCGGCACAGCAGGCGTACGGAGGAGGACCAGTCCTCGGCGGCGAAGCCGGCGTCGGCGGCGAGCCGCTCCAGGGCGTCCCGGTCGGCCTCGGTGGCCGCCTCCAGGAGGACCACCCAGGTCGGCACGGGCGAGGGCGCCCACAGCTCGATCTCGTCGAAGACCGGGAAGGACGGGCCGGCGGCGGTGGTGCGCTCGCCGTGCGGGACGCCGTCGTGCAGCACGACCTCGCCCCAGCGCCGCCCCGAGGACGGCAGCGGGATGGACAGGACCTCCATGCGGGCCGGGTCGAGCCGGCGGCCCCACACCACCTCGGCCTCGCCCTCGGGCGAGAGGCGGACGGCGGCACTGCCCAGCTCCATCCCGACGGGTTCGCCGCTGCCGGTGGCCTCGCCCGGCACCTTCAGGCCGTACGCCTGCCAGGCCCGGCGGGCCAGCGGCCAGTCCTGCAGGGCGGTGGCCGCGATGCCGACGTTCCACCAGTCGGGGGCGCCGGTCTCCTTGTCGAGCAGGGCGACGGCGCGCAGCCCGGCGGCCCGCGCCTGCTCCCAGTCGTGCCGGAACTTGTGCAGGAGCGCCAGGTTGAACCAGGACTCGGACAGCCACGGTTCCAGGTCCGCGGCGCGCGTGAGCAACGCCCCGGCGTCCTCGTACCGGCCGTCGCCGATCAGCGTGAACGCACGGTCTGTGGCCTGCCGCCACGAGGCGGAGGGCCGGTGCCGTCCCTTGCCGAAGATCCTCACGATTCCCGCCTGCCCAGACCGGCCCCGACTACCGGGTCGGTCTTACGGTCTCCCAGTTTTCTGGGTTCTTTTCGCATCCAACCATGCCCAGCCGGAAGGCCGCTCATTACTCCTGGGTTACCCAGGCGGCACCCGGGTCAGACAGCCTCGGGCGAGCACGCGTGCCAGGGATTCGACAACCTGGGGATGGTAGTCACGGCCGGTGCCGAGACGCAGCTGTTCGAGTGCGTTCAGCGACCGTCCGGGGCCCGAGGAGCCCTCCGCGAGATCGTCGTAGGCGTTGACCGCGCGGACGATCCTGGCGGGCAGCGGCTGCTCCCGGTACGGGTCGGCCTGGCGCTCGACGACGACCGCCACGTCGGCGGGCACCCCGGTCTGGCGCACGACCGCGCCGCCGAGCAGCGCGATGCGGCGCTGCTCGGCGGCGGGCAGCGTGGCGGTGGCCCCGGCGGGGACCGGGTCGAGCAGGGACAGCTGGCCGATGTCGTGCATGAGCGCCGCGTACTCCAGGACGGTCAGCTCGCTCTCCGAGAGCCCCAGCTCGCGCCCGACGGCCCGGCTGAGCTCGGCGACCCGGCGGGCGTGGCCCGCCTTGGTGTATCCGGCGATCTCGGTGGCGCGGGCCAGTGAGGTGATGGTCTGGCGGTACGTGGTGCGTACGGCCGCGTACCGCCGGAAGGCCAGCTGGGTGAGGAGCAGCGGCACGCAGAACACGGGCAGCGCCCACAGCCCGGCGACGGCGACCGCGAGCGCCATCACGGTGCCGGTGGCGCACACGGCGGACCCGATGCCGACGAGCCCGCGCAGTTCGTCGCGCAGGAGCGGCCCGAACGGGTACCGGGTGCGGGCGTGCAGCAGCAGGGCGGCGACCACCGCGTCGCACAGCGCGGTCAGCACGAGCAGCAGCAGGAGAACGAACGCGAAGTACGCTCCGTGCCCGAACCAGGCGTCGAGGTGCCCCGAGTTGTAGAGCGGCTGAAAACAGACGGCGGCGAAGGCGACGGTGAGCACCCGCCGGGCCGCCTGGTCCAGGCTCGGCCCGCGCCCTACGGCCACATGCGGTACGGACCCGAGCAGCGCCGCGGCCACCACCACGGCGATCACCTGGAGCACCCCGTGCCGGGTGGCGTGCCCGGCGTTCTGCCCGAGCAGCGCGTAGGCCAGCGCCCCGGCCGAGGCGAGCGGCGCCGGGTCCCGCTCGCCGTCCCTGGCCCCCCACCGGGCCAGCTCCCCCAGGGCTATGAGCGCGCCGAACGCGGCGGCGGTGCCGGGTTCGACGAGGCCGTCGTGCAGGGTCGACGCGAGCGCCCAGGCGGTGAGCAGCCCGGCGAGGGCGTAGGCGCCGAGCACGGGGGCGGTGGGCCGGGCGGCCATGTCAGGCGCCTTGGGCGTTCGAGGGGCGGGGGTCGGGGAGCGGCCCCGGTTCGGGGGCGGGCGCCCCGACCGGGGCGGCGGGCGTCCCCACCGGTCTGGACGGAGGCACGTTTCCGCGCGCCCCACCGGCCCCCGGCTCGTCCGCGGTGACCTCGACGTGCCACCCGTACCGGGACAGCGCCCGCACCAGGCCGCCGACCATCCGCGGGTCGAACTGCGCGCCCGCGCACCGCTCCAGCTCGGTGACGGCCGCCGCCACCGGTCTCGCCCGCCGGTAGGAGCGCGTGGACGTCATCGCGTCGAAGGCGTCGGCCACCGCCACCACGCGGGCCGCCTCGGGGATCTGGCCGCCGGCGAGCCCGTAGGGGTAGCCACTCCCGTCGAGCCGCTCGTGGTGGTGCAGGATCGCGGCGCGGGCCTCGCCGAGGAAGCCGATGCCGCGCACCATCTCGTGGCCGTACTCGGGGTGCAGTTCGATCACCGCCCGCTCCTCGGGGGTGAGCGGCCCGTCCTTGCG
Source organism: Streptomyces sp. WM6378 (assembly GCF_001279695.1). GTDB lineage: Bacteria > Actinomycetota > Actinomycetes > Streptomycetales > Streptomycetaceae > Streptomyces. Next base: position 35,951 of record NZ_LGDD01000328.1, read on the forward strand.
GAGCACCCGCGTCGGCACCCCGAGTTTGCCGACGTCGTGCAGGATCCCGGCGAACCGGATGACCTCCAGCCGGCCTTCCTCCATGCCGAGTTCGCGCGCGATCATCTCCGAGGCCCGGCCGACCCGTTCGCTGTGGCCGCGCGTGTACCTGTCCTTGATGTCGACGGCCTGGACGAGGGCGCGGATGGTGGCCTGGTGAGCCGCGCGCTCGCGCTGGTACTGGGCGAAGACCCAGCACGAGATGTACATCGGGAGCAGCACGAACAGCGCGGCGGGCGGTCCGAACCGGCTGCGCCACAGCACGGCCATCATCAGCCCCGCGAGGCCGTGCACACAGTGCGGGGCGAGCGAGCGCAGCAGGAGCCCGCGCCAGGCGGTGCGGGGCGGGCGCCGTTCGGCGGTGGCCAGGATGAGGCCGTCGAGCGCGGTCAGGACCAGGCAGAAGACCAGGGCGGTGGCTCCGGCCGGCAGCAGCGCGTACGGGAAGTCGGGGGCACCGGCGCCCCGCCCGCCCAGCGCCTCGCGCCCGCCGAACAGCACATGGACGCCGGCCGCGGCCGACGCCGCGATCGCGAGCTGCGCGGCCCGCCAGATCCGCCGCACCTGGCGCGGCTCTTCCTCGACGTACGCGATGAGCGCGCCCGGCACCGCGACAAGGGCGGCGGCGGCCGGCGGGAGCAGGAAGGCGGCGGCGAGCAGCACCGGGAAGAACGAGCCGGAGGCGATCGGCACGCTCACCCGGCCGGCGAGGACCGGGCAGCGCGGCGGCCATTCGCACAGCGCGTACAGGCCCGCGAGGAGCGCCACGGCCGCCCAGGGCACGCCGGGGCGCAGCACGGGCAGCGCGCATGCCACCGCGCCCACTACGGCGCCCAGGACGGCGATGCGCGCCCCCGCCGGAATGTCCCGCAGTCCCCGCGGCTCCGCCATGGCCCCCACCTCCCCATCCGCCCGGGCAGCCCGTTGCGTACAGCTTGGCGAGGATAGGCCCGTGTGCCGTGGCGGTCAGGCGCATGGTCGGAATAGGGCGTTTCGAGCCGCCCGGATTAGCACCTTCGGGTGACGCCGGGCGCCCCACGGGCGGCCAGACACAGCGGAGCGGCCACGACGCATGGTCGTGGCCGCTCTCAACTGCCCTGCCGCGGGCGGCAGTTCACTTCTGGATCAGCCGGGTCACTCGGGCCGGAGCGTCGGCACCTCTCCGGTGACGACGTCCTGTTCGGGCACCGCCTGGCCGGAGCGGATCAGGTCGATGCGGCCCATCACCTTGGAGCGCAGGTCGCTCGGCACGTCGTCCGAGCCGCAGCAGCGCTTCACCAGCTTCTTCACGGCCTGCTCAAGGCCGTACTTCTCCAGGCACGGCGAGCACTCCTCGAAGTGCACCTCGAACTTGTTGCAGTCCGTAGGGGGCATCTCGTGGTCCAGGAACTCGTAGAGATGGTCCAGGACCTCAGAGCAGTCCGTCTCGTGCGGCTCTCCGCAGCTCATGAGCCCGAGCCTTTCGCTTCGTCCGACTCTCCGGCGCCGGCCGGGACGAGCCCGCGGTCACGGGCGTAGTCCTCCAGCATTCCGCGCAGTTGGCGGCGGCCCCGGTGCAGCCGGGACATCACCGTACCGATGGGTGTACCCATGATGTCCGCGATCTCCTTGTACGCAAAGCCCTCTACGTCCGCGAGATACACGGCGATGCGGAACTCTTCGGGAATGGCCTGAAGGGCCGACTTCACGTCCGAGTCGGGCAGGTGGTCGAGCGCCTGCGACTCGGCGGAGCGCAGGCCCGTCGACATGTGCGACTCGGCGCGCGCGAGCTGCCAGTCCTCGATCTCCTCGGCGGCGCTGCGCTGGGGTTCGCGCTGCTTCTTCCGGTAGGAGTTGATGAAGGTGTTGGTGAGAATCCGGTAGAGCCAAGCCTTCAGGTTGGTGCCCTCGCGGAACTGGTGGAAGGACCCGTACGCCTTGGCATACGTCTCCTGGACCAGGTCTTCCGCATCGGCCGGATTGCGCGTCATGCGCAGTGCGGCCGAGTACATCTGGTCGAGGTAGCCGAGGGCATCCCGCTCGAAGCGCGCATTGCGCTCGGCGGTGGTCTCTTCCACGTGGCCGTCGTCGGTCCCTGTGACCGGACCCACCTCCTCGAACGGTGTGCTGAGCCCGAATGCGGACCCACTCGAATCGGAGGATAGACGACGATCCGCTCCGCCCGCCGCTCGAATAGGAGCGGTCCTGGCCGCGGAAAGCACCGTCCACTCCAGGTCAGAGGCGGCCTTGCGGCTCGGGCAGATGGTCGAACCCATGCGACGGACTCCCTCTCCACAGCTGGTCTGCATATCCCTTACGTCGGCCATAACAGTGGGCCCGCATTCCGCATTCCCGGCGGCATTCCCGGCGTCAGATCTCCAGCGCGCCGAGCCATTCACCGACGGCCGCGGTGATCACGTCCAATGCCTCCTGCTGGGTGAGGGAGGCCCGCTTCGGGACCGCGAACCCGTGGTCGCCGAACGGCACTTCCACGAGCCCGTACGTCCCTTCGGGGAATTCGGCGGGCTTCCCGAAGGGGTCGTTCCCGCCCTGCACCACGAGGGTGGGCACGCCCGCCCCGAGCAGCTCCGGCGCCCTCGACTTCTCCGGCCTGCCCGGCGGGTGCAGCGGGAAGCTCAGGGCGAGGACCCCGGCCGCGCCGAGCTCCGTCGCCGTGCGGCAGGCGACCCGGGCCCCGGCGCTGCGGCCGCCCGCGACGACGGGCAGCCCCTTCTTCGCCACGGCCGGCCACAGGTCGCGCCACCCCGTGTCCAGCGTCTTCGGCGCCGGTGCCACCTTCTTGCCGGCCACCCGCCAGGGCTGCTCCACCAGGGCCACGCTCACTCCGAGCGGCGGCAGCGCCCCGGCCAGCGCCTGAAGGTCCCGGGCCTCGATCCCGCCGCCCGCCCCATGGCTCACGGCCAGCACGAGGCGGGCCTTCCTGGCGGTGTGCCAGGTGATGCGCGCCTCGCCGGCGCCGGTCTGGATGATCTCGCTGTCGCTCACCGGGCCATCCTGCCGCCGGGCAGGGCGGGGAGGGCGAACGACATGGGCGAGGTCACCGTCAGAACAGCGTGCCCTCCTCGGGCCCCTCCAGCTCCGTCAGAAGCTCCGGCCCGTTGTTGCGAACGTTGCTCACCGCCGTCGATACGGGATACGCCCGCATCAGCCCGCCCGGCGGCGGCGCAAGCAGGTCCCGCAGCGACTCGGTGTCCGTGTGGGCCGGGTCGAGCCATGCGCCCCACCGGTCCGGCAGCAGCATCAGCGGCATGCGGGGATGGATGTCCGCGAGCGAGCCTGGGCCCTCCGCCGGGGCCACGCCCAGCGGGCCCGTCTCGGCCTCGGTGGTGACCACCGAGCAGGTCACCCACCAGGCCGAGGGGTGGTCGTCGGGCAGCGTGCGGTCGCGCCAGAACTCGTACAGGCCGGCCATCGCGAAGACCGAGCCGTCCGCCGGGGTCACGAAGTACGGCTGCTTGCGCGGCCGCTTCTTCCTGCCCTCGACCTCCAGCTCGCGCTCGCCGGCGCCGGTGACCCACTCGTAGTAGCCGTCCGCCGGGATGATGCAGCGGCGGGCGGCGAACGCCTTCTTGAAGGAGGGCTTCTCGTGGATCGTCTCGGCGCGCGCGTTGATCATCCGGGCGGCGCCCTCGGGCGATTTCGCCCAGGAGGGGACGAGTCCCCACTTCAACTTGCGCAGCTGCCGAACCGGACGCGGGGAGTCGGCGTCTTTAAGAGGGCGCTCCAGGACGACGTAGACCTCTTTGGTCGGCGCCACGTTCCAGTCGGGCTCCGGAGCCTCCGCCGGATCCCACTTCTCTATCTCAAAGACTCCTGCGAGATCCTCGGGCCTGCGACTCGCTGCATACCTACCGCACATAGGTGCCACACTGCCACGGCGCCCGTACCCCATGAGGAGCCGTCCCAGAAATGTCCGCGCTTGAAGACTTCCAGCTCTTCGGCACCCAGAGCGCGCCAGCCCAGTGGCTGGTCGTCGCGACGGGCATAGCCGCGCTCGCCGTCGTCGTCCCGCACAGCCTCTGGCGCCTCTCGCGCAACGCCATCACCATCGCCCACGAGGGCGGCCACGGCCTGGTCGCACTGCTCACCGGCCGCCGCCTCGACGGCATCCGGCTGCACTCCGACACCAGCGGCCTGACCGTGAGCCGGGGCAAGCCGCACGGCCCCGGCATGATCCTCACGGCCGCCGCCGGATACACCGCTCCCCCTCTGCTCGGCCTCGGCGGCGCCTGGCTCCTCGCCGCCCACCACGTCACGCTCTTCCTGTGGCTGGCCACGGCCCTGCTGGTCGCCATGCTGGTGATGATCCGCAACGCGTACGGCGTCCTCACGGTCGTGGTGACCGGCGCCGCCTTCCTGCTCGTCTCCTGGCTGACCAGCCCGGACGTCCAGTCGGCTTTCGCGTACACGGCCGTGTGGTTCCTGCTGCTCGGCGGCGTGCGCCCCGCGTTCGAGCTGCAGAGCAAGCGCCGCCGCCACAACGACGGCGACTCGGACGCCGACCAGCTCGCCCGGCTCACCCACGTACCACCGGCGCTCTGGCTCTTCCTCTTCCACGCCGTTTCTGTCTGCTCCCTGATCGGCGGCGGCCGCTGGCTGCTCGGCCTCTAGGTGGCGGCCCCACTAAAGTGAGGGCCATGACCGAAACGCCCGTGCACCCCGCCCTCTGGCCCGCCCCCCTCGCGAGCGGAGCCGTCGACGCGACGGTCACCGTGCCCGGATCGAAATCGGTCACCAATCGCGGGCTCGTCCTGGCGGCGCTCGCCGCCGAGCCCGGCTGGCTGCGCCGCCCCCTGCGCTCGCGCGACACCCTGCTGATGGCGGAGGCCCTGCGCACCCTGGGCGTCGGCATCGAGGAGGGCGTGGGTCCGGACGGCTCGGGCGAGGCCTGGCGAGTGATCCCGGCCGGTCTGCACGGCCCGGCCACGGTCGACGTCGGCAACGCCGGTACGGTCATGCGCTTCCTGCCCCCGGTCGCGGCCCTGGCCGACGGCCCGGTCCGCTTCGACGGCGACCCGCGTTCCTACGAGCGCCCGCTCGGCGGCGTGATCAACGGCCTGCGCGCACTGGGCGCCCGCATCGACGACGACAACCGCGGCGCGCTCCCGATGACCGTGCACGGCGCGGGCGCCCTCGAAGGCGGCCGGGTGGAGATCGACGCCTCCTCCAGCTCCCAGTTCGTCTCGGCCCTGCTGCTCTCGGCCCCCCGGTTCAACCAGGGCGTCGAGGTGCGGCACGTGGGCTCCGCGCTGCCGTCCATGCCGCACATCCGGATGACGGTCGACATGCTGCGCTGCGTGGGCGCCCAGGTCGACGAGCCGGAGACGGGCGGCGAGCCGAACGTGTGGCGGGTCTCGCACTCGGCACTGCTCGGCCGCGACCTGACCGTCGAGCCGGATCTGTCCAACGCCCAGCCGTTCCTGGCGGCCGCCCTCATCACGGGCGGCACGGTCGTCATCCCCGACTGGCCGGTCCGCACCACCCAGCCCGGCGACCAGCTGCGGCAGATCTTCACGGAGATGGGCGGCACCTGCCAACTGACCGACCGCGGGCTCGTGTTCAACGGCTCCGGCCGCATCCACGGCATCGACGTGGACCTGAGCGAGGTCGGCGAGCTGACCCCCGGCATCGCGGCCGTCGCGGCGCTCGCCGACTCCCCGTCCACGCTGCGCGGCGTCGCGCACCTGCGGCTGCACGAGACGGACCGCCTGGCCGCGCTCACCAAGGAGATCAACGAGCTCGGCGGCGACGTCACGGAGACCGCCGACGGCCTGCACATCCGCCCGCGCCCGCTGCACGGCGGCGTCTTCCACACCTACGACGACCACCGGATGGCCACCGCCGGCGCGATCATCGGCCTCGCCGTGGACGGCGTGCGGATCGAGAACGTGGCGACGACGGCCAAGACGCTGCCCGACTTCCCGGACATGTGGAGTTCGATGCTGGCAGGGTCCGGAAGCTGAGCGGGGCTTAGATCATGCGCCGCTACGGCAAGAACCCCGACGAGGACGACATCCGCGTCCGCCCCAACCCCAAGGGCAACCGCCCCCGCACCAGCATCCGCCCCAAGCACGAGGACGCCGCCGAAGGCATGGTCCTCACGGTCGACCGGGGCCGCCTCACCTGCCTGGTCGGGGATCGCACGATCCACGCCATGAAGGCCCGCGAACTGGGCCGCAAGGCGGCCGTGGTGGGCGACCGGGTCGACATCGTGGGCGACCTGTCCGGCAAGAAGGACACGCTCGCGCGGATCGTACGGATCGGCAAGCGCAGCTCGGTCCTGCGGCGCACGGCCGACGACGACGACCCGTACGAGCGCGTGGTCGTCGCCAACGCCGACCAGCTCGCCATCGTCACCGCCCTCGCCGACCCCGAGCCGCGGCCCCGCCTCATCGACCGCTGCCTGGTGGCGGCGTACGACGGTGGCCTGGAACCGCTCCTGGTCCTGACGAAGTCGGACCTCGCCCCGGCCAACGAACTCCTGGAGATGTACGGCGCGTTGGGCGTCCCGTTCGTGGTCACCTCGCGCGAGGAGCTGTACGAGGGCAACGCGGCGGACCGGGTGCGCGAGCAACTGCACGGCCGGGTCACCGCGTTCGTCGGCCACTCCGGCGTCGGCAAGACGACCCTGGTCAACGCGCTGGTCCCGGAGGCCCAGCGGCGTATCACCGGGCATGTGAACGCGGTCACCGGACGCGGCCGCCACACCACCACCTCGGCGCTCGCGCTGCCTCTGGACAGCGCGGACGGCGGCTGGGTCATCGACACCCCGGGCGTACGGTCCTTCGGCCTTCACCACGTCGACCCGTCAAGGGTGATTCTGGCCTTCCCCGATCTCGTACCGGGCACCGAGAACTGCCCGCGCGCGTGCAGCCACGACGAGGCGGAGTGCGCGCTGGACCAGTGGGTGGCGGACGGGCACGCCGATCCGGCCCGGCTCTACTCGTTGCGCCGACTGCTCGCGACGAGGGAGCGACGCGAGGGCGACTGACCTGTTTCCACGGGCGTGTGCATGCCCTCCGTTGCATAATCGCACCAAGTGTTGACCATGCAGTCAGCGACGACGATGCGTTGTGGGAGGCCCTGGACATGGCGTGGCTGCTGGTCGTGGTGGCGGGAATCCTCGAAACGGGCTTCGCCGTCTGCCTGAAGCTGTCGCACGGTTTCACCCGGCTCTGGCCGACGGTCGCCTTCGCCGCGTTCGCACTGGGCTCGTTCGGCCTCCTCACGCTGTCGCTGAAGAAGCTGGACGTGGGTCCGGCGTACGCGGTGTGGACGGGCATCGGGGCGGCCGGCACCGCGATCTACGGCATGGTCTTCCTCGGTGACGTGGTCTCCACCCTCAAGCTGGTGTCGATCTCACTGGTCATCGTGGGTGTGATCGGCCTGCAGATCTCCGGCTCGGCCCACTGACCCACGCCCCGAGCCCTTTTGGCGGACCGTCACGCAACGGTCCCGGCTACCCCACCGCGCGCACCGGCAGCCGGGCGAGCACCGAGCGGATGTACCCGGCCTGCCCCTCGCCCCTCCCCGGCGGCGCCACCACGCAGGACAGGCCGAGCCGCACCGCCGTCTCGCAGTACCGCCCCAGCTCCACCGGATCCGCGCCCGGCACCTCCTTCTCCAGCGCGGCGAGCGCCCGGTCCCGTACGGCGGCGACGAGTTCGGCGGGCCCGGGCACCCCGGCGTCGGCGCGGCGCTGGGCGGGCACGGCCGAGACGGCGGCGGTGGTACGGATCGAAGGCGCGGGCAGGCGTTCGCTCCAGCAGCCCGTGAGCAGGGCCCGCACCAGGGCGCTGGAGCGGGCCGAGCCGACCATCCACTCCGCGACGCGGACCAGGCGGTCGGCCGGGCCGATGGGGGCCCCCGCTGCATCGGCGCCTGTCGGAGATGCCTGGGGGCGCTCGGCGAGCGCTCTGTCGACGCCCCGCAGATAAACATCGGCCTCCCGGCGCACGAGCGCGCGGGCGAGGCCGTCTTTGCTTCCGAACTCGTTGTAGAGGGTCTGCCGCGAGACCCCGGCGGCGGATGCCACGTCCACCATCCGGACCCCCGACCAGGGCAGTCCCGCGAGCGCCGAGAGAGCGGCGTCCAGTAAGGATTCCCGCGCTGTGGGCATGGTCGCCTCCCGAGCCCCCGAGACCTTGCGAGCGGCTCCGAGTTCAGAGTTGACGCGCTCGAAGGGACTGTCAATAGCCACCGTGGGCGGCGCGCGGGGCGTCCGGAGTGCGGGCACTGTGGTCCGCACCGCGGGCGATCGCTACGGTGGTGACCATGCCCGACTATCACGATGACCTCCGCCTCGCCCACGTCCTCGCGGACGCCGCCGACGCGGCCACCATGGACCGGTTCAAGGCCCTCGACCTGAAGGTCGAGACCAAGCCGGACATGACGCCGGTGAGCGAGGCCGACAAGGCGGCCGAGGAGGTCATCCGGGGGCATCTGCAGCGGGCGCGGCCGCGCGACGCGATCCTCGGCGAGGAGTACGGCCTGGAGGGCACGGGCCCGCGCCGCTGGGTGGTCGACCCGATCGACGGCACCAAGAACTACGTCCGCGGCGTGCCGGTGTGGGCGACCCTGATCTCGCTGATGGAGGCGGGCGAGCACGGCTTCCAGCCGGTGGTCGGCGTCGTCTCGGCGCCCGCCCTGAACCGGCGCTGGTGGGCGGCGAAGGGCCACGGCGCGTTCACCGGCCGCAGCCTGACCTCGGCGACCCGCCTGAAGGTCTCCAGCGTCTCGAAGCTGGCCGACGCGTCGTTCTCGTACTCCTCGCTGAGCGGCTGGGAGGAGCGGGGCAAGCTGGACGACTTCCTGGACCTGACCCGGGAGTGCTGGCGCACCCGCGCGTACGGCGACTTCTGGCCGTACATGATGGTCGCCGAGGGTTCGGTGGACTTCTGCGCGGAGCCGGAGCTGTCCATGTGGGACATGGCGGCGAACGTGATCGTGGTGCAGGAGGCCGGCGGCGTCTTCACCGGCCTCGACGGGCGGCCGGGCCCGCACAGCGGCAACGCGGCGGCCTCCAACGGCCTGCTCCACGAGGAGCTGCTCGGCTACCTCGGCGACAGCGCGCAGGCGTAAGCAGCGCCGGGAGGGCCGCGCCTGAGGCTCACGATGGGCGTGAGTCGTACTTTTACGCGCCCCTCGACTGACCTCTACCAGCCCCTTGTTGACGGGCGGTCCGGATGCGACTCTAGGAGTCCCCCCACTTGTGAACTTGTGAATTCTTTCCGGAGCGGGCTGCGTCAGCCGTGCCGGGAACCGAATCCACCAAGGAGGTGGCTCCATCCATGCTCGTCCGTGACGCCATGAGCACGATGGTCCTCACCATCGGACCTGCCCACACCCTCCGCCAGGCGGCCCGGCTGATGTCCGCACGCCGGGTCGGCGCGGCCATCGTCCTCGACCCCGACACCAGCGGCATCGGCATCCTCACCGAGCGCGACATCCTCAACTCCGTCGGCCTGGGCCAGAACCCGGACCACGAGACGGCGAGCAAGCACACGACCACCGACGTCGTCTTCGCGGCGCCGTCCTGGACTCTCCTGGAAGCCGCCGAGGCCATGACGCACGGCGGCTTCCGGCACCTGATCGTGCTCGACGGCCACGGCCCGGTCGGCGTCGTCTCGGTCCGCGACATCATCCGCTGCTGGGCCCCGGCGCGGCGCGAGGCCGCGATGGCCGGCTGACCACCGGGCTCCGGCCCCGGAACGCCAGAAGGCCGGACTCCCCGCAGGGAGTCCGGCCTTCTGTTCATCTTCGGCCCGCGGGCCCGAATCAGCCGCGAAGGGCCTGGACCGCGGCTTCGAGCCGCTTGCCGAAGTCACCGTCCGCCTGGCGGAAGTTGTTGATCGCACGCTCTGCGATGTCGTCGCGCGAAACCTTGGCGATGAAGCCCGCCAGGTTGTCGATCAGCCGGGCCTTCTCGTCCTCCGAGTACAGCCGGTAGAGGTTTCCGGCCTGCACGAAGTCGTTGTCCTCGGCGTGGGAGGGCGCCTCGGTGCTGCCGGTGACACCGGCGACCGGGCTGCCCTGCCACAGCGGGCGGTCGGTCTGGAAGGGGCCGCCGAAGCTGTTGGGCTCGTAGTTCTTCGCGCCCTTGTGGCGGCCGTCGTACAGGTAGCCGTCACGGGAGTTGGTACGCGCCTCGGTGGCGTGCGGGCGGTTCACCGGCAGGTGGTCGGCGTTGATGCCGACGCGGTAGCGGTGCGCGTCGCCGTACGCGAACAGGCGGCCCTGGAGCATCTTGTCCGGCGAGGGACCGATGCCCGGCACGAAGTGCGCGGGGCTGAAGATGGACTGCTCGACCTCGGCGAAGATGTTCTCCGGGTTGCGGTTGAGCTCCAGCTTGCCGATCTCGATCGGCGGGTAGTCCTCGTGCGGCCACACCTTGGTGAGGTCGAACGGGTTGAAGCGGTAGGTCGCCGCGTCCGCGTCCGGCATGATCTGCACCTGCACGGTCCAGGACGGGAAGTCGCCGCGCTCGATGGCCTCGCGCAGGTCGCGCTGGTGGCTGTCCGGGTCCTCACCGGCGAGCTTGTTGGCCTCGTCCTGGGTGAGGTTCTTGATCCCCTGGTCGGTCTTGAAGTGGTACTTGACCCAGAAGACCTCGCCGGCCTCGTTGTTCCACTGGAACGTGTGCGAGCCGTAGCCGTTCATGTGGCGCAGGGTCGCCGGGATGCCGCGGTCACCGAAGAGCCACGTCACCTGGTGGGTGCTCTCGGGGCTCAGGCCCCAGAAGTCCCAGACGTTGTCGGCTTCCTGGCTGCCCGAGTACGGGTCGCGCTTCTGGGTGTGGATGAAGTCGGGGAACTTGATGGCGTCCTTGATGAAGAAGACGGGCGTGTTGTTCCCGACCAGGTCGTAGTTCCCCTCCTCCGTGTAGAACTTCAGCGCGAAGCCGCGGGGGTCGCGCACGGCGTCGGCGGAGCCGAGGTTGCCGGCCACGGTGGAGAAGCGCAGGAAGGTCTCCGTCTGCTTGCCGACCTCGGAGAGGAACTTGGCACGCGTCCACTGCGAGACGTCACGGGTGAGCGTGAAGGTGCCGTACGCGCCCGCACCCCGCGCGTGGACGATGCGCTCCGGGATGCGCTCGCGGTTGAAGTGGGCGAGCTTCTCCAGGAGCGACTGGTCCTGGACCAGGACCGGACCGCCCGCGCCCGCGGTCGCGCTGTTCTGGTTGTCGGCCACCGGTGCGCCGGCCTCCGTGGTGAGCGGTCCCTGTGTCACGTGCGCCTCCTGCGTCATGTCCTGCAAGTCCTGTCCCTTGGTGTCTGCCTGACCCGATCCTACAATGGACATTGTCTAAGTCAAGCAAGGTTCCAAAGCCACACCTGTTCGGAACTGGGCCCCCTACCCTGTTAGGCTGGTCCTTATGAGTGACCTGTTGGAGCGACTGCGCGGCCGCGGCTGGCGCATGACCGCACAGCGGCGCGTCGTGGCCGAGGTCCTCGACGGCGACCACGTCCACCTGACGGCGGACGAAGTGCACGCACGCGCGGTGGAACGGCTGCCCGAGATCTCCCGGGCGACGGTGTACAACACCCTGGGCGAGCTGGTGACGCTCGGCGAGATCCTGGAGGTCTCCACGGACCGCCGCGCCAAGCGCTACGACCCGAACGCGCACCGACCGCACCAGCACCTGGTCTGCGCCCAGTGCGGCGCGATCCGTGACGTCCACCCGCAGGGCAACCCGCTGGCCGACCTCCCCGACACCGAGCGCTTCGGCTTCACGATCGCGGCCGTCGAGGTCACCTACCGCGGCACGTGCCCGAACTGCGCGGCGGCCTGATCCGGCACCCCGGAACACGAAGAAGCCCTCCGGCCACTACTTGGCTGGAGGGCTTCACTTCTGTCTACAAGGGCTCAGAAAACGACTGAGGCCCGAATCCCCCAAAGGATTCGGGCCTCAGCCTGCAAGTAGCGGGGACAGGATTTGAACCTGCGACCTCTGGGTTATGAGCCCAGCGAGCTACCGAGCTGCTCCACCCCGCGTCGGTGAACACAACCTTACGGGACGACCCCGACCAGCGCAAATCTGTTCCAGACCTGCGGAAACGCCCGGGGTCACTAGGCCGTGAGCTCCTGGTGGAGTGCCTCGCGCAGCCGGGCGGCCCGCTCGGCGACCTCCGCCGGGCCCAGCTCGACCGCCTTCGCGCACCAGCGCTGTCCCTCGGCCAGCTCGCCGTGGCGGGCGGCGAGCAGGGCGAGGCGCAGCGCGGCCCGGCCGTGTCCGGCGTGGGCGGCACGGGTCCACCACAGGGCGGCCTCGCGCTCGCGGCCCTCGCGGGCGAGCAGCAGCCCGAGGTTGAAGGCGCCGTTGCGGCTGCCCGCCTCGGCCGCCTCCCCGTACCAGCGTGCGGCCGCCACCAGGTCGCCCCGGGCCGCGGCCAGCATGCCGACCCGGACCTGGGCGCGGCGGTGGCCCTGCTGCGCGGCCCGCTCGTACCACTCCTCGCACTCGGTCTTCTCCGCCATCGGCTCGCCGAGCGCGGGCGGGCCCGGCGGGGGCTGACGCGCGTCGAGGAGGGTGGCCAGGCGGAAGGCGGCCTCGGCGCTGCCGCCGCCCGCCGCGCACCGCAGATGACGCTCGGCGGCCTGCTCCTCACCGTCCCGCAGCAGCGCGATGCCGACCTGGAGGGCCGCGTCGGTGTGCCCGGCCGCGGCGGCCCGCTCGTACCACTTCAGGGCCGTACGGTCCTCGTCGCGGCCGGCGAAGAGGATGCCGAGGTTGAAGGCGGCGTCCACGCTGCCGGCCTCGGCGGCCTTGGAGAACCAGGGCTCGGCGCCGGTCGCATCCCCGGCCTGGAGCAGCAGGATGGCGAGCGCGTTGGCCGCCTCGCGGTGTCCGGAGTAGGCGGCCCTGCGGTACCACTGCTCGGCCTGGGCGGTGCGGTTCTGGGCGGCGCAGAGCAGCCCGAGGTTGTACGCCCCGTTCACGTCCCCGGCGCCCATCGCCTCGCGGTACCAGCGCTCGGCGGTCTGCTGCTCGCCCCGCGCCGCGTGCAGCGCGCCGAGGGCGTTGGCCGCGTTGCCGTCGCCGTCCTGGGCGGCGCGCAGCCACCACACGGCGGCGCTCTCCTCGTCGCCCGCGTCGCGCAGCAGGAAGCCGAGCGCGCAGGCGGCCTTGGCCTCGCCGTCCTTGGCGGACGTCAGGTACCAGCGGCCGGCCTCCTTGAGTTCGCCGCGCTTCTCCAGGATCGCGCCGAGGTGCAGGGCGGCCCGGCGGTGGCCGCGGGCGGCGGCCTGCCGGTACCAGGGCTCGGCCTCGTCGGCCGCCCCTTCACCTTCTGGCGCCTGGTCGACAGCGATGTCACCGGGGCCTTCGCCGGCGGCCTCGCCGTCACCACGCCCGTCGAGGAGGCGGGCAAGACGGTAGGCGGCCTCGCGGTGCCCCTGTTCGGCGGCGGCGCGCAGCCAGCGCTCGGCGCCGACGTCGCTGCGGTGTTCCAGGAGGTCGGCGAGCGCGTACGCACCCAGCGCGTGGCCCTGTTCGGCGGACTGGCGCAGCCAGTACTCGGCGGCGGGCTCGTCGCCGCGCTCGCGGTAGTGCCGGCCGAGCGCGTGCGCGGCGGCGGCGGATCCGGCGACGGCGGCGATGCGCCACCAGCCGGCCGCCTCGTCCGCGTAGCCGCGCTGGTGGAGCAGGACGCCCAGGTTGTTGGCGGCGGCCCGGTCGCCCTCGGCGGTGGCGCCGCGCAGATAGGGCTCGGCGCTGTCGAGGTCGCCGCGGCGCAGCAACAGGGAGCCGAGCACGCTCATCGACTCGGCGTCGCCGCCGTCGGCGGCACGCCGGTGCCGCGCCTCGGTCTCGGCGTCAGCGGTGTCAGCATCCTCATCGGAGCGTGTCTGCACAAACCGCCCTGTCTCCAACAGAGTTGCCCTGTCCCCCATAAATACCATCGTCGCACCACCCGCAACCCGCGTACACCTGGTATACCGCAGCCAGTGAGGTCACTTCAGCGTTTTGTCGACATGCCCACAGAGAGACAAGCCAAACCCGTTGTACCCAACTCCCCCCGGGAAGACCAGTTTTCACACCGGAAGGTTCCGGCCACCGGTAATCGGACAAGCTCGGCGGACCCCGGCGCACACACAACGAGGGCCCGGATCCTTGAAAGGATCCGGGCCCTCGTCAGTGAGTAGCGGGGACAGGATTTGAACCTGCGACCTCTGGGTTATGAGCCCAGCGAGCTACCGAGCTGCTCCACCCCGCGTCGGTGAACACAACGCTACCACGGTGCGGGGTACCCCCCTGACCAGCGCGGACCGGAGCCGACCCGGTCTGTCCGGGTCGGCTCCGGTCCCGCCGGGTCAGCTCTTCGGCTGAGTCGCCTTCGCCTCCGCGTCGGCCGCCTGCTGCAGGGCGTTCTGAAGCGCCTTCTGGGCGTCGCCGTAGGCCTTCCAGTCACCCTTGGCGAGCGCCTTCTGGCCGTCGTCGTACGCCTTCTGCGCGTCCTTGATGGCCTGGTCCACCGTCGCGTTGCCGGAGGCCGGCGGCGTGGTGGTGGGTGGTGTGGTCGGCGGTGTCGTCGTGGGCGGCGGGGTGGCCCCGTCGGCTCCGAAGACCGCGCTGAGCGCGTCCGCCAGGTTGTCCTTGAAGACGGTCTTGTCGCCGTAGGAGACGCCGACCTTCTTCAGGAGCGGGTAGTTGGCGCTGCCACCGCGTGCGTACACCGGCTCGATGTAGAGGAAGCCCCCGCCGAGCGGCACGGTCAGCAGATTGCCGTAGTCGATCTCGGAGTCGGTGCCTCTCAGGTTCCGTACGAACTCGGCGACTTCGGGCAGGCCGTTCAGCTTGCTCTGCACCTGCTGCGGGCCCTGCACGTTGTCGGTGACCCGGAGCAGCCTGATCTTGCCGTAGTCCTTGCTCGCGGCATCGGCGTCGACCGCCATGAACCCGCCCAGGTTGGGCCGGCCGTTGGGCGTGAACGTCGTGGTCAGCGAGAACTTCTTCCCCTCGGCCTCGGCGCCCGGCATCTTCATGGACAGGTAGTACGGCGGAACCGCGCTGTTGTCCTTGTTGGTCGGGTCGTCCGGCACCTGCCAGGCGTCACTGCCGCTGTAGAACTGCGCGGGGTTGGTGACGTGGTAGCGGGTGAGCAGCTCGCGCTGGACCTTGAACATGTCCTGCGGGTAGCGCAGGTGCGCCTTGAGGTCCTCGGGGATCTGGGACTTGGCCTTCACCGTGCCGGGGAACGCCTTCATCCACGTCTTGAGGACCGGGTCCTTGTCGTCCCACTGGTACAGCGTGACCGTGCCGTCGTACGCGTCGACGGTCGCCTTCACCGAGTTGCGGATGTAGTTGACCTGGTTCTGCTGGGCCATCACCGCGCGCTGGTTGTCGGTCAGCGAGTCGGTGGTCGTCTCGCCGAGCGTGGTGCGCGAGGCGTAGGGGTAGCCGTTGGTCGTCGTGTACGCGTCAACGACCCACTGGATGCGCTTGCCGACGACCGCCGGGTAGGCGTCGCCGTCGATGGTCAGCCACGGGGCGACCGCCTCGACGCGCTCCTTGGGGGTGCGGTTGTAGAGGATCTTCGAGCCCTTGCCGATGGCTCCCGAGTACAGGATCTGCGGCTCGCTGAAGGTGACGGCGTACGCGGCCCGGTTGAACGGGTTGGACAGGCTCACCCCGCCCTTGCCCTCGAAGCTCGTCGTGACCTGGCCCTTGCCCTCGCTCTCGTAGTCGAGCTCCTTCTGGGGCCCGCCGACGATCGAGTACTGGTCGGTCTTCTCTCCGTAGTAGATGCGCTGCTCGTAGCCGGAGGCGAGCTGGCCGCTGGTGGGCAGCCCGGACTCGGTGAAGTCGGGCGCGCCGTTGACGTCCACGCTGGTGCCCTTGGCCGCGATCGCGCCGAAGCCGTGGGTGTAGGTGAAGTGGTCGTTGATCCAGTTGCGCTTGTCGATGCCCTTGAGGTTGAGCTCGCGCAGCCCGATGACGGTGTCCTGCTCCTTGCCGTCCTTGTCGGTGTAGCGGTCCACGTCCAGGGTCGAGGGAAACTGGTAGTACTTGCGCTCCTGCTGGAGCTGCTGGAAGGCGGGCGAGACGACGTTGGGGTCGATGATCCGGTAGCTGGCCGCCGTGTCGGCCGCCGAGCGCAGCTTCGGGTTGTCCTTGGCGTCGGTGGTGCCCTTGTAGTCCTGCACGTCCGCGTTGTCGATGCCGTACGCCTTGCGGGTGGCGTCGATGTTCTTCTGGATGTACGGCGCTTCCTTGGCCTGCTCGTTGGGCTGGACCTGGAACTTCTGCACGATCGCCGGGTAGAGCCCGCCGATCAGGATCGCCGAGAGCACCATCAGGCCGAAGCCGATGACGGGCAGCTGCCAGGTGCGGCGCCACAGGGTCGCGAAGAACAGCACGGCGCAGATGACCGCGATGCAGAACAGGATGGTCTTCGCCGGGAGGTAGGCGTTGGCGTCGACGTACCGAAGGCCCGTCCAGTTGTTGGTCGCCTTGAAGTCACTGGACTTGACCGCGAGCCCGTACCGGTCCAGCCAGTACGCCACGGCCTTGAGGACCACGAAGACGCCGAGCAGCACCGAAAGGTGCCCGGTGGCCGCTCCCGTGGCGCGCGCGCCGGGGCTGGTGATGCGCAGGCCGCCGTACAGGTAGTGCGTCAGAGCGGCGGCGATGAGCGACAGGACGGCGGCGGCGAAGCCGAAGCCGAGCATGAAGCGGTACCAGGGCAGGTCGAAGGCGTAGAACGACACGTCCAGATGGAACTGCGGGTCCTTCTGGCCGAACGGCACCCCGTTGACCCACATCAGCCAGGTGCGCCACTGACCGGAGGCGGAGGCGCCGGCGATGAGGCCGACCAGCGCGGTGATCCCGAGCAGCATCCACTTCTTGTACGGGGCGATGCCCATCCGGTAGCGGTCGAGGCTCTGCTGCTCCAGGGACATCGCGCTGAGCGGCGGCCGCAGCCGGTGCGCCAGCCAGATGTTCAGGCCGACGGCCACCGCCATCAGCAGCCCGAAGACGCAGAAGAGTCCGATCTTGGTCCACAGCTGGGTGGTGAAGACCGACGAGTAGTGGACCGAGCGGTACCAGAGCCAGTCGGTCCAGAACCCAGCGAACATGACGAAGGCCATGGCAAGCACGGCCAGGATGCCCAGTGTCATGAGCAGGGTCCGGACGCGGCGGGACGGCCGGCCGACTCTGATCCGTGGCCCGGACGGGCCTGAGCCGCGGTCCGGCATCTGGAAAGCCAAGGTGCGCACCTCGAAGTTCGCTGTCGTATGGGCGGGCCCCGCGATCGTAGGGCCCACTCATGCAACTTACTGAGGCTTTACTCAGTTCCCGGTCGAGGGGTGAAAGAGGGCAGGATGTTGTTCATGTCCAACGTTTCCCCCTCCGGCCCTCCGATGGCCGCGAGCCCGCTCACCCGCGCGGTGCTCGAAATCGACGAGTACGCATCCGGTCTGGGCTGGGACAAGCCGGCCCGCCTTTTCGCACTCGTCGACACCGCGAAGCTCCGTGCCCAGGCGCCGGGCCTGGTCTCCACCGCCGACGACGCCCAGGTCTCCGGACTGACCCCGATCGAGCAGGAGGAGATCCCGCGGAACAAGCCGCTGGACAAGTTCCTCGGCACCATCGCCTGGCCCGACTCCGTGGCCGGCTGCGCGCTCACGGTGGAGCGCCTGATGCTCCCGCCGTCCGCCGAGACCTCCGTGCCGGAGGGCCTCGGCGACAAGGAGCTCGCCAAGTGGGTGGCCACGCACCCGGACCGTCAGGAGGTCCGGATGACGGTGGCGGTGCTGCGCGGAGGCGCCCGCGAGTCCGCCATCCGGCTCCGCGAGAAGGACTCTCCTACGGAGGTCCTGACCGGCCCCGACCTGGTGCCGGGCCTCGCCGAGGCGCTGGCCGCGACCTTCGCCTAGCGGCCGGGCCCCTCAGGGGCGCGGCCGGCGTCACTTGGCCGAGCAGCTCGGCAGTCCGGCCGTGTCCCCCGCGCGGATCTTGTCCAGGGACTGCCGGGCGTCGTGGATGGTGTCGACCTTCACCAGCGTGAGGCCCGAGGGGATGTCGGAGGCGGCGGCCTGGCAGTTGTCCTTGGGCGTCAGGAAGTAGCGGGCGCCCGCCTGGCGCGCGCCGATCAGCTTCATCTCGATGCCGCCGATCGGGCCGACCTTGCCGGTGTCGTCGATCGTTCCGGTGCCGGCGACGAACTTTCCGCCGGTCAGATCCTCGGGCGTCAGCTTGTCGACGATGCCGAGCGAGAACATGAGCCCCGCGCTGGGCCCGCCGACGTCGGCGAGCTTGATGTCGACGGTGAACGGGAAGGCGTGGTCGGTCCCGGCCTGGATGCCGACGATGGCACGGTCGCCGTCCGACGCCTTCTCGGTGGCGATGGTGATCTTCTCGCCGCCCTCGGGCGCCTTGCCCGCCTTCTTGGCGGCCGCCGCCTCCTTGGCGGGGATGATCGTGAAGACCACGTTCTGGCCGGGCTTGTGCTTGGTGACGAGGGTCGCGACGTCGGCCGGCTTGGTGACCGGGGCGCCGTCGACGGCCTTGATGGCGTCACCGGCGTGCAGCTTGCCCTCGGCCGGGCTGCCCTTGACCACCGAGGAGACGATGACCCAGCTCTTGACCGGGATGGACAGCTCGTTCAGGGCCGCCACCTTGGCGCTCTCCTGGGACTGGCTGAACTCCTCGGCGTTCTCCTGGTTGGACTGCTCGTCGGTCTTGCCGTCCGGGTAGAGCGTGTCGTGCGGGACGACCACGCTGTCGTGCGCCAGCCAGCCGTAGACGGCCTCGAAGATGTTCATCCGGTAGTCCGCACCGGTGACCCTGACCGTCGTCATGTTGAGGTGACCGGTCGTCGGGTAGGTCTTGTGACCGGAGATCTGCAGCACCGGCTCGCCGCCGGAGTCGCCGAGCGTGTTCACGGTGGGCCCGGGAGACATCTCGGAGTACGGCACTTTGATGAGCACCCCGGCGCAGAGCAGCGCGATCAGCACGAGGGTGGAGGCGAGCATCGTCGCGGTGCGGCGTGGCATGGAACGACAGTACGGGACCGATCTGTGCGCCCACCCCTGGGGCCGGTCCGTACGGGGGCCGTTGGCGATCGCGTACGAAACGAAGGCGCCTCGCGCCGGTCGGGAACGCTCAGACGGCGTCGGTTCCGGAGTGCGATTTCGCCATCGCTTCACGGAACCGGCTGTACCCGGCGAGTTCGGCAACATCGCCGGACGTGCGATCACGGGCTGCCCAGCTCGCCCATATCGCCGCGCCGACAGCAGCGAAAAGCGGAATCAGCAGCCACAGGAGTGCAGCCATTCCGTCCTCCCGTCCCCAATGAGCGACCGCAACTGACAGATCAGCAGATTAGTCATCTGCCAGTCCAACGCTCACGCCAGGGGTGCGGTTACGCAAATCGGGGCGCAAGGCACCCGACAGGGTTTCAGACGAGGAGACCGCGTCAGCAGGCGCGCGCGAGCCCCTCAGCAGGCCCCTACCCACTCCTCCGTGCCGTCCGAGAACTTCTGGTGCTTCCAGATCGGAACCTCGTGCTTGAGGTCGTCGATCAGCTTGCGGCAGGCCTCGAAGGCCTCCCCGCGGTGCGGGCAGGAGACCGCGACGACGACCGCGATATCGCCGACGGCCAGATCGCCCACACGGTGGACGGCGGCCAGCGCGCGGACCGGATAGTCGGCGACGACCTTCTCGGCCACCCGGCGCATCTCCGCCTCGGCGCTGGGGTGGCAGGAATACCCGAGCGTGTCGACGTCCGAGCCGCCGTCGTGGTTGCGCACGGTGCCGACGAAGAGCGTGGTGCCGCCCGCCGCGAAGTCGCCCGAAGCCGCGAAGACCTCGTCGACGGAGATCGGGGTGTCGCGGATCGCGAGCAGCCGGATCGGGTCCTGCGCCGCCTGCTCACCGGGGTGGTCGGGGTACGTGCGTGCCATGTTCCCATCGTGCCGTACGGCACCGACATCCCGGAATAGCTCTTTCGACCGGGTGCCGTGCGCCTGGATAGGAGGGTCCTACAGCCCCCGGCGCTTGCGGGCCCTGCGCACCACCGCGGCCGCGCCGAGGAGCGCGACCGTGGCGCCCGCGGCACCCGCGGCGGTGGCGTCCTTGCGGCCGAGCCTGCGGCCGGCGACCGTGTGCCGGCCGGCGACCTCTTCGAGGAGCTCGGCGAGCACCTCCTCGTTGGTCCAGCGCGGCCGCCAGCCCGCTTCGTGCAGGCGCCCGACGCTCACGACCCACGGGTGCATCGTGTACGCGAGATCTCCGGCGGGCGACGGGGTGAGGCCGATCCGGTGCAGCCTGGCGGCCGCGCCCAGGGCGACCGCCGAGGGCAGCTCCATGCGGCGGATGCCGCTGAGCTCCTCGACCTCCTCCTGCTCCAGCCACCCGTCGCAGCCGACCGCGAACTCTCCGTCGACCTTCTCCAGGGCCGCGTACTCCAGCGCGCTGCACAGGTCGTCGACATGGCAGAACTGCCAGGTGGGACGGGATCCGGCGACGACCAGGAGGCGGGGCGACTCGAAGTACCGGGTGAGCGCGGTGTCGGTGCCGCCCACCAGGACGGCGGGCCTCACCACCGTGACGTTGAGCCCGGGGTGGGCGCGGGGTGCGCGCCGCCCCAGGCGTTCGATCTCCAGGAGGTCGCCGACGCCGGTCGCCTCGGCGGTGGCCCGCAGCTCGGCGTCCTCGGAGAGCGGGATGTCGTTGTCGGGCAGCGCCCCGTAGACCATCGCCGAGGTGCACAGGACGACCCGGTGGACGCCGGCCGCGGCCGCGGCGGTCAGCACGGTCTGGGTGCCGCGCACGTTGTAGGCGGTGCGGGCCGCCGAGTCGGTCTCCAGGTCGAGGTCGAGCGCCAGGTGCACGACGACGTCGGCGCCCCGCAGCTTCTCGGCGATCGCCGGGTCCCGTACGTCCAGGATGTGCCAGGTCGCCTCGGAGACGTCCCCTCGGCGCTCGTCGATGGCGACGACCTGCTTGACCTCGTCGGACGCGGCGAGCCGCGAGGTCAGCAGGGCGCCGATCCCGGACGCCGCACCGGTCACGGCGACGACGGGACCGCGCGATGTTGAGGTTGAGAGGTTTCGCGCTGCGCGAACCTGTGGATCTGGGGAACTCACCGGGCGTCTCCAGCGGTTGTCTTCAGTACGTACGTTAATGACGCGTACGTACCAGGTGGCGTCCATCCTGCCGCAGGCCGCGAGGCTGCGGAGCACCGAGCCCTTATCCGGTTCGGATGTCTACGCTGGTCTTGTTGTGGGGAAGCCGCCGTCGGCAGTAGCCGGCGGCCTGACGAGCCGAGGAAACCCGTGAGTGACACCCCATTCGGATTCGGCCTTCCGCCGGAGGAGCCGGACAACGGCGACGGCAAGAAGAAGGACCCTGCCGGAGGTGGTCAGGGTGCCGGCGGCCAGGGCGGCATCCCCTTCGGCTTCCCGAGCGCGGGCGGCGGGGACAACCCGTTCGCCGCGATGTTCGGTTCGATGAACCCGAACGATCTGGGCGCCGCCTTCCAGCAGCTGGGCCAGATGCTCAGCTACGAGGGCGGTCCCGTGAACTGGGACATGGCCAAGCAGATCGCCCGCCAGACGGTCGCCCAGGGCACTGCGGACGGCACCAAGGACGAGAGCGTGGGCCCCGCCGAGCGCGCCGCCGTCGAAGAGGCCGTGCGCCTCGCCGACCTGTGGCTGGACGACGCGACGTCGCTGCCCTCGGGCTCCACCACCGCCGTGGCGTGGAGCCGCGCGGAGTGGGTCGAGGCCACCCAGCCCGCCTGGAAGGAGCTGGTCGACCCGGTCGCCGAGCGCGTCGGCGCGGCCATGGGCGGCGTCCTTCCCGAGGAGATGCAGGCCATGGCGGGCCCGCTGATCGGCATGATGCGCTCCATGGGCGGCGCCATGTTCGGCCAGCAGATCGGGCAGGCCGTCGGCACGCTCGCGGGCGAGGTCGTCGGCTCGACCGACATCGGGTTGCCGCTCGGCCCGGCCGGAAAGGCCGCGCTGCTGCCGCTGAACATCGAGGCGTTCGGCAAGGACCTGGGCGTCCCCAAGGACGAGATCCGGCTCTACCTGGCCCTGCGCGAGGCCGCCCACCAGCGGCTCTTCGCCCATGTGCCGTGGCTGCGCTCGCATCTGTTCGGCGCGGTCGAGGGCTATGCGCGCGGCATCAAGGTCGACACCGCGAAGCTGGAGGACGCCGTCGGCCAGCTCGACGTGTCGAACCCCGAGCAGTTGCAGGAGGCCCTTCAGCAGGGCATGTTCCAGCCCGAGGACACCCCCGAGCAGAAGGCCGCTCTGGCCCGTCTGGAGACGGCCCTCGCGCTGGTCGAGGGCTGGGTGGACGCGGTGGTCCACGCCGCCGCCAAGCCCCGGCTGACCTCGGCCGACGCGCTGCGCGAGATGCTGCGCAGGCGCCGGGCGACCGGCGGCCCCGCCGAGCAGACCTTCGCCACGCTGATCGGCCTGGAGCTGCGGCCGCGCCGGCTGCGCGACGCCTCGCGCCTGTGGGCCTCGCTCACCGACGCGCGGGGTGTGGACGGCCGGGACGACCTGTGGGAGCACCCGGACATGCTGCCGACCGCCTCCGACCTGGACGACCCGGACGGCTTCGTGCACCGCGAGCACCTCGACTTCTCGGAGCTCGACAAGATGCTGGGCGAAGCCGCCGAGCAGAACGGCCCTTCCCTGAAGAAGGACAAGGACGCCGAGACCGACGAGAAGACCGACGGCTCCGACGATGGCAAGGGCGATTCCGACAAGTGAGCCTGCATGACGACGCGGTCCTCGTACTGAAGGCGTACGAGGGCCAGCCCGAGCTGCGCCAGGCCTACCTGGACCATCTGTCCGCACACCCCGACGGCATGTGGAAGGCCTGCGAGGCGGGCCACCTCACGGCCAGCGCCCTGGTCATCGACCCGGAGCGGGGCCGGGTGCTGCTCACGCTGCACAAGAAGCTGAACATGTGGCTCCAGATGGGCGGCCACTGCGAGCCGGGCGACACCACGGTGGCGGCCGCCGCGCTGCGCGAGGCCGAGGAGGAGTCCGGCGTCGCCGGTCTCACCCTGCTCGCGGGCGGCCCGGTCCGCCTCGACCGGCATCCGATCCCGGCGCCCTGTCACTGGCACCTGGACGTCCAGTACGCGGCGCTCGCCCCGGCCGGCGCGGTCGAGGCGATCAGCGACGAGTCCCTGGACCTGCGCTGGTTCGGCTACGACGAGGTGGCCACGGTCGCCGATGCGTCCGTGGTCAACCTGCTGGAAGCGACCCGCGCGCGGTTGTAGCCGGAGACAGGCCCGGCTACAACTGGCGTAAAAGTAAGGGGCGTTCGCCATGGCGAGCGCCCCTTACCGCGAAGCGCCTAGCTCCAGGCGTTGCCCTGGTTCTGTGCGTGGACGCCCTGTTGGCCCATGCCGTACTGGGCGCGCATGCCCTGCCCGATCACCGCGTTCTGCGGCGGCAGCACCTCGCTCGGCTGGACGAGGGCGAAACCCTGGCCCAGGAAGCTCAGTTCCCAGCCCTCGCCCGTGCTGCCGCGACGGCGCCAGACGCCCGTGGAGTGCGTCTGCGCCTGCATCTGGACGCGCAGCGACGTCGACCAAGCCACGATCGCGTCCGCGTCCGCGTTGACGTACTTGTCGGGCGTGACCTGGAGCATCAGCGGCTGGCCCGAGGTCATCAGGACGACCTTGCCGGTGCCGGTGATGTTGAGCTGGTACTTGCCGGTGCCGGAGACCCCGTACTGGCTGTCCACGGCGATGACCTCGTAGTGCAGCGAGGAGTCCATCGCGAGGACGTAGCCGCTGTCGACGGTCAGCCCGTCCCGGTCGACGTCCACCACGTGGACGTGCTGGGCCAGGTTGGCGAGGTAGACCGTGCCCTGGCCCGAGACGCGCATCAGGTCCAGGCCCTCGCCGGTGTGGGCGCGGGCGCGCTGCTGGCCGTTCGACTGGTACTCGCCGTCGAACTCCATCAGCCCCTGGTAGGCGACCATCGAACCCTTGCGGGCCAGCAGGTCGTCGTGGCCGGTGAGCACGGCCCGCAGCAGCTGCGGGTTCTGCGCCGTGTACCGCTCCTGGGACTGCTGCTCGGTGTAGCTGAAAAGCGGGCTCTGCATGGTGTCTCTCCCCCTAGCCCCGGGCCCGCAGGCGGTCCGTGCTGTCCTCACTCGGCTGTACGACGACGATGCCCTGGCCCGAGAAGGCCATCTGGAACGCCTCCCCGCTGCCCCGGCCGATCAGCGAGGACGCCTTGAAGCTGCGCTTGCCCTTCACCTTCAGGTTCGGGGACCAGGCGACAAGCGCGTCCGGGTCGACGTACGTCTCGTCCTCGCCGCTCCCGCAGTCGACGACGACCGGGGTGCCGCGCGAGGTCAGGGCGACCCAGCCGGTGCCGGAGATCTTCACGTTGAACAGGCCCTGGCCCGCGAACTTGGCGAGCCCCTTGACCCGTTCGACGCCCCACTGGAGGCTCGCGTCGAAGGCGAGCACATTGGTGCCGTTGACGGAGATCGCGTCGTTGTTGAGGTTGACGATCACGACGTTGGCGCCGTAGTCGGCCAGGTAGAGCAGCCCGTCGCCGGTGCACTTCATGAGGGGCGCGCCCTCGCCGGTGATCCAGTCCCGGGCCATCTGGCGCACGGCGGGCGGGTTGGGCTCGTACTGGATGAAGCCCTCGTAGGCGACCATCGAGCCGACCCGGGCGAGCAGGTCCTGGCCGGTGGCCATGGCCACCTTGAGCATGGCGCTGCCGTGGTTCTCCATCCGGGCCGCGACGGGGGTCGGGGCGTAGCCCGCGAGTTGCTGGTTCATTGTTCGGGCTCCCTCAGACCTCGTACGGCTGAACGACGATGAAGTTGCCGGGGGCGCCCCGGAACTGGAGATTGACGGACTCGCCGCTGTGCCCGGGATAGGCGTTGCGGCGCAGCCGGACCTGGCTGGAGACGATCACCTGGGACGCGGCGGACCAGGCGACGATCGCGTCGCTGTCGGCGAACGTGGTCGGCGTGACCGGCAGCACCACCGGGGTGCCGTGCGTCATGACGACGACGGTGCCGGTGCCCTGGAAGAGCATGGTGAACAGGGCACCTCCGGGGATGCCGTGCCCCTCGATGCGGCGGACCTCGTACTGGAGCGACTCGTCGAAGGCGAGGACGTTCTCGGCGGAGACGCAGATGCCGTCGCCCTGGAGCTCGATGGGGTGCAGATAGGCGCTGTTCTCGGCGAGGAAGACCTGGCCGCGGCCGGAGCAGCGCATCAACTGCATTTCCTGGCCGGTCGCGTTGCCGACGATCCGGCCCGCGAAGCCTGCTCCCTTGTAGCCGAAGTCGACCTTGCCCTGGTACATGACCATGCTGCCCTGGCGGGCGAGGACCGGCTGGCCGCCGGCGCCGAGGTCGACCCGGACCAGCTGCTTGTTCTGCGACGTCCAGCGCTGGCCGGTGGGCAGTTCCTTGTACATCTGGATGGCGGCGTGGAGGCCGCCACCGCCCTGGGGCACGGCCTGCGGCTGCCCATAGGGCGCGGGCTGCCCATAGGGCGACGGCTGACCGTACGGGGCGGGGGCGCCCGGCGGCGGGACCTGGCCCGGAACGTGACCGGGCTGCTGGCCGAACTGCGGCTGCTGCGGCGGCCGTCCGTACTGGGGCTGGGGCGGCTGCCCGTACGGAGAAGGCGCGGGCGGCGGCGGCACGGTGCCGGGCACCAGGTGCATGGGCGCGGCGATGGTGGGGGCCGCATGGATCTGCGGGCTGGGCGCGGGAGGCGGCGGCGGAGGAGTGGATCCCTGCGGCGGCGGCGCGTAGTGCTGCGGGGCGGCCGGGGCAGGCGCGGGCGCCGGCACCGGTGCCCCGAAGGAGGGCGCGGGCTGCGGGGCAGGCACCGGGGTGCCGAACTGTGGGGCCGGGGCGGCGGCTTGGGGCGGCGGCGCGAAACCGGGCGTCGCACCCTGCGGCTCGGGCTGCGGCGGGGCCGCGGGCTCCTCCTCCAGGACCTCGCCGCCGAAGTTCTTCAGGAGGGCTTCGAGGCCACCGTCGAAACCCTGGCCGACGGCGGCGAAGCGCCAGACGTCCTTCAGGTAGAAGTCGCCGAGCATCACGGCCCGCTCGGTGCTGAACTCCGCGCCGGTGAAGGCGTACCGGACGACTTCCTCGCCGCCGGCGACGACCCGGATGTAGCCCGGGCCCACCTGCGACATCTGGCCCGCGCCGTCGAGCGTCGCAGTGAAGGAGAGCTTGTGGATGTTCGCCGGGACGCGGTCCAGGGTGACGCGGAACGACTCGGTGTCACCGGACTGGGCGCCGAGGAGCTGGATCGACTCCTCAGGGGATTTCGGCTGGTTGAAGAAGACGAAGTAACGGTCGTCGGACAGCTGCTCGTTGGCGTCGAGCCCGAAGCAGCTGATGTCGAAGGCCAGCCCGGGACCGCCGATCTGCACGCCTACGTACAGATCCGTCCCTGCCGTGAGATCACTGACCTTGGCCTTGTGGCCGCGCTGGAATTCCCTGGCCATGCGTACCGACCGTCCCCCATCCCGAGGTGATTGCGTCGCGCCAGGCTAACGGCTGCCTCGGACAATCGGCGAAGCCGCTACACATTCGGTACAGAACAGCCGACGCTCACTCTCCGCGAGCGGCGGGCAGGTGCGGAAGGCGGTCGGCGGCCACCACGCCTTCGAGGTAGCCGCGGGCCCGTTCGGTGCGCGGATAGGCGTCAAGGAGCCGCCAGAACCGGGGTCCGTGGCCGGGCACCAGCAGGTGGGCCAGCTCGTGGACGAGCACATAGTCGACGACGTACTCGGGCATGCCCTGGAGCCGGTGCGAGAGGCGGATGCTGCCCTCGGCCGGGGTGCACGAGCCCCAGCGGGTGTTCTGATTGGTCACCCAGCGCACCGACGCGGGGCGGGCCCGGCCCTCGAAGTACTGCTCGGAAAGACGCTCGGCGCGCTCGGTGAGTTCCGCGTCGCCCAGCATGCGCTTGCTCTCCTGCGCGGCCAGTTTGTCCAGCATCACCGTGACCCAGCGCTGCTCCTCCGCCTCGGACATCCGGGCCGGGATCAGCACGATGGTGCGGTCGCCCTCGCGGTACGCGGAGACCGTTCTGCTGCGCCGGGTGCTGCGGCGGACCTCGACCGCGCTCGTCGCCGAACCGCGTGGCGGCAGGCTGGTGGGGCTGCGCGGCGGGCTTCCGGCACTCTGGAGTGGGTCGGCGGGCACGCCCCGACGTTACCCGCTGTCAGTGGAGGAAGTCCCGCCTCCGGGACGGTTGAGCCATGATCCATCCGCCGGGGTGCAGCATTTGAATGACTAATACCCCTCGCCTGTGGACAACTTTTCACGCCCTTCACCGCAGCGGTGCATTCTGGCCCCATGCCGCGCGACGGCCTGCGATCGGGCAGGTTCCGGGGACGCGCGGAAGTGCGGGACAACGGGGGTTCGACCATGCATCCGATGCTGAAGCCGGCACTGCGCCGGGCCTGGCGGGACCGGCAGACCGTGCAGTTCGGGATCACGCCCGCGCAGGCGGTGGTCGTGTCTCCGGTGGACCCGGCGACGGGCCATTTCCTGGAACTGCTCGACGGCACCCAGGGCCTGCCGCTCCTGTACGAGCGGGCGCGTGCCCTCAATCTGCCACCGGGTCAAGTGGACGAGCTGGTGGCCCGGTTGACGGCGGCGGGCGTCGTGGACGATCCGACGGCGGGCGGCCCGGCGGCCGATGCGTTACGGATTCGGTCGGATGCGCTGGAGCGACTACGGCCGGATCTGGCTTCCCTCTCCCTCGTCCACCCGGAGCCGGGCGACGCGGCGCGCAGGCTGGCGGCCCGCAGGGCCATACGGGTTCAGGTGCGCGGCGCCGGGCGGGTCGGCGCGACCATCGCCGCGGTGCTGTCGGGGTCCGGGGTGGGCCGGGTCGACGTCCTCGACGGGGGCGTCGCGCAGCCGGGCGACGTGGCGCCGGGCGGGCTGCCCGAACGGGCCCTCGGCGAGCGGCGGGCGACGGCGGCGGGACAGCTGGTGCGACGGACCGCGCCGGGCGTGCCGCCGCGCCAGGGGCGGGACGCGGAGCAGGTCCCGCTCTCCCTGATCGTGGTCGCCCCGCGCGAGGCACTCGATGTGTACGCGCCGAACGCGGCGGACGCCGAGGACTGGATCGGCGCCGGAATTCCCCATCTGTACGCGGGAGTTGTGGAGACGACGGGGGTGGTGGGGCCGCTGGTGCTGCCCGGCGGCACCGGGTGCGCGGGATGTCTCTCGCTCGGCCGCACGGAGCGCGACCCGGGCTGGCCGCGGCTGCTCGCGCAGTGGCGCTCGGGGCGGCGGCGCACCGCCGTGCCGGCCTGCGACCTGGCGCTCGCGACGGCGGTCGCGGGTCTCGCCGCCGGGCACGCGCTGGCGTTTCTCGACGGTGATCTTCCGGCGAGCGCGGGCAGCCGCTGGGAGGCCTCGCTGCCCGGGCTCGACTGGCGGTCCGCACCGATCGAGCCACACCACGACTGCTTCTGCGGCGCGGTCGGGAACACTCAGGGGGAGCAGGTCTCAAAGGCGGTGGGGCCACACGACACAATGTCCCGGTAACGCCTCCGAGGGCGCTGCTGTCTGGGATTTGGAGGGGCGCATGTCTGATCTTCCCCGGAAGGCGGTCACCCGGACCGCCAAGCTGGCCGCGCTGCCACTTGGCTTCGCCGGCCGGGCCACCTGGGGCCTGGGCAAGCGGATCGGCGGGAAGTCCGCCGAGCTGGTGGCGCGCGAGCTCCAGCAGCGCACCGCCGAGCAGCTCTTCAAGGTCCTGGGCGAGCTGAAGGGGGGCGCGATGAAGTTCGGGCAGGCGCTGTCCGTCTTCGAGTCGGCTCTCCCGGAGGAGGTCGCAGGGCCCTACCGGGCCGCCCTGACCAAGCTCCAGGAAGCGGCGCCGCCGATGCCCACCCGCACGGTCCACGCCGTACTGGAGGAGCGGATCGGCGCCGACTGGCGGGAGTTGTTCCTGGAGTTCGAGGAGAAGCCGGCGGCGGCCGCCTCGATCGGGCAGGTGCACCGGGCGGTGTGGCACGACGGGCGCGAGGTGGCCGTCAAGGTGCAGTACCCGGGGGCGGGCGAGGCGCTGCTCTCGGACCTGACGCAGCTCAGCCGGTTCGCCCGGCTGCTCGGCCCGCTGATTCCGGGGATGGACATCAAGCCGCTCATCACCGAGCTGCGCGACCGGGTCTCGGAGGAGCTGGACTACGAGCTGGAGGCGCGGGCCCAGCGGGAGCACGCCGCGGAGTTCACGGGCGACGGGGATGTGCTGGTGCCCGATGTGGTGCACCAGTGCGACCAGGTCCTGGTGACCGAGTGGATCGAGGGGATACCGCTCTCGGACGTGATCAAGGACGGCACGCCGGAACAGCGGGACCGGGCCGGGCAGTTGCTGACCCGGTTCCTGTTCTCGGGCCCGGCCAGGACCGGGCTGCTGCACGCCGATCCCCACCCGGGCAACTTCCGGCTGCTGCCGCCCGAGAAGGCGGGCGGTCAATGGCGGCTCGGCGTCATGGACTTCGGCACGGTGGACCGGCTCCCCGGCGGGCTGCCCGCGACGATCGGCGAGTCCCTGCGGATGACGCTGGAGGGCGAGGCCGAGGCCGTGTACGAGCTGCTGCGCGGGGAGGGCTTCGTCAAGGAGTCCATCGACCTCGACCCGGACGCCGTCCTCGACTATCTGCTGCCGATCATCGAGCCGGCCCAGGCCGAGGAGTTCACCTTCAGCCGGGGCTGGATGCGCGGGCAGGCGGCCCGGATCGCCGATCCCCGCTCCCCCGCCCACCAGTTGGGCAAGCAGCTCAACCTGCCGCCGTCGTATCTGCTGATACACCGCGTGACGCTGTCCACCATCGGCGTGCTGTGCCAGTTGGACGCGACGGTGCGCATGCGGGACGAGCTGGAGGAGTGGATGCCCGGGTTCCTGGCGGAGGCCCCGGGCGAGTCAGAGCCGGAGGCTGCCGAGGAGGCGTGAGAACGGGGCCGGGAGGCCTGGGGGCGGGCTCGGGCGCTACCACCAGGAGGCGTCGAGCCTGCCTTCGATGGCCCTGATGTTGGCGCGGGAGCAGTCGTCGCAGTAGTAGCGTCCGGTGCCGTTCTCGACCGAGTAGGTCCAGGTCGGCGGTGGGCCCTCGGCAGGAGCCGGGGTCCCGCAGTGGGAGCACACGATGGTTTCGGCCACCGGCCGATTCTGGTCGTCCACCTCGCGACGATACCGCCGTGCCCGGCCCTTTGAGGCCACAACGCACCGCGGGGGCCGGTCCGTTCGGACCGGCCCCCGCGTCTGATTGCTTACTTCCTGGTCGCGCGACCTGGCGCCGACCGTCAGTGCATGACGGCCATGGCGAGGGCACGGCGGGCGCGCATCGACGCGCGCTCGGCGCGCCGCTGCATCCGCCGGGCGGCGACCATGCGTACCGCCTGGCGCTCCACCTCGGCTTCCTGCAGCCGCTGGTTCATATGCGCACGGGCCAGGGCTTCTGGCATGAGTTGCATTTCGAGGGTCCTGTTCTGGCGCGACTCGTTCGCGCCGGTGGTGGTGAAGTCTGGGGTCGCGGAGCCGGTGGGCTCGCTGGCGGACGTCGTCATCGGGGCCTGCTTCTGGGGGTCGTTCGTTCGGGGGTGGTCGATGGTTCCCGGGCGGTTCATGCCGCGACCGGGTTCTTGCGCGGGCGACCACGCGGCCGCTTGCGGGCAACGACCACACCCTGGACGAAGAGCTCGCCGCCCCAGACGCCCCACGGCTCGCGCCGCTCCTTGGCGCCCGCGAGGCACGCGGCCATCAGGGGGCAGGTCTGGCAGAGCGACTTGGCGTACTCGACATCGGCCGGCGACTCGGCGAAGAAGACCTCCGGGTCGAAGGAACGGCAGGGGACGGGTACGCCGAGGTTCTCGATGGCGTCGTCGAGCGCGGTGAGCGCAGTGAGGGGAGTCAAGGCGGGGTCCTCCGTGAGACCGGGCGGGGGGAGAGTCGGGGCGGGCGGTACGGACGGGGCGTGCGCTTCGAGTTGCACGGTGATTTCTTCCTCGTCTTGTTCGGCTGTGTCGGTCCGGCCGGTTGGCCGGGTTTCGGCTGGCACCGAGGCCCCCTTCACTCCGTCCGTCCCGTTCGGGACAAACAGAAGGGCCGCGGATCCCTGATGGGGTTCCGCGGCCCTGAAGGCGCCTGCCTGATCTGGATCAGGCTGGATCACTCCAGGGTTCGAGCCCACGGAAGGCCCACATCGTGTGGTGCTGGTAGTGCTTCGTCTGCTTTTCGGCTCCGGCACCGGTCGCCGCAAAGGCGTGGGCCTGAGCCCGTCCCTTCGCTACTGCTGCTCCCGGCGCCTGGATCGGTCGCTCATTGCGCTCATCACGCACGGGGAGGCTCGCCAGGGAGGCCGGAACGACGGCGGAGATGCCGACGAGACCGAAGGCGCCGGCGGACAGACCGGTGCCCTGGAACGAAGAGCCGAGCGTGCAGGTGGCGGCGACCGAGCGGTCCGTCACTTTGGTGCTGATGAAGCTGGTGGTGATCTCGATGTAGCTGGCCACTGGTCTCGCCTCCTCTCGGCGTCTCGGGGACTTCGGCCTCGCGGCCTGATCCCATGCGTATTCGGATAAGTACAGCTAAGTACAGCACGGAGACCGGGCTTCGGAGAAGCTCTCGTTTCCGTGGTTAAGAACCTATGGGGATTCCTGGGGCGGGCGCAAACTATTTTTTCGACGAGTTTTCATGAACCTGTCTCGTCGCCTCCTCCAGGCTCCTCACCTGCGCAGATGGCCAGGACGTCGGTGCCGAACCGATCCAGCTTGCGGGCACCCACGCCGGAGATCACCGCGAGCTCGTGCCCGTTGGACGGCACGGCCTCCGCGATCGCCATGAGCGTCTTGTCGGTGAAGACGACGTACGGGGGCATGCCCAGCTCCTTCGCCTGATGGGAGCGCCAGTCGCGGAGCCGCTCGTACAGCGCCTCGTCCATGTCCGAGGGGCAGTCCTCGCAGCGCATCAGCTTCATCTCACCGGCTTCGGTGAGTGTTTTCCCGCACACCCGGCACAGCACCGGTCCCCGGCGCACGCGCTTGCGGACGGCGGGGCCGCGCTCGATGCCACCCGCGCCACCCGCCGCCGCCCGGGCGGCGCGGGATCCGGAGCCCGGTCGCAGACCGTCCAGGAACTGGCTGGCGCGACGGTGGGCCCGGCCGCCGGGAGAGCGCGACAGCGACCAGGAGAGCCCGAGGTGGAGCCGGGCGCGCGTGACGCCGACGTACAGCAGCCGGCGCTCCTCCTCGATCTGCTCGTCCGTCTTGGCGTACGTGATCGGCAGCATGCCCTCGGTGAGGCCGACCAGGAACACGGCGTCCCACTCCAGGCCCTTGGCCGCGTGCAGCGAGGCGAGGGTGACGCCCTGCACGGTCGGGGCGTGCTGGGCCTCTTCCCGGGCGCGGAGCTCGGCCGCCAGGTCGGACAGCTCGGCGTCGGGCTTCGCCCGCGCGTAGTCCTCGGCGAGGCGGACGATGGCGGCCAGCGACTCCCACTTGTCGCGCATCGCTCCGGAGCCCTTCGGGGGCACGGCCGTCCAGCCCTTGGTGCCGAGCACGGCCCGCACTTGGGAGGGCAGGTCCACGGCGTCGTCGAGCAGCGAGTCGTTGCGGCCGGCCACGGAAGCGCCTCGGATGGCGGTCGTCGCCTCGCGGACCTCGGGGCGCTCGAAGAACCGCTCGGCGCCGCGCAGCTGGTACGGCACGTCGAGGTCCGCCAGGGCCTGCTCGTAGATCTCGGACTGGGCGTTGATCCGGTACAGCACCGCGATCTCCCCGGCCGGAACCCCGGAGCGGATCAGGTCGCGGATGCGCCGGGCGACGCCCTCGGCCTCGGCGGGCTCGTCCCCGTACTCCGTGTAGACGGGCTCGGGGCCCTTCTCGCGCTGCGAGACCAGTTCGAGCCGGTGCTCGGCGGCGCGGCCGGTGGCCTGGTTGAGCAGCCCGTTGGCGAGGTGCACGACCTGGGGGGTGGAGCGGTAGTCCCGGACCAGCTTGACCACCGTCGCGTTCGGGTGGCGGGTGCGGAAGTCGAGGAGGTAGTCGGGGGTGGCGCCGGTGAAGGAGTAGATGGTCTGGCTCGCGTCGCCGACCACGCACACGTTGCCGCTGTCGCCCACCCACAGGTCGAGCAGGCGCTGCTGGAGTGGGCTGACGTCCTGGTACTCGTCCACCACGAAGTGCTGGTACTGGCGGCGCACCTGCTGTGCGATGTCCTCCCGGTACTGCAGGATGCCGACCAGGAGCAGCAGCACGTCCTCGAAGTCGATCACCACCCGGTCCTGCTTGAGCTGCTCGTACGTCCGGTAGATCTGGGCGATCTCGGCCGGGTCGCGGGGCGGTTCGCGGTGCGACTTGGCGACGGCCGCCGCGTAGTCGTCGGGCACCCGCTGGGTGACCTTCGCCCACTCGATCTCGCCGGTCACGTCGCGCAGCTCGTTGCGGTCGAGGCGGAGACCGCTGCGGGCGGCCGCCTCGGCGACCAGCTGGACCTTGCGCTCGACGAGCCGGGGCGGGTACTCGCCGCCGACGGCTCCCCGCCAGAAGAACTGGAGCTGGCGCAGGGCCGCCGAGTGGAAGGTCCGGGCCTGGACGCTGCCGACGCCGAGCTCACGCAGCCGGCCGCGCATCTCGGCGGCTGCCCGGTTGGTGAACGTGACGGCCAGCACGCCCGACTGCGGGAGGATCCCCGAGCGCACCCCGTACGCGATCCGGTGGGTGATCGCGCGGGTCTTGCCCGTGCCCGCGCCGGCCAGCACGCACACCGGGCCGTGCAGGGCCGTCGCGACCTCGCGCTGCTCGGGGTCGAGCCCGTCGAGCACCGCGTCGGCCGTGTCCGGGACCGGCGGGAAGAGAGTGGAGTGCGTTGCTGATGTCACCCCGCCATGCTGCCAGGTCGCCCGGGGCCGGTGCGCCGCGTTGTCCACAGGGGGCGCCCGCAGTCGTACTAATGCGGGCCGCGCCGCCTCCACCGTGCGCCGGGCACCTGGCCGAACAGCCACGAGGGCGGCCGTGGTGGCGATTCGGTCACATACCGGCCCGGTGCGGGAATGGTGATCGGCCCTCGTACGTTCCAGAGCGTGCGGAACCGCATTCGGCGGGGCGCGCACGCCAGTCAGCGATACAGAGGAGCGCGAAGACATGCCGGGCACTGTGACGATGTACAGCACCACTTGGTGCGGCTACTGCCAGCGGCTGAAGAAGCAGATGGACCGCGAGGGCATCGCGTACACCGAGGTCAACATCGAGCACGACCCGGCGTCGGCGGAGTTCGTGGAGAAGGCCAACGGCGGCAACCAGACGGTCCCGACCGTGCTCTTCGGCGACGGCTCGACGCTGACCAACCCGTCGCTCGCGCAGGTCAAGCAGAAGATCGGCGTCTGAGAGCGCCGTACCCGCAGCTGAACCGGAAGGCCCCCGTCCTGCCTCGGACGGGGGCCTTCCGTATATAGACATAGGGATACCGCAGACGGATCCGGGTCAGTGCGTCGGCTTCGGCAGGGGCTTGCCGTACCAGAGCTCGATCAGGCGGGCCGCGATCGAGATGCCGTACGGGGGCAGGACCTCGCCGGACTCGAAGGCGGCGGCCAGGTCCTCGCGGGAGAACCAGCGGGCCTCGTGGATCTCCTCGCCGTCCACGTTGATCTCGGACGAGGTGGCCTTCGCCATGAAGCCGAGCATCAGGCTGGACGGGAACGGCCAGGGCTGGCTGGCGACGTACTCGACCGGGCCGACCGTGACGCCGGCCTCCTCGAAGACCTCGCGGCGCACCGACTGCTCGATGGACTCGCCGGGCTCCACGAAGCCCGCCAGGGTGGAGAAGCGGCCCTCGGGCCAGTGCACCTGGCGGCCGAGCAGCGCCCGGTCGTGCTCGTCGGTGACCAGCATGATCACGGCCGGGTCGGTGCGCGGGTAGTGCTCGGCTCCGCACGCGGGGCAGCGGCGGATGTGGCCGGCCGCCGCGATCACGGTGCGCTCGCCGCAGCGGGAGCAGAAGCGGTGCAGGCGCTGCCAGTTCTCCAGGGCGACGGCGTGCGTCATCAGGCTCGCGTCGCGCGGGGACAGCAGGAGGCCGGCCTCGCGCAGTCCGGCCGGCCGGGCCGACTGGTCCATGCGGCCGGGCAGGGCGTCCTTCTGGAGCGCGAAGTAGCTGACGCCGTCCTCGTCGGTGCCCAGGAAGTAGCGGTGGGTCTCAGTGACCGGGGCCTCGAAGGCCGGGGTCATGACGAGCTCCGTACGCCCGTCCGGGGCGTCGTCGATCAGCACTTGGCCGCCGGAGACCACGAAGACCCGGGTCGACGGGTGGCTCCAGGCGGCCGCCAGCCACGCCTCGTCGAGGCGGTGGTGGGCCGCCCGGTCGATGCCGCTGGGCGCGGTGAGACCGATCGGTGTGGCGAGCCCGATCGGCTGGTCCGTGATGGCTTCACTGCTGGTGGTGCTCACAGGTGCTTCCAACTCCCCCGGGTGGATGGTGTGTTCAGCGATTTCTGTCAGCCGGTGGTCAGGCTGGCGGATCAGGCTGTCGTGGCGGCGAGGTCGCTCCACAGGTGGGCCGTGGTCTCGACGCCCTTGAACAGCAGATCCAGTTCGACCTTCTCGTTCGGCGCGTGCCAGCCGTCGGAGGGGACCGAGATGCCCAGGAACAGGACGGGCGCCGCGAGTACGTCCTGGAGGTCGGCGGCGGGTCCCGAGCCGCCCTCGCGGGTGAAGCGGACCTTCGTGCCGAACGCCTCGCCCATCGCCCGCACGACGGACTGGAGCGCCGGGTGGCCGAGCGGCGTCAGGCACGGCCGGGTGCCCGCGCTCCAGGTGATCTCGTGCCGGATCCCGGCGGGGATCCGCTCGGCGGCCCAGTCGGTGACGAGCTTCTCGATGCGCTGGGGGTCCTGGCCCGCGACCAGGCGGAAGGACAGCTTCACCATGGCCGACGACGGGATGATCGTCTTGCCGCCGGGGCCCTGGTAGCCGCCGCCGATGCCGTTGACCTCGGCGGTCGGGCGGGCCCAGATCCGCTCCAGCGTGGAGAACCCGGCCTCGCCCTGGGTCGCCCGCGACTTGGCGGTGCCCAGCCACTCGGCCTCGTCGAAGGGCAGCTCGGCGAAGAGCTCGCGCTCGGCGTCGGTGAGCTCCGCGATGCCGTCGTAGAAGCCGGGGACCGTGACGTGCTCGTCGGCGTCGTGCAGGGCCGCCACCAGGCGGGCCGCGGCCGTCGCCGGGTTGGGGACGGCACCGCCGAAGGAGCCGGAGTGGATGTCCTGGCCGGGTCCGTACAGCTGGATCTCGCACTCGGCGAGGCCGCGCATGCCCGTGCACACGGTGGGGGTGTCCTCGGACCACATGCCGGTGTCGGAGACGATCACGGCGTCGGCCGCGAGGCGCTCGGCGTGCTGCTCCACGAGGGCCCGGAAGTGCGGCGAACCCGACTCCTCCTCGCCCTCGATCAGGAGCTTCAGGTTGACGGCGGGGGCGGTGCGGCCGGTGGCCGCGAGGTGCGCGCGGACACCGAGGGTGTGGAAGAACACCTGGCCCTTGTCGTCGGCGGCGCCGCGCCCGTACATCCGCCCGTCGGTGATCACCGGTTCGAACGGGTCGGTGTCCCAGCCGTCCTCGCGGGCCGCGGGCTGTACGTCGTGGTGGCCGTAGACCAGCACGGTCGGGGCGGCCGCCTCGCCCGAGGGCCATTCGGCGTAGACGGCCGGGGCGCCCGGGGTGTCCAGGATCTCGGCGACCGGGAAGCCGGTCTCACGGAGCTTGGCGGCGAGCCAGTCGGCGCTGCGCCGTACGTCGGCGTCGCGGTCGGGCTGGGCCGACACGGACGGGATGCGCAGCCACTCCGCGAGGTCGTCGAGGAAGGCGGCGCGGTGCTGCTCGATGTACGTGCGCACCGTCTCGGTGGCGGTCTGGACGGCGCTGTCCGGGGTCTCGCTCATGTCCTTGAGCCTATCCGGCCGGGGGCGGTGGCCGGTCCGCCGGTCCGCCCTGCGGACGCTGCCCGAGCAGGATCGCCTCCAGCTCGGCGCGGTCCGGCAGCCGGGCCGGGCGGACCGTCTCACCTGTGCGTACGTACACGAACGCGGCCTCGACCGACTTCAGCGGGACGCCGAGCTGCTCGGCCCAGGCGACCCGGTAGACCGCCAGCTGGAGCGGGTCGGCGGTGGCCTGCCGGCCGGTCTTCCAGTCGACGATCTCGTACGTGGCGAGGGCGCCGTCGCCCTCCTTGTAGACGGCGTCGATCCGGCCCCGGATCACCCGGCCCGCCAGCGTCAGCTGGATGGGGGCCTCGGTGCGGTACGGCGTGCGGGCCGCGTAGGGGGTGCGCTCGAAGGCCTCCTTGAGGACGGCCAGATCGCGCTCGTCCGCGATGTCGGCGTCGGTGTCGTCCGCCCCGGGCAGCTCGTCCGGGCCCAGCATGGGCAGCGGGAGTTCCTCGAAGCGGGACTCCACCCAGGCGTGGAACCGGGTGCCCCGGCGGGCGGCCGGCTGCGGGCGGCGCGGCATGGGGCGGGCCAGGTCCCGGGCGAAGCCGTCGGGGTCGGCGGCCAGCCTGAGCAGCTCGGACGCGGTGAGCGAGGCCGGCACCTCGACCTCGCGGGTGGTGGCGCGGGCCCGGCGGAGTTCGGTGGTGAGCGCCTCCAGGTCGCGGTCCCAGGAGTGCAGGGTGCGGCGGTCCTCGGGGGTGAGGCGGGGGGCGGGGATGCCGGCCGGGGTCCGGGCCAGGGTGTGGTCGCGGGCTCCGGTGTCGGTGCGGGGGGCGCTGCGGGTGTGCTCGGCGTGGTCGACGGGTGCGGGCTCGGCCGGCGCGGGCTGGATCTCGGTGTCGGCGGACGGCGGGGTGGTGACCGGGCGCTCCGTGGGCAGCAGGTCCCAGTCCTCGGCCAGGTCGAGGGGACCGCCCAACTCCCCTTCTCCGTAAGGCTCTCCGTAAGGCTCATCGTAAGTTTCTCCGTAAGGAGGGAACGCCTCGTCCGAAGGGAACGGCTCGTCCTCGTACGGCTCGCTCTCGTAAGGCGCGTCTTCGTAGGGCGCGTCCTCATAAAAGGAGGACGCTTCGTCGTGGGGAGGAGCCTCTGCGACCGGGGTCGCCATGTGGGCCAGGACGCGTTCCGCGGCGGCTCGGCGGCGGGCCAGGGAGTCCGGGTCCAGCGGGAGCGGCCAGGCGCGGGTGGTGGCGGACTCGTGGAGGGCGGGGTTCTCGGCGTCCTCGTCCGGTTCGTCCGCCCACGCCTCGATCTCGCCGTGGCCCGCCGCGCAGTGCTCGTACAGCGCGTGCAGGAAGGCGGAGGGGCCCCGGGGCTTCTTCTGGCTCGGGCCCCACCAGTGACCGGAGCCGAGCAGCAAGGTGCGGGGGCGGGTGAACGTGACGTACCCCAGGCGCAGTTCCTCGGTGTGCTGGTGGTCCTTCATCGCCTCCTTGAAGGACTTGAGGCCCTTCGCGTCCCACTCCTCGACGACCGGCAGCGTCGGGGCGTCGCCGCGCAGCGCGTGCGGCAGGACCTTCGCCTGGGACGTCCAGGACTCCCTCGACTGGGTGGAGGGGAACGTTCCGGTGACCAGGCCCGGGACGGCGACGACGTCCCACTCCAGGCCCTTGGACTTGTGCGCGGTGAGCACCTTCACCGTGTTCTCGCCGCCGGGCAGCGCGTTGTCCAGGCCCTTCTCGTACTGGGCGGCGGTGCGCAGGAAGCCGAGGAAGGCGAGGAGCGAGGCCTCGCCGTCGAGCGCCGCGAAGCTCGCCGCGGTGTCGAGGAAGCCGGAGAGCGTCTCGCGGCGGCGGGCGGCCAGGGCGTGCGGGGAGGCGGAGAGTTCGACTTCGAGGCCGGTGACGCTCAGGACGCGGTGCAGTACGTCCATGAGCGGATCGGCGAGCGAGCGGCGCAGGTCGCGCAGTTCGGCGGCGAGGCGGGCGAAGCGGACGCGGGCCTCGGCGGAGAAGGGCAGCTCGTCGTCCTCGGCGCCTTCGAGGAAGGTGTCCAGGGCGTCGGCGAGCGAGATCACCTCGGCCGGGTCGACCCCTTCGACGGCGTCGGCGAGGCGCTGGTCGGGGTCGTCGGCTCCGCCGGTGACGCGGCGTACGAGATTGCGGGCGCGGCGGCCCAGCAGCGCCA
Organism: Streptomyces sp. WM6378; assembly: GCF_001279695.1. Classification (GTDB taxonomy): domain Bacteria; phylum Actinomycetota; class Actinomycetes; order Streptomycetales; family Streptomycetaceae; genus Streptomyces. The sequence continues at coordinate 75,092 of NZ_LGDD01000328.1, forward strand.
GGTCCCGGGGGCCGATGCGCCAGCGCGGGCCGGTCAGGATCCGTACCAGCGAGGCGTTGGCGCCCGGGTCCTGGAGGACTTCGCAGACCGCCACGAGGTCGGCGACCTCGGGCAGGTGGAGCAGCCCGGAGAGGCCGACGACCTCGACCGGGATGTCGCGGGCCACCAGGGCGCCCTGGATCTGCGGGAAGTCGCCCGCCGTACGGCACAGGACGGCGATCTCGCCGGGTGCCTTGCCGGTGCGCACGAGGTGGGCGATCGAGTCGGCGAGCCATTCGATCTCCTCCTGGTGGGTGTCGAGCAGGGCTATGCGCACGCTTCCGTCGCGCTCGGCGCCGGGGGCCGGGCGCAGCGCCTCCACCCCTTCGTGCATCGAACGCAGCGGCGCGGCAAGGGAGTTGGCGAGGTCGAGGAGGCGGCCGCCGCTGCGGCGGTTCTCGGAAAGCGCGTAGCGGGTGGCGGGGCGGCCGTCGGCGTACGGGAAGTGGCGGGGGAAGTCGTCGAGGTTGGCGACCGAGGCGCCGCGCCAGCCGTAGATGGCCTGGCAGGGGTCGCCGACGGCGGTCACGGCATGGCCGGTGCCGCCGCCGAAGAGCGCGGCGAGGAGGCGGCGCTGGGCGACGGAGGTGTCCTGGTACTCGTCGAGGAGCACCACCTTGAACTCCTCGCGCAGGATCCGGCCGACCTCGGGGTGGGTGAGGGCGAGCTCGGCGGACAGCGCGATCTGGTCGCCGAAGTCCAGCAGGTCGCGGCTCTTCTTGGCGGCGCGGTAGCGAGTGGTCAGGTCGAGCAGTTCGAGCCGGGCGGCAACGGCCTCGGGCACCTTGCGCAGCTCGGCGTTGCTGAGCTTGGCGCCCTCCAGGGCCCGCAGCAGGTCCCGGTCGTACGCGGCGAGGCGCTCGGGTCGTACGAGGTGTTCCGCGAGCTCGGCGTCGAGCGCGAGCAGGTCGCTGACCAGGGAGGCGAACGACTTGGTGAGCGTCGGGTACGGCCCGGGGGCCTCGCGCAGCACGCGGGCGGCGAGCTGGAAGCGGGTGGCGTCGGCGAGCAGCCGTGATGTGGGCTCCAGGCCTATGCGCAGGCCGTGGTCGGTGAGCAGCCGCCCCGCGAAGGCGTGGTACGTGGAGATCCCGGGCTCGCCCTGCTCCGGCTCGGGGGCGTCCGGGTCGGTGATGCCCGCCCTGATCAGCGCGGTGCGCACGCGCTCGGCGAGCTCGCCGGCCGCCTTGTTGGTGAAGGTCAGGCCCAGGACCTGCTCGGGTGCGACCTGGCCGGTGCCCACCAGCCACACGACCCGGGCGGCCATGACGGTCGTCTTCCCGGACCCGGCCCCGGCCACGATGACCTGCGGGGCGGGCGGCGCGGTGATGCAGGCCGTCTGCTCCGGGGTGAACGGGATGCCGAGGAGCTCTTTGAGCTGCTCGGGGTCGCTGAGGGGGGTGGGCACGGTTGAAAGGGTAGTGGGGGGTGCTGACAGTGGCGCTGCCGTGCAGGTGGGGGCGGCTGCGGCGGGCTCTGCCTCTCGTAAACCCGGGGTTACTCCACCACCTGCCGACCCTCCGGCTGGGCCGTGCACGACGCCCGGAACGTGCAGTGCGTGCAATGCGTGCCCGCGGTCGGGGTGAACTGTTCGTCCAGGACTCGGCCTGCCGCCGTGGCCAGTAGGTCGCCGACCCACTCGCCCGTCAAGGGCTGCTGGGACTGGACCTTCGGGTACGCCTCGCCGCCCTCGCGTTTGGGGGCGGGCTGGCGCAGGTGGACCAGCTCGGCGCCGCCGGGGTCGGGGCGGCGGCCGTCGAAGGCCTCGTCCAGGGCGCCCTCTCGCACCGCCAGCTGGTAGACGGCCAGCTGCGGGTGGGCGGCCACCTCCGCGGCCGTGGGCGACTGCTTGCCCGTCTTGAAGTCGACCACGTACGCGCGGCCTTCGACGTCCTGCTCGACGCGGTCCATGGAGCCCCGGATGCGCACCTCGTACTCCCCGGCCTCCAGGGTCACGTCGAAGCCGTGTTCCGTGGCGACGGGGGTGCGGCCCGCGCGGTCCAGGGTGTGCCACTGGAGGAAGCGTTCCAGGGCGGCGCGCGCGTTCTGCTTCTCCTGGACCGACTTCCAGGGTGCGTCGAAGGCGAGCGCGTCCCAGACCGAGTCCAGGCGTTCCATCAGGACGGCCAGGTCGGCCGGGGTGCGGCCGGAGGCGACCTCGTCGGCCAGGACGTGGACCACGTTGCCGAACCCCTGGGCGGCCGTCGCGGGCGCGTCCGCCTTGACCTCGCGGCCCAGGAACCATTGCAGGGCGCAGGTGTTGGCCAGCTGGTCCAGGGCGCTGCCCGACAGCGCGACGGGGACGGCGCGGTCGCGCAGCGGGACCTCCGAGCGGGTCGGCTCGTACAGGCCCCACCAGCGGTGTGGATGCGCCGCCGGGACCAGCGGCTGGCCCTCGTCGTCGGCCAGCGCGGCCAGTCGGCCCAGGCGTTCGGCGGCGGCCTCGCGCAGCGCGTCGGAGGCCGCCGGGTCGACGGTCGTGGCGCGCAGCTCGGCGACCAGCGCGGCGACGGCCAGGGGGCGGCGGGGGCGGCCCGTCGTGTCCCGGGGCTCGACGCCCAGCTCGGTGAGGAAGCGGGACGGCTGGTCGCCGTCGTCGGCCGGGGCCTTGACGGCGGTCACCACGAGGCGGTCTCGGGCTCGGGTCGCCGCGACATAGAAGAGGCGTCGTTCTTCGGCGAGCAGCGCGCCCGGAGTGAGCGGTTCGGCCAGGCCGTCGCGGCCGATCCGGTCGGCTTCGAGGAGCGAGCCCCGGCGGCGCAGGTCGGGCCAGAGTCCTTCCTGTACCCCGGCGACCACGACGAGGCTCCACTCCAGGCCCTTGGAGCGGTGGGCGGTCATGACGCGCACCGCGTCGGGGCGGGCGGCCCGGCGGGTCAGGGTGTCGGCCGCTATGTCCTGCGCGTCGACCTCTTCGAGGAAGTTGAGCGCGCCCCGGCCGCCGGTGCGTTCCTCGGCGCGGGCCGCGGTGTCGAACAGGGCGCAGACGGCGTCCAGATCGCGGTCGGCGGCCCGCCCGCCGGCCCCGCCGCGCAGCGCCGCGCGTTCCAGGCGCTGCGGCCACGGGGTGCCGTTCCACAGCTCCCACAGCGCCTCGGCGGCGGTGCCGCCACCGGCCAGGAGCTCGTGGGCCTTGCGCAGCAGCGCGCCGAGCCGCTGGGCGCCGCGGGCGTACGAGGGGTCGTGCGCGACGAGCCGCTCGGGCTCGGTCAGGGCCCGGGCCAGCAGAACGTCCGAGGGGGCCGGGACGCGGTTGCCCGCGGCCCGCTCCTCGTCGCGCAGGGCCCGCCCGAGGCGCCGCAGGTCGGCGGTGTCCATGCCGCCCAGCGGCGAGGTGAGCAGGGTGTGCGCGGTCTCGGGGTCGAGCCGGGCGGGGGATGCGGCGGGGCTGTTCGCCGTGTCCCTGCCAGGGTGGACGAGGCTGACGGGCGCGGAACCCCCGGCACCCGCCCCGTCCTTCTCACCACCCTCGCCTGCGGCCCCCTTCCCCGCGGGCGCGGGCACCCCGCCCCCCGTAGAGCCCTTCAACGCCGCCTCCGCCACCACCCGCAGCGCCGTCAACAGCGGCGACACCGCCGGCTCGTCGCGCAGCGGCGTGTCGGCGCCCGACGTGTCCACGGGGATGCCCGCCGTCGTCAGGGCGCGGCGCAGGGCCGGGATCGTGCGGGTGCCCGCACGGACCAGGACCGCCATCTCCTGCCAGGGGACGCCCTCTTCGAGGTGGGCGCGGCGCAGCAGGTCCGCGATGTTGTCCAGCTCGGTGGAGGCCGTGGGGTATGTGTACGTCTCCACGCGGCCGCCGGTACGGGTCGGCGACAGGTCCCGGTGCGCGCGGACCCGCTCGGCGGGCAGCCGCGGCAGCGGCATGCGGCGGGTCAGCAGCCGGGTGGCGGCCAGCAGGGCCGTGCCCGAGCGGCGGGACGTGGTGAGGACCTCGACCGGCGCCGGGCTGCCGTCCGTACGCGCGAACGTGTCGGGGAAGTCGAGGATGCCGTTGATGTCGGCACCCCGGAACGTGTAGATCGACTGGTCCGGGTCGCCGAAGGCGACGAGCGTGCGGCCACCCCCCGCCAGCGCCTTCAGGAGCCGTACCTGCGCCGGGTCGGTGTCCTGGTACTCGTCGACGAACACCGCCTCATAAGAGGGCAGCTCGATGCGTTCGGCGAGCAGCACCGCGCGGTGCACGAGTTCGGCGTAGTCCAGGACGCCCTGGAGGTCGAGGACGTCGAGGTACTCGGCGAGGAACGCCGAGGCCGCCTTCCAGTCCGGGCGGCCGGCGCGCTCGGCGAAGCGGGCCAGGGCGTCGGGGCCGAGGCCCAGTTCCCGGCTGCGGGCGAGCACCGCGCGCACCTCGTCGGCGAAGCCGCGCGTGGTCAGGCAGGCCCGCAGCTCGTCGGGCCAGCTCACGTGCGCGAGGCCGGTGCGCTGGAGGTCGATCTGCCCGGCAAGCAGGTCGCGTACGGCCACGTCCTGTTCGGGGCCGGACAGCAGGCGCAGGGGCTCGCGGAACAGCTCGGCATCCTGGTGCGCGCGGACCAGCGCGTAGCAGTACGAGTGGAACGTGGTGGCCTGCGGGCTCTTCGCGCCGGCGCCCAGGCGCAGCGCCATCCGGTCGCGGAGCTCGACCGCCGCCTTGCGGCTGAAGGTGAGGACCAGGACGCGTTCGGGGTCCGTGCCGGCCGCCACCTTGGCCGCGACCGCCTCCACCAGGGTGGTCGTCTTGCCGGTGCCGGGCCCCGCGAGCACGAGAAGCGGACCCGAGCGGTGGTCAACCACCCTGCGCTGGGGTGCGTCAAGGAGGGGGGGATCCACCGGGTCCGGCGGGGTACGCACCAGTCGGTACGCGCCGGGGGACCGCCGACGTACCTGTTGGTACGTCTGACGCCCGGTGGAAGAGGAGGAGCTCACGTGGATCGCCGGTCCTGGTGGGTGTGCTGGTCGTGATGGTGGTTACGAGGCCTGCGCGGCCGGCGCAGACCCTCGACGGTACGCCGAACCGCGCCCGGAACGCAGCGAGTCATCCGTACGGTCCTCAGGCCGCCCCCGGCATTGCCGGATGGCGGAAGCTGTCAGGTATGAGCCGCCCCGCCGCCGAGCCCGCCGACCGCGCCGCCTTCGGCGCCGTCCCAGCGTGCCCGCCGCATGTCGAGGCGCGGCAGGTGGCCCGCGGCGGACCGGCCCGCCTCGCGCAGCGGGGTGGCCTCGTCTCGGTAGTGCGCCAGGGCCCGCAGCTCGTGGCCGGGCAGCAGCGCGCCGTCCGACCGCACCACGCGCCACCACGGCACCGCGCCGCCGTAGAGCGCCATGACCCGGCCGACCTGGCGCGGCCCGCCCTCGCCGAGCCATTCGGCGACGTCCCCGTACGTCATCACCCGGCCCGGCGGGATGTGCTCGGCGACCTCAAGGACCCGTTCCGCGTATGCGGGGATCTCGGGCAGCACCTCGCCCGCCCGGTCCCGCTGCTCCTCGCTCATCCGCTCCATCCTGCCGTACGCCACCGACAGCCGCCCCGGGTCGGGCCGTATCCGGTCGCAGCCCGGTCTCGGAGCGACAAAGGGGCGCAACTCACACAGCGCACGCCCTGGCAATGCACCCTGATGCCCCCCTGGGATCTCTGGACATGCCACCATCATGCGGGCGGTGAGCGGTGATACGAGACAGAGACAAGTCGGACGAGGCAGCGAAGGAGCGGGGCGTGCAGCCACCCGAGGCGGCGGCGAGCAGCACCCCTGAAACGGGGCGGCAGCCCGCCGCACCCGAAGCTTCCGGGCCGACGGGCGACGGCTCGGCACCCGGCGCGGAGTCCCACCCAGGAACCCGGCCCGAAGGCTCCGCGGGCCACGCGGACGGCGAGCGCTACGAGGCCGCCGAAGACGCCGCGGACCACGAAAACCCGGAGAGCCACAAGGGCCCCGACCGCCCCGCAGGCCACGAGCGCTCCGAAGGATCCGGCGCCCGCGAGGGCTCCCCGAGCCCCGAAGGCGACCGGCGCCCCGAAGGCTCCGACGGCACGGACTCCGGCCGGTGCGACAAGGGCGGCAAGGGCGGCGGCGCCCTGTGCGACGACGCCTCGGGCTCCATCGAGCGCGTCTCCGTGGACGAGCCTCTGCTGCCCGCCCGCGTGCACCGCCCCTCGGACCTGCTCCGGCTGCTCACCGGTGTGCTCGCGATCGCCGTCGTCCTCGCCATCGCCGCGTTCGCGCACGGCACGACGTCCGGCCTGGAAAACGACATCACCAACGGCACCACCGGCACCCCCGACGTCCTGATCCGCCTCGCCGGGCTCGCCTCCAGCATCGCCGTCCTCGTACTGCCCGTCGCCTTCGCCATCGAGCGGCTGATCAAACGTGACGGACTGCGGATCGCGGACGGCGTACTCGCCGCGGTGCTCGCGCACGGCGTCGCCCTCGCCACCGACCTGTGGGTCGCCAAGTCCGCCCCGGGCTCGATCACCGAGGCGCTGACCCGGATGTCGCCCTCGGGCTCCCTCACCGACCCCGTGCACGGCTATCTCGCCCCCGTCATCGCCTATATGACGGCCGTGGGAATGGCCCGCAGACCCAGGTGGCGGGTCGCGCTGTGGGCGGTGCTGCTGCTCAACTCCTTCGCCGTACTGGTCGGCGAACAGACCACCCCGTTCTCGATCATCGTGACGATCCTGATCGGCTGGACGGTCGCCTACGGCACGCTCTACGCGGTCGGCTCTCCCAATGTGCGGCCCACCGGGCAGACCCTGCTCGCGGGGCTCCGCCACGTCGGCTTCAACCCGGTGACCGCGCTGCGCGCCGAGGACGTACCGGACTCGATGGAGCAGGGCGAGCGCGGCCGGCGGTATCTGGTCACGCTGCAGGACGGCCCGCCGCTCGACGTCACGGTGGTCGACCGCGAGCAGCAGGCGCAGGGCTTCTTCTACCGGGTGTGGCGCCGCCTGACGCTGCGCTCCATCACCACCCGCCGATCGATCCAGTCGCTCAGACAGGCCCTGGAGCAGGAGGCGCTCCTCGCGTACGCGGCGATCGCGGCCGGGGCGAACGCGCCCAAGCTGATCGCCACCTCCGAGCTCGGCCCGGACGCCGTGATGCTGGTGTACGAGCACACCGGCGGCCGTTCCCTGGACTCCCTGGAGGACGCGGAGCTCACCGACGACCTGCTGCGCGAGACGTGGCGGCAGGTCGAGGCGCTCCAGTCGCGGCGGATCGCGCACCGCAGGCTGGCGGGCGACGCGATCCTGGTGGATCGTTCCGGCAAGGTGATCGTGACCGATCTGCGCGGCGGCGAGATCGCGGCCGGCGACATCGTGCTCCGCATGGACGTCGCCCAGCTCCTGACCACCCTCGGCCTGCGCGTCGGCGCCGAGCGCTCGGTCGCCTCCGCCCTCGACGTGCTCGGCCCGGACGCGGTCGCCGACAGCCTCCCGCTGCTCCAGCCCATCGCGCTGAGCCGCTCCACCCGTGCGACCCTGCGCAAGCTCGGCCGCGAGCAGGCGCAACGCGAGCGCGAGGCGGTTCTGGAGGCGTCGGACGCGGCGAAGGAGGCGAAGGCCGCGGAGGCCGCCGCCGCCAAGGAGGCCGCGGCGCACCCCGAAGCGGTCCCGGTGCTTGACGACCGCAAGGCCGTCAAGGCCGAGAAGAAGGCCGAGAAGCTGGCCATCGACGAGGCCCTGGACGAGGCGAAAGAGGACGATCTGCTCACCCAGATCCGCCACCAGGTGCTGCTGATCCGCCCGCAGGCCCCGGTCGAGCCGGTACGCCTCGAACGCATCAAGGTGAAGACCTTGATCAGTTTCGTGGCGGGGGCCTTCGCCGCGTACTTCCTCCTGGTGCAGCTCACCAACATCAAGTTCGGCGACCTGATCGCGAACGCACAGTGGGGCTGGGTCGCGGCGGCCGTGCTGTTCTCGGCGCTGTCCTACCCGGCCGCGGCGGCCAGCCTGCTCGGCTTCGTGCCGGAGCGGGTGCCGTTCTGGCGGGCCGTGATCGCCCAGGTGGCGGGCTCGTTCGTGAAGCTGGTGGCGCCGGCGGCGGTCGGCGGTGTCGCCCTCAACACGCGGTTCCTCCAGCGCGCGGGGGTACGCCCGGGGCTCGCGGTGGCGAGCGTCGGCGCGTCGCAGCTGTTCGGGCTCGCCTCGCACATCTCGCTGTTGCTGATCTTCGGCTACGTGACCGGCACCGAGCAGACCTCGGAACTCTCGCCGTCCCGCACGGTGATCGCGGGTCTGCTCACGGCGGCCGTCCTGATCCTGGTGGTCACCGCGGTCCCGTTCCTGCGGAAGTTCGTGGTCAGCCGGGTCCGCTCGCTGTTCGCCGGGGTGGTGCCGCGCATGCTGGACGTGCTCCAGCGGCCGCAGAAGCTGATCACCGGGATCGGCGGCATGCTGCTCCTGACCGGCGTGTTCGTGATGTGCCTGGACGCGTCGATCCGTGCCTTCGGTACGGGCAGCGAGCACACGCTGAGCTACGCGAGCGTGGCGGTGGTCTTCCTGACCGCCAACGCGCTGGGCTCCGCGGCGCCGACGCCGGGCGGTGTGGGTGCGGTCGAGTTGGCCCTGTCAACGGCGTTGACAATCGCCGGCATGACGGCGGAGACGGCCACCTCTGCGGTGCTGCTGTACCGCCTCCTCACCTTCTGGCTCCCTGTCCTGCCGGGCTGGCTGTGCTTCAACTACCTCACGCGCAAGGGGCAGTTGTAGGGGGCTGCGCTTCGACTTCCGGTAGTCGGTGGCTGATCGCGCAGTTCCCCGCGCCCCTAGCAGGATGCGGAACGCTCAGAACGCGGCCAGCACCGTCCCCAGCAGCGCCAGCGAGCACAGGATCTCCAGCGCTCCCACCACCCCCACCTTCAGGCCCCGGCCGGGCAGTACCGCCGCTCGTAGCAAGTAGACGGCGAACGGGGCTGCCAGCCACGGGGTCAGCAGCGCCGTCGGCACCACCGCCACCCCGTGGTACCCCACCGAACCCCCGTAATACGCCCGCGAGTCCCGCTCCCTGATCATCGTCTTCACGTACGGGACCGTCCCCGCGAAGTACAAGAGACAGGCCAGCATCGGGGCCAGGCCGGCGCTCCACGACCCGCCCCCCAGCCGCAGCGTCACGAGCAGCATGCCGCACGCCGGGATCACCGCTGCGAGGCCGTTCCACAGCGCCCGCTCCCGATTGGCGTACGCGTAAAGGAAGTTGACCAGGACGAACGGTGCCGCGCACGCCGCGGCGATGAGCAGCCACGGGTGCGGCACGGCCGGCGGAAGGCCGAACAGCGCGGCCCCCGCACCGAAGCACACCGCCGGGCGGACATGGCGGCGCGGGGCCTTCGGGTTGCGGGAGAGCCGGTTCAGGCGCAGCCACTGCTGGGCGTGGTACGCCGCGAGGTAGCCGAGGAGCCAGGCCGCGAGCAGCGGCAGATGCGCCCAGCGCGGGTGGCCCAGGAACGTACCGGCGAGGAACGGGACGGCGAGCATCGCCCATGCCCCGTGCTGGTTCGGCAGCCAGCGGTTCCGGCTCACTGCGGCCCACCTCTCCGATGCCGTGAAGCTTCCCTGGCGCCTACTCGAAATATGCGAAATACCCGAAAGTACTAGACGGCATACGAACGCGGCGCCTTTCCAGTTTCTCAGCCCACCCCCGGGACATTTGCGGAATTTGGTCACCGCCCACCGGGACCAAAGTCCCCGGGTTCCAAGAAATGGCGGGCGTAAGGTCGTTGATGGCCGTCCGGAGGCGTCCGCATTTCCCGACACCTCGTCCGGAAAGGCCCGCTCACATTCTTTTTCCGGGCCACAGGAGTTTCCGTTGCAAGAGAAGGCGCGACAGAAGGCGCAGCACCCTCGCGGCGTTGCCGACGCACTCGTGCGGGCGGGCAGCTTCTTCACCCGCGCCGAGGTCTCCGACGATCTGCGCACCGTGCACCGCACCGGCGGCCGGCAGGCCGAGTCCTTCTACCGGGACCGCTGGAGCCACGACAAGGTCGTGTACTCGACGCACGGCGTGAACTGCACCGGCTCGTGCCGCTGGAAGGTGTACGTCAAGGACGGGATCATCACCTGGGAGACCCAGGCGACCGACTACCCCTCCGTCGGCCCCGACCGCCCCGAGTACGAGCCCCGCGGCTGCCCCCGCGGCGCCTCCTTCTCCTGGTACAGCTACTCGCCGACCCGGGTCCGCCACCCGCACGTACGCGGCGAGCTCCTCAAGATGTACCGGGAGGCCAAGGCGCGCCTGGGCGATCCGGTGCTCGCCTGGGCCGACATCCAGAGCGACCCCGAGCGGCGCCGCACGTACCAGAAGGCGCGCGGCAAGGGCGGTCTGGTGCGGGCGAGTTGGGAGGAGGCCGTCGAGATCGTCGCGGCCGCCCACGTCCACACCATCAAGGAGCACGGCCCCGACCGGGTCGCCGGGTTCTCCCCCATCCCCGCGATGTCGATGGCCTCGCACGCGGCCGGCGCCCGCTTCCACTCCCTCATCGGCGCGCCGATGCTCTCCTTCTACGACTGGTACGCCGACCTGCCGGTCGCATCCCCACAGGTCTTCGGCGACCAGACCGACGTACCGGAGTCCGGCGACTGGTGGGACGCGGCCTATTTGATGATGTGGGGCTCCAACGTCCCCGTCACGCGCACCCCCGACGCACACTGGATGACCGAGGCGCGGTACCGCGGGCAGAAGGTCGTCACCGTTTCCCCGGATTTCGCGGACAACACCAAGTTCGCCGACGAATGGATGCATCCGCACCCGGGCACGGACGGCGCCCTCGCCCTCGCCATGGGCCATGTCATCCTCAAGGAATTCTTCGTAGAACGCGAGACTCCTTTCTTTGTCGACTACGTCCGCACGTACACCGACCTGCCCTTCCTCGTCTCCCTCAAGGAAACCGAGGACGGGCTCGTGCCGCACAAGTTCGTCACCGCGGCCGACCTCGGCGAGGACACCGAGAACGCCCGGTGGAAGACCGTCCTCATCGACGACGCCACCGGTGAACCCACCGTCCCGGGCGGGACGTTGGGCCACCGCTGGGGCACGACGCCCGAGTGGAACCTGGACCTGGGCGACACCGTGCCCCGGCTCAGCATGCTCGGCTCGGGCGAGAGCGCCGAGGTCGTGCTGCCCCGCTTCGAGGAGACCTCCGAGAACGCGGAGGGCGTCGTACGCCGTGGCGTTCCGGTCCGCCGCGTCGGCGGGCGCCGCGTCACCACCGTGTACGACCTGATGCTCGCCCAGTACGGAGTCGGCCGCGAGGGCCTGCCCGGGGCGTGGCCGACGTCGTACGAGGATGCTCGGACGCCGGGCACGCCCGGCTGGCAGGAGACGCTCACGTCCGTACCGGCGGCCCAAGTGACGCGGGTGGCACGGGAGTTCGCGGAGACGGCCGAGAAGTCCAAGGGCCGTTGCATGATCCTGATGGGCGCCGGCACCAACCACTGGTTCCACTCCGAGACCATCTACCGGGCCTTCCTCGCGCTGCTCACCCTGACCGGCTGCCAGGGCCGTAACGGCGGCGGCTGGGGGCACTACGTCGGGCAGGAGAAGTGCCGCCCGGTCACCGGCTGGGCGACACTCGCGAGCGCGTCCGACTGGACCCGGCCGCCCCGGCACATGATCGGCGCGGGCTGGTTCTACCTGCACACCGACCAGTGGCGCTACGACACGCTGCCCACCGAGGCGCTGGCCTCGCCGCTCGGCGACGGCCGCTTCGAGGGCATGACCGGCGCCGACTGCCTGGCCGCCTCGGCCCGCATGGGCTGGATGCCGTCGTACCCGACCTTCGACCGCAACCCGCTGGAGCTCGGCGAGGCCGAGGACCCCGTCCAGCACGTGGTCGACGAGCTCAAGGCGGGGCGGCTCGGCTTCGCGGGCGAGGACCCGGACGCGCCGCGGAACTGGCCGCGCGTACTGAACGTATGGCGCGCCAACCTGCTCGGATCGTCCTCCAAGGGCAACGAGTACTTCCTCAAGCACCTGCTCGGCACGCACTCCAACCTGCCCGAGGACGGCCCGCGTTGTGCGCCGCGCGATGTGGCCTGGCACCAGGAGGACGTCGAGGGCAAGCTCGACCTGCTGCTCGCGATGGACTTCCGCATGACGTCGACGACACTGCTCAGCGATGTCGTGCTGCCCGCCGCCACCTGGTACGAGAAGCACGACCTGTCCTCGACCGACATGCACCGGTTCCTGCACGCCTTCACCCCGGCCGTCGATCCGCCGTGGCAGGCCCGCTCCGACTACGACGCCTTCCGCGCGATGGCCGAGCGGTTCGGCGAACTGGCCAAGGAGCACCTCGGGGTGCGCAGGGACGTGGTGGCGACCGCGCTCCAGCACGACACCCCGGGCGGCGAGATGGCCCAGCCCGGCGGGGTCGCGCTCGACTGGTCGAAGGGCGAGTGCGAGCCCGTGCCGGGACGCACCATGTACAACCTGACCGTCGTCGAGCGGGACTACGGCGCCGTCGGCGAGAAGTTCGCGGCGCTCGGCCCGCTGGTGGACAGGCTCGGCGTCACCACGAAGGCGATCACCTTCGACGCCGCCGAGGAAATCACGTATCTGGGTGAGAAGAACGGTCTCGTACGAGGAGGAGTGGCCAAGGGGCGGCCTCGTCTCGACACCGCCCAGCGCGCCTGCGAGGCGATCCTCGCGCTGTCCGGCACCTCCAACGGGCGCCTGGCCACCCAGGGTTTCGAGACCCTGGAGAAGAAGACCGGGCAGCGCATGGCCCACCTCGCCGCCGAGGCCGAGGGCAAGCGCATCACGTTCGCGGACACCCAGGCCCGGCCCGTACCGGTGATCACCTCGCCGGAGTGGTCGGGCAGCGAGTCCGGCGGGCGGCGCTACACCGCCTTCACCGTCAACACCGAGCACCTCAAGCCCTGGCACACCCTCACAGGGCGCCAGCACTTCTTCCTGGACCACGACTGGATCCACGAGGTCGGCGAGGCGCTGCCCGTGTACAAGCCTCCGCTCGACATGCACCGCCTGTACGGGGAGCCCGAGCTCGGCTCCACCGACGGCAAGCAGGTCGCGGTCCGCTATCTCACCCCGCACAACAAGTGGGCGATCCACAGCCAGTACCAGGACAACCTGTACATGATGACGCTGGGCCGGGGCGGCCAGACCATCTGGATGTCCCCGCAGGACGCCGAGTCGATCGGTGTGCGGGACAACGACTGGATCGAGGCGGTCAACCGCAACGGCGTGGTCACCGCCCGCGCGATCGTCTCGCACAAGATGCCCGCCGGCACGGTCTACATGAACCACGCGCAGGAACGCACGGTCGGCGTGCCCAGGACCGAGAAGACCGGGAAGCGCGGCGGCATCCACAACTCGCTGACCCGGATCATGCTCAAGCCCACCCATCTGGTGGGCGGCTACGCCCAGTTGACCTGGGCGTTCAACTACCTCGGCCCGACCGGCAACCAGCGCGACGAAGTCGCCGTCATCCGCCGCCGCGACCAGAAGGTGGAGTACTGACATGCGCGTCATGGCCCAAGTCGCCATGGTCATGAACCTCGACAAGTGCATCGGCTGCCACACCTGCTCGGTCACCTGCAAGCAGGCGTGGACCAACCGGCAGGGCACCGAGTACGTCTGGTTCAACAACGTCGAGACCCTCCCCGGCCAGGGCTACCCGCGCCGCTGGGAGGACCAGGAGAAGTGGAGGGGCGGCTGGGAGCGCACCCGGTCCGGCAAGCTGCGCCTGCGGGCGGGCGGCCGCCTCAAGCGCCTCGGCCGGGTCTTCGCCAACCCCGAACTCCCCGAGATCGACGACTACTACCAGCCCTGGACCTACGAGTACAAGAACCTGATCGACGCCCCCGCGGGCGACGACCTGCCCGTCGCGCGGCCCGTGTCCAGCCTCACCGGCGAGCCCGTCGACAAGATCGAGTGGGGCCCGAACTGGGACGACAACCTGGGCGGCGCGCCCCAGAACGCCCCGCTCGACCCCATCGTCGAGAAGATCCGCGACGAGGTCGGCGAGAAGATCCGCTTCGAGTTCGAGCAGAGCTTCATGTTCTACCTGCCGCGCGTCTGCGAGCACTGCCTCAACCCCGCGTGCGTCTCGTCGTGCCCGTCGGGGGCGATGTACAAGCGCGAAGAGGACGGCATCGTCCTGGTCGACCAGGACGACTGCCGCGGCTGGCGGATGTGTGTGACGGGCTGCCCGTACAAGAAGGTCTACTTCAACCACTCCACCGGCAAGGCCGAGAAGTGCACGTTCTGCTTCCCGCGCATCGAGGTGGGTCTGCCGACCGTCTGCTCGGAGACCTGCGTCGGCCGCATGCGCTACCTCGGCGTCATGCTGTACGACGCCGACAAGGTGGCCGACGCGGCGGCCGTCGAGGACGAACACGACCTGTATCCAAGCCAGTTGGAGTGCTTCCTCGACCCGGACGACCCGGCCGTGGTCGCGGCCGCGAAGGCCTCGGGCCTCACCCACGAGTGGATCGAGGCGGCCCGCCGCTCCCCCGTGTACGACCTGATCGCCACCTACCAGGTCGCCCTTCCGCTGCATCCGGAGTACCGCACGATGCCGATGGTCTGGTACGTGCCGCCGCTGTCGCCGGTCGTCGAGGCGGTCGCCGCGAGCGGCCGCGACGGCGAGGACGCCGGGAACCTGTTCGGCGCGATCGACGCCCTGAGGATCCCGGTGGAGTACCTGGCCGAGCTGCTCACGGCGGGCGACACCTACCCCGTGGCGGCGGTCCTGCGCCGGATGGCCGCGATGCGCTCGTACATGCGGCGCGTCAACCTCGGCGAGCCCCGTGACGAGTCCATCGCCGGGGCCGTGGGGCTCACCGGCACCGAGATGGAGGACCTGTTCCGGCTGCTCGCGATCGCCAAGTACGAGGACCGCTACGTCGTGCCGAGCGCGGCCCGCGCCGACGCCGACGCCCTCGCCGGAGCCCACCCGCTCGACGACGCGTGCCCCGTCGGCGAAGTGGCCCAGAGCCGTGTCCTGTTGAACCTCTCCCCCACCCGGAGGAGCGCATGACCCCCGAGAGCTCAGCCGTCCTGCGCTTGGTGGCGGCCCGCTGCCTGCACTACCCGAACGACGCCTTCTACGCCCAACTCCCTTTGCTGCGCGAGGCGTTGCGAGAGCACCCGGGTTCCGCGGCCGAGCGGCTCCAGGACTTCGTGGACGTGGCGGCGGCCACCGATCCGCTGGACCTGGCCGCGCATTACACCTCCACGTTCGACACCCGCAACCGCCGCTGTCTGTATCTGACGTGGTGGACCGACGGCGACACCCGGCGCCGGGGCCTCTCGCTGGTCCGCCTCAAGCGGATCTACCGCGACCACGGCCTGGAGTTCAGCCACGAGGAGCTCCCCGACTTCCTGCCGGCCGCGCTCGAATTCGCCGGGCGCCACGAGGAGTCCGGCACCGAGCTGCTCCAGGAGCACCGCGCGGGCCTCGAACTGCTGCGGCTCTCCCTGACCGAGACCGCCACCCCGTACGCCGAGGTCCTCGAAGCGGTCTGCGCGACCCTGCCCGGCGCCTCCCCCACGACGAAGGCCGAGGCGAAGGCGCTGGCCAAGGCGGGCCCGCCGCGGGAGACCGTCGGCCTTGAGCCGTTCGGGCCCGGCGTCGAACTCCCCTGGCCCGGCTTCCCCGAGCGGAAGGCATCCTGATGGACCTGCTCCTGTGGGGCGTGCTGCCCTACGTCTCGATCGCCCTCCTGATCGCGGGCACCCTCTGGCGGGCCCGCTACGACCGGTTCGGCTGGACCACCCACTCCACCCAGGTCCACGAATCGCGGCTGCTCCGCATCGGCTCGCCGCTCTTCCACTTCGGGATGCTCTTCGTCGTGCTCGGCCATGTGGTCGGCCTGGTGATCCCGCGGAGCTGGACGGACGCGGTCGGGGTGAGCGACCACACCTACCACCTGCTCGCCGTGTCGACGGGCGCGGTCGCGGGCGTCGCGGCGGCGGCCGGCATCGCCATCCTGGTCTTCCGCCGCTTCAAGGTCCCGGCGGTGCGGAAGGCGACGCTGCGCGGCGACCACCTGATGTACACGTTCCTGCTCGGCGCGATGGCGCTCGGCCTGACGGCGACGATCCTCAACTCCACAGGCGCGACCGGGGATTACAACTACCGCGAGGGCATCTCGATCTGGTTCCGCTCGCTGTTCACCTTCCGGCCGGACTACCACCTGATGGGCGCGGCCCCGCTCGCCTTCCGGCTGCACATCCTGTTCGGCTTCACGCTGTTCGCGCTGATCCCGTACTCGCGTCTGGTCCACATGTTCAGCGCGCCGGTCCAGTACCTGTTCCGCCCGTACGTCGTCTACCGGCGCCGCGATCCGGAGCCGACCGCCAACCGCGAGGACCGGCGCGGCTGGGAGCGGGTGCGATGAGCGGGCGGACCCTGGTGCGCAGGCCCCGGCACGCCGTGGCGGAGCGGCCCTTCATCGTCATCTTGGAGGCCACCCGGGCCTGCCCGCTCGCCTGCCTGCACTGCCGCGCCGAGGCGCGCCCGGACCGCGACCCGGGCGAGCTCGACGGGGTGGACGCCCGGCGTCTGACTACCGTGACCCGCACCAGCCTGCCTGCACCACGCGGCCGGCCCGATCGGCGAACCGGTCGCGGCCCGCGTCACCCGCTGGGACCGCGGCCTCCCCCAGTACACGGTGGGCCACGCCGCCCGCCTTGCCCGCATCCGCGAGGACGTCGCGCGCCCGCCCGGCCTGGAGGTGTGCGGCGCCGCGTACGAGGGCGTGGGGATCGCGGCGTGCGTGGCGACGGGGCTCGCGGCGGCGGAGCGGGTGCTTGAGGTGGAGCGGGCGGGCGTTCCGGGCTGAGCGGGTGGCGGGAGCCGGGCGGGGCGCCACCCTGATGGGCCGCTCCGCCCGCGCGCGCTCCCTCTTCCCGACGCAGGATGGAGGGATGGAACACCACCGCGCCCCGCGCAAGCGGACCCGGGCCGCCGCGTTCAGCGCCGCCGCCGTACTGCTCGCCGCCGTCGGCTGTTCCAGCGGGGCCAAGGACGACGGCGGGCTCACCGCAGGCACCGCCGACGCGGCCGATCTCGCCACCCAGAAGCTGAACTGGAAGGCGTGCTCGGCGCCCACCGCGGCCGAGGGCACCGGCTCCGCGCCCTCCCCGCTGCCCGGCGGCGCCCAGTGGAAGTGCGCCACCATGAAGGTGCCGCTGGACTACGCGAACCCCAAGGCCGGCACGCTCGACCTCGCCCTCATCCGCACCGAGGCCACCGACAAGGCGCACCGCATCGGCTCGCTCGTCTTCAACTTCGGCGGCCCGGGCGGCTCCGGCGTGACCACCCTGCCCGCCGCGGCCAAGGACTACGAGGCCCTGCGCGGCCGCTACGACCTGGTCGGCTTCGACCCGCGCGGGGTCGGCGCCAGCGCGCCCGTGCAGTGCGAGAACGACTCCCAGCTCGACACCTACTTCGCCCAGGACGCCACCCCCGACGACCCCGCCAAGGAGCAGACGTACATCGAGGGCCTCAAGTCGTTCGCCACCGCCTGCCAGGACAACTCCGGCAGGGTCCTCCCCCACGTCGGCACCACCGAGGCCGCCCGCGACATGGACCTGCTGCGCCAGGTCCTCGGCGACCAGAAGCTGCACTACATGGGCATCTCCTACGGGACGGAGCTCGGCGGCGTCTACGCCCATCTGTTCCCCAAGAACGTCGGGCGGGCCGTCTTCGACGGCGTCGTCGACCCCACCAACGACGTCGAGCAGGGCGCGATCGGCCAGGCCAAGGGCTTCCAGCTCGCTCTCGACAACTTCGCGCAGGACTGCGTGAACCGCGGCGACAAGTGCCTCCTTCGCGGCGCGAACGTGAAGGAGGTCGAGGACGTCATCGTCAAGCTGCTCGCCCAGCTCAACACGAAGCCCATCCCGGCCGGCAACAGCGGCCGCCAGCTCACCCGGACCCAGGCCACCAACGGCATCGCCCAGGCGCTGTACTCCAAGGAGTACTGGCAGCTCCTGGAGCAGGGTGTCGACGAGGCGGAGGGCGGCCAGGGCGCGCTGCTCCTTGCCCTGTCGGACGCCATGAACGGGCGCGGCAAGGACGGCACGTACAGCAACCTTCAGGCCGCCAACGTGGCCATCAACTGTGCTGATTTCAAAGAGCGTTACTCACTGGAGCAAACGAAGGCCAAGCTCCCCGAGTTCCGCAGGGCCTCGCCCGTCTTCGGCGACTTCATGGCCTGGGGCCTCATGGGCTGCACCGAGTGGCCGGTCGCCGGCCAGTGGACCACTCCGGACGTGAGCGCACCGGGCGCCGCCCCGATCGTGGTCGTCGGCAACACCGGCGACCCGGCGACGCCTTACGCGGGCGCGAAGAACATGGTGGACAAACTGGGCCCGGGGGTGGGCGTGGAGCTCACGTACAAGGGCCAGGGGCACGGGGCGTACGACAGCGGCGACAAGTGTGTGCAGAACACGGTGAACGCTTACCTCTTGGACGGAAAGGTTCCCTCTGCGGGGGCGGTTTGCCAGTAGCGCGGCGCCGTTTGGGAAGTGCTGACATTCGACTGCGGGCCCGTCGTGGCTGGTCGCGCAGTTCCCCGCGCCCCTTAAAGGCCAATGGGGTCGGCCCGCACTTCTCGTGCGGGCCGACCCCTTCGAAGTACCCGGCGCTTAATAAATGGGCTTCTCCGGCTCGATCTGGTTGACCCAGCCGATCACGCCGCCGCCCACGTGCACCGCGTCGGCGAACCCCGCCGACTTGAGGACCGCGAGGACCTCCGCCGAGCGCACGCCCGTCTTGCAGTGCAGGACGATGCGCTTGTCCTGGGGCAGGTCCTGGAGGGCGCTGCCCATCAGGAACTCGTTCTTCGGGATCAGCTTGGCGCCCGGGATCGAGACGATCTCGTACTCGTTCGGCTCGCGGACGTCGATGATCTCGATCTTCTCGTCGGCGTCGATCCACTCCTTGAGCTGCTTGGGAGTGATCGTCGAGCCCATGGCCGCTTCCTGGGCCTCCTCGGACACGACGCCGCAGAAGGCTTCGTAGTCGATGAGCTCGGTGACCGTCGCGTTCGGACCGCAGACCGCGCAGTCGGGGTCCTTGCGGACCTTGACCTGGCGGTACTGCATCTCCAGGGCGTCGTAGATCATCAGGCGGCCGACCAGCGGCTCGCCGACACCCGTGAGGACCTTGATCGCCTCGGTGACCTGGATCGAGCCGATCGACGCGCAAAGCACGCCCAGCACGCCGCCCTCGGCGCAGCTCGGGACCATGCCCGGCGGCGGGGGCTCCGGGTAGAGGCAGCGGTAGCAGGGGCCGTGCTCGGACCAGAAGACCGAGGCCTGGCCGTCGAAGCGGTAGATCGAACCCCATACGTACGGCTTGTTCAGGAGCACGCACGCGTCGTTCACCAGGTAGCGCGTCGCGAAGTTGTCCGTGCCGTCGACGATCAAGTCGTACTGGCTGAAGATCTCCATCACGTTCTCGGCTTCGAGCCGCTCTTCGTGCAGGACGACGTTCACGTACGGGTTGATGCCGAGGACGGAGTCGCGCGCGGACTCCGCCTTGGAGCGGCCGATGTCGGCCTGGCTGTGGATGATCTGGCGCTGGAGGTTCGACTCGTCGACCTCGTCGAACTCCACGATGCCGAGCGTGCCGACACCGGCGGCGGCCAGGTACATCAGGGCCGGGGAGCCGAGGCCGCCGGCGCCCACGGCGAGCACCTTCGCGTTCTTCAGCCGCTTCTGCCCGTCCATCCCGACGTCGGGGATGATCAGGTGGCGCGAATACCTGCGGACCTCGTCTACGGTGAGCTCAGCTGCTGGCTCGACCAGGGGTGGCAGCGACACGGAAACTCCGTCGGTCGGTATGTCAGTACGGTTGTTCTCTCCGTAACACTGCCACGCGCCCCCTCATTCCGAGATACCGGGTCCGATCCGCGAGACGATTTCATCCCAGTAGCCGGGCAGCGTTTCAAATGGGTCGGTATGCCCGTTTCCCTGCCGGGACCTGGCGCGGTCCGTGAAGTAGATCGTGCCCGCGCCCTGCCACCGGGCGATCCGCAGCGCCTCCTCCAGATGCGTCCTGGGCACCCCGTGCACCAGGTGGCAGAAGCGCTCCGGCGGGTAGTCGGCGGTCCATTCGGCCACCTGCGACCAGCGGTAGTCGGTCCACGGGCCGGTGTACGTGATCAGCTGGTCGGCGGCCTCCGCATAGCCGGGGTACGGGTGCGTCCCGTGCCCGAAGACCAGGTGGGCGCCGTCACGCAGGGCCCGCAGCGTGTCGGTGGTGCGCCGCATTTCGGGAAGCGCGTCTCGCTCTGTGGGACAGCGGTCGAGCAGGAAGCCGTCGACGCGGTACCAGTCGAGGTAGCGGTGCGCCTCGGAGATCTGCTCGCCGAAGGGGCGGGTGCCGTACGCCGTGTCGAGGTGGCCGAGCACCCGGATGCCGGCGTTGCGGAGTCTGCCGACGGCTTCGAGGCAGTGCGGGTCGGGCCGGCTGCCGGGGCCGCCGGGAGTTCCGCCGGACACATTGAGCACGGCCCAGTGCAACGGCGTTCCGGGGCGGGTGAGTTCGGCCCATTCGACGGGGGCGACGAGCGGGTGGGCGTAGCCGGGGACGCCGAGGCCGAGCCGGTCGGCGCCGGTCGCCGCGCGCTGCCCGAGGAGCCGGGTCAGATTCGGCATGCCGCCTCCATCCAGATGTCGGCGAGGGATTCCTCCAGGTTGATCCGGGGCCGCCAGCCGAGCCGGTCGCGGGCGGTGCGCACGTCGGCCTGCTGCCAGCTGCCGCAGCCGTCGGGGTACGGGGCCGGCGTGGCGAGGTGTTCGAGGCCCTCGCCGTTGCGCGGGGAGCCGATGAGGCCGGGGCGCATGACGGGCGGGCCGTCGAGTTCGTGCAGGGCGCCCGCGTAGCCCGCGACCCTGGCGAGGACGGCGGCCGCGTCGCGGAGCTTCACCGAGCGTCCGGTGCCGATGTTGACCACGCCCTGGGCGGCGGAGAGCGAGGCGGCGTGTACGGCCCGCGCCACATCGCGTACGTCCACGAAGTCCCGCTGCACGCCGAGCCCGCCGAGCTTCAGCTCGCCGTCGCCGGACTGCATGGCGCGCCGCATCGCCTCGGCGAGGCGGCCGAGCGGGGAGCCGGCGGGGGTGCCGGGGCCGACGGGCGAGAAGACGCGCAGCACGATCGCGTCGAGTCCGGAGCCGAGGACGAGCTCGGTCGCGGCGAGCTTGGAGACGCCGTACGGCCCGCCGGGGCGCGGCACGGCGTCCTCGGCGGTGGAGGAGCCGGGCTGCGAGGGCCCGTACTCCGAGGCGCAGCCGATCTGGACGAGGCGGGCGCCGCAGCCGCTGCGCCGCAGGGCCTCGCAGACGGTGGCGACGGCGACGGTGTTGTGCCGGGTCAGCTCGCGGGCGCCGCCCCGGGTGGCCCCGGCGCAGTTGACGACGACTCCGGGGTGCACGGCGTCGAGGAAGCGGGTCAGGGCTCCCGGGCTGCCGGTGGCGAGGTCGAACCGTACGTCCGCGTCGTCGCCGCGCCCGAGGGCGGTGAGCTGCACGGCGGGGTCGGCGAGCAGGCGGTCGGCGACGAACCGGCCGAGGTATCCGTTGGCTCCGAGCAGCAGCACCCTCATCGCGCGGTCCTTCCGTGCGGGCGGCGGGAGGCCGATGGCAGGGCGGTCATGTGTCGTTCTCCTTCAATGCCGTGTCGCCCGCTCCGTGAGGTGGCCGGGCGATCGCGGCGCTTCGGTGGGGTGGGCGCGTCGGTCGTCGGGCGCCTCACTGGTCACAGTGGGCCGAGGCGCGGGCCAGCACGGCGGCGGCTCGGGCGAGCAGGGCGAGGGCGGCGGCGCCGCACACGGCGGCGGGCAGCGCCCCGGCGCCCCAGGTCTGGACGGCGGCTTCGACGGGGTGGCCGAGGGCGGCGCAGCCGGGCAGCCGACCGGCGAACACGGAGGCGAGCGCGAGCAGTTCGGCGCCCGCGGCGGCGGCGAGCATCTTCGTGGCGGCGCCGGCGAAGCCGTGCGCGGCGAGCAGCCGGCCGAGCCAGAGCAGCGCCCCGAGCGCGGTGCCGGCCGCGAACACATCGGTTCCGTAGGCGAGTTGAGCAACCGTCAGACAGGCGGCGAGGCAGCCGAGGAACAGGGCCACGGTGGCCAGGAGCAGCGGGCGGGAGCGCCCGGCGAACTCGGCGAGGCCCCGGCTGGAGGCGAGCTTGCGGCGGGCCCCTACGGAGAAGAGGTGCGCGCACCACATCGCGGGGGCGACGGCGAACGCGAGGCCGGTGGCGGCCGCCGGGTCGAGCGGCCAGCCTCCGTCGGGGCCGCCGCGCACGGCGTCGGCGAGTAGCCCGTCGCCGCCGATCGCGTACGCCATGAGCCAGGCGGCGCAGAGGCGGGCGACGGGCCGGGTGCGGTGGTCGGCGCGCAGGGGGCCGCGCCGCAGGGACAGGGTGAGCGCCACCGCGAAGGCGACCGCCCCGACCGCGCCGGCCACCAACCGGATCCCGCCAGGGGCGAGCCGAACGCCCTCGACGACGAGTGCGCAGACGACGCCGGGCAGCAGCGCCCAGAGCGCCCATCCGGCGGGCTGTGGGGTCAACTCCCTTGTGGCGGATGGGGTTTCGGTGTCGCGTGGCACTCGGGCGTAGAGCTCTTCGGCGAGCGAGAAGACGTCGCGGTGGCGGAAGCGGGCGGCGGTGCGGTCGGTGACGCCGTGCGCCTCAAGGCCTGCCGCGATCTCCAGCGGGTCGACGGCGCGCTCGCAGAGTTCGCGGTGGCGGTGCATGAGGGCTTTGACGGGGTCGGCGGGGCCGCGCCGGGGGGTGGCGGTGCGGCCCGCGCCGCTCTGGGCGGGCGTCGAGGAGAGGGCGCCCTCGGAGCGGGTGTCCCAGGCGGCGCCGGTGGCCGGGGCGGAGGGGGTGTCGGTCACGCGCCCGCCCCTTCCGCTTCGGCTTCGAGGCGTTGCTGCAACAGGACCGCGATCGGGCTGCCTGCCCAACTGGGCCCGCTCGACGGCGAGTTGGACGGCATGCGAGCTGCGGTCGGGGCCGCCCAGCGGCCCGGCACATGGGCTTCGGCGGGGTGCGCGAAGGGCTGCGGGGCGGCCGTCTCGTCGGCGTTCTCGCGATGGACCGGGTTGTGCGACATGAGCTCCAGGTAAATGCCGCGAAATGCCGCGAGGTTCTGCTCGACGGTGAACAGTTCGAGGGCGCGGGCGCGGGCGGCGGCGCCCAGGCGCGAGCGCCGCTCGGGGTCGCGAAGGAGCGCGACGCAGGCGTCGGCGAGCGCTCGGGGATTGCGCGGCGGCACCACCAGGCCGGTGCCGCCGATGACTTCGACGACCGCGCCGGTGTCGGTGGACACGGTGGCCCGGCCGCAGAACATGGCCTCGACGAGGCTGATCGGGAAGCCCTCGACGACGCTGGACAGGACGACGACGCTGCCGGCGGCGTAGGCGTCGGCGGGTTCGGGCGCCTCGGGGCCGCCGATCTCCTCGAACGAGACGGGGTTGTCGCCGACCGCATGGGCGTCGGCGGCCTCGTCGGGGAAGAGCTGGGCGGCGAGCGCCCGGCAGTGCGCGAGGTAGGTGACGGCGTCGGGGCCTTCGGCGGGCGCGGCGATCAAGCGCAGCCGTGCCTCGGGCTCGGCCTTGCGGACCTCGGCGAAGGCGTGCAGCAGGGCGATGAGGTCCTTGGCGGGCTCGATCCGCCCGACCCACACCAGGGTGTTGGGGTCCCCGCCGTACGCGCCTTCCCCGACCGCGTGGAACCGGTCGGCGGACATGCCGGGATAGACGGTGCGCAGCTTGGCGCGGTCGGCTCCGCAGCGTTCCTGCCAGCGGCGGGTGTGGGTGTTGCCCGGGGTGACGAGCTCGGCCTGCCCATACACCTCGGCAGCGAGCCGACGCTGAAACCCTGCCTGCAACGCCCTTACCGGGACGGAGAGTTGGGCGTTGGCGAGGTACTGGGCGCGGAGCTGGACGCCGTATTCGGTGACCAGGAGCGGGACCCCGCAGAAGCGTTTGGCCAGGAGCCCGGGCAGGGCGGCGCGGCCGCCGGAAGCGGCGTGGGCGAGGTCGACCGCGCCGAGCGCGTCGTCGCCGTACCAGTCGAGGGAGAGCGGGCGCAGGGCGCGTTCCAGGAGGCTCGCGAAGGCGAGATGGTCGGGCACCCGGGCGGCCTGGACGGCGCGGTTGGCGCCGGGGGTGCGACAGGCGGCTTCCAGAATGCGGACGGCCGTCTCGGAACGGAGCTCGCCCGCGATCCCGCCGTGCTCGCGGGCGAGGGAGGCGAGCCCGTACAGCCCCTCGGCGAAACTGTCGCCGTCGGCCCGTTCGCTGCAGATCGAGGCGGCCAGGCGCCCGAAGTGGAGGGCGAACTCCCGGCGTTCACGGCGCCCGTACCCGCGCTCGGTACGCCTGCGGCCGGTGTAGTGGGTTTCGGGCGCGGCCCGGAGCGGCGCGGTACGCACCTGACGCACGTGGGGAGGCAGGGCGAGCAACCCCTGTTGTTCCTGCTCGGCACTGCGGCTGAGCGCGAATATGTCGAACTCGTGCCGCGCGAGCCCGCGCACGAGCCGGTCGCACCACAGCCTGGCCTCACCGGTCGTGTACGGATAACCGCCATCCGTGAGCAGTCCGATCCGCATGTGCGCACCCCCGATCTCCCTTGTGGGCGGCCACCGTTGGCAACGGCGACTCGCAGCGGGACGAACGTAAGCGGTCATGCCGGTGGCGCGACGGACGGTTGTCCATCGCGCCACCGGAAGGGGTGAATGCACGTAACTTTCCCGACCCGGTGGCGTTCGGTCGCGCTACGGGTCGGTCCGGTCACCCACGGCTACGCTACGGCCACCTCCTCGCGGGCGGTCTCCCGGGATGCCTCGCGCAGCTCGCGGCGGGCCGCGCGGCGGGTGGCGGCCAGCGCCGGGTCCAGCGAGGGCACTGCGGCGAGCAGCTGCCGGGTGTACGGGTCCTTGGGCGCCCCGTACACGACGTCGACCTCGCCCTCCTCCACGATCCGCCCCTGCCGCATCACGGCGACCCGGTCGCTGACCTGCCGCACCACGGCGAGGTCGTGCGCGACGAAGACGAGCGCGAGGCCGAGCTCGCGCTGCAACTGGCCGAGCAGCGCGGTGACTTGAGCCTGTGTCGTCACATCGAGCGCGGACACGGGCTCATCGCACACGATGAGTGTCGGCTCGGCGGCCAGCGCGCGGGCGATCCCCACGCGCTGGCGCTGACCGCCGCTGAACTCGTGCGGGTAGCTGTCGTAGCGGTCCGGGTCGAGGCCGACCCTGCGGAGCAGCTCGCCGACCCTGGTCCGGATGCGGCTGTCGTCGCGCTCCCCTCTCGCCCTCAGCGGGTCGGCGACGGATTCGCCGATGGACCGGCGGGGGTTGAGGGAGGAGACGGGGTCCTGGAAGACCATCTGGACGTCGCCGGTGCGGGTCACGGTGCCTTCACTGGGCTCCAGCAACCCGACCAGCATGCGGCCGAGGGTGGTCTTGCCGCTCCCGCTCTCGCCGACGATGCCGAGGGTTTCACCGCGGTGGACTTTCAGGGAGACCCCATCCACGGCGGTGAACGCGGCTCTGCCACGCCCGAAGGTGTGGCGGAGGTCGCTGGCCTGGAGCACGAGGCCGCCTTCGGTGGAGGTCTCCCCCACCCCGCCCCTTCCCGCAACCCTCCGGGGGTGGGCATGCGGCCGAGGTCCGTTCGCGGACCCCCGCTCCTCAAACGCCGGAGAGGCTGAGAGCGGCTGAGGCTCGGAGGGCCCGCCTACGACCGCGGACCGTGCGTGGCCGATCGCGCAGTTCCCCGCGCCCCTGGCAGGACCGGACACCGCAGCATGGCCACCCTGTGGCCCGCTCGCGGTCCGCGAACCGCCCTCGGCGGCATCCCCAGCCGGCCCGGCACTTGCGCTTCGCGCCCCGCCCTCGCCCGCATCCCCAGCCCGTCCGGCGTTTGAGGACGAGCGCCCTTCAGGCGCGAACGGGGTCTGGGGCGGAGCCCCAGCAGTGTCTGCCGGGTCGCAGCCGGGCGCGCTCCCCCGGAGGGTCTTGGGGAGGGGCGGGGTGGGGGAGATCCTCGGGACCGCCGACAGCAGCGCCCGCGTGTACGGCTCCCGCGGAGCGCCAAGGACCGCCCCCACCGGACCCCGCTCCACCGCCCTCCCCGCCCGCATCACCAGCACCTCGTCCACGCTCTCCGCCGCGACCCCCACGTCGTGGGTGACCAGCACCAACCCCAGCCCCGTCTCGCGGCGCAGATCGTGCAGCAGGTCCAGGATCTGCGCCTGGACGGTCACGTCCAGCGCCGTCGTCGGCTCGTCCGCGATGAGCAGGCGCGGCTCGCACGCCAGCGCCATGGCGATAAGGGCCCGCTGTCGCATGCCCCCGCTGAACTCGTGCGGACGGGAGCGGGATTTGCGGGCCGCGTCGGGAATGCCCACCCGGTCCAGGACCGAGACCGCGCGGGCCCGCGCGGCCCGCCGGGAGCCACCCTTGTGCACCCGGTACACCTCCGCGATCTGGTCGCCGATCGTGTAGTACGGGTCGAGCGAGGACAGCGGGTCCTGGAAGACCATCGCCGCCAACCCGCCACGCAGGGAGCGGAGTTCGGCGTCGGAGGCGGCCATCACATCCACCCCCGCCACCCTGATCGCGCCGGTGACCCGCGCCCCCGTACCCCGGTGCAACCCCAGCAACGCGTACGCCGACGCGCTCTTGCCCGAGCCGGATTCGCCGACGACACCCAGCGCCGCGCCGGGCCGGAGCGTGAAGGAGAGGCTGTCCACGGCGCGCACCTCGCCGAAGGAGATGCCGAGGTCGGCGACCTCGACCAGCGGCGCCTCTGCAGGAACCAGCGTCATGAAAGGACCACCCGTCGATCCGCCATCGCGTACAGGACGTCCGCGACCGCATTGGCAAGCACCACGAAGAATCCGGTGGTCAGGACCACCCCGACCACCACCGGCAGGTCGACCGTGCGCACCGACTGCACGAGCTGCTGGCCGATGCCCGGGATGCCGAAGAGCGTCTCGGTGAGCACCGCGCTGCCGAACATGGTCCCCGCGTCGAGCGCGCTGAGCGCGATGACCGGGGCGACCGCGCCGCGCAGCGCATGGCGCCCGACGATGGCCCGCTCGGTCAGCCCGTATGCCCGGAACGTCCGTACATGGTCCTCGGCGAGCGTCTCCAGCATCGAACTCCGCGTCAGGCGCGCGTACTTGGCCGATTCGATCAGGGCGAGGGAGAACCAGGGCAGCAGCAGACCCCAGAACCACTGCTCCGGGTCGTCCGTGAACGGCACGTACTGCGGGAACGGCAGCCATTGCAGCGTCGAGCACAGGATGATGATCAGCAGCAGGCCGATGACGAACACCGGCGTGGACGTGCCCGCCAGGGTCAGCCAGGTCAGCAGCCGTTCGATCATCCCGCCGCGCTTCCACGCGGAGAGCACCCCGGTGCCGACGCCGATGAGCAGCCACAGCGCGAACGCGCCGACCACCAGCGAACCCGTGACCGGGAGCTTGCCGAGGATGAGGGCGGTGACCTGCTCGTCGGTGCGGTAGGACTGGCCGAGGCAGGGCGCCGAGCAGTGCACCACTCCCGTGCCGGACGAGAAGTCGCGGCCGGCGAAGATGCCCTGGATGAAGTGGCCGTACTGGAGGTACAGCGGGTCGCCGAGCCCCAACTTGTCGTGGACCAGGGCGACTTGCTGCGGTGAGCAGCGTTCGCCGCAGACGATCTGGGCGACGTTGCCGGGGGCCACGTAGAAGACGGCGTACACGATGACGGAGAGGGCGAGGAGCACGAACACGGCTCCGGCGATCCGCCTCAGCAGAAAGCCCGTAAAGCCTGTCAACTTGCCTTCTCCTTACGGGACTTGCTCGTGCCCACCCGCAGCCTTGACGCCGCTCGCGGGTCCAGGGCCGTGCGCACGCCCTCGCCGATCACCGTCAGCGAGAGGACCGTGATGAAGAGCAGGCCGGCCGGCAGGAGCAGATAGGTCGGGGCCGCCTGGTACCAGGTGTTGGCGTCGGTGAGCATCTGGCCCCAGGACGGGGTCGGCGGCTTGATGCCCACGCCGAGGAAGGACAGCGCCGCCTCGGCCACCACGTTGGTGGGGACGAGCAGGACCGCGTACGTGATCACGGGTGCGGCGAGCGCGGGCAGCAGCTCGCGGCGGGCGATCGCCCAGGTGCCCCAGCCGCTGAGCCGTGCCGCCGAGACGTGGTCGAGCGTCTTGAGCGAGAGGGCGCCCGCCCGCACGATCTTCGACGTGCCGAACCAGCCGAGCCCGGCGATGATCAGCGTGATCAGGACCGGCCGCGGGATCGAGGCGGGGGCCACCGCGAGCAGTCCGAGCGTGATGACGAGCATCGGCAGGGCGGCCGCGACATCGGTGACGCGGCTGACGATCTGGTCGGCCCAGCGGCCGCCGAGCGCGGCGAACAGGCCGAGGGCGACGCCGAGCGCGACCTGGATGAGGGTGGCGACGAAGGCGACGCCGAGCGAGACTCGGGCGCCGTAGACGATCCGGGCGAACAGGTCACGGCCGGTCTGCGGTTCGACGCCGAGCCAGTGCTCGCCGCTGATCCCGCCGAACGAGCCGATGGGGACGCCGCCGCTGGCGGAGTCGACGAGCGTGGGGTGGAAGGCGTTGGGGTCCTGGCCCTCCAGGGCGGTGAGCAGCGGGGCCGCGAGCGCGACCAGGACGAGCAGGGCGAAGACGGCCGCCGCGGCGGTGACCGCGCGCTGGGCGCGCAGCCGCCGCCAGAAGAGGCGGCCGCCGGGGGCGGGCGCGGCGACGCCCGCCCCGGTGGTCAACAGGGCTTCGGACATGGCTACTTGACCGCGACCTGCGAGATGTCGAGCACACCGGTCCAGTCGCTGATGACGACGTTCTTGACGTCCTTGCCGACGAGCCGCTTGTAGACGGGGTGGAACAGCGGCACGACCACGGCCTGCTCGCCGATCTTCTTGTCGAGCGCGCCCCAGCGCGGGGCGGCCGCGGTCAGGTCGGTCAGCTTGTTGATCTCGTCGATCTCGCTGTTGACGGAGGGGTCGTTCAGGAAGCCGGTGTTGAAGTTGGCGCCGTCCTGGACGATCTGCCGGCCGTCGAAGATCGGCGCGAGGAACGGGCCGCCGGAGGGCCAGTCGGCGCCCCAGCCGCGCAGGAAGAAGCCGGGCTCCTTCTTGGCGCTGGCCACGGTGTCGTTGTAGTCGTTGCCTTCCAGGCCCTGGAGCTTGACGGTGATGCCCGCCTTCTTCAGGGCGTCCTGGAGGGCGGTGGCGACCTCGGGTCCCTTGGGGCCGCCCTTGGCGTTGGAGTGGGTGAGCGTGACGGTGAGCCCGTCGGCGTAGCCCGCCTCCTTCAGGAGCTCCTTGGCCTTGGCCGCGTTGCCGGAGGCGCCCGCCGGGAACGGGTCGTACGGGGTGTACCCGAAGGCCTTCTGGTTGGGCAGGAAGGTGGTGGCGGGCTCGGCGAGCGAGGAGCCGCCCACCGCGTTGACGGCCGAGGTGCGGTCGACGGCGTACGCGATGGCCTGGCGGACCTTGGGGTTGTCGAAGGGCTTCACGTTCGGGTTGAACGCGATGTAGTTGGTGTAGCCGAAGTGCCCGGTGCCGACGCGCGCGGCGAGCTGCTTGTCGCTGGTGACCTTGGCGAGTTCGGCCGGGCCCAGGTTGGTGTCGGTGGTGACGGCGGCCGCGTCCGGGCCCTGGGAGGCGGAGAGCCGCTGGTTGATGACGGCCTGGTCGAGCCCGGAGCGCACGTCGATGGTGTCGGGGTAGGCCTTGCGCTCGCTGTCGGTCGCCTCGGACCAGTTGGGGTTGCGCGCCAGGACCAGGTGCTCGCCGTCGTTCTCGTTCTTGACGACCTTGTACGGGCCCGAGGACACGGGGTGCTCCTCGTACTTGGTGCCGTCGTCCTTGGCCTTGGGGACCGGCGCGAACTGCGTCTGGGTGGCCAGGAACGGGAACTCGCCCTCGGGCTTGTTCAGGTGGAACACGATGGTCTTGGCGTCGGGCGTCTCGATCGAGGCGAGGCCCTTGCCGCCGTCCTTGTACGGGCCCGGATACTGCGCGCCGCCGACCAGCCAGTCCCTCAAGTACGGTGCCCCGCCGGAGAGTTCGGCCGCGAAGGAGCGCTCGATGCCGTACTTGATGTCGGCGGTGGTGATGGGGCTGCCGTCCTCGTACTTGAGGCCGTCCTTGAGCGTGTACGTCCATACGGTGGCGTCCGCGTTGGGCTTGCCCGTGTCGGTCGCGAGGTCGGGCACCACCTTCGTGCCCTCGGCGCCGTTCTCGCGGTTGCGGGTGGTCAGGGTGCGGAAGACGAGCGAGGGGACGTTTCCGCCTCCGGAGGTGTAGAGCCGCGCGGGGTCGAAGTCGGTCTGCGCCTCGTTGTTGAGCACGCTGAGCGCGCCGCCCTTGTGGGGCGTGCCGGACGCGCCGGACCCGGCGTCCTTGGCGCCGCTGCCCTCGGGGCCGCAGGCGACGGCGCCCACGGCGAGAACCACGGCTATCGCTGCCGCTCTGGCGACATTCCCCGACGAAATGGACGTGTGACGCATCGGAAGTAGACCTCTCGGTGACTGCTGGGCAGGGCGGGAAATGCGGGCGCCCACAGCACCAAAAGGGAAAAGGGGTGGCTGCGCCCGCATGCGGAAACCGTGCGAAAGCACGGAAATGCCCGGGCGCAAAAAGGGAAAAGGGAAAGTCGAACGCGCTCGGGACGGCGTCAGCTACAGAGAATGTCGGCCACGCTGTGCCCGGTCACGCCGATGAGCGCCAGCTCGATGGCGGCGCGTTCGGGGGTGGCGTGACGGTGCGACATGCCGAGAAATATGAACGACCCGCCGTTCACTGTCAATCGAGAACGAGACGGTCGTCCCACATCGTGGACATGTCGCACCGTGTCCGGATCAACCCTGGGGATACACCCACGGGTTGGGCAGGCACTTGATCCCGTCGATGTCCAGGGACTTGGTCTGCTGCTGCATCACCGGGGCGAGCGCGCCGGGCGTGCGGCAGCTCACATGGTTGTGGCCGAGCCGGTGGCCGACCTCGTGGTTGATGAGCATCTGCCGGTACGCGAGCATCGCCTTGCCCCAGCCGAAGGTCACGGAGCCCTGCGCCCAGCGGTAGGCGTTGATCATCACGCGGTCGGTGGCGGCCGAGTCGCAGGAGACGTTGTCCTCATTGGTGTCGAGCCCGGACTTGGCGCACCAGGTGCCGGTGGTCCCGGGGCTGGCCAGCGTGATGATGAAGTCCGGCTGGCCCGACGAGATCCGCTCGAAGGTCATCGTGCCGCCGTGGCCCCAGCTGCGGTCGTCGTTGAGGGTCTTCTGCACGGCCTCGGCGAACAGGGCGCCGTCCAGGCCGAGCCCCTGCTCGACGTCCACCCGGTAGCGGTACTTGCGCCCCTTGCCGGGCGCCGCTTCGAACCCGGGCACGGCGTCGAACTTGCCGGACGCGGTGAGCTTGGGGTCCAGCGGGAACTGCTGGGCCATCTTCTGGTCGTACGTCTGGACCGCGGGGGCCGCCTGCGGGGTGGCCCGCCCGCTGCCCCGGGAGGCCGAACTCCCGTCGGTGTCACGGTCGTTGTCGCCGGTGGACCGGCCGGCGACGTCGTGCTTGTCGCCGTCGGAGGTGACCTGCCCGGCGACGACGACCGCGAGCACGGTGGTCACCGCGGCCGCCGCGATCCCGGTGAACGTCCGCCCCTTGGACCCCTTGGACTCTTTGGCCCCCTTGGACCCGGTGTCGGGTTCGGGCGCCGATGGCCCGTCCCGCAGCGGGGCCGGGGCGGCGACGGTGCGGTTCGCCCCGGTGTCGGCCGGCCCGGGTCCGTCGAAGGCCTCGGTGTAGGAGCGGCGGGGGCCCGGAATGCGGGCCGCGGCGCCGTAAGGATTCTGCTGGACGGTGTGCGGCCTGCCCGGCCAGTCGCCGTGGCGGACCGAGGCGTCGCGTCCGCCCTCGGAGTGCTGCGGGTGCCCGCCGCGCACCTGCGGGGTGCCGAAGGCCGGGGTGCCGCCGCCGTGGTGCGGGGCGGGGCCGTCGTCGCCCGGGGCCTGCCGTCTGCGTCGGCCGCCGCCGGAGGCGACGGCCGGCTCGGCCTGCGGGGCCGGGGGCGCTTCGGATATCGGCGCCTCTCCGCTGGAGCCCTTGGGTCGGCTGTGTCGTCCCACGCCCCGGATCAGCTCCTGTTTTCTCGGTCGTCGGTTTCCCGGTCGGCGCGGTGTCCGTCGGCGCTCTCGTCGATCAGTTCCCGCACGGCCTGGGCGACCGTCTCGGGGTACTCCATCATCGCCACGTGCCCGGCATCGGGCAGCGTGAGGAGCCGCGAGTCACGGAAGGCGGCCGCGGCCCGGCGGGCCATCCGGTACGAGACGAGCTGGTCGCGCTGTCCGTAGACGAGCAGCGTCGGCGCGAGCACCCGCTCCGCCTGCCGCCACAGTCCGTGCTGGCCGCCCAGCGTGTACGCGTCCACGATGCCGCGCGCCGAGCGGGTCATCGCGTCCCAGAAATACGGGAGCTGGAGGCGTCGCTCCATCTCCTGGACCGCGGCCTCGAACCCCTCGGGGCTCACCCGCCCGGGGTCGCCGTAACAGAGCGCCATCACGCCCCGGGTGCGGTCCTCCGCAGTCCAGTCCCGGCTCAGCTTCGCGAACAGGGAGGCGACGCCGGGCAGCGCTATCAGCGCGGTCGGCCAGGCGCTGCGCTGCACGCGGATCTCCGGCAGCGCGGGCGAGATGAGGGTGAGGGTGCGCACCAGGTCGGGGCGTACGGCCGCGACGCGGGTCGAGACGGCGCCGCCCAGCGAGTTGGCGATGAGGTGGACCGGGCCGCGGCCCGCCGAGTCGAGCAGGCGGATCACGGCGCGGGCGTGGCCGGTGACCGAGTAGTTGCCGTCGTCCGGTGGCGGGGAGTCCCCGAACCCGGGCAGATCGAGCGCCTCGCCGTCCAGGCGGTCGGCGAGCAGCGGCATCAGCGTCGACCAGTTCTGCGAGGAACCGCCGAGCCCGTGGACGTACAGCGCGGGTTCGAGGCCAGGGCCGGTGCCGGGACGCGACCGGATGGTCAGGGTGAGGCCGGGCAGGCTCACGGAGCGCAGCTCCTCGCCCTCAGCGACCCTGACCGCGCCCACCCGTGGTGCCAGGGAGGCGGCGGCGAGGGTTTCCGGCAGCTCGGTCGAAGACATGCGGCAATGTTACGAGACGATCACACCGTGGTTCATGTGTTCGCCGTCACAGGCCGTATAGCGCCTTCCCCGGGGAACTCCTAGGCTCATAAGGGAGCCCCCGAATCACTCGAAGTGTAGGAAAAGGGAGCAGCCATGTCCGTCGATCCCAGCGATCCGGAAACCTTCCAGGACGAAGACGACGACACCGCGGAACTGTCCGAGGAGACCAACGAGGCGGACGCGGCCGAACAGCACAAGGACGTACGGCAGGACCACGACGACCCGCTGACCCGCGTCGACCCCGGCGCCGCCAACGAGGCCGACGCCGTCGAACAGGCGCGCGTGGTCGCCCTCGACGAGGACGACTACCGATGATTTGTTCGGTTTCCCGCGGGTATCTCCGGCTACCCAGCGCGTCCGGTCCGTGAAATTCTGCGTTCGCACCGCGCACAGCCGGGTTACCCAAAAGTACGATGGCGGCGCGCGTACATCGCGCACCAGAACAACTTTGGGAGGCGGCGTGACAGCCATCGAGCAGACCGAGGCGGCGCGCCCGCGAGGCACGCGCCTGCCGCGCCGGGCCCGCCGCAATCAGCTTCTGGGCGCGGCCCAGGAGGTTTTCGTCGCACAGGGTTACCACGCGGCCGCGATGGACGACATCGCGGAGCGCGCGGGCGTCTCCAAGCCGGTGCTCTACCAGCACTTCCCCGGCAAGCTGGAGCTCTACCTGGCCCTGCTTGACCAGCACTGCGAGTCACTCCTGCACGCGGTCCGCACCGCTCTGGCGTCGACCTCGGACAACAAGCTCCGCGTCGCCGCGACCATGGACGCCTATTTCGCGTACGTCGAGGACGAGGGCGGCGCGTTCCGGCTCGTCTTCGAGTCGGACCTGACCAACGAGCCCGCCGTGCGCGAGCGCGTGGACCGGGTCAGCCTCCAGTGCGCCGAGGCCATCTCGGACGTCATCGCCGAGGACACCGGCCTCTCCAAGGACGAGTCGATGCTGCTCGCCGTGGGTCTGGGCGGGGTTTCCCAGGTGGTGGCCCGCTACTGGCTCTCCAGCGAGTCGGCCATCCCCCGCGACCAGGCGGTCCAGCTCCTCACCTCGCTCGCCTGGCGCGGTATCGCGGGCTTCCCGCTGCACGGCACCGAGGGCCACTGAGCGGCCGGCGCGCGTTCATTCCTGAATTCTGTTCGCTCCTGGCGTTCTGCGACCGGCCATTTCCTGTCGCCTCCCCGGGCTAATGTGTGCAGCGTACGGCGCGGCTGACCGCGCACCGCACGAGGTCGGAGGGACATAGCCGTGGAGGTCAAGATCGGCGTGCAGCACGCACCCCGGGAGATCGTTCTGGAGAGCGGGCAGTCCGCCGAAGAAGTCGAGAGCGCGGTATCCGACGCCCTCGGCGGCAAGGCGCAGCTGCTCAGCCTCACGGACGACAAGGGCCGCAAGGTCCTGGTACCGGCCGACAAGATCGCATACGTGGAAATCGGCGAGCCGGCGGTCCGCCGCGTGGGCTTCGGCGCGCTGTAGTACACAAGGACACCGAAGAAGGGGTGTCACCAGTGATCACTGGTGACACCCCTTCTTTTTCCTTTTCGAAGGATCTTGCTCAGTGGACCCCCGCACCGTGCAGGGGCCGCCGCTCTTCGGGAGCCCCCGGAAGCGAGGGCCCCGGCCGGTCCTGCCGACGGGCCGGAGAGTTGAGGCGTACGTCTTGGATGCCGCGCTTCATGGAATCGCGGACCCACTTGCCGACGGGGCGCTCCACATGGCGGTGGATGAGCCAGGCGGTGGCCGTCATCAGCGCGATCACCGAAGCCACCAGGACCGGGGCGGGGAGCCGGTCGCGGAAATGGTGGATCAGCGTCATGCCGATGAACATGTGGATCAAATACAGCGGATAAGTGATCGCTCCGGCGATGGAGAGCCACCTCCACCGCACCTTGTCGAAGACGCCGAGGGCGATAGCACCGACCACCGCGAACCCGGCGATGATGATCAGCCGGACCGGCCAGGTCGGCAGGTGCTCGGCGGCGACGTGCCCGAGGTTGCTGGCCATGCGGTAGCCGATGTACCGCTGCGCGAGCAGCAGTTGGAACAGGACGATGCCCCAGAGCAGCGCGTTCGGCCCGAAACGGCGCATCAGGTAGAAGGCGATGCCCGCGATGAAGAACGGCGCGTACTGCGGCATCGCGAACGCCGCGAGCGCCGGGAAGCCGAGGCTGGGGGCCAGGGCCGCCGCCACCGTCCACACCCCGCAGAAGACGAGCAGGTTGCGATAGGTGACCCCGCAGAGCACCACGATCGCCATCAGGACGTAGAACTTGAGCTCCACGAAGAGCGTCCAGTACACGTCGTCGACGTTGGTTGACGATCACGTCGTCCCAGCCACGTATCGACGTGATCTCCGGCCATTCGTCGACGACCAGCGCGGTCAGCGGTACCGCGACCCAGTAGGCCGGAAACAGCCGGGAAACCCGCGATACGGCGAAGTCGCCGAGGCTGCGGCCCCACACGCTCATACAGATGACGAAGCCGCTGACCAGGAAGAAAACCTCGACACCGAGCCAGCCGAACTCGGCGAACCTGTGCAGCGTCGGGAAGACCGTCACCGGGTCGTGTCCCCAGGGTCTGCTCAGCGCGAGGTAGTGGTAGCAGACCACCATCAGGGCGGCGACGAGCCGGAGCCCGTCCAACGCTGCGAGTCTGGGCACCGGCCGACGCTGGCTCATGGTGTGACCGTAAGCACATAAAAATCGGGTCCGGCCAAGGACACGCCCGCGTTGCTTCCTCCCAGTGAGGGGAGGGTTGCGTTCCGCGAGGCTCGGGTAGGACGGCTGTGACTGGATCCGCCCTGGCCGACCCATGGGAGGCGACGCACATGCTCCTTGAAGCCCTTGGCTCCGTACTGCTGGGATTCGCCCTCGCGTGGGCCGCCGCGGCCCGGCTGTCCCACCGGCTGCCCGACCGCCGCATCGTTCTGTCCGTCGGCCCGCTCGCCGGTCTTTTCGGCGCGTTCCTGACCCACTCGGCGATCGGCCCGGGGCACGGGGTGACGACGGTGCTCGGCGCGACCTTCGTCGCGTCCGTCCTGCTCTCGCTGCTGCTGCGGCCGACGCGCCGCCTGCGCCGGTCAGCGGCGTAGGCGGCGGTTCGGCGACTCGTCGGGCGTCGGCTCGTCAGGCAGGTGACCCTTCGGCGCTACGGATCAGGCCGCGAGACCCAGCGCCGCCATCCGCTTGGTGTGGGCCTTGGTGATCCGGGTGAACATCTCGCCGACCGCCGCGAGGTCGAAGCCCGCGGCCACCCCGTCGACCCCGCCGACCAGCATCGTCGAGAGCGCGTCGCGCTCGGCGACCACGCGCTGGGCCTGCGAAAGGGCCTCGCCCATCAGACGCCGCGCCCACAGCGCGAGCCGGCCGCCGACCCGCGGGTCCGCTTCGATCGCGGCCCGCACCTTCTCCACGGCGAAGTTGCCGTGCCCGGTGTCATCGAGGACCGACAGGACCAGGGAGCGGGTGTCGGAGTCCAGGTGATTGGCGACCTCGCGGTAGAAGTCACTCGCGATCGAGTCGCCCACATACGCCTTGACCAGGCCTTCCAGCCAGTCCGACGGGGCGGTCTGGTGGTGGAAGTCGTCGAGCGCCTTGGCGAACGGCTCCATCGCGGCCGTCGGCTCGGCGTCGATCTGCGCGAGCCGGTCCCGCAGCCGCTCGAAGTGGTGGAACTCCGCGGAAGCCATCTTCGCCAGCTCCGCCTTGTCCGCCAGGGACGGCGCCAGCTTCGCGTCGTCCGCGAGCCGCTCGAAGGCCGCGAGCTCTCCGTAGGCGAGGGCGCCGAGGAGGTCCACGACCGCGGCGCGGTACTGGGGAACCGCGGAGGCCGTCGCCCAGTCCTGGGCGGCGATCCCGGTGCGCTCGGGCTCCGGGGTGGTTTCTTCGGCTGCAGTGGCGTTGTCAGACGTCTCCATAAACCGCACAATAGCCCGCCGGGGACGGGCTGTAAGGGCCTCCTTGCTCACACCCGTCGCACCGGTCCCGCGAATTCTCCCAACACACATGCGCGAATCCGGGGTACAGTGGTAATGCGCCCGCCGAGTATTTCGACGGGCTGCACGAATGAGGATGCCCGGTCGGTTGCTCCGGTCGGCTCCGACCCGACAGCCCTCCGCCGGGCACGTTTCAGTACGTGCCACAGAAGAGGGATCCCTCAGCGGCACGAGCGCTTGAGCGACGGCAGTGGTCCCGCGCCACCCGGCAACACGATCGAATCTGATCCCCGCCGGACGAAATGGGCACGGTACGACCCGCCGCGTTCGCCTCCGTACCGCGTCTCACAGAAGAGGCAGCACCCTGACTACGTTCCGAGAGCTCGGGATCCTCCCCGAGACCGCCGAAGCCCTTGAAGCCGTCGGCATCGTGTCCCCGTTCCCCATCCAGGAGATGACGCTCCCCGTAGCGCTCTCCGGCACCGACATCATCGGGCAGGCCAAGACCGGCACCGGCAAGACGCTCGGCTTCGGTCTGCCGATCCTTGAGCGGGTCACCGTCCCCGCCGACGTCGAGGCGGGCCGGGCCACGCCCGAGCGGCTCACCAACACCCCGCAGGCCCTCGTCGTCGTACCGACGCGCGAGCTGTGCCAGCAGGTCACCAACGACCTCCTCACCGCGGGCAAGGTCCGCAACGTGCGCGTGCTCGCCATCTACGGCGGCCGGGCGTACGAGCCCCAGGTCGAGGCGCTCAAGAAGGGCGTCGACGTGATCGTCGGCACCCCGGGCCGCCTGCTCGACCTCGCCGGGCAGAAGAAGCTCGACCTCTCCCACGTCAAGGCGCTCGTCCTCGACGAGGCCGACGAGATGCTCGACCTCGGCTTCCTGCCCGACGTCGAGAAGATCATCCAGCTGCTTCCGCCGAAGCGGCAGACGATGCTTTTCTCCGCGACCATGCCGGGCGCCGTCATCGGCCTCGCCCGCCGCTACATGTCGCAGCCGACGCACATCCGCGCCACCTCGCCGGACGACGAGGGCACGACCGTCGCCAACACCGAGCAGTTCGTCTACCGCGCCCACTCCATGGACAAGCCGGAGATGGTCGCGCGCATACTGCAGGCCGAGGGCCGCGGGCTCGCGATGATCTTCTGCCGTACGAAGCGGACCGCCGCGGACATCGCCGAGCAGCTCGCCAAGCGCGGCTTCGCCTCCGGCGCGGTCCACGGCGACCTCGGCCAGGGCGCCCGCGAGCAGGCGCTGCGCGCCTTCCGCAACGGCAAGGTCGACGTGCTGGTCTGCACCGATGTCGCGGCCCGCGGCATCGACGTCGACGGTGTCACGCACGTCATCAACTACCAGTCGCCGGAGGAGGAGAAGACCTACCTCCACCGCATCGGCCGCACCGGCCGCGCGGGCAAGAAGGGCATCGCGATCACGCTGGTCGACTGGGACGACATCCCGCGCTGGCAGCTGATCAACAAGGCGCTCGACCTGAAGTTCCCCGACCCGGTCGAGACGTACTCCACGTCGCCGCACCTGTTCGAGGAGCTGAAGATCCCGGCGGGCACGAAGGGCGTACTGCCCCGGGGCGAGCGCACCCGCGCGGGCCTCGCGGCCGAAGAGG
Organism: Streptomyces sp. WM6378; assembly: GCF_001279695.1. Lineage (GTDB taxonomy): Bacteria > Actinomycetota > Actinomycetes > Streptomycetales > Streptomycetaceae > Streptomyces. The sequence goes on from NZ_LGDD01000328.1 coordinate 113,864, forward strand.
TCGAGGACCTCGGCGAGACCGGTGGGCGCGGACGCAGGTCCGCCGCCGCGGCTCCCGTCGTCACCGAGGAGCGCCCGGCCCGTACGCGTACGCCGCGTCAGCGTCGCCGCACCCGCGGCGGCTCGCAGGCGGACGGCGTCGAGACCGCGGCCACAGCTCCCGTCGCGGCTCCGGTCGCCGAGGCCGCCGCAGCCACCGAGACGGTGGCCGAGCCGCGCACGCCGCGTCGTCGTCGCCGTACCCGTGTGGGTGCGCCGTCGGCCGTGCCGCAGGCCGCTGCCGCCGCGCCGGTGATCGAGACGGCTCCGGTCGCGGTGGTCGCCGAGCCCGCCACCGTCGTCAAGGCCGAGCCGCGCCGTCGTTCCGCGCCGGTCGCCGCCGCGCCCGTCGTCGAGCCGGTCCAGGCCAAGGCGCGCCGTCGCCCGGTGCGCAAGGTCAAGCCGGCCTCCGAGGTCGGTTTCGTGACGCCGGAGTCGGCCGCGCTGGAGCTGGCCAGGGCCGCGAAGGCCAAGACCACCGCCGCGATCACCGAGGTCGCCGCGGCTCCGGCCGCCGCGGTCGCGGTCGAGGAAGCGCCGGTCAAGCCGCGCCGTACGCGGGCGAAGAAGGCGGCGGAGATCGTCGCCGAGACGGTCGAGGCCGCTGCGGTCGTCGAGACCGAGGCCCCGGTCAAGCCCCGCCGCACCCGCGCCAAGAAGGTCGCCGAGGTCGCCCCCGAGGCGGTCGTCGAAGCGGCCGTCGAGGCGGAGGCTCCGGTGAAGCCGCGCCGCACGCGCAAGAAGGCGGCGGAGGCCGTCGTCGAGACGGTCGAGGCCGTCGTCGAGGTCGAGGCACCCGCCAAGCCCCGCCGCACCCGGGCCAAGAAGGTCGCCGAGGCTGCCCCCGAGGCAGCCGAGGCTCCGGCCGCGCCGCGTCGGACCCGGGCCAAGAAGGTCGCCGAGGTCGCCCCCGAGGCGGCCGTCGAGGCGGAGGCTCCGGTGAAGCCGCGCCGCACGCGCAAGAAGGCCGCCGAGCCCGTGGTCGAGGCCGTCGAGACCGAGGCCCCGGCGAAGCCGCGCCGCACCCGCGCGAAGAAGGCGGCGGTCGCGCCCGAGGCGTAACCAGCACCACCCGAAACGGCCCGGTTCCCCTGTGGGGGTGCCGGGCCGTTCGCGCTGCCTTGAACAGGTTGGCGAACCAGGCTCTCGGAGGCAGGCCGGATACGCTCTACTCATGAGTAAGCCGCGCTCCCTCGACCTTCCGGCGCGTACGCGTGCGTACCGACTGGCCACCCCCCGCCAGGAGTTCGCCGTCCTGGACTCACGGCCCGACGGTGCCATGCGCGGCACTGTGCTGCTGGTGCCCGGGTACACCGGGAGCAAGGAGGACTTCCTCGGGCTCCTCGATCCGCTCGCGGACGCCGGGTACCGGGCCGTGGCGGTCGACGGGCGCGGGCAGTTCGAGAGCCCGGGGCCGCAGCGCATGTCCGGCTACACCCCGCGCGCCCTCGGCGGCGACGTACTCGCACAGGTCGCGGCGCTGGGCGACGGCCCCGTGCACCTCGTCGGCCACTCCTTCGGCGGCTTCGTGGCCCGGTCCGCGGCCCGCCTCGACCCGTCCCCGTTCCTCTCTCTGACGCTGCTGTCGTCCGGCCCCGGCCGGGTCGGCCCCGAGCAGCGCACCAAGATCCGGATGCTCCGGGCGGCGCTGCCGGTGCTTCCGCCGTCGTGGGTGTGGGCGGCGACGCAGTGGCTGGACGGCCGGGACCCGGCGTACGTTCCGGACCCGCCGGAGATCGAGGCGTTCCTTGAACGGCGCTGGTTCAGCACGCAGCCCGCCCAACTCATCGCGACGGGGCGGCAGTTGAGGGTGGAGCCGGACCGCACGGAGGGCCTCGCGGCGCTGCCGCTGCCCCTCCACGTGGCGTACGGGTCCGGCGAGACGGTGTGGGCGGTGAGCGAGCTGGCCCACATGGCCCGCAGCGTGAACGCGCGGCACACGGTGATCCGGGGCGCGGACCACTCCCCCAACGTCTCCCATCCGGGGGTGCTGGTGGGGGCGATGACGGAGTTCTGGTCAACGGTGACAACCGGCCCCACCGCGCCGGCGGCCCCCTGAGCGCTCCCGCGTCTTTGCCGTCCGCCTGCGGACCGCACCACGCGGCGGAGCCGCGATGGGGGTCCCCCCTGTTCGAGCGAAGCCGAGAACTTGGGGAAGCGACCAGCCCCTCGACGGGCCGCGGTCGAAGCGACCGCACCCCGCAGAACGCCTAGTACTGCGACTGAAGGTGCTGCCAGAACCCGTCCCGCAGGGCACGGCGCAAATCCGCATGCCCCCTCAGCGAGTACTGGAGAAGCCGCTCCGCCTCGATGAGCAGGTCCTGGTCCACCGGGCCGGGCAGGTACGGGTGGCCGGGCAGGAGCTCGGCAAGCGCCGCGCGGCCCCGCTCGGAGAGCCACGTCGCGGCGATCCGGGCGCCCACGAACCGCACGTCCTCGCGCGACGGCGCCGGCCCCTCCTGCTCGTACATCGTGACCGGCCGCCGAGTGACGTACGGCTTGCAGAAGTCGAGGTCGAAGGTGCGCTGACTGTCGACCTCCCAGAGCAGCGGTTCCGCCTGGTTGCGCCCCTCGGCGGCCTCGATGCCCCAGAGGTGGACGCGCGCGCCGTAGCCCTGCGCCGCCTCGACCGCCGAGACGAGGTCCTCGTCGCCGCCGATGAGCGCCGCGTCGCTGATCGCGCGGTGCCGGGCCAGCGACTCCAGGTCGGAGCGGATCAGGGAGTCGACGCCCTTCTGCTGGTTGTTGGCGTTGAGGTTGCCGAGCCGGACCTTGACGTCGGGGAGCTCGGCGATCGACTGCTGTTCGGGGGTGTGGATGCGGCGCCGGGCGCCGTCGTACCAGTAGACGCGCAGCAGCCGGCTGTCCGCGAAGATCGTGCGCGCCTTGTCGATGAAGGCCTCGATGAGCCCCTCCGCGTCCAGGTCGAAGGAGCGGCGGTCCTCGGTGCCGGTGACGAGGAGGCCGGCGGCCGCGTAGACATAGCCCGCGTCGACGAAGATCGCGTGCGTGGAGGGTGTCTTCGCGACTTCGGCGAGCATGCGCTGGAGCAGCTCGTTGGTGGCGTCCAGCTTGCGGTCCAGCTGTGCGGCGCGGTCGTCGGGCGCCTGGTCCGGCTGTGGTTCCTGGGAGTCGTCCATACGTTTTCCATTGTCGAGGTCGTGACGCGCGGGACACAACCGGGCACAACCGGTCGCCATCAGAGCCATATCCTTAGCAACTCGAAAAATTTCCTTAGCGTAGGGAATGTTTGCTGGAGGCAACCCGTTGAACAGGGCGGAACGCGTTGCACCGTAGCCACGCAATCCACTCTTAACGGGTGGGCAACCGCCCCGACGCCTCGTGGGAGCAGGCTGTTCTCAGCCCCCCGCACCAGTAGTTCTCCTAGCAGGAGGATCAGACGAAGGGAGAAGCCATGCGCTTCGAAATCATGCGCCTGGACGACGTCGACGGTATCGCCGTTGACAGCACCGTCGTGGACGCCGCCTCCGTCAACCGGATTGTGCAGCAGGCCGCCGCAATGGGTCAGCGCATCTACATCCGCCCGGCCACGTCCGTGGCCTCGTAACGCGTTAGAGGTAGTGCTCCCGCGAGCCGGTCGAACGGCCGCGGGTGCCGTACGTAAAGCGCCCCCGTACAGATCCGTACGGGGGCGCTTCGGCGTGTCAGGGGCTCAACTGCCGTGAATCACCTGGGTGATGCCGTTGATGATCTGCTGCACCGCGAGGGCCGAGAGCATCATGCCCGCGAGCCGGGTCACCAGGACGACGCCGCCGTCCTTGATGACGCGGATGATCAGCAGCGAGTACCGCATGGTCACGTACAGGACGACGTGGATCGCGATGATCGCCGCCCAGACCGAGACCTGCCCGGACACCGAGTCGTGGTTCTGGACGGCCAGGATGACCTGGACGATCGCGCCGGGTCCGGCGAGCAGCGGCATGCCGAGCGGCACGAGCGCGACGTTGACGTCCTTGGTCTGCTTGGGCTCGTCGGTCTTGCCGGTGAGCAGGTCGAGCGCGATGAGGAGCAGCAGCAGACCGCCCGCGATCATCAGCGCCGGGACGTCGATGTGCAGGTAGGTCAGGATCTGGTGCCCTACGAGGCCGAAGAGCGTGATCACTCCGAGCGCGACGGCGGCGGCCTGCCAGGCCATCCTGCGCTGGACCTTGGCGGCCCGGCCGGCGGTCAGCGCGAGGAAGATCGGCGTGATCCCGGGGGGATCCATGATGACGAACAGGGTGAGGAAGAGGGAGCCGAAGACGGCAGCGTCGAACACGGTGAGCCTTGCGAGGTGAGGGGCGTACAGAAGAGGGCCGGTGTGCTGCTGCGCAGGTCGGCCGGGCCCGGCCCCCGGGGCCGCGCGGACGTGCCGGGCGGGGGTTCGAGGAACGGGGATGCGGGGGCGGCGCCCCCGGGGTCGGGAGAGGCGCGCTCTCCCTGCGGTCAGGCGCTTCCGCCCGCACCCGGCACGGGGAAGGCCCCAGTGGCGCGGCGGGTGATCTCGCCGTAGATCTCGGGGTCGGTGGTGCACTCCCCGAGCCGTACGGGCTTGCGGCTGCCGTGGTAGTCGCTGGAGCCGGTGGCGAGCAGCCCCAGCTCGCGGGCGAGGCCGCGCAGCCGCTCCCGGGTGGGGGCGTCGTGGTCGGTGTGGTCGACCTCGATGCCGTCGAGCCCGGCGGCGGCCAGTTCGGCTATCGCCGACTCGGGCACCACCTGGCCGCGCTTGACGGCGAGCGGGTGGGCGAAGACGGTGACGCCGCCCGCGGCCTTGACCAGGCGGATCGCGTCGAACGGGTCGAGCTCGTGCTTGCCGACGTAGGCGCGGCCGCCGTCGGCGAGCCAGTCCGGCACGAAGGCGTCCGAGACGGAGTCGACGACGCCGAGTTCGACGAGCGCCTCGGCGACGTGCGGGCGGCCGACCGAGCCGTCACCGGCGATCCGTGCGACCTGTTCCCAGGTGACGGGCACGCCGAGCTCCTGGAGCTTGGCGACCATGCCCTGGGCGCGCGGCACCCGGTCGTCCCGCACGAGTTCGCGCTCGCGGGAGAGCTCGGGCTCCTCGGGGTCGAAGAGGTAGGCCAGCATGTGCAGGCCGACGCCGTCGATGCGGCAGGAGAGTTCGGCGCCGGTCACGAGGGTGAGCCCGGCGGGGAGCGCGGCGACGGCCTGCGCGTAGCCGCGGGTGGTGTCGTGGTCGGTCAGCGCGACGACGTCGAGCCCGGCGGCCGCCGCGTTGCGGACCAGCTCGGCGGGGGTGTCCGTACCGTCCGACGCCGTGGAGTGGGTGTGCAGATCGATGCGCACGACGCGTACTCCAGGGCATAAGGGGCGGATCAGGGGACAGTCAAGGATAACCGCCCGCCCACGCCTCCCCGCCCGCCCGTGAGCGGACCCGCCATCAGGACCGTCCGGACCGTCAGGACAGGATGCGCGGGGTCAGGGCCCCGCACGGCACCAGTTCCGTTTCGGAGCCCGCGTCGCGCAGATCGGTCAGGACGAGCTCGTCGTACATGAGGAGCCCGGACTGTTCCGGCCACACGATCGCCCACAGCCACAGGCCGCGCGCTTCGCCCGCGAAGACCGCGCGGTCGTCCGGGGTGCCCGTGACGTGCCACAGCGGGGTCGGCCGGCCGGCCGCGAGGAGCTTGGTGTGCGCGGGCTTGTCGACGCTCATGAACGGGCCGGGGTCGGGCGCGTCGATGCCCGCGTACCGCGCACCGAGCCCCACGCCCAGCTCCTCGGCGACCAGGATCAGCTCGCCGATGCCGCCGAGCGGGCCCGGGCCGGAGCAGGCGACGGCGGTCGCACGGCCGCCGCTGCGGTCGTCACCGGCGTACGCGACGCCCGTGAACAGCCAGCCGACGGGCAGCGGCCAGGGCATCCACACCGGCACCTGCGCCCGGCGCACGACGACCTCCAGGGCCTCGACACTGGGCGGGACCACCGGCTGGAGCGGAAAGACGGGCCCGTGCACATCGCACTGCCAGGTGTCGGCAAAGAGACCGGGCGCCCTGACCCGGCCTCCGCACTTCGGGCAACTGGGTTCGCCCCTCATAGAGCCCCACGGTCCTCCCCGGCCGTCGCCCCGTCAAGGACGATCACCCGTCCGGAGTGCGGTCCGCCTGTCGAGGCAGGCGCGGCACGGGCAGGGAGGCCTGGCGGTACGGGCCCGGAGGCCGCCCGGCGCCGCCACGGAGAAAGTAGTTTCATCTTGCACTCATTAGTGCTCCCTAAGTTATTGTGTGTATTGCACAACGATCTTGTGCCCACCATCCAACGGGAAGCGGGAGCAGCCATGCGGCAAGGAAAGGACCCTCTCGACGAAGGCGCAGGAGCCGGCAGCCTGCTGCGTCAGCCCAAGGCGGTCTGGGCGACCGCGGGCGCGTCCGTCGTCGCCTTCATGGGCATCGGCCTGGTCGACCCGATCCTGCCGTCCATCGCCAAGGGCCTGGACGCCACGCCCAGCCAGGTGTCCCTGCTCTTCACCTCGTACTTCCTGATCACCGCCGTCGCGATGCTGGTCACCGGCTTCGTGTCCAGCCGGATCGGCGGCAAGAAGACGCTTCTGGCGGGGCTCGCCCTGGTGGTCGTCTTCGCCGCTCTTGCCGGCACCTCGAACTCGGTCGGCGAGCTCGTCGGGTTCCGGGCCGGCTGGGGACTCGGCAACGCGCTCTTCGTCTCGACCGCGCTCGCCGTCATCGTCGGCGCCGCGGCCGGCGGCAGCGCGGCGGCGATCCTGCTGTACGAGTCCGCCCTGGGGCTCGGCATGGCGTGCGGCCCGCTGCTCGGCGCGGTCCTCGGGGACATGAAGTGGCGCTACCCCTTCTTCGGCACCGCCGCCCTCATGGCGATCGGCTTCATCGCGATCACCGCGTTCCTGAAGGAACAGCCCAGGCCCGCGCGCAAGACCTCGCTGCTCGATCCGATCAAGGCGCTCGGCCACGGCGGGCTCGCCTCGGCCGCGGCGTCCGCCTTCTTCTACAACTACGCCTTCTTCACGGTGCTGGCCTTCACGCCGTTCGTCCTGAACATGTCGCCGTACAAATCGGGCGGCGTCTTCTTCGTCTGGGGCGTGCTGCTCGCGGTGTTCTCGGTGCTGGTGGCGCCGCGGCTCCAGGAGCGGTTCGGCTCGCTGAAGGTGCTCGGCGGATCGCTCGTGCTGCTCGCCGCCGACCTGATCGCGCTCGGCTACGGCAGCCACACCACCGCCGTCGCCGCGACCGTCGCCTCCGGCGCCTTCATCGGCCTCAACAACACCGTGTACACCGAGCTGGCCCTCGGCGTCTCGGACGCGCCCCGGCCGGTGGCGAGCGCGGGCTACAACTTCGTCCGCTGGTTCGCGGCGGCAGCGGCGCCGTACTTCGCGCCGAAGATCGAGGAGTGGAGCGACATCCACGTTCCGTTCGTGGTGGCGGCCGTGGCGGCGGTGCTCGGGGCGGGGATCGTGTGGGCCCGCCGCACTTCGCTCACGCGCGAGGCGACTGAGCGTCAGCCTGCGCATGCTGCGGAGGACGGGGTTTCAGCCTTCGCGAACTGAGCGACCGGCCGGGAGAGTTGACCCTTGACTGCGGGCCGTGGGGGGGCTGGTCGCGCAGTTCCCCGCGCCCCTTTGACGTACGGGTAGCCGCCTAATCCAGCCCCACCGACTTCCGCAGCGGGTCGCGCAGGTCCGTGCCGCCGGCGAGCCAGCGCTCCTCCAGCTCCTTCGCGCCGCGCACCCGCTTCCACGCGGCCTCGTTCGTGGTCATGGGGAGCAGGGGCAGGAAGCGCACCGGGTCCATCGGGGCGTCGAGCTCCAGGTCCTCGACCAGGCCGCCCGCCTCGGCGACCAGGACCGAGCTGAACGGGGCGCCCGGCCACAGCGGTTCGCCGACGTCGAGCGAGGCGCCCGGCGCCACCACGAGGCCCTCGACCTGCGGGGATGCGGCGAGCACGGCGAGCGGGCGGAGCACCTTGTCGGTGTCGGCGAGCCCGGCGCGCACCGACAGGACCAGCTCCGCCCGCGGGCCCTTCACCGGGTCGGCCAGCGCCGAGGTGGGATCGGCCATCGGCTGGGCGGACATGCCGAGCGTGGCGTACCGGACGATGTCGCCGTCGGTGAACCGCAGCACCTCGATGCGGTCCGTACCGAGAAAGGTGACCGCCGCGCGCGCGTCCGGCTCGCCCAGCGCGGTGCGCAGGCGGGCCTCGACCAGAGCAAGAACATCAACCATGGGGCGAGCATAGAAGGCGTATGCAAGCGGCAAAGACGGGGCTTGACGCAACAGTGGGCTGATAGTCTTGGCCGCTGTTCAGGACAGCAGGAAGTCCCCCACGGGGGACCGGCTGGAGGAGGTGGGGCTGCGATGGATCGAAGTCGGCCTGGCAGTACCAACCGCTCTTCCACGCGCCTGCGTTGTTCCCGGTGAGCTGAGACCCTCCCTACCCGGCCCCCGGGTCCGGAAACATCCGAGTCTCCTGGCGTTTCGCCCAACGGAAGAGCACATCGCCTCGCCTTGTCCGTTTCAGTAGCGAACGCCGTCCCCGCGTGCCCCTGTGGTGCCGCCCGCTTTGCGAACGTGTGCGATTGGTGCCCTTCGGGGTCGATTCGACCCTCCGGCCCTCTTCTTCGCTGTACGTCCCCATTCCGGGCAGTTCCAAGTGCCATGCCCCACGACGGCCCTCCGTGAAGGAGTCCTGCCATGTCGATGATCCGTGACCTGCGCGCCGTGGTCCGCCCCGCGCTGCGCAAGACCAGCACCCCCTACAGCGGCTACGACACCACCCGCGACCCGTCGGCGAGCAGTGCCGTCGTGGACTGCGCGGTCTACCGCGACGGGCAGCGCGTCCAGTCCGTCGAGGACACGTCCTGCCTGACGCCCCGTGAGGCGATGCGGCGGGTGCGCGAGGGCGGGGGCTTCGCGTGGATCGGTCTGCACGAGCCGACCGAGGCCGAATTCGCCGGTATCGCGGCCGAGTTCGGGCTGCACCCGCTGGCGGTGGAGGACGCCGTCCACGCCCATCAGCGGCCGAAGCTGGAGCGCTACGACGACACCCTGTTCACCGTCTTCAAGACGATCCACTACGTGGAGCACGCCGAGCTCACCGCGACCAGCGAGGTCGTGGAGACCGGCGAGGTGATGTGCTTCACCGGGCGGGACTTCGTCATCACCGTCCGGCACGGCGGCCAGGGCTCGCTGCGCGCCCTGCGCAAGCGCCTCCAGGACGACCCGGAGCTCCTCGCCAAGGGCCCCTCGGCCGTGCTTCACGCGATCGCCGACCAGGTGGTCGACGGCTACCTCGCGGTCGTGGACGCGGTGCAGGACGACATCGACGAGGTCGAGATCGAGGTCTTCTCGGCCCCGGCCAAGGGCAGCCCGCGCGGCGTGGACGCCGGCCGGATCTACCAACTCAAGCGCGAGGTACTGGAGTTCAAGCGCGCGGTCTCCCCGCTGCTGCGCCCGATGCAGCTGCTCAGCGAGCGCCCGATGCGGCTCGTGGACCCCGACATCCAGAAGTACTTCCGCGACGTCGCCGACCACCTCGCCCGCGTGCAGGAGCAGGTCATCGGCTTCGACGAGCTGCTCAACTCGATCCTCCAGGCCAACCTCGCGCAGGCCTCCGTCGCCCAGAACGAGGACATGCGCAAGATCACGGCCTGGGCGGCGATCATCGCCGTACCGACGATGGTGTGCGGCGTGTACGGCATGAACTTCGACAACATGCCGGAGCTGCACTGGAAGTACGGCTACCCGATCTCGATGGGCCTGGTGGCCGTGGCCTGCTTCGCGATCCACCGCAGCCTGAAGCGCAACGGCTGGCTCTGAACGCTCAGTTGGTCCGGCTCGCCCGTACGACGAGGGCGAGTCCGGCCAGGATCACGAGCAGCGCCGGGTAGGCCAGGGCCGGGGGCTGCTGGCCGAGCCAGAGGGCCGCGATGAGGGCGGCGCCGGGGGTTTCGAGCAGGATCGCCGTGGAGGTGACGGACGGGCCGAGGCTCGCCACCACCCGGTTCAGGAGGGAGTGGCCGAGCAGCTGGGCCGCGAGCGTGAGCACCGCGAGCTTCAGCCAGGTCGCGCCGTCGTACGAGGTGAGGTCGGCCCCGCTGACGAGGGCGGCCGTCAGGAGCCCGGCGGCGGCCGTGCCGTAGCAGAGGTAGGTGTACGGAACGGTGTCCACGCTCTTGCGGACCTCGGCGCCGAGCAGCACGTAGCCGGCCGCCGCGATGCCGCCGCCGAGCGCGAGCGCGTCTCCGGCCAGGGCCCGGGTCGACAGGCTGAGGTCGACGCCCGTGAGCATGACGACTCCGGCGCACGCGGCAAGGGTGCCGGCCCACACCAGGCCGGGCGGGCGGTGGCCGCGCAGGCGCAGCGCGATGGTCGTCCATATCGGGGTGGTGGTGCACAGCGCGGTCGACGAGGCGACGGACGTCATGCTCAGGCTGGGCAGCCACAGCCCGAAGTGCAGCGCGAGGAGAGCGCCGGCGCCGACGGTGAGCCCCACCTCGCGCCGGGTCAGCGCGCGCAGCCGGGCGCGGTACTTGAACCAGGCCACCGGAGTCAGCACGCCGACCGCGAGGGCGTTGCGCCAGAAGGCGATGGCGAGCGCGGGCGCGGCGGTGGCGGCGATCAGCGGCGCGGACAGCGAGACGCTGGAGATCGCGACGGCGAGCAGGACGACGTCGATGCGGGGGACGCCCGCGGCGACCTGCGGCGCGGGGGTGGTGGCAGTGGTCACGGCGGAAGCGTAAGGGGCATGGCCGGATTACGGAACTGACTGTTCCCCGGGGCCTCTACTGTGGTGGCATGACGCAAACGTTGCTCGACCAGGCCCTCGTCGAGGAGGCCACGAAGAAGTCCGGGCTCATCTGGGTGCGCGGCACCGGGGTGGCCGAGCGGGCCCTGTGGCACGTGTGGCTCGACGGGGCGGCGTACGTGGTCGGGGGCGGCCCGGGCGAGCAGCCGCTGGAGGGCCTGGCGGACGGCGCCACGGCGGCGGTGACGGTCCGTTCGAAGGACAAGGGCGGGCGCCTCGTGGCATGGACCGCGAACGTCTCCGAGATCCCCTCGGGCACGGCCGCCTGGGACGCTGCGGTGGCGGAGCTGAAGGGCAAGCGGTTGAACGCCCCGGACGGCGAGGCGATGCCGGCCCGCTGGGCAGCGGAGTGCCGCCTCCTGCGCCTGACCCCGACGGGCGGGCTCGGGGCGATCCCCGAAGGCTCCCTGGCCACGGCCCCGGTCGCGTCCCCGGCGACGACGCGGCACGCGGTGCCCGCGGCGCTGCCGAGCCTGCTGTTCCGGCGGAAGCGGCGCTGAGCGGGGGCACCCCGGGTCAGGTCTTGGGCAGTTGCTGCCCGTAGTCCACCGTGTCTCCCTTGGCCGGAGCGGCCAGCGCGAAGTCCTTGTTCCAGTCGGCCAGTTCGAGGACGCCCGCCCCGCCCGCCCGCTCGAAGCGGAGGGGATAGGGCGTGCCCTGGAGGGAGACGTCGAGGGTGCCGCCCTCGCCGTCCTTGCCCGCCGCGATCCGTACCGTACGGACGTTGCCGACCTCGGACCGGTCGCCCTTGGACAGCGCGCCCTGCAGCCCGAGCATCCCCTTGAGCAGCACGGACTTCTCGGTGAACCCGCGCAGCTGCTGGTAGGCCGGGTCCCCCGACGGCACCTTGACGTACTTGTCGTCGAGCTTGCCCGCAGCCGAAGCCGCACCACCCGACTCGCTGTGCGACCAGAACCCCGCGTTCGCCTTGAGGAACAGGTCCTCCCCGACCCGCAGCAGCCCGAACGTGCTCTTCTGCGACGTGACCGTGCCCGTCCCGCCGCTGCTCTTCAGCCTCATGTCGATCTTGTACGAGCCGCCCTTGCTGACCAGCGTCCCCGAGAGCCGTACCGCGTCGGCCCCGTCCGCCGCCGTCCGCGCCCGGTTCTCGATCTCGGTCGCGGACAGCTTGCCGACGCCGTTGGTCCCCTCGTCGGGATCCGTACCGCACGCGGTGAGCCCCGCGGCGAGACCCGCGCACAGCGCGAGGGGCAGGGCGGCCCGGCGGGCCTGGACCCGTACCCGTACCCGTACGGACAAGGGGGATGAGGTCACCTGCGCACTGCCTCTCACATCGATGTAGGGGGGTCGGCAGACCGCACCCTACCCGCAGTGTCTACGCTGCCCGGCAGAGCGCCGTACGGCCGACCCGCAAGGGCGTACCGCGGCGCCACCGGCTAGCCTGAAACCCTTGTCCCGCAGCGATCGCGGTGGTGCGGAGCAACCCTGAACAGTAAGGAGGCGCTCGTATGGCGGCAGGCGCCCCCCGGGTCTTCGTATCGCACCTCTCCGGCGTCGCCGTCTTCGACCCCAACGGCGACCAGGTCGGCCGCGTGCGCGACCTCGTGGCGATGCTGCGGGTCGGCCGCCGGCCTCCCCGGCTGCTCGGCATCGTCGTCGAAGTGGCCGGCCGCAGGCTGATCTTCCTGCCCATGACCCGGGTCTCGGGCGTGGAATCGGGCCAGGTCATCACCACCGGCGTCGTCAATCTGCGCCGCTTCGAGCAGCGCCCGACCGAGCGCCTCGTCCTCGGCGAACTCCTGGACCGCCGGGTCACGCTGGTCGAGACCGGCGAGCAGGTGACCGTCCTGGACGTCGCGATCCAGCAGCTGCCGGCCCGCCGCGACTGGGAGATCGACAAGGTCTTCGTCCGCCGGGGCAAGGCGGGCGCGCTGCGCCGCAAGGGCGAGACGCTGACCGTCGAGTGGTCGGCCGTCACCGGCTTCTCCCTGGAGGAGCACGGTCAGGGCGCCGAGAACCTCGTCGCCACCTTCGAGCAGCTGCGCCCCGCCGACCTCGCCAACGTCATGCACCACCTCTCGCCCAAGCGCCGCGCCGAGGTGGCCGCCGCCCTCGACGACGACCGGCTCGCGGACGTCCTGGAGGAGCTGCCCGACGACGACCAGGTGGAGATCCTCGGCAAGCTCAAGGACGAGCGGGCCGCCGACGTCCTGGAGGCGATGGACCCCGACGACGCCGCCGACCTGCTCTCCGAGCTGCCCGAGGAGGACAAGGAGCGCCTCCTCACGCTGATGCAGCCCGACGACGCCGCCGACGTGCGCCGACTGCTCTCGTACGAGGAGCGCACCGCGGGCGGTCTGATGACGACCGAGCCGATCGTGCTGCGCCCGGACGCCACGGTCGCCGACGCCCTGGCCCGCGTGCGCCAGCAGGATCTCTCCCCCGCGCTCGCCGCGCAGGTGTACGTGTGCCGGCCGCCGGACGAGACGCCGACGGGCAAGTACCTGGGCACCGTGCACTTCCAGCGGCTCCTGCGCGAGCCGCCGTTCGCGCTGGTCAGCTCGGTGGTGGACAGCGATCTGAAGCCGCTGCCGCCGGACGCCTCGCTGCCTTCGGTGACCAGCTTCCTCGCCGCGTACAACATGGTCGCAGCGCCCGTGGTGGACGCGAGCGGCTCGCTGCTCGGCGCGGTGACCGTCGACGACGTACTCGACCACCTGCTGCCGGAGGACTGGCGCGAGACGGAGTTCCACGGGCCGGAGGGGGTACCGGATGGGCGGCACTGACCGGGCGGAGGAGCGCACCCGCGCGAGCGGCGCCAACGCGTTGCCGCGCGGCCGCACCCGCCTCGACCAGCCGCGCGCGCCGCGCGTGCGGCTGCTGCCGGAGTGGGACCCGGAGGCGTTCGGCCGGTTCAGCGAGCGGATCGCCCGCTTCCTGGGCACCGGGCGGTTCATCGTCTGGATGACCCTGATCATCATCATCTGGGTCCTCTGGAACATCTTCGCGCCGAGTTCGCTGCGCTTCGACAACTATCCGTTCATCTTCCTGACCCTCGCCCTGTCGCTCCAGGCCTCGTACGCGGCCCCGCTGATCCTGCTCGCGCAGAACCGGCAGGACGACCGCGACCGGGTCACCCACGAACAGGACCGCAAGCAGAACGAGCGGTCGATCGCGGACACCGAGTACCTCACCCGCGAAATCGCCGCGCTCAGGATGGGCCTCGGCGAGGTGGCGACCCGCGACTGGATCCGCTCCGAACTCCAGGACCTGGTCAAGGAGATGGAGGAGCGCAGAAACGTATTCCCGTCGGAGCGGACGTACGGACGTGACGAAGGCGACCGCTGACAGGGCTTTCCGTACTGTGCGGTAAGCGCCGTACCATCGGCTGTATGGCTACGGAAGACGCGGTGCTTGAGGCACTGGCGACGGTGAACGACCCCGAGATCCACCGACCGATCACTGAGCTCGGCATGGTCAAATCGGTTGAGATCGGTGCGGATGGAGCGGTTGCCGTCACGGTGTACCTGACCGTCTCCGGGTGCCCGATGCGCGAGACCATCACCAAGAACGTGACCGAGGCGGTCGAGCGGGTCGAGGGCGTCAGCCGCGTCGACGTGACGCTCGACGTGATGAGCGACGAGCAGCGCAAGGAGCTCGCGACGTCGCTGCGCGGCGGCACCGCCGAGCGCGAGGTGCCCTTCGCCAAGCCCGGCTCGCTGACCCGCGTCTACGCGGTCGCCTCCGGCAAGGGCGGCGTCGGCAAGTCCTCGGTGACGGTGAACCTCGCGGCCGCGATGGCGGCGGACGGCCTGAAGGTCGGTGTCGTCGACGCCGACATCTACGGCCACTCCGTGCCCCGCATGCTGGGCGCCGACGGCAGGCCCACCCAGGTCGAGAACATGATCATGCCGCCGTCCGCGAACGGCGTGAAGGTCATCTCCATCGGCATGTTCACGCCGGGCAACGCGCCGGTCGTGTGGCGCGGCCCGATGCTGCACCGCGCCCTGCAGCAGTTCCTCGCGGACGTGTACTGGGGCGACCTGGACGTCCTCCTGCTCGACCTGCCGCCGGGCACCGGTGACATCGCGATCTCGGTGGCCCAGCTGGTCCCGAACGCCGAGATCCTCGTCGTGACGACCCCGCAGCAGGCCGCGGCCGAGGTCGCCGAGCGGGCCGGTTCCATCGCCGTGCAGACCCACCAGAAGATCGTCGGCGTGGTCGAGAACATGGCTGGGCTGCCCTGCCCGCACTGCGACGAGATGGTCGACGTGTTCGGCACCGGCGGTGGCCAGAAGGTCGCCGACGGCCTGACCAAGACGACCGGCGCCAACGTGCCGGTGCTCGGCTCCATCCCGATCGACGTCCGCCTGCGCGAGGGCGGCGACGACGGCCGCCCGGTCGTCCTGTCCAACCCGGACTCCCCCGCGGGCGCCGCCCTGCGCGCCATCGCGGGCAAGCTGGGCGGCCGCGCCCGCGGCCTGTCGGGCATGTCGCTGGGGATCACCCCGCGCAACAAGTTCTAGGGCCTGCCCGGCGGATCTTGGGGCGCGCGGCACTCGCGCCCCCCTAAGCCCGGACGGACAGCACCGCGAGGTACTCGGCCAGCGCCTCCTTCGTACGCGAGAGGGGGAAGCGGGCGCCCAGTTGTCCGTCGGGGCGGACGATGAAGCCGGTCGGGCCCTCGGGGCGGTAGATCCGTGCGAACTCCCCCGCTGTGTCCAGGTATCCGGGAACCGGCAGCTCCGCGACGGCCGACAGGCCGGCCGGGGTGCCGGGCGCCTCCCGGGGTTCGGTCCCCGGGGCGACGACGGCCACCGTCCGCAGCCCCCGCGCCTGATGGGGAGTCGGCGCGGCCGTCCCGATGGCGCGGGCGCCTTCGAGCTCGGCGGCGGCCCGGGCGGCGACCGGATCGACGGGGTCGGTCAGGTAGAGGATCACGGCGTGCCCCGGGCAGCCGCGCAGCACGTCGAGCAGCCGCATCCGGTACGTGGTCAGTGGCGCGGCCAGGCCGTCGCAGTCCGGGGCGCGGTCGCCCGGCTGGGGCGCGTCGGCCGGGCCGTACGGGGTCGTGGCGAGCGGGCCGTCGCGGTACTCGATCAGCAACTGGGCTTCGCGGAGCATCAGCGTCCGCGGGTCGTCGGGGTCGGCCTGGACACCCTGGGCGGAATGCCGGACGGTCCGCCCCACGACCTCCTCGCCGACCGGGCGGCGCTCCGCGTCGTAGCTGGTGAGCAGGGCGGATCCGGCCGAGCCCCGCAGCACGAGGGCGAGCTTCCACGCCAGGTTGCAGGCGTCCTGGATGCCGGTGTTCATTCCCTGGGCGCCGGTGGGCGGATGGATGTGGGCGGCGTCCCCCGCGACGAAGACCCGGCCCTCGCCGTAGTGGTCGACGATCCGGTGGCTGATGCGGAACACCGAGGACCAGCGCATGTGGGAGAGAACGGCCGGGGCGGGGGCCAGGCGGTCGACGACGGCCTGGATGTCGGACAGCTCCGGGACGCGGTCGCCGCCGAGCCCGTGGGCCACGCCGTCCGGGGCCGCCCCGGTACCGCTGGTGGCTGCGGCGCCGCCCTTCGCCGGGCGTTCGGCTACGAGTTCGGGCGGGGCCAGCATGGACACGCGGTACCGGCCCGCACCGGGCAGCGGCACGCAGACCAGCAGGTCGTCGACCGTGCCGTCCGCGGCGCGGTGGCTGGCCTGCACGCTGTAGCCGGCCGGAAGGTCCCAGTCGGCCTCGATGTCGGCCAGCATGTAACTCGTGGGGAAGGCCCCGCCCTCGAAGGAGAGCCCGAGACCCTTGCGGACGGCGCTGTGCGCGCCGTCGCAGCCGATGAGAAACCCGGCCCTGACCTCCTCCTGGCCACCGGAGGCGGAGTCGAGGAGCGCGGTCACACCGTCCGCGTCCTGGCTGAAGGACAGCAGTTCCGTCTCGCGCTCGATGGCCGTGCCCAGGCCCGCGAGGTACTCCTCCAGGAGGCGTTCCGTCTCGTACTGCGGCAGCGCGGCGAACCCGTACGGCACTTCCGGCGGCAGCTCCAGTTCCATCCGCGGCTGCTCGACGCCGTTGACGTAGGTCAGCTGGCCGTGGAGCGGCACGGCCGCCTCGACGACTTCGCGGGCCAGGCCCATCCGGTCCCAGATCTCCAACGTGCGGGGCTGGACGCCCACCGCCTTCGCGTACGGAAGCCGGGCCGGCAACAGGTCGACGAGCCGGATGCGTACTCCGTGCACGGCGAGCCCGGCGGCCGCGCTCAGGCCGACCGGGCCTGCGCCCACGATCAATACGTCGGTGCTGCGGGTGTGCGCCACGGGTGCCTCCCGGTCTCCGCCTGCCGGCCCCGGTCCCCTTCCAGTGTGGCGCCACGAGAGCAGCGCGGCGCGGCAACCGGGGTCGTCCCGGTGCGGCCCGTACGACAGGGACCAACAAGCGCCTCGACCAGCATCCCGAGAGCGAGTGGAGCCCGCAGGACTACTGGACGCGGCCTTCCGCCACAGCGGCAAGGGTCGCCCCGCAGTGGCGAGGCAGCCCTTACGCGTACCTCCGCGCGCTCGGCGCCCCGCTCACTGGTACGACCTGATGTCCTTGACCACCGAGAAGGCCAGCCCGTACGCGCTCAGGCCGCGCCCGTACGCCCCCAGGTGCACGCCGTTCTGGGCCGGACCGGCGAGGATCCAGCCGAACTCCGACTCGCGGTAGTGGAAGTCCGCCGGCTCCCCGTCGACGGGCAGCGAGAGCGTCGACCAGTCGGGACCGTCCAGGTCGTCGGCGAGCTCCCAGGCAGTCTCGGTCTGCTGGTCCAGCCATTCACCGCGTCGGACGTGGTCCATCTGCGGGGGCCACGTGAAGGCCAGCAGCCCCGAACCGGCCAGCCAGGCCGCCGAGGAGACCGACGTGGCCTCCAGGACACCGCCGTCGCCGCTGTGGCGCACGGGGCTGGCGGGGACGCTCACGACCACGGCGAACCGCTCCCGGTCGGCTGCGGCCGCCGCCTCGGGCCGTATCGACGGCTCGTCGCCGTGCCCGATCGAGCCGTGCTGGACGGTGCCGTCCGCGGCCTGCGCCACCTGCATGAGCCAGCGTGCCCCGGTGAACGCCTCGTCGAGGCCGTACCAGGGGAAGGGTGCGCGCAGATAGCCGTCGAGCGTACGCCGGGCCACCGGCACTCCCTCCGGTGTGGACTGGGTGCCCTGGGGCGCCCCTTGAGCGGACTCCCCCGCTACCCGGCTTGTCGTCTCCATCTGCCCGGCCGCCTCCTGGATCAGTAGCGTCCGGAGCGGCCCGCCCCCGCGGGCGTCCTGGCTGCCGGACAGATGGAGGATAGCCACCTCGCCGCGGCTCGCCGGAAAAGCCCAAGTCGGATTGGCGTGTATCAAGTCTGATTGGCGTGTATCAGGTGGCGTCGGCGTCGAACGGGGGGCGCTCGCCCGGATCCAGCTTCTCGCGCTTCTTCAGCAGGTCGGGGGTGCCGCCCGAGCCGTTCACCGAGCCGTTGGCGGCCGTGGTGGCGGTGGCCGATTCGCGGCCGTGCACCGCGTCCGCGACCTCTTCCATGTCCTTGCGGAGGTCGAAGCTGTTGCGGATCTCCTTGAGCCCCAGGTCGTCGTTGTCCATGAGCTGCTTGCGGACGAACGTCTTGGGGTTGAGGTCCTCGAACTCGAAGTCCTTGAACTCCGGGCCGAGCTCGGCCCGGATGTCCTGCTTGGCGCTCTCGGAGAAGCTGCGCACCTTGCGGATGACGTTCGAGACGTCCTGGATCAGCTTGGGCAGCTTGTCCGGACCGAAGATGAGCACGGCGAGGACCACGAGTGTGACCAGCTCCATGGGCCCGATGTCGTTGAACACCCGCTGCTCCTCGTGTTCTCAGTGCTCGCGATCTCGGCGCTTGGTTCTCAGCCCCGCGTCCGGTCATGGACCGCTCCACGGTACCCGGCCGAGCTGTCGGCGCGGTACCCGCGGGGTGACCTTTGGGCATCGGTACGGGGCCGGTGGGGCGCCCGGCCCGCGGGCGCCCCGAAAGCCGGGGTCAGGACGAGGCGCCGAGCGTCAGAGTGAGCTCCTGCTCCTTGCCGTCCCGCTGGACCGTGAGCTTGAGCTGGTCGCCGGGGCGGTGCGCGCGGATCTTCACTATCAGCTCCTCGCCGCTGTGCACCCGCTGGCCGTCCACCTTGGTGATCACGTCCTGCGACCTGATGCCCGCCTTGGCGCCGGGGCCGTCGGTGGCGACGGCCTGCTTGCCGTCGCTGGCCTTGTCGCCGACCCGGGCGCCGTCGCCGGTGAACTTCATGTCGAGCGTGACGCCGATCACCGGGTGCGTGGCCCTGCCCGTGTTGATCAGCTCCTCGGCGACCCGCTTGGCCTGGTTGACCGGTATGGCGAAGCCGAGCCCGATCGATCCCGCCTGGCCACCGCTGCCCTCCGTGCTGCCGCTCCCGGCCGACCTGATCGCGCTGTTGATGCCGATGACGCGGGCCTTGGAGTCGACGAGCGGCCCGCCGGAGTTGCCCGGGTTTATGGGGGCGTCGGTCTGGAGCGCGTCGACATAGCTGACGTCGCTGCCGTCGCCGCTCTCGCCCCCGGCCGTGATCGGGCGCTCCTTGGCGCTGATGATCCCGGACGTCACCGTGTTGGAGAGGTCGAAGGGTGCCCCGATGGCCACCACCGGGTCGCCGACCAGGACGTTGTCGGAATTGCCGAGCGGCAGCGGCTTCATGCCCGATACGCCGTCGACCTTGACGACCGCGAGGTCGTACCCCGAGTCGCGGCCGACCACCTGGGCGGGCGCGCTCTCGCCCCCGCTGAAGGTCACCGAGATCTTCCCCGAGTCGCCCGCCGGCTGGACGACGTGGTTGTTGGTCAGGATGTGCCCGGCGTTGTCGAGCACGAAGCCGGTGCCCGTGCCGGACTCGGTGGCGCCGGTGACGTGGATGGTGACCACGCTCGGCAGCGCGCTCGCGGCGATCCCGGCGACGCTGTCCGGCGCCCGGCCCTGCGGCTCCTTGCCGGATTGGGGCAGCTTGACGCTGGTGATGCCGCCGTTGCGCTCGACGTACGCGCCCACCCCACCGCCGATGCCGCCCGCGACCAGGGCGAGCAGCACGGCCCCGACGAGCAGGGCCCCGCGCCGCGGCTTCCCCGGCTCGGGCCGCCCGACCTGCGTGAGCGGCTCCCCGGGCGCGCCCCAGGGGTCGTACTGCAGCCACTGCGAGGCGGGCGGAGCAGGAGGCGCCGCAGGCGCGGCGTAGGCGGACGGCGGCGCGGACCCCTGCTGTACGGGGGCCTGCGGCGTCGGCGCCGGGGCGGCGGCCGGGGCTGCCGGTGCCTGAGGTGCGGCACAGGCGGACTGCTGAGGCAGTGAGGTGCCCCCCGGCGGCGTCGGCACCGGCCGCTGCACGGGCGGCGCGGGCGCCCACGGCCCGGGGCCGCCGTAGGGCGGCGTGCCATAGGGATCCGGCGCGTGCAGGGGCTGCCGGGGCGCGACGGGCTCGGACTCGACGACCGGGTTGGTGATCGGCTCGGGGGCGGGCCCGGGGGGTGCGTCGTGTGCCGCGTGCGGGTCGCCCGCGTCGTCGCTCACCGGGGCCGGGGTGGCAGGCGGCGCGTCCTGGGGCGACGGGGCGACCGGGCTCGCGTCCCGGGCGGGCGGAACCTGCGGGTTCGCGTCCTGGAGCGGCTCCGCCGACGACACGTTCGCGGGCTGTGCCTCGGCCGCCGGCGCGGGCCGAGCCGCCCCGCCCACTGCCATCGGCGGAGCCAAGTCATAGGTGTCGGCCGGGACTTCGGCCGGGGCCGGGGCTTCGGTTTCGCGGGGGCGGCCTGCCTGCGGTCGGCTCCACCACTTCGGCTTCGGCCCGGTGGGCTTCTGCTCGTTCATGCTCTCCCCGCAACTGGCTTCCCTGCGTGCTCCGACGAGCACCCCTCCCCCGGATTCAACCAGGTTGCCGGGGGCGAGGGCAGGGCGCGGTCAGCGCCGGGCGGTGAGCGGGAGCCCGGAGGCGATCGGAGCCGCCAGATGCGCCACCGGGGCCGCCGACGGCGTGACGGCGAGCGCTCCGGTCGTGAGGTCCGTCGTGGTGAGCGGGAGCGTCGCCACCGCCGGCCGTATCAACGGGGGCAGGGACGAGCCGTTCAGCCGGGCCGCCGGGAACGCGCCGCCCAGCTGCTGGACGGGCCCGTTCTGCGCGGGCATGCCGCTCAGGCCGCGCGGGGCCGGGGCCGGGGGCTGTGCGGACATGGCCGAAAGGAGGCTTGCCGCAGCGCCGCCGCGACGGCGGTCCTCGGCCGAACTGCCGCTCGGCGCCGGGGAGTTGGAGCGGATCGGGACGACATTGCTGCCGCTGCCCGCCGCGCGGGCCCCGGACGTCGAGCTCAGCGGCAGGGTGCCACCGAGCGCGATCGCCGCAAGCGACACGGCACTGGCGGCGGCGAACGCGAATCTGCGGCCGCGCCATGCCGAGCCCGAGCGGTCCTGCTCGGGCCTGCCCACCTCGTGGATGCGGAAGCCGCCGCTCAGCCCGTCGGGCAGCACCGCCGCATGGGAGCCGACCGGGACGTAGCCGAAGCCGCCCGAGCGGGGAACGCGCGGGTCCCCGGGGCCGCCCGCGGTGGGGGTCAGCACCCCGATTCCTCCGAAGAACCCGTCGGCCTGGCGCCCCCCGCCGAACGGTGAATCGCCGTCGTCACCCCCGGATCCGGTGGGCCCGCCGGGCAGTCCCTGGAGCCGGGCGAGGAAGCCTTCGGAGGGCGGCGGCGGAGCCGCCCGGGCGAAGACGTTCTTCAGGTTGCGCTGGGCGTCGGCCTCCGCCTTGCACTTGGCGCAGGTCGCGAGGTGGGCCAGGACGCGCTCGCGGGCATCGTGGTTCAGCTCGCCGTCGACCAGGGCCGCGAGCCGGTCCCCGAGGTGCTGTTCCGCCGGGGTGGGACTCGTACCACTCACGCCGTCCCCTCTCCGGCCACCCCGAGAGCTCCCGGCGCCACCCCCGCCAGCGCGCGCTGCTGCTCGGCGCGGGCTTCGGGCGAACGGTGCTGGAGGGCCTTGCGCAGGTGGGAACGGCCGCGGTGGATCCGGCTGCGGACGGTGCCGAGCTTCACTCCGAGGGTGGCCGCGATCTCCTCGTACGAGAGGCCCTCGATGTCACACAGGACGACGGCCGCACGGAACTCGGGCGCGAGGGTGTCGAGCGCCTGCTGGACGTCGGCGTCGAAGTGGGCGTCGTTGAAGACCTGTTGGGGGTTGGGCTCGCGACTGGGCAGCCGCTCCGCCGCGTCGTCGCCGAGCGCGTCGAAACGGATGCGCTGGCGGCGGCGCACCATGTCCAGGAAGAGGTTGGTGGTGATGCGGTGCAGCCAGCCCTCGAAAGTGCCCGGCGTGTACGTCGACAAGGAGCGGAAGACGCGGACGAAGACCTCTTGCGTGAGGTCCTCCGCATCGTGCTGGTTTCCCGTCAGGCGGTAGGCGAGGCGGTAGACCCGGCCGCTGTGCGTGCTGACGATCTCCTCCCACGAAGGGGGAGTCCACGCCTGGGAATCCGCGTCGGCGAAGGTCGCGGTGGTTGCGGAGCTGGTAGCGCGGGAACGGTCAGCAATGTTGGTCACGGATTTCGGCTCACCCGCCGACCTGAGAAAGCGCCGCAGCACTCCTCCCCGATCCACAGGCGCAGCCGCACCTCCCCTGTCGGCTCTGGTGGTGTCCAGTGGAGCCCCTACCATAGCCACCTCGCCCGTTAGCTCCGGATAAGAATCTTTACGTGCATTTGGGACCGGCTTCCGGCCCCGTTCCCCGAACTTGTCCATGCGCTCCCCCCGCGGTTCCCCCTGCCCTCCATAACGCGCGGTCCCATCTGCGGGTTCCCGACTCCAGCGGATACAGTCACCGTTGCGCCAACACAGGGGACAGGAGAGGGCCATTACCGCCAACCGGCAGACGAGCTGGGCGTTCGCGGACGCCTTTGTCGCCGAGGACGACGCGCTGCGCTGGGCCCGTGACCGGGCCCGGGAGGCAGGCCTGCGTTCGGTGTCCCCGGGGACAGGCGCCGCGCTGCGGCTGCTCGCTGCCACGGCGGACGCGAAGGCGGTCGCGGAGATCGGCACCGGCACCGGCGTCTCCGGCATCTACCTTCTGCAGGGCCTGCGTCCGGACGGCGTGCTGACCACCGTCGACCCGGAGCCGGACCGCCAGCAGTTCGCCAAGCAGGCGTTCCGCGCCGCCGGCTTCGCGGGCAACCGGGCCCGGTTCATCCCCGGGCCGGCCCTGGACGTACTGCCGCGGCTCGCGGACGGCGGGTACGACCTGGTGTTCTGCGACGGCGACCGCATGGAGTCCCTGGACGTGCTCGCTGAATCGTTGCGCCTGCTACGACCGGGCGGGATCGTCTGCTTCGAGGGCGTCTTCGCCGATGGCCGTACGGTCGATTCGGGGGTCCAGCCGGCCGAGGTGCTGCGGCTGCGCGAACTGCTGCGCACGGTGCGCGAGAGCACGGAGCTCGTGGAGTCGCTGCTTCCGGTCGGCGACGGACTGCTCTGCGCGGTGCGCCGCGGCTGACCGGCCGCCCGCTCCCGCATGGCCCCGCACGCACAACACCGCCCCGGCACGGCACGCACTCACGTGCGTACCGAACCGGGGCGGTGAAGAGTCTGGGTCGAACCCGCTAACTCAGCCGACGACCTTCTTCAGGGCATCGCCGAGTGCATCGGCCTCGTCCGGAGTCAGCTCGACGACAAGCCGACCGCCGCCTTCGAGCGGAACGCGCATGACAATGCCCCGCCCCTCCTTGGTCACCTCGAGCGGGCCGTCGCCCGTCCGCGGCTTCATGGCCGCCATGCTCGTTCCCCTTCCTGAAACCAGCTCATCGTCAGCCGACGGCCCCCGGGATTGGGCACGCGTCACGGCATCGAACACATTGCTTCCAGGTCATTATCCCGCATCGCAGGACCCGATGACCAACATCGGTCTGCATCGCTTGAGCAACGCGCTCTATCAAAACCACTCAATTCGGCGATCCGCCTGCGATACTTCGCCGCCGCGCGTTCCTCCCCGCGCCCCGATTGTTTGACGCAGGTCACATGCCCACCACTCGCGATCTCCGCCATGCTGAGCGGATACGACACCGCAAGAAGCATCCGCGACGGAGGGGATCCACCATGGCCGACACCGTGCTGTACGAGGTGAGCGACGGGCTCGCGACGATCACGATCAACCGGCCCGAGGCCATGAACGCCATGAACACGGAGGCGAAGGTCGCGCTCCGCGAGGCGGTGCGGGCCGCCGCCTCGGACCCGGCGGTACGGGCCGTGCTGCTGACCGCGACCGGCCGGGCGTTCTGTGTCGGGCAGGACCTCAAGGAGCACGTCGCTTCCCTGACGGCGGACCGCGAGGCGGGCACGGGGCAGACCATGAGCACCGTGCAGGAGCACTACAACCCGATCCTGAAGGCGCTCACCGAGATGCCGAAGCCCGTGGTGGCCGGCGTCAACGGCGTGGCGGCGGGCGCCGGGCTCGGCTTCGCGCTGGCCGCGGACTACCGGGTGGTCGCGGACACGTCCGCGTTCAACACCTCGTTCGCCGGCGTCGCCCTGACCGCCGACTCCGGCGTCTCGTGGACGCTGCCGCGCCTGATCGGCCAGTCCCGCGCGGCCGACCTGCTGCTGTTCCCGCGCTCGATCTCCGCGTCGGAGGCGTACGAGATCGGCCTGGTCAACAAGGTCGTGCCGGCCGCCGAGCTGGCCGCCGAGGCCCTCGCGGTGGCCCGCACCCTGGCGGCGGGTCCGACCGTGGCGTACGGCGCGCTCAAGGAGTCGCTGGCCTACGGTGCGGGCCACACGCTGGCCGAGGCGCTGGAGAAGGAGGACGAGCTCCAGACGAAGGCGGGCGCCTCCGAGGACCACGCCATCGCGGTGGCCGCGTTCCTCGCCAAGGAGAAGCCGAAGTACGTCGGCCGCTGAGCCGGGCGGTTCGAGCCCGGGGGCGGCCTCAGGCGCCGCCCCGGGCCACGCAGTCCACGAGGTGGTCGTCGACCAGGCCGCACGCCTGCATCAGGGCGTACGCCGTCGTCGGGCCGATGAAGCGCAGGCCGCGCTTCTTCAGGGCCTTGGACAGGGCCGTCGACTCGTCGGTGACGGCCGGGACTTCGGACAGCGTGCGGGGGGCCGGGCGGGTCGCCGGGTCCGGGGCGTACGACCAGATGAGGGCGTCGAGCTCGCCGGGCGACCAGGTGGCGAGCGCCTGCGCGTTGGCGATCGTCGCCCCGATCTTGAGGCGGTTGCGGATGATGCCCGCGTCGCCGAGCAGCCGCTCCTCGTCGGCGTCGGTGAACTCCGCGACCGCCGCGATCCTGAAGTCGGCGAAGGCCCGCCGGAAGCCCTCGCGGCGGCGCAGGATCGTGATCCAGGAGAGCCCCGACTGGAAGGCCTCCAGGCAGAGCCGCTCGTACAGCGCGTCGTCGCCGTGCACCGGGCGGCCCCACTCGGTGTCGTGGTACGCCACGTACTCCTCGGCGGAAAGCCCCCAGGGGCAGCGCAGCAGGCCGTCGGGGCCGGGGATCGCGCCGCTCATCGCCGGGGTTCCTCGTCGGACGGCTCGGTCGCGGGGTCCTGTGCGGCGGGAGCTTGTGGCGCGGGGCCCTGGCCGCCGGTCACGAGGCGCTTCCGGCTGCCTTCGAGCGTGGTCTGGAGCTCGGTGATCCGCGCGTCCCGCTCGGCGAGCTCCGCGCTCAGCCTGCTCAGCACGTCGTCGACGTCCGCCATCCGGTAGCCCCGAAGGACCACCGGGATGCGCAGCGCCTCCACGTCGGCCCGGGCCACCGGGCGGTGCTCGGGCAGCGGATCCACCAGGTGCTCCGGCTCGGTGTCCGGCAGCACCGCGCCGTCGTCGCCACCTCCGCCCACCACGGCGAGGGTCACGGCGGCGACCACGACGACCATCGCGATCAGCAAGAACCAGAACACGAGCGAGCCTCTTCCCGACGCCGGAAACTGTTCGGGTCCGATCGTGCCATGCGGCACTGACAGTTAGGGTCGCAGGCGGACAACGGCCCGGACCACAGCAAAGGACACAGGGGATGCACAGCGGAACGGACCGCGGCACGCTGCGGCTGGGACGACGCGAGTTCGCCGCGTACGAACCGGTGGTCATGGCCATCGTGAACCGGACCCCCGACTCCTTCTACGACCAGGGTGCGACCTTCCACGACGAGCCCGCGCTCGCCCGCGTGGAGCAGGCGGTGGCCGAGGGGGCGGCCATCATCGACATCGGCGGGGTGAAGGCGGGCCCCGGCGCGGAGGTCACCGCCGAGGAGGAGGCGCGGCGCACGGTCGGCTTCGTGGCCGAGGTGCGCAGGCGGTTCCCCGACGTCGTCATCAGCGTGGACACCTGGCGGCACGACGTGGGCGCGGCGGTCTGCGAGGCAGGCGCGGACGTCCTGAACGACGCGTGGGGCGGCGTCGACCCGAAGCTCGCCCAGGTCGCGGCGCGCTACGGGGCCGGTCTGGTGTGCACCCATGCGGGCGGTGTGGAGCCGCGCACCCGGCCGCACCGGATCGCGTACGACGACGTGGTGGCGGACATCCTGCGGGTCACCGTGGGCCTCGCCGAGCGGGCCGTGGAGCTGGGCGTGCGGCCCGACGGGATCATGATCGACCCAGGCCACGACTTCGGGAA
Source organism: Streptomyces sp. WM6378 (assembly GCF_001279695.1). Taxonomy (GTDB): domain Bacteria; phylum Actinomycetota; class Actinomycetes; order Streptomycetales; family Streptomycetaceae; genus Streptomyces. The sequence goes on from NZ_LGDD01000328.1 coordinate 140,316, forward strand.
GAACACCCGGCACAGCCTGGAGGCGACGCGGCGCCTCCAGGAGATGACCGACACCGGGTGGCCGGTCCTGGTCTCGCTGTCCAACAAGGACTTCGTGGGCGAGACGCTGGACCGGCCGGTGAAGGAGCGGGTGATCGGGACGCTGGCGACGACGGCGGTGTCCGCGTGGCTCGGTGCGCGGGTCTACCGCGTCCACGAGGTGGCGGAGACCCGGCAGGTCCTGGACATGGTGGCCTCGATCGCCGGGCACCGCCCCCCGGCGGTGGCCCGCCGGGGGCTCGCCTAGGGCGCGGCTAGCGCCCCGTCTCCTTGGTGACCAGCGCGACCGCCTCGTCCACGTCGTCGGTGACGTGGAACAGCAGGAGGTCGCCAGCGGAGGCCTTGCCCTGGCCGACCACGGTGTTCCGCAGCCAGTCCACGAGCCCGCCCCAGTACTCCGTGCCGAACAGCACGATCGGGAAGCGGGTGACCTTGCGGGTCTGGACCAGGGTCAGGGCCTCGAACAGCTCGTCCAGGGTGCCGAGTCCGCCCGGCAGCACGACGAAGCCCTGGGCGTACTTGACGAACATGGTCTTGCGCACGAAGAAGTAGCGGAAGTTGATCCCGATGTCGACGTGCGGGTTGAGCCCCTGCTCGAAGGGGAGCTCGATGCCGAGGCCGACGGAGATGCCGTTGGCCTCCCGCGCGCCGCGGTTCGCGGCCTCCATCGCGCCGGGCCCGCCTCCGGTGATCACGGCGAAGCCCGCGTCGACCAGGGCCCGCCCGATCCGCACGCCCGCCTCGTACTCGGGCGAGCCGGCCGGCGTGCGGGCCGAGCCGAACACGCTGATGGCGCTGGGCAGTTCGGCCAGTGCGCCGAAACCTTCGACGAACTCGGACTGGATGCGCATGACCCGCCAGGGGTCGGTGTGCACCCACTGGGAGTCGCCCTCGGAGTCCAGGAGGCGCTGGTCGGTGGTGCCGGCCTGCACCTGATCGCGGCGGCGCAGCACTGGTCCGAGCCTTTGTTCCAGCCGCTGCTCCGCCGGAAACGGGCTTCCCTCGGGGTTGGCCATGCCGTGCTCCCTCCGCTGACGATGTTGCGCGTGCTCAGCCAGGGTAGGTCGACGAACGTTACGAATGGCGGAATTCAGGCAGGCCACCCCACTACCGAAGCCTTGAAAGAAGGCTCAGTCGGTCAGCCAGGCGTACAGCCGCCGCTCGCACTGCGTGATCCGGTCCACGACGACGTGTTCGTTGCGCTTGTGGGCCAGGAGCGCGTCGCCGGGCCCGTAGTTGACTGCGGGCACGCCGAGGTCGCCGAAGCGCGAGACGTCGGTCCAGCCGAACTTGGGCCGCGCGGTGCCACCGACCGCCGCCATGAAGGCGGCCGCCGCCGGGTGGGAGAGCCCGGGCAGCGCGGCCCCCGAGTGGTCGTCGATGACGAATTCGGCGATGTCGCAGTCCGCGAAGACCTCGCGGACGTGGGCGACGGCCTGCTCACCCGTGATGTCGGGCGCGTACCGGTAGTTGACGACGACCGTGCACTCGTCCGGGATCACGTTGCCGGCGACGCCGCCCTCGATGCGTACCGCGTTGAGGCCCTCGTGGTACTCCAGGCCGTCGATCACCGGGCGGCGCGGCTCGTAGGCGGCCAGCTTCGCGAGGATGGGCGCGGCCGTGTGGATGGCGTTGGAGCCCATCCAGCTGCGCGCGGAGTGGGCGCGCTCGCCCCGGGTCTTCAGCAGGACCCGCAGCGTGCCCTGGCAGCCGCCCTCGACCTCGGTGTCGGAGGGTTCGAGCAGCACCGCGAAGTCGCCCCGAAGCCACTCGGGGTGGGCCTCGGCGATCTTGCCGAGGCCGTTGAGGTGGGCCGCGACCTCTTCGTTGTCGTAGAACACGAAGGTCAGGTCCCGGTTGGGCGCGGTCACCGTCCGGGCGATCCGCAGCTGTACCGCCACGCCCGACTTCATGTCGCTCGTGCCGCAGCCCCACAGCACGCCGTCCTCGTCGAGGCGGGAGGGCACGTTGTCCGCGATGGGCACGGTGTCGATGTGCCCGGCCAGGATGATCCGCTCGGCCCGGCCCAGGTTCGTGCGGGCCACGATGTTGTTGCCGTGCCGGTCGACGGTGAGGTGCGCCAGCTTGCGCAGCTCGCGCTCGATGGCGTCCGCGAGGGGCTTCTCCTCGCCGCTCACGGAGGCGAAGTCGACGAGCTGGGCGGTCAGCGAGGGCGCGTCCGCGGTGAGGTCCAGGGTGGTATCGGCCATGGAGCCGACCCTAACTCCACCGGTGAGGCTCCCTTCGCGCTCCAGTACGGTGGGCACCGTGTCCGAGCCCATCGACCTCCCGCGCCCCTCCCGACGCGGCCGCCTCCTTCGTATCGGAGCGGCCCTCATGGTGCTGTTCGCGATCGCCGGATATCTGGTGGTGCAGTACGTGAGCGGGGGTCCGGGCGCGCCCAGATGCGTGGCGGGGACGGGCAGCGGGCAGGGGGCCACGTTCGAGATGAGCCCCGAGCAGGCCGAGAACGCGGCGACGATCACGGCCGTCGGCATCTCGCACGGGATGCCGGAGCGGGCGGTGACGATCGCGCTGGCGACCGCGCTCCAGGAGTCGGGGCTGCGCAATCTGAGCCACGGCGACCGGGACTCGCTCGGCCTGTTCCAGCAGCGGCCCTCGCAGGGCTGGGGCAACGCCGAGCAGATCATGGATCCGGTCTACTCGGCCGGGAAGTTCTACAAGCACCTCGCCGAGGTCCCGGGCTACTCGCGGCTCCCGCTGACCGTGGCCGCGCAGAAGGTGCAGCGCAGCGCCTTCCCGCAGGCGTACGCGAAGCACGAGCCGGACGCGGCGGTCCTGACGGCCGCGCTGACCGGCCGCGAGTCCGCCTCGCTGACCTGCACGGTCGCCAAGAACGTGCGGCCAGGCGACCCCGCGCAGGTGCGCGCAGGCCTGACGAAGGCGTTCGGCGAGGGCACTGTCGCGGCCGAGCAGCCGGCCGGCGCGGGCCACGACGTCGCCGTGCCGGTGCGCGTCACCGAGGGCACCGCCGCGGCGGGCGCCGACCGGGAGCAGCGCGGCTGGGCGCTGGCGCACTGGGCGGTCGCCCAGGCCTCCTCGCTGCACATCGCGCGGGTCACCTACGCCGGCCGCGCCTGGAGCGCGGACGACTCGGCCGACGGCTGGTCCAAGGCCCCCGCCGCCGCGACGGTTCCCGCCTCCACCGGGCAGGGTCCCGCCGCCGGCTCTTCGGGGGACGGTACGCAAGAGGTACGGATCACCCTCGCGCCATAACCGGCCGTCCGTTCGGCAAGGCACTCGACCGAAGTACCCCGCCATTCCCGGCGTGCGCTTTCGCACCCGCGTCCGGATGCCGATCCGCAGAATCGTCAATTCCCTTGAGAACAAAGGGATCTGACGGTCAATCAGGGAACGCTGCGGTGATTCATTTGCCCGTTTTTATCCAGAGTAGATAATGCGACGCATTACGAACTCTTTACCCATGGGCACCGCAACCTCTCCTCCCCTCACGGCGGTTGTCACTGCGTCCGAACGCCGGACAGTCACACATTTCCAACCCGTCTGAAGGAGCATCATGTCCCTCCCCCTGACCCGTCGGATCGCCCGCGCCGCGCTGCTCATCGCGGCAGGTGCAGCGCCCGTGGTCGGTGCGGCCGGCTCCGCAAGCGCCGTGGAACTTCCCCAGGCCGCCCCGAACCTCGGCGGCCTGACCCAGATGGACCCCAGCTCGGTCAGCAACACCGTCGACGGGGTGGCCCAGAAGGCCACCGGCCTGGCCGGCGACACGGGCGCCGCCACCGTCAAGAAGGCCGTACCGATGGCGGGCAAGACGGTCGGACAGGCGGGCAAGGTGGCCACCCCGGCCGCGCAGAAGGCGGCCGGTGACGCGGCGGGCAGCGCGGGCGAGATCCTCGGCTCGGCCACCCAGACCGCCACCCAGGGCGGCCTCCCCACCCCGCAGGGCGTGCCCACCCCGGGCCTGCCGAGCACCGACCAGCTCCCGCTGAAGGGCCTGCCGATCGGCGGCTGACCCACGGCGTCAGGTGATGCGAAGGGGCCCGGGGAGTGCAGACTCCCCGGGCCCCTTCGTGTGCGTACGCCTGCGGGCTACTGCCCGAGCCGCTTCACGGCCGCCTCGACGCGCTCGTCGGTCGCCGTGAACGCGACCCGTACGAAACGCGTCCCCGCCTCGCCGTAGAAGTCCCCGGGCGCCACCAGGATGCCGAGCTCGGCGAGGTGGGCCACCGTCTCCCAGCAGCCCTCGTCGCGGGTCGCCCACAGGTAGAGGCTGGCCTCGCTGTGCTCGATGCGGAAGCCGTGCTTGACCAGGGCCTCGCGCAGCGCCGCCCGCCGCGCCGCGTACCGCGCCCGCTGTTCCTGTACGTGCGCGTCGTCGCCCAGCGCCGCGACGGTGGCCGCCTGCACGGGGGCCGCGGTCATCATGCCGCCGTGCTTGCGGATCTGGAGCAGCTCGCCGAGCACGGCCGCGTCACCGGCGATGAACGCGGCCCGGTAGCCGGCCAGGTTGGAGCGCTTGGACAGCGAGTGGACGGCCACGATGCCCTCGTAGCTGCCGCCGCACACGTCCGGGTGCAGCACCGAGACGGGCTCGGCCTCCCAGCCGAGCTCCAGGTAGCACTCGTCCGAGAAGATCAGCACGCCGTGCTCGCGGGCCCACGCCACGATGCGTACGAGCTCGTCCTTGGCCAGGACCCGGCCGGTCGGGTTGGACGGCGAGTTGAGCCAGAGCAGCTTGAGGTTCGTGGGGTCGAGCTCGGTGGGGTCGTCGTAGACGACGGCCTCCGCGCCGCACAGGCGGGCGCCGACCTCGTACGTCGGGTACGCGAGCCGCGGGTAGGCGACCTGGTCACCGGCCCCCAGGCCGAGCTGGGTGGGCAGCCAGGCCACCAGTTCCTTGGAGCCGACCACCGGCAGGATGTTGGTGTGCTCGACGGAGCGCGCGCCGAGGCGCTTCTCCAGCCACCCCTTGATCGCGTCCCGCAGCGCGGGCGTGCCCCACACCGTCGGATAGCCCGGCGAGTTCGCGGCCCCGGTCAGGGCCCGCTGCACGAGCTCGGGGACCGGGTCGACGGGTGTGCCGACGGAGAGGTCCACGATGCCGTCCGGGTGGGCCGCGGCCGTCGCCTTGTACGGCTCCAGCTTGTCCCAGGGGAAGACGGGAAGGCGCGAGGAGACTGCGCTCACGAAAGGGGCTCACTTTCTCGTACGTACGGTGCTGCGGGCGGCCGGGCCGGGAAACACCGCGGCCCCGCACGGCAGCTGAGCCGTACGGGGACCGGGGAAGCGCGATCAGCCGTTCTGCGGCGGCAGCGCTGCGATGAAGGGGTGGTCCCGCTCGATCAGGCCGAGCTTGGAGGCGCCACCGGGCGAGCCGAGCTCGTCGAAGAACTCGACGTTCGCCTTGTAGTAGTCCTTCCACTCGTCCGGGGTGTCGTCCTCGTAGAAGATCGCCTCGACCGGGCACACCGGCTCGCAGGCGCCACAGTCGACGCATTCATCCGGGTGGATGTACAAGGACCGGGAGCCCTCGTAGATGCAGTCGACCGGGCACTCTTCGATACACGCCTTGTCCTTGACGTCGACACAAGGCTGCGCGATGACGTAGGTCACGCTGTCGTTCCTCCTCGATAGGGCGCGGCGGGCCGATCTGCGGCTCCGTCCACGTGGCGCGCGGGAGCGCGGCGTCGTCGATGCCCACACCTAGTATCTCCGGTTCGGGGCACGATCCGAACAGGAGGGGCGGAGAGACCTGTGGAATTCACCACCGGCGGACGGCTTGAGGTCCGAATTACGGCTGCCGATACGGGCAAACGCGTATCAGTCCGGCGCCTGAGCTCCAGTGGAACTCCAGGCTCCCTGTTCACGGACACGGTCGGCGTACTCACATCATGGGACCACGGTGTGTTGTCGATCACACGAAAGAGCGGTGAGACGGTGCGCATCGAGGAGTCCACGCTCGTCGCGGGCAAGGTCGTCCCCGCGGCGCCGGCCCGCCGTCGCGGTCCGGCCGCCTCCTTCGAGGAGCTCGCGCCGGTCCTGGCGCGCGCCTGGCAGTCCGTGGAGCGCGAGCGGCTCGGCGAGTGGACGCTGCGGGCCGCGGCCGGATTCACCCGCCGGGCGAACTCGGTCCTGCCGCTGGGCGACCCCGGTCTCCCGCTGCCGGACGCGCTCGCCCGCGTACGCGACTGGTACGCGGCCCGCGGGCTTCCCGCGTACATCCAGACCGCGACGGGCGCCGCGGGCACCCAGGAGCGGCTCTGCGCCGATCTTGAAGAGGCGGGCTGGGCGCGGGAGGTGAGCGCCGAGGTGCGGATCGCGGCGCTCGCGCCGATCGGCGACCTGGACGCGGACGTGTCCCGGGTGCGCCTGGAGCGCACGGTCGACGAGGCGTGGCTGAGCCGCTACCAGCGGTCGGTGACCCCGGGCGAGCACGTCCTGAAGGTCCTGAACAGCGGCCCCTCGGTGTGGTTCGCCTCGGTCCCCGGCGACGGGGCGGCGCCCGCGGCGATCGGGCGGTGCGTGGTGGACGGCCGCTGGGCGGGCTTCATGGCCGTCGAGGTGGACCCGGCACTGCGCCGCCAGGGCCTCGCGACCGCCGTCATGACCGCGCTGGCGCGCCGCGCCCTGGACGAGGGCGCCTCAGCCGCCTGGCTCCAGGTGGAGGCCGACAACGACGGGGCCCGCGCGCTCTACGAGGGCCAGGGTTTCGCGACGCACCACAGCTACCACCACTTCCGATCTCACTGACCGGGTACGAGGCTGACATGAATCCGGAAGGCACCGACTGGCGGCGGGAGTTCGCCGAGGAGGCCCGCTCGGAGCGCCCCGACGTGGTGACGCTCTGCCTCCTGCTCGGCGCGGTCGCCGATCCCGCGCTCGGCCAACGGGGCATCGACGCCGCCCACATCGAGCTGGACCGGCTCGCCGGGCTGCTCCCCTACGGCCTCAACGGCTCCCGCCCCTGGGCCCTGGCGATGGCCGAACTCCTCGGCGCCACCTGCGGCTTCCACGGCAGCCCGCCCGACTACCAGCGCCTGGAGTCGTCCCTGCTGCACGAGGTCCTCCGACGCCGGCGGGGCCTGCCCATCCTGCTCTCGGTGGTCTGGATCGAGGTGGCCCGGCGGGCCGGGGCGCCGGTGTACGGGGTGGCGCTGCCCGGCCACTTCGTGGTGGGCTTCGGCCCGCGCGACGACCGGGTGCTCGCCGACCCGTTCGACGCGGGCCGGCTGCTGACCGGCGCGGATGCGGAGCTCCTGGTGGCGGGGGCGACGGGCGCGCCTTTGGACGAGTCCATGCTGAATCCGGCCGCGCCCCTGGACGTCGTCCTGCGCATCCTGAACAACATCCGCGCCTGGGCCGCGGCCCGCCCGGAGCGCAGCGACGTTGCCCTGTGGGCGGTGGAGCTCTCCCTGCTGCTCCCCTCGCACCCGGCCCGACTGCGCTTCGAGCGGGCCCAACTCCTGGTCCAGCGCGGCGAATTCCTGGCGGGGGCGGCGGAGCTCGACCAATACGCGGACGCGGTGGAACCGGTCGAGCCGACCGCCGCGGAATCGATCCGCCGACGGGCTCGGGCGGCCCGGGCCATGCTCAATTAGCTCACGCAGCGGGGTGGGTTCGCTTGGGCGCGGGCCCGCCCCAGTGCGGCTGCCTTGCGCAGTTCCCCGCGCCCCTAAACCCCCCTTTGGCCGCGGACCGTGCGTGGCCGGTCGCGCAGTTCCCTGCGCCCCTGGCAGGGTCGGTGCTGGCCCGCACCGGGGCATTTCAGCCCGTCATGGGGGTCCCTCCTGGCCCTTGAGGCCTTGGGGGAGTTTGAGGACGAGCGCCTTTCGGGCGCGAACGGGGTCTGGGGCGGAGCCCCAGCGCATCCCGCTGGGCCGCAGCCCCGCCTAAAGTCCCCCCATGAGCGACCGCCACCCCCGCACCGTCCACCCCGTCCCCTACCACTCCCAGTGGGCCTCCCCCGAGCTGGTGGAGGCGATCGTCGCGGGGGCGCTCGACGCGGCGCGGGATCCGTTGTGGCGGAAGTACGGGGCCGAGACCCCCGAGGAGTACGCCTGGTGGTCGTGGCGGCTCTGCGGAGTGGCGTGTCTGCGGATGGCACTGGAGTACTGGCAGGGCTCCGCGCCGACGCCGATGGAGCTCGCCGAGGAGTGCGTGGCGGCGGGGGCGTACGTCCGGCGCGGCGACGGGCTCGACGGGCTTATCTACGCCCCGTTCGCCGAGTACGCCCACGCGCGCTGGGGCATGCAAGCGGCGGCGCGTCCGCATCTGCCGATGAACGAGATCCCTCAACTCATCGCGTCCGGACACCTGTTGATGCTCTCCGTCCACCCATCGATCCGCGAGCTCGCGCCGGCCCCGGAGCGCCGGGGCGGCCATCTGGTGCTCGCGGTGGGGGCGACCGAGGACGCCCTGGTCTTCCACAATCCGTCCGGATTCCAGGGCCGTTCCCAGGAGTTCGTCCACATCCAGTGGGCCGACCTTGAGCGGTTCTACGCGGGGCGGGGGGTCGCCATGGGGCCGGGGACCGGGCGGCCCGGGCACTGAACCCGCCACATCCGGCCAATCCCCGCGCCCCGCCGGAAAACCCTGCCGGAACGGCGACCAGCGGTCACAATCTGTTGACGCACCCTCAACTGGGCGTCCCCGATGGCCTGTTGGGGACAGCTCAGCCATGTCACCCCGACCTCGCCTGGAGTCCCCTTGTCACGCCTCAGACCCATAGCCGCCCGCCTCGCCCCCGCCCTGCTCCTGCCCCTCCTCGCCACGCTCGGCCTCGCCGCCCCGGCCGGCGCCGACCCCGCGCAGGCCGACCTCTCCGTGACCCTGGACGCCTCCCCCAAGGGGCTCGGCATCAACGCGGCCACGTTCACCGCGAACGTCACCAACGCCGGGCCCTCGGCCGTCAGCGCCGCCCGGGTGTGGTTCAGCTATCCGGCCGGGTTCACGGCGCCGTCCGCGTCCGGCTGCACGCTCGACAAGACCAACCGGACCGCCGTCTGCGCGCTCGGCGCGATCCCGTCCGGCGCCACCGTCTCGAAGAAGCTGACGCTGCACGCCGGCCTCCTGGCGAGCGGCAGCCTCCCGGTCACGGCCGCCCTGGTCGACCTGGCCCCCGCCGACCCGGACCCGGGCAACAACTCCGCGGTCCACGTGTGCTCGGCCCTGACCCTGCTCCTGGTCAGCTGCTGAACCATCCGGGGCCCCTGGGGTTCGCGTCATGGATCACGGGGGTCCCACGGTGCACGATGGGGGTGGCGGATCTTCACCCCCGACGCGGGACAGGAGGGCGCATGCAGACCAACACGGCGATGGCCGGGCTCCTGGCCCGCACCGACGTCTCCGGGCTCGGCGCCGACGACGTCCCGGCGCCCTTCCGCGACGTCGTACGCCAGGGATGGACGACGAGCCCCGGCGGGGCCCGGCTGCTCGCGGCGCTGGTCGACACGACTCGTGGGACGTACGTCGACGCCGTGCAGGAGGAGTACTCCGTCAACGGGCGCGGGATGAGCGACGAGGGCCTTCCCGCATCCGGCCCCGAGCGGGAGCGGGCCCTGCTGCGCAGGTGCCTCGCCTATGCCCGGCTCGCCCTGCTCGGCGCGCACGAGCGGTTCGGGGACGCGCGCGTGAAGGGTTACGTCTCGCTGTCCACCGGCGGGTTCTACGAGGACACCGTCACCGCGTACGTCACCTTCTGCGCCGAACACCCCGGCCTTCCGCGCTACCTCGGCCCCATCGAGGGCTACGAGGAAGAGGCCGTCGCCGAGCTCGTCCTCGCCGACTTCGAGGACTGAGCCGACCGGCCCCCGGGGGCTACAGCCAGCCCTTCTCGCGAGCTATGCGGACGGCCTCCGCACGGTTGCGGGCCGCCAGTTTCTGGATGGCCATGGAGAGGTAGTTGCGGACCGTGCCCTGCGAAAGGCAGAGGGCGGCGGCGAGTTCGGCGTTGGTGGCGCCGCCCTGCGCGGCCCGCAGCACGTCGCGCTCGCGATCGGTCAGCGGGTTCGCGCCCTCGGCCAGCGCGGCCGCGGCGAGCGTCGGGTCGATGACCCGCTCGCCGTCGAGCACCTTCCGTACGGCCGTGGCCAGTTGGGCCGCCGGGGCGTCCTTGACCAGGAAGGCGTCCGCGCCCGACTCCATGGCGCTGCGCAGATATCCGGGCCGCCCGAAGGTGGTCAGGATGACGATCTTCACGTCCGGCAGCTCGCGGTGCAGTCGCGCCGCCGCCTCGATGCCCGTCATGCCCGGCATCTCGATGTCGAGCAGGGCCACGTCCACCGTGTGTGCGCGGGCCGCCGCGAGCACCTCGTCGCCACGGGCGGCCTGCGCCACCACCTCCATGTCCGGTTCGAGACCGAGCAGCGCGGCGAGGGCCTCGCGGACCATGGACTGGTCTTCGGCCAGGAGGAGTCGGATCATGATCCGGATACTAGAGGGGTCGTGGACGGGTCGGGAATCAGCGGGATCCGGGCGACCAGCGTGAAGCCCTTGCGGCCGGAGTCCGTCTCCAGGACTCCGGACACCTTCTCCAGGCGTTCCGCGAGGCCGGTCAGGCCGTTGCCCGGGACCGGGGACGCCGGGCCGGGGCCGGGCTTGCCGTCGTCCTGGACGCGCAGTTCGAGGAACCGGCCGTCCAGCGTCTGGCGTTCGCCGATGGTGACCGTGCAGTGCCGGGCGCCGCTGTGACGCACGACGTTGGTGGCGGCCTCGCGCAGCACCCAGGCGAGCACCTCCTCCTCGGCGGCGGGCAGGCCCTCGGGCGCCTTGGTCGGCACGTCGGCCTCGATGCCCGCCGCGCTCAACGCGGTGCGGGCGCCCGCGAGTTCGGCGGGCAGGGTGGCCCGGCGGTAGCCGCTCACGGCGGCCCGTACGTCGACGAGGGCCTGCCGGCTCACCTGCTCGATGTCGGCCACCTGCTGGGCCGCCTGATCGGGGTGGCCGGGCAGCATGCGCCCGGCCAGCTCGCTCTTCAGCGTGATGAGGGACAGGGAGTGGCCGAGCAGGTCGTGCAGATCGCGGGCCATCCTCAACCGCTCCTCGTTCGCGGCCAGTTGGGCCACGGTGGCCCGGGCCTCGCGCAGTTCCACCGACGTACGGATCAGATGGCGCACGCCCGTCATGGCGAAGCCGCCCAGGATCGCGGGGATGACCAGGCCCGGCACGACGTCGCCGACGTGGGTGGCGCGCGTCCCGATCACGGTCATCGTGGCGGTCGTGACCAGGATCGACCACGTCGCGAGGGTCATCGGAAGGGTGGCCCCGCAGGAGACGGACACGTACACGAAGAGCACGAGCCAGGGCGAGCCGAGCGTGAGGGAGAGGACGACCGCGAGCGCCGCCAGGAAGCCTAGGAGGCCGTAGACCGTCGCGCGGGCCGGGGGGCGGGCGGTGTGGCGCAGGACCAGGGCCAGGTAGACCGTCACGAAGGTGGCGAGGCCCAGCCAGCCGAGCACGGTCGCCGCGGTGGTGTGGTCGCCGTCGAGCAGGTCGCCGATCGGGGCGCCCATGAAGGCCAGCCAGATGCCGACCCACATCAGCTTCTGCCACATCTGGCGGCGCGTCTCGGGAGTCAGCCCGATCCGCACCGCCGGCTCCTTGTGGCCCTGGTTCAAGGGACTCACGCCTTCAGGGTGTCCTTCCGGTACAGCCATGCCGCGCCGCCCGCGAAGAGCAGGAAGTAGAAGACGAGGATGGCGAGGTCCTTGCCGTGCGGGGCGTCGCCCAGCTCGATGGCCTGTCCAAGGGCAGCGTACGCGTGCGTGGGCAGCCACTCCGCGATGTTCTGCAGCCACTGCGGGAAGACGGTGCTGGGCATCCACAGGCCGCCCAGGATCGACATGCCGAAGTAGATGATCATCGTGATCGGGCGTACCGCGTCACCGCTGGCGATGTAGCCGATCGCCACGCCGAGGGCCGCGAAGCAGAGCGAACCGGCCCAGATGGCGACGGTGAGCGCGCCCCACTGCCAGGCCTCGAAGCGCACGCCCTTGGTGCCGGCCGCGACGAGGAAGACGACCACGATGCAGGGCAGGGTCACGACGGCCGCGCTGGCGATCTTCGCCAGGACGTAGCCGCGGCCCGGCAGGGTGGTCAGCCGCAGCTGCCGCACCCAGCCCTTCTCGCGCTCCTTGGCGATCTTCTCGCTGTTGCCCATGAGGACGGCGGTGATCGCGCCGAACGACGCCATCGAGACCATGTACAGGGCGGGGAAGGTGAGGTCGGTGCCCTTGACCTTGTCGGTGCTGTTCTGCGAGGCCGCGAACAGCAGGTACAGCGCCGACGGGTAGATCACCGAGAAGAACATGAACTTCTTGTTCCGCAGGGTGCGGGTGATTTCCAGCTTGATCAGGGTGTTCATGCTGCTTTGGCCTCCTCGGCCGAGGTGATGGCGACGAAGGCCTGCTCAAGGCCGAGGCCCGCGACTTCGAGGTTGCGCGGGTAGAGGCCGAGCCCGTACACCGCGTGCATCGTCGCGTCGGCGTCGTGCGACTGGATGCGGACGGTGCGGCCCGAGATGTCGATGGTGGAGAGGAAGGGGAGCTCGCGCAGGGCGGCCTCGTCGATGGCGCCTTCGAGGTCGAAGCTGACCCGGCGGGCGCCGGCCTTGGCCTTGATCTCGGCCGCGGTGCCGTCCGCGAGGAGCTTGCCCTTGTGCAGGACGAGCACCCGGTCCGCGATCGCGTCGGCCTCTTCCAGGTAGTGCGTGGCGAACAGGACCGTACGGCCCTGGGCGGCCTGCTCGCGCATGGTCGCCCAGAACGCCTGGCGGGCGGTGACGTCCATGCCGGTGGTCGGCTCGTCGAGGACGATCAGGTCGTTGGCCCCGGCGGTCGCAAGCGCGAAGCGGACGCGCTGCTCCTGGCCGCCCGAGAGCTTGTTGACCTTGCGGTCGGCTATCTGCGCGATCCCGGCGCGGTCCATGACCTCGGCGACCGGGTACGGCTTGGGGTGCAGGTCGCAGCCGAGCTTGACCAGCTCTCGTACGGTCACGTCCTCCATCAGGCCGCCGCTCTGCAGCATCGCGCCGACCTTGCCGGCGTTGATGGCCTGCGAGGGCGTCATGCCGAAGAGGCTGACCGTGCCGGAGTCGGCGTTGCGCAGGCCGAGCAGCAGGTCGAGGGTGGAGGACTTGCCGGCTCCGTTGGGACCGAGCAGGGCGACCGTCTCGCCGGGGTGCAGCCGCAGCGACAGGTCGGCCACGGCACGGACGTCGCCGTAGCTCTTGTTCACGTTCTCGAAGCTCACCACGGACTGTGCGGTCCGCTCGGCGGGAGGTGCTGTCTGCGTCATGGGTCCAGATTCGCCCAGCCGCAGGTCACAACGGCAGTGCCGGGCGTCGTAACTCCCGCATGACGGATGTCATGGATGCAGGCATGACACCGCCCCCGCACCGCAGGGGTACGGGGGCGTCGCGTGCCTCAAAGGGGCGCGGGCAACTGCTCGACCTGCCACGGACGGCCCGCACTGGAATCCTCGCATCCCGCGGGGCTCGCCGCACCCGCGGAGCCGCTAGCTCGGATTCAGATCGATCGTGGCGGTCCGCTCGGCCGGGGTCTTGCCGAGGAGCGCGGCCTTCATCGCGTTGGCCACGTCGTCCGCGGACACCTCGTGCTTCTGGCCGCCCTGGTTGACCATGATCCCCTTGAACGTGGAGCCGATGAGCTCGGTGATCGCGGCCTTGTCGTAGACCTCCACCAGCTTCCCCCCGTTCGGCTTCATCGAGAGGATCTTGGGGAGCGACTTCGACGGGCCGAAGGGCAGCGACTTGGCACCGGCCTTGATCGTGACGATCCCGGACATGGCGGGCTCCGCGAAGTCCTTCATCGCCCGGTCGATCTCGGTCTGGCTGATGGTGGGCTGGCGGATCGCGACCGGCAGCGACACCGGGTCCGCCTTTCCGGTCTGCACCATCGTCCGGTACGCGTCCTTCACCGAGATCATCGAGCGGTTCACGTCGAGCGCCTTGCCCGCCTTGCCCGGCACGGCGACGGCCTTGCCCGGCACGAACTTGATCGTGCCCTCGGTCGCCGAGCCCGAGGCCCCGGCGAGGTCGGTCAGGGCGACGCCGAGCTTCTCCTCGTCGACCGGGATGACCGGTTCGGCGACCCGTTTGCCGCCGAAGAGCGCGCCGATGACGGACACCGGGTTGTAGTCGGCGCCCGCCGCGGCCCGCACGGTCGCCTGGCTGTCCAGCGAGAGGCCCGCGATCTCCGGCTTCAGCTGCGCCTGCTTGCCGTCGACCGTGAGGTTCAGCGGCTGGTTGGCGCGCTTGCCGAGGGTCTGGTCGAGCTTGGAGACGGCCGCCTCCTTGGTGCCGCCGCCGATGTCGACGCCGAGCACCGTGGTGCCCTTGGGGACCTCGGAGTGGTTCAGGACGAGACCGGCGCCGTACGCCACGCCGACCAGGGCGACCAGGCCGCCGCCGAGCAGGGCCAGCTTGGAGCGGCCCTTCTTGGCGGGCGCCGCGGGGGCGCTGGCGCGCTGCGGCTTGGCCGGGGGCTCGGCCTCGTCGAAGTCGGCGCCGGGGGGCGGCGTGAGGTTCGGGCCGCCGGGGCCGGGCGGGAAGGACGCGCCGCGGTGCTCCGGCGGGATGACCGGGATGCCGCTGGTCAGGGTGTCCCCGGAGACGTGGCCGCCGGGCGACGTGGGCGCCGCCGGGTTGACGGCCGGGCTCGCGAGCGGGTTGCCCACGGTGTGCGTGAGCGGGCTCGGCGCCGGGGCCTGCGGGGTGAGGATCGCCGTGTCGTCGGACAGGACGGGGGCGGAGAGCTGCCCCCCGGGGGCGAAGGGGTGACTGCCACCCACGCCGCCGCCCGCACCGGGACCCTGGGCCGGGTTCCGGCCGAAGTCCTGGCCGGGGCGTACGCCGTCGCCGCCGGGCCGGGGACCGTCGCCGAACCCCATGCCGGGGCCCGGCCCTTCACCCGGGCCTCGACCCAACTCGGGCCCCTGGCCCGGGAGTTGACCGGGGTCCGCGCCGAAGACCGAGCCCTCCGTGGTGCGCGGGTTCAGCCCGGCGCCCTGGCCCATGCCCGTGCGGTTGCCGACGGGCCGCACGGGCAGCGCGGCGTTCCCGGTGACGGGCCCCGTGGTCGGGCCGGACGGCGGGCCGGGACGCGCCCCGTCCGCACCGGCCGGGCCGTCAACGCGGCCGGATCCGTCGGCATTCGGGGACCCCGCGCCCGAACCGTCCGAGAAGTACGGAAGGTCGGGCCGCGGCGTGCCGGCCGGCGGCGTCGCCGAAGAGGAGGGGGCCGCCGGGGACTTGCGCGGGGCGAACCAGTTGCTGGTGGGCCGCTCTTCGGCGGCCGGCTCCTCGGACTCAGGCTCGGCGGTCTCGGGCCTGGGCACCGAACCGGTGCGCTCGCTCACGCCTTCCGCGTCCGCCGGCTTGGCGGTGTCGCTCATGGGCGTACGCACCACGACCGGCGGGATGGGCCGCGAGCCCGGGATGTTGATCCGGATCCGCGTCGTCAGCGTGGTCTCGGTCTTCGGCTCGTCCGGCTCGGCTGCGGCTTCAGGAACGTCCCGGCCCGCGGCCGACGGGGTTCCGTACGGCGGCGTGCCCGAGGGGTACCCGGCTGCGCCGCGCCCCTGGGGGCCGGAGGACGAACTGTCAGTTTCACGACTCAAGGCTGGTTCTCTCCCGATTGGCTCCGCCACCCGGTCTCGTTCTTGTGATGCCTCTGTACGGGCGGCTCGGCGGCGCGCACCACCATACTGGCCGCCGTCGTTCCGTACGGGGCGGGCCGGAGAAGGCGCGCCCCGTCCCCTTCTACTGCGTCGTCGCACCTGCGCACGTCACTCGCCAAGTCGGGCGGCCTGGCCACCGGGTTGCGCGAATCCACCGATCGTGGCGCAGATCACAGCTGCAACCATCCCGCCGAGCAGGAAGACGTACGACCCGGCCCCGGCGCCGAACACGAAGTCGCCTTCGGGGCGGGAGGCGGTCAGCAGGATGACGGCGACCAGCCAGCCGGCCGCGGGCGCCCCCACTCCGCCCCGGCCGCCCATGAGTTGCGTTCCGGAGTAGAAGAGCCCGACGGCTCCGGCGAGGGACAGTGCGAGACCGCCCGGGAACCAGGCCGTCTGCACGAGCGCCCCGGCGACGCCGACGAGCGCGCCGAGCACGACGAGCAGCAGGTACAGCGCGATGCGCGCGGCGCCGCCGCCCGTCCTCGTGTCATCCATGGCGGTACGTTTACTCACTTGCCCACACCTTCAAACAGGTCGTGCTCGCGCTGCCCGGCGGGAACTCCCGGGACGCCCGCCGCCAATTGGTAGTACTCGGTGGTGAAGATCGGCTGGGCCAGGTGGTTGGAGAGCGCGAAGTAGGGCCCCTGGGCGGTGATCTGGGTCTCGTGCGCGCGCATCGCGGCGCCCTTCGCCGCGGCGTACGCGGTGCCGTCGATCTCGGCCGTGATGTCCGGCTCGTCCACGACGCCCGGTACGTCGTCGATGGCGGCGATGCCGGGGAAGTCCGCGTTGGCGGCGCGCAGCTTGGCGAAGGCCCGCTCCGCGACCGGGCGGGGCACCCGGTTCCAGTAGATCTTCGCGACGGTGTGCGGCTCGCCCAGGTCGCGGCGGTAGCCGGACTCGGCGGCGAGTTCGGCGGCGCGCATCGCGACCCGGTGCGCCTGGATGTGGTCGGGGTGCCCGTAGCCGCCGTCGGGGTCGTAGGTGACGAGGACCTGCGGGCGCACCGAGCGGATCACCTCTACGAGGTACGCGGCCGCGTCGTCCACGTCGGTGTTCCAGAACGCGTCCGCGCGGTGGTTCTGCTCGACGCCCATCATCCCGGAGTCGTGGAAGCGGCCCGGTCCGCCGAGGAACCGGTGGTCGGTGACGCCCAGTTCCTTCATCGCGGCGGCCAGTTCACCGATCCGGTGGGCGCCGAGGCCGCCCTCCTGGTCGGGTGCGAGATGGGCGAGCTCCGGCGGGATGACCTCGCCCTCCTCGCCGAGGGTGCAGGTCACCAGGGTGACGTGCGCGCCTTCGGCGGCGTACTTGGCCATGGTGGCGCCGTTGTTGATCGACTCGTCGTCCGGGTGCGCGTGGACCAGGAGGAGACGGCGGGCGGGGAGTTCCGACATGGGCCCAGCCTACGAGGCCGGGGCCGGGCCGCACCCCCGCCGCCCGGGTTCAGGACAGGCCGCGGGCCCCTTAGAACTTGATCCCGCCGATCATCCCCGCCACGTTGCTGGTCACTTGGCTGATGGTGGGGGCGATGGACGAACTCGCCAGATAGAAGCCGAGCAGCATGCAGACCGCCGCGTGTCCGGCCTTCAGCCCGGATTTCCGGACCAGCAGGAAGACGACGATCGCCAGCAGCACCACCGCCGAAATCGAGAGTGCCACGGCGGTTCACCTCCATCTGTTCCGGTGGTCGGACGGACCCAGCAGTGCGCATACAGCCAGCAGGTTCATACCCACTGAGCGCTACGGATCATAACTTTCCGTGGGAACGCATTGATCGGGGCACGGGCGCACACGGGGCGCACGCGGCTCGCACCTGGGCGGGCCGCACCGGGGGCGGCTAGGTTCCCCTCATGACGACGACCGCATCCAGGCACCCAGAGGACCCCGGGCAGCTCTCGTTCCCCCGGCACTCAGCACGGACCCAGCGCTTCACGCTCGGTGCGCCCCGCGCCTTCACCGTGTCGCCGGACGGCGAGCGGATCGTCTTCCTGCGCTCGCCGTCCGGCACCGATCGCAGCAACCGGCTCTGGGTGCTCGACCTGGTGCGCGGTGGTACGGAGCGGATCGCGGCGGACCCCGGCGCGCTGCTCGGCGGCCGGGGCGAGCAGCTCTCCGCCCAGGAGCGGGCGCGGCGCGAGCGCAGCAGGGAGGGTTCGGCCGGAATCGTCGGGTATGCCACCGACGCGGCCGTCGAACTCGCCGCGTTCGCGCTGTCCGGCCGCCTGTTCACCGCCGAGCTGCGCGCCGGGACCGCCCGCGAGCTGCCGGTGCCGGGCCCGGTGCTCGACCCGCGCCCCTCCCCCGACGGGCGCCACGTGGCCTATGTGGCGCGGGGCGCGCTGCGGGTCGTGGGGGCCGAGGGCGACGACGACCGGGCGCTCGCCGAGCCCGAGTCGCCCGAAGTGACGTACGGGCTCGCCGAGTTCATCGCCGCGGAGGAGATGTCCCGCTCGCGCGGCCACTGGTGGAGCCCCGACTCGGACCGCCTCCTAATCGCCCGTGCGGACGACTCGCCCGTGCGGCGCTGGTGGATCGCGGACCCGGCCAACCCCGGCCAGGAGCCCGTGCGGGTCGCCTATCCGGCGGCGGGCACGCCCAACGCCGAGGTGCGGCTCTTCCTGTACGCGCTGGACGGCACCCGCACCGAGGTCGTCTGGGACCGGGCCCGCCACCCCTATCTCGCCCGGGTCCACTGGTCGCCCGACGGGGCGCCGCTGCTGCTCGTGCAGTCCCGGGACCAGCGCACCCAGCTCCACCTGGCCGTCGACCCCGCGTCGGGCGCGACCCGCACCGTGCATGTCGACGAGGACGCGGACTGGCTGGAACTCCTGCCGGGCGTCCCGGCCTGGGCGCCCGACGGGCGGCTCGTGCGGATCGCCGACGAGGGCGGGGCGCGGGTCCTGGCCGTCGGCGACCGGGCCCTGACCGGCGGGCAGTTGCACGTCAGGGCGGTGCTGGACATCGGCGAGAGCGACGTCCTGATCTCCGCGTCCGCGGGCGTGAAGACCCCTTCGGCGGCCGCCGGTGCTCCCGAGGTCGGCGAGATCCACGTGTACCGGGTCAATGAGCTGGGTACGGAACGCGTCTCGGACGGCGCGGGAGTCCACTCGGCCGTGCGTTCCGGGGCGATCACGGTGCTCAGCTCCGCCCGGCCCGACCGGCCGGGGACGGACGTCAGGGTGCTGCGGGACGGCAAGGAACTGGCCAAGATCGTCTCGTATGCCGCGACTCCCGGCCTCTCGGTGCGGCTTCGGCTGACGGAAGGGGGCGCACAGCGGATCCCGTGCGCCGTTCTGCTCCCGTCCCACTACCGCGAATCCGACGGGCCGCTGCCCGTACTCATGGATCCGTACGGCGGTCCGCACGGACAGCGGGTGGTGGCCGCGCACAACGCGCACCTCACCTCGCAGTGGTTCGCCGACCAGGGCTTCGCGGTGGTCGTCGCCGACGGCCGGGGCACCCCGGGCCGCTCCCCCGCCTGGGAGAAGGCGGTCAAGAACGACTTCACCCTCGTCCTGGACGACCAGGTCGAGGCGCTGCACGGCCTCGCGGGCGCCTATCCCCTGGACCTCGGCCGGGTGGCGATGCGGGGCTGGTCCTTCGGCGGCTATCTGTCCGCGCTCGCCGTGCTGCGGCGGCCCGACGTGTTCCACGCGGGCATCGCGGGCGCGCCGGTGACGGACCTGGAGCTGTACGACACCCACTACACGGAGCGGTACTTGGGGCTCCCGTCCGAGAACCCCGGGGTGTACGACTCCAACTCCCTCGTCAGGAACGGCGAGTTGACGAGCCGGCCGAGCCCGGCCCGTCCGCTGATGGTCATCCACGGCATGGCGGACGACAACGTGGTGGTGGCCCACTCCCTGCGGCTGTCCTCCGCGCTCCTGGCGGCGGGCCACCCCCATGAGGTGCTTCCGCTCACGGGCGTGACGCACATGACCCCGCAGGAGCAGGTCGCCGAGAACCTGCTGCTGCTCCAAGTCGACTTCCTGCGCCGCTCGTTGGGGCTCGGCTAGCCACGGGTGACGGCCGGCCGGGCCGCGAAGAGCGGCCCGGCCGGCCCACGGCACCCGCACGGCCGTACGGTGCTCACCGTGCCATGTCCGTATATCGGCGCCGCGACCGGCATGTTGCCCCCGTGTTACGGAAATTGATGGGCATTTAGCACGAGATTCCGGATAAGCCGGGAGCCTGTCAAGCACGCGTCCGCACCGAAGAATGAAATCTTGCGCCAAGTAAAGCGATGAGTTCATCTCGGCCTGCACCAACCCCTTGACTCGCACCGCCGCACGCATGAATGTTCCGGTCAACAAATGACGCAACAGCGCCGCTGAATCCTTCCTGCGCGGAGGGCAATGCGAAATGTCAAGTTCCACAAGAGCTGCCATGGAGCCATCCGACCCGCTTCCCGGAGAGGGTGACGCCACCGGCCCGGCCGACGGCATCGAAGTAAAGACAAGCGAACTTGTCGGGCGCTCACCCGGGCGTCTCGCGTGGATCCGGTTCAAACGCGACAAGGTCGGAATCCTGTGTGCCTTTACGGTCCTCGGATTCATCCTGGTCGCAGTGGCCGCTCCACTCATCTCCAAGCTGTACGGAAAGGACCCCTACCAGCTGTACGGGCAGGACCGCGGGCTGCTGAACAGCTACGGCATTCCGCTCAAGCCCAACGGCGGGATCGACGGCGACTTCTGGTTCGGCATCGAACCGAAGCTCGGCCGCGACGTGTTCACGCTTTTGATCTACGGCATCCGCACCTCGCTGCTCATCGCCCTCGCGGTCACCACGATCGCGGTGGTCATCGGCGTCCTCATCGGCCTGGTGCAGGGGTATCTGGGCGGCCGGACCGACTACTTCCTCGGCCGGTTCTCGGACCTGATGCTGTCCTTCCCGCAGCAGTTGTTCTTCATCGCCTTCACCCCGGTGATCGTGGCCCTGTTCGTCTCGCCCACCGAGGAGGAGCCCGCCTACGTGCGGGTGGTGGCGCTGATCCTGGTGCAGCTGGTCCTCGGCTGGATGACGATCGGCCGGCTCATCCGGGCCCAGGTCCTTTCGCTGCGCGAGCGCGAGTTCATCGAGGCGGCCCGGCTCAGCGGCGCCTCGGGCTGGCGGATCATCCGCAAGGAGCTGCTGCCCAACATCTGGTCGACCGTGCTCGTACAGGCGACCTTGCTGCTCCCGGTCAACGTCACCGCCGAGGCGGGACTTTCCTACCTCGGCGTCGGGGTCCACAGCCCGACTCCCGACTGGGGCCTGCTCTTCCAGTCCGGGGCCACGTACTACGACTCCGATCTCACCTTCATGTTCTTCCCCGGCATCGCGATGGTCGTCTTCGTCGTCGCGTTCAACCTGCTCGGGGATTCGGTCCGGGACGCTCTCGACCCCAAGACCGTGCGCTGAAGCCGATCATCCTGACAGGCAGGAACTCATGAGAATAAACAAGGCGCGCCAGGTTTCCGCGGTGTTCGCGGTGGGGGCACTGGCGCTGACGGCCGCGTGCAGCAGCGGCGGGGCGAGCGACAACGGCAAGGGCCCGGACACGGGCAAGCAGGCCTCGGTGCAGAACTTCGGCGTGGGCACCAAGGCCGACTCCACAGGACCGGCCGTCGCGGTCGACGGCGCGAAGTCCGGCGGCACCGCCTACAGCCTCGACCAGGCCGGCTTCGACTACCTGGACCCGGGCCAGCAGTACGTGAGCGACCAGCTGTCGGTGCAGTTGCTCTACAACCGCTCGCTGACCGGCTACAAGATCGACCCGAAGACCGGCAAGACGATCGTGGTCGGCGACCTCGCCACCGACACGGGCACGCCCTCCGACGGGTCGAAGACCTGGACGTACACCCTCAAGGACGGGCTGAAGTTCGAGGACGGCACGCCGGTCACCACCAAGGACATCAAGTACGGCATCGAGCGGCTCTTCGCCGACTACGAGACGCAGGGGCCGCAGTACGTCCAGAAGTGGATCTACGGCACCGACTACCGCAAGAAGTACACCGGCCCCTACGACGGCAAGGAGATCCCGGACTCGCTGATCTCGACGCCCGACGACAAGACGATCGTCTTCCACTTCCTCCAGCCGCACGCGGACACCCCGTACGCGATGGCGATGCCCAACATCTCGCCGGTCCCCAAGGCCAAGGACGACAAGCAGAAGTACAACAACCACCCGGTCTCCACCGGCCCGTACAAGATCGCGAGCTATCAGCCGGGCAAGTCGCTGTCCTTCGTGCGCAACACCAACTGGGACCCGAAGACCGACCCGATCCGCAACGCCTATCCCGACAAGTGGGAGTTCCAGCTCGGCATCCAGGAGCCGGGGCTCACCAACCGGCTCGCCGCGGACACCGGCACCGACAAGTACGCCATCAACATGGCGCAGTCGGCGGATCCCTCGAAGATGCAGACGTTGACCTCGGACCCGCAGTACAAGGGCCGGACGGTGAACGAGTACCAGCCCTACGTCGAGGTGTTCAACCTCAACACCAAGCGGATCACCAACCCGAAGGTGCGCCAGGCGCTCCAGTACGCCTTCCCGCTGCAGCAGGTCCAACAGGCCATGGGCGGCGGCGCGCAGGGCGACCTCGGCACCTCGCTGCTCAGCCCGACGGTGTCCGGCTACAAGAAGTTCGACCCGTTCGGCAAGCTCGCCAAGCCCATGGGCGACCCCGACAAGTCCCTCCAGCTCCTGAAGGACGCCGGCGTCACCACCCCGTACAAGATCTCGCTGGCCTACGCGAACACCCCGAAGTGGGACACCGTCACGCTGACCATCCAGAAGGCCCTGGAGAAGGCCGGCTTCAAGGTGGACCGCAAGGCCATCGACACGACCTCGTACTACACGGTGGTCGGCAAGGTGAACACGCCGTACGACATGTACCGGGCGAGCTGGGGCGCGGACTGGCCCAACGGGTCGACGGTCGTGCCGCCCACCATGGACGGGCGCAACCTCGTGGACGGCACCAACAACTACTCGTTCCTGAACGACCCGAAGATCAACTCCGAGATCGACCGCATCAACCAGATCACGGACCTGCCCAAGCAGGCGGCCGCGTGGGAGCAGCTCTCCGAGTACGCGCTCCAGACCGACGCGTCGCAGATTCCGTTCCTCTTCGACAAGTACTACAACCTGTACGGCTCCGGACTCGGCGGCGTCACCTACAACCAGGTCTACGGGACGATCAACCCGAATTCGATCTTCGTGAAGCAGTAGCACGTGCGGCTCGGTTTCCCCGGCCCCGAGGCGGGCCGGGGAAACCGCATAGCGACGGAAGAGTCAGCCGATGTTCCGTTTCCTGGTGCGCCGTGTGCTCGGTGCCATGGTCATCCTGGTCCTGATCAGCATGATCACGTATTTCCTCTTCTTCTTCCTGCCGTCCGACCCGGCGCTGCTCTCCTGCGGAAAGCAGTGTGATCCGCAGAACGTCGCCCTGATCCGCAAGAACCTCGGGCTCAATCTGCCGATCTGGACGCAGTACTGGCACTACATGGTCGGCATTTTCGCCGGCCGTCATATGCCGATCGGCAATTGCCCGGCGCCCTGTTTCGGCTATTCCTTCGCCAATCAGCAGCCGGTCTGGGGCACGATCGCCGACAGTTACCCGACGACGCTGACCCTCGCGGTCGGCGGCGCGGCCGTCTTCCTCACCATCGGCGTCTCGCTCGGCCTGATCTCGGCCTGGCGCCAGGGCACGGTCTTCGACCGGGTCGCCAGCGCCACCTCGCTGCTCGGACAGTCGGTGCAGATCTACTTCATCGGACCGCTCGCGATCCTGTTCTTCTCCACCAAACTGGGCTGGCTCGACCGGGGCCACGACGTGGACTGGGCGCACGACGTCTGGGGCTCGGTCACCGGAATGATCCTGCCCTGCCTCGTCCTCTCGGTGATCTTCTGGTCCAACTACAGCCGCCAGACCCGCTCGTTGATGGTCGAGCAGCTCTCCGAGGACCACATCAGGGCGGCCCGCGCCAAGGGCATGTCGTCCCGTTACGTCTTCATGCGGTACGCGCTGCGGGGCGCGATGGCCACCATCATCACCATCTTCGGCGTGGACCTGAGCGCGGTGCTCGGCGGCGCGATCATCACCGAGGTCACCTTCGGCCTGCACGGCCTCGGGCTGCTCTCGGTGGAAGCGGTGCTCCGCAGCGACCTGCCCCTGGAGATGGCCGTGATGCTCATCGGCGCCTCCCTCATCGTCGTCTGCAACATCGTCGTGGACCTGGCGTACGCCTTCATCGACCCCCGGATCAGGCTCGCCTGACGCCCGCAGACCTTCAGGAGAACCACCTGTGTCCACCCTGAGCCGGACCGCCGCCGAACCGGTCTCCGCACCGGCGTCCTCGTTCCTCTCGGTCCGCGACCTGTACGTCCACTTCGCCACCGAGGACGGCACCGTCAAGGCCGTAGACGGCCTCTCCTTCGATCTGGAACGCGGCTCCACGCTGGGCATCGTCGGCGAGTCGGGCTCCGGCAAGTCGGTGACCAACCTCGCGATCCTGGGTCTTCACAACCCGCGCAACACCACGATCCAGGGCGAGATCCTCCTCGACGGCCAGGAGCTGACCGGCGCCACCGAGCGGCAGCTCAACCGGCTGCGCGGCAAGAAGATGGCGATGATCTTCCAGGATTCGCTGGCCGCGCTCTCGCCGTTCTACACGGTGGGCCGGCAGATCGCCGAGCCCCTCATGAAGCACACCGGCGCCTCCCGCCGCGAGGCGCGGGCGCGGGCCGTGGACATGCTGCGCAAGGTCGGCATCCCCCAGCCCGAGCTGCGTGTCGACGACTATCCGCACCAGTTCTCCGGGGGCATGCGGCAGCGCGCCATGATCGCGATGGCACTGGTCTGCGACCCGGAACTGGTGATCGCGGATGAGCCCACCACCGCGCTCGACGTGACGGTCCAGGCCCAGATCCTGGACCTCCTCAAAGACCTCCAGCAGGAGACCGGCGCGGCGATCATCATCATCACCCACGACCTCGGGGTGATCGCCAAGACCGCCGACCAGGTGATGGTGATGTACGCCGGCCGGTGCGTGGAGCGGGGCACCGTCAAGGAGGTCATGCACCAGCCCCAGCACCCCTACAGCTGGGGGCTGCTCGGCTCGGTACCGCGCCTGGACTCCTCGGTGGAGACCCCGCTGATGCCGATCCCCGGCGCCCCGCCGAGCCTGCTCTCACCGCCGCCGGGCTGCCCCTTCCACCCCCGGTGCGGCTTCACCGGCGAGGTGGCGGACGGGGCCTGCCACACCGTCCGGCCGGATCTCCCCGAGAACCAACGACGTGGCTCCGCTTGTCATTTGACGAGCCATCAGAAAGAGGCCATCTTCACCGAGCAGATCCGCCCCAGGCTGCGCTGACAAGGATGCGGGACATCGCCATGAGTGAGAAAGCCACCAGCGTCGCCGAGCAGCGGGGCAGCGCGCCCGGGTCCGGCGGCACGGGCCCGTTGCTCGAAGTGACCGGCCTCGCCAAGTACTTCCCGATCAACATGGGGTTCCTCTTCAAGCGGCACGTCGGCGATGTGCGCGCCGTGGACGGGATCGACTTCAGCATCGGCCGGGGCGAGACCCTCGGCCTGGTCGGCGAGTCCGGCTGCGGCAAGTCGACCACCGGCCGCCTGGTGACCCGGCTCCTGGAACCCACCGCCGGAAAGGTCGTCTACGCCGGGCAGGACATCACCCACGCCTCCCGCCGGGCCATCGCGCCGATCAGGTCCGAGATCCAGATGATCTTCCAGGACCCGTACGCCTCGCTCAACCCGCGCCAGACGGTCGGCGACATCATCGCCAACCCGATGGAGGTCAACGCCATCAAGCCGCCCGGCGGCGTGGAGCGGCGGGTCCGCGAGCTCCTGGAGACCGTCGGCCTGAACCCGGAGCACTACAACCGCTTCCCGCACGAGTTCTCCGGCGGGCAGCGTCAACGCATCGGCGTGGCACGAGCGCTGGGCCTTGAGCCGAAGCTGATCGTGGCCGACGAGCCGGTCTCGGCGCTCGACGTGTCGATCCAGGCGCAGGTGGTCAACCTGCTCCAGGACCTCCAGCGCGAGCTGGACATCGCGTTCCTCTTCATCGCGCACGACCTGGCGATCGTGCGGCACTTCTCGCAGCGGGTCGCGGTGATGTACCTGGGCCGGATCGTCGAGGTCGGCGACCGCGAGTCCATCTACCGGCGCCCGCGCCACCCGTACACCCACGCCCTGCTCTCGGCGGTGCCGGAGGCCGTGGTGGACGAGGAGGGCGAGGCCCGCGAACGCATCCGGCTCGCCGGGGACGTGCCCTCACCGGTGGACCCGCCGTCGGGCTGCCGCTTCCGCACGCGCTGCTGGAAGGCGCAGGACAGGTGCGCCTCGGAGACTCCCCCGCTGGTACGCATCGGGGGCAACCGGGAGGGACATTTGACGGCATGTCACTTCCCAGAGGAGCCGACGATCACGGCGCGGGACGAGGACGTCGTCCTCGACCCCGCTCTCGCCGCGATCGAGGAGGCGACGGATACGGCCCATTGACCCGAGCCTGAGCCTCCGCTCGGAGTCGAGGCCCGCGCCCGCACACCCCGATTACCGCCGCGGGCGCGGGCTTCGGCGTCAGCCTGCGGACCGTGCCGGGCTGGTCGCGCAGTCGAAGGCGGTTCAGGGGCGCGGGGAACTGCGTAAAAGTCCCCTACCCCAGCCCAGCGTCCGGCGGCACGACCCGCTTCTCCTCCGCGAAGTGGCAGGCCGAGGGATGGTGGGCCGGGCCCTCGGCAAGGCGGAACTCGGCCGGCACCACGAGCAACGGCACCTCCAGAGCGCACCGCTCCTGCGCCTTCCAGCAGCGCGTGCGGAAAGGACAGCCCGACGGCGGGTTCGCGGGCGAGGGCACGTCCCCGGTCAGGATGATGCGCTCGCGGTGCTCGCGCGCGGAGGGGTCGGGGACCGGCACTGCGGAGAGCAGCGCCTGGGTGTAGGGGTGGGTGGGGTGGTCGTAGATCTGCTCGTCGCGGCCGATCTCGACGATCCGGCCGAGGTACATCACGCCGACCCGGTCGGAGATGTGCCGCACGATGGACAGGTCGTGGGCGATGAAGACGTACGAGAGGGAGAACTCGTTCTGGAGGCGGTCCAGGAGGTTGACGACCTGCGCCTGCACCGAGACGTCGAGCGCGGAGACCGGCTCGTCCGCGACGATGATCTCGGGCCGGAGCGCCAACCCCCGTGCGATGCCGATGCGTTGACGCTGGCCGCCGCTGAACTGGTGGGGGTAGCGGTTGATGTACTCCGGGTTGAGCCCGACCACGTCGAGCAGATCCTGGACCTTCTGCCGGCGGCTCCCCTTCGGCGCGACCTCGGGGTGGATCTCGTACGGCTCCCCGATGATGTCGCCGACGGTCATGCGCGGATTGAGGGAGGTGTACGGGTCCTGGAAGACCATCTGGATGTTGCGGCGGACCGCCTTCAGGGCCCGCCCGGACATCCGCGTGATGTCCTCGCCCTTGTACTTGATCTGCCCGGCCGTCGGGCGTTCCAGGTTGACCAGCATCTTGGCGACCGTCGACTTGCCGCAGCCGGACTCGCCGACGATGCCGAGCGTCTCGCCGGCCGCCAGGTCGAAGGAGACCCCGTCGACCGCCTTGACCGCGCCGATCTGCTTCTTGAAGAGGATGCCCTGGGTCAGCGGATAGTGCTTGACCAGGTCCCTGACCTCCAGAATGGCCTCAGCCATCGAGGGTCTCCTTCCAGAAGAAGCACGCGCTCTGCCGGTCGGCGGCCACGTCGAACAGCGGCGGCACATCGGTGCGGCAGACGTCCTGGGCCATCGGGCAGCGCGGGTTGAAGGCGCAGCCCGGCGGGATGTGCATCAGGTTGGGCGGCAGGCCCTTGATCGCGTACAGCTCCCGGCCCTTCTGGTCCAGGCGCGGGATCGATTCGAGCAGCCCCTTGGTGTACGGGTGCGCGGGCTTCTTGTAGATCTCGTGCACCGGGGCCTGCTCGACGATGCGGCCCGCGTACATCACCGCGATCTTGTCGGCGACGTCGGCGACGACACCCAGGTCGTGGGTGATCAGGATGAGCCCCATGTTCAGCTCGCGCTGCAACTCGGCCAGGAGGTCCATGACTTGAGCCTGGACGGTGACGTCGAGGGCGGTGGTCGGCTCGTCCGCGATGATCAGCGAGGGTTCGAGTGCCATCGCCATCGCGATCATGATGCGCTGACGCATGCCGCCGGAGAACTGGTGGGGGTACTGGCCGACCCGCTCCTTGGCGGCCGGGATGCGCACCCGGTCCATCAGCTCGACGGCCTTGGCCTTGCCGTCCTTCCTGGACATGCCCCGGTGGACGGTGAACATCTCCGAGAGCTGGTCGCCCACGCTGAGCACCGGGTTCAGGGAGGACAGCGCGTCCTGGAAGATCATGGCCATCTCGGAGCCGCGGATCTTGCGCCGCTCGTCCTCCTTGAGCTTCAGGAGGTCCTTGCCCTGGAAGAGGATCTCGCCGCCTGCGATGCGTCCGGGCGGCATGTCGAGGATGCCCATCACGGCCTGCGCGGTGACGGACTTGCCGGAGCCGGACTCGCCGAGCACGGCGAGCGTCTCGCCCGCGTCCACCGAGTAGTTGACCCCGTTGACGGCCTTGGCGACCCCGTCCCGCGTCTTGAACTCCACCTGGAGATCACGTACTTCGAGCAGCATGACCTGGCTCCTCAACGCAGCTTGGGGTCGAGGGCGTCGCGCACCGCGTCGCCGAGCATGATGAACGCGAGCACTGTGACCGCAAGCGCCCCGGCCGGCCAGAGCAGCATGTGCGGGGCGTTGCGGATGTACTGGGAGGCGGCCGAGATGTCGATGCCCCAGGAGACGGTGGGCGGCTTGAGGCCGACGCCGAGGTAGGACAGCGTCGCTTCGAGCGCGATGTACGTACCGAGTGCGATGGTCGCCACGACGATGACCGGGGCCACCGCGTTGGGCGCGATGTGGCGGAGCAGCATGCGGGAGTTGGAGGCGCCGAGCGCGCGGGCCGCCTGGACGTAGTCGTTCTGTTTGGCGGTGATGACGGAGCCGCGGGCGATGCGGGCGATCTGCGGCCAGCCGAGCAGGATCATGAAGCCGATGACCGGCCAGACGGTGGCGGAGGTGACCACCGACAGGAAGACCAGGCCGCCGAGGACGACGGGGATGCCGAAGAAGATGTCGGTGACGCGGGACAGCAGCGCGTCCCAGCCGCCGCCGAAGAACCCGGCGAGCCCGCCGACGAACGAGCCGAACAGGGCGACGCCGACGGTGGTGCACACGCCGACGGTGACCGACGTGCGGGCGCCGTAGACGGTCCGCGTGTAGACGTCGCAGCCCTGCCCGTTGTAGCCGAAGGGGTGTCCTGGCTGGGAGCCCTCCTGCGCCTTGGCGAGGTCGCACTGGAGCGGGTTGCCGTCGGCGATCAGCGAGGGCCACAGCGAGATGACGACCAGGAAGAGGATGACCAGGCCAGAGATGATGAAGACGGGGTTGCGGCGCAAGTCGCGCCAGGCGTCCGACCACAGCGAACGCGGCTTCTCGGAGGGGCCCGTGCCCAGCGGCCCGCCCGGCGTCTTCTCCAGCGTGATTGCCTCACTCGCCGCGAGGTCCATCGCCCCGCCCGCCCCCGTCCCGGCGATCGCTCCGTCGTCGTAGGGCTCAGGCATAGCGGATCCTCGGGTCGAGTACGGCGTACAGAAGGTCGACGATGAGGTTGGCGATCAGGAAGACCAGGACGAGCACGGTCACGAAGCCGACCACGGTCTGGGTGCTCTGGCGCAGGATGCCCTGGTAGAGCTGGTAGCCGACGCCGTGGATGTTGAAGATCCGCTCGGTGACGATCGCGCCGCCCATCAGCGCGCCGACGTCCGTGCCGATGAAGGTGACGACGGGGATCAGCGAGTTGCGCAGCAGGTGCTTGGTGATCACCCGGCGCCTGGGCAGGCCCTTGGCGACGGCGGTGCGGACGTAGTCGGCGCGCGAGTTCTCGGCGATCGAGGTCCGGGTGAGCCGGGTGACGTAGGCCAGCGAGACGGACGCCAGCACGAGGCCCGGGATGAGGAGTTCGTTGAACGGGGCCTCCGGCGAGACCGTGGGTTTGATGACCCCCCATTCGACGCCGAGCAGCAACTGGAGCAGCAGGCCCGTGACGAAGACGGGGATGGCGATGACGATGAGGGTCAGCATCAGGACGACGGTGTCGACGGGCCGCCCGCGCCGCAGCCCCGTGACCACGCCGAGGCTGATCCCGATGACGATCTCGAAGAGGATCGCCACGATGGTCAGCCGGATGGTGACGGGGAAGGCGGCGGACATCAGCTCGGTGACCTTCTGCCCGTTGAACGCGGTCCCGAAGTCGCCGGTGAACACGTTCCCCATGTACGTCAGGTACTGCTGCCACACCGGCTTGTCGAGGCCGAACTCCTTCTTGAGCTGGGCGGCGGTGGCGGGGTCGCAGGCCTTGTCGCCGCACAGGCCGGCGATCGGGTCCCCCATCACGTTCACCATCAGGAAGATCAGCAGCGTGGCCCCGAAGAAGACCGGGATCATCTGGAGCAGACGCCGGATCACATACCGTCCCATGAGGCCCTCCGCGGGTCGTCGGAACTCTCAACGGGCAGTGCCCGGCGTGGAGTTGAGCACGCCGGGCCGTGCGCCCTACGGCATCAGCCGACCTTGATCTGGTCGTAGACCGGGACGCTGAAGGGGTTCAGCGAGACGTTGGAGATCCGGGTCGAGTAGCCCGCGCTGCCGTTCTGGTACCAGAGCGGGATGGCCGCCATCTGGTCCCGTACGACGCCTTCGGCCTGCTGGAAGTCGGCGACCGCTTTCGCCTTGTCGGTGTCGGCGTTGGCCTGGTCGACCAGCTTGTCGAACTCGGCGTTGGACCACTTGCCGTCGTTGGAGGAGGCGCCGGTGTAGTACAGCGGCTGGAGGAAGTTCTGGATCAGCGGGTAGTCCATCTGCCAGCCCGCCCGGAAGGGGCCGGACATCTTGGACTGGGTGATCTGGCTGCGGAAGTCGGCGAAGGTGCCGACCGGCCCGCCGACGCACGCCTTGTCGTTGCCCAGCGCGTTGTTGATGCTGTTGCAGACGGCGTCGACCCATTCCTTGTGCGAGCCGGTGTCCGCGTTGTACGAGATCTTCAGCTGCCCGCCGGGGATGCCGCCGCCCTCGGTGATGAGCTTCTTGGCCTCGGTGGGGTTGTAGGTGCAGCCGTCCCCGCAGAGCCCGGCCTTGTAGCCGCCGGCGTCGCCGAGCACCGGCGAGGTCCAGTCGGTGGCGGGGGTGCGGGTCTTCTGGAAGATGGTGTCGGTGATCTGCTGCCGGTTGATCGCCATGGAGATGCCCTTGCGGACCTTGACCGCGTTCGGGGTGTTCCAGACGGCGTCGTAGTACGGGAAGGCGAGCGTCTGGATGATGCCGGCCGGGGTGTTGATGTACCGGTCGCCGAGGTCGGCCTTCACGTTCTTGAGCTGGGAGGCGGGCACGTCGTCGACGAGGTCGAGGTTGCCGGCCGTCAGGTCGGTGTAGGCGGTGTTGTTGTCGGTGTAGACCTTGAGGTCGATGCCGCCGTTCTGCGCCTTGTCCGCGCCCATGTACCCGGCCCACTTGCGCATCGACAGCTTGGAGCCCTTGGTGTACGAGTCCACCGTGTACGGGCCGTTGCCGACGGGCTTGGACAGCCAGGCCGCGTGGTTGTCGAAGAAGGCCCTGGGCAGCGGCGCGAACGCGGGATAGCCGAGGGTGTCGGGCCAGGTGGAGAACTTCTGGTTGAGCTTGACCGTGAAGGTCTTGTCGTCGACGACCTTCAGGCCGGACATGGTGTCGGCGGCCGGGGACCCGGTCTTGGGGTGGATCTGGGCGTACCCGTCGATGTAGGAGAACATCGACGCGTTCTTCTGATTGTTCTTCAGGTTGGCGCCGTAGTTCCAGGCGTCCACGAAGGACTTGGCGGTGACCTTCTCGCCGTTGGAGAACGTCCAGCCGTCCTTGAGGGTGACCTTGAAGTTCTCCGAGTCGGTCGTCTCGATCTTGTCGGCGAGCATGTCCTTGGCCTCGCCGGTCTTCGGGT
This sequence comes from Streptomyces sp. WM6378, assembly GCF_001279695.1. Taxonomy (GTDB): domain Bacteria; phylum Actinomycetota; class Actinomycetes; order Streptomycetales; family Streptomycetaceae; genus Streptomyces. The sequence goes on from NZ_LGDD01000328.1 coordinate 172,100, forward strand.
CGTACCGCTTGAGACCGCGCATCAGCATGTCGAGGACCTTGCCGCCCTGCACCTCGTTGGTGTTGGCCGGCTCCAGCGGGTTCTGCGGGTCGCCCCAGGAGGAGCTGACGATCCCGGCCGCGCCACCACCGCCACCGCTCCCTCCGCCACCGCAGGCCGTCGCCGCGAGGGCGACGACCACCGCACCTGCGGCCCACTTGGCGTGCGTGGCTCCGCGCATGGAGTCCTCCTAGAGTCCCGCTTGAGTCCCAAGTCCCACTTAGGCCCAAATATCACCCCAGAAGCGCGGATACCGCACCTTCACCAGCGCCGTATGGGCGCACAAACGGGTGGGCCCGCGATTCCGAAGAGGAACCGCGGGCCCACCCGTATGTGAACCTGTCAGGCCGCGCCGACGACGTCCTTCTCCTCGGCGAAGTGGCAGGCCGACTCGTGCGCCACCGGGCTGTCCAGACCCTGGAAGCGCTCCGGGATCGCGAGCAGCGGGACCTCGGTCGAGCAGCGGTCCTCCGCCTTCCAGCAGCGGGTGCGGAAGCGGCAGCCCGACGGCGGGTTGGCGGGCGAGGGGACGTCACCGGTGAGGATGATCCGCTCGCGGTGCTCGCGCGCGTCCGGGTCGGGGACCGGGACGGCGGAGAGCAGCGCCTGGGTGTAGGGGTGCGTCGGGTGCTCGTAGATCTGCTGGTCGGTGCCGATCTCGGCCATCTTGCCGAGGTACATGACGCCGACCCGGTCGGAGATGTGCCGAACGATCGACAGGTCGTGCGCGATGAACACGTACGACAGGTTGAACTCGTTCTGCAGCTTCTCCATCAGGTTGATGACCTGGGCCTGGACGGACACGTCCAGGGCGGAGACCGGCTCGTCGCAGATGATGATCTCGGGGTTCAGCGCGAGGCCGCGGGCGATGCCGATGCGCTGGCGCTGACCGCCGGAGAACTGGTGCGGGTACCGGTTGATGTACTCCGGGTTCAGACCCACGACGTCCAGGAGCTCCTGGACCTTGCGCCGCCGGTCGCCCTTGGGAGCCACCTCGGGGTGGATCTCGTACGGCTCCCCGATGATGTCGCCGACCGTCATGCGCGGGTTCAGCGAGGTGTACGGGTCCTGGAACACCATCTGGATGTTGCGGCGCACGGCCTTCAGGGCGCGCCCGGACAGCTTGGTGATGTCCTGGCCCTTGTAGAAGACCTCGCCGGCGGTCGCCCGCTCCAGCGTCATCAGGAGCCTGGCGACGGTGGACTTGCCACAGCCGGACTCGCCGACGATGCCCAGGGTCTCGCCCTGGTACAGGTCGAAGGAGATCCCGTCGACGGCCTTGACCGCGCCGACCTGCTTGCGGAACAGGATGCCGCTGGTCAGCGGGAAGTGCTTGACCAGATTGCGGACCTGGAGGATCGGCTCGCCCCGGTCGACCGGAGCGTCGAGGATCGCCTCGACCTCGGTGGTCGTGGAGGCGTCCACCTTGACGACGTCGGTGACGTTGGGGGTGGCGTCCACGGCCTCGTCCTTCTTGTCGAGCTCAGCCATGGATCGTCTCCTTCCAGAAGTGGCAGGCGCTGCCGCGGCCGACCAGGTCGGTGCCGTCCTGCTCGGTGACCGGCAGCAGGGCCGGGACCTCGGTACGGCAGATGTCCTGCGCCTGGGGGCAGCGCGGGTTGAACGCGCAACCGGCCGGGATCTTCAGGAGGTTGGGCGGCAGGCCCTTGATCGCGTAGAGCTCCTGGCCCTTCTGGTCCAGGCGCGGGATCGAGGCGAGCAGTCCCTTGGTGTACGGGTGCGCGGGGCGCTTGTAGATCTCGTGCACCGGGGCCTGCTCGACGATCCGGCCCGCGTACATCACGGCGATCTTGTCCGCGACGTCGGCGACCACGCCGAGGTCGTGGGTGATCAGGATCAGGCCCATGTTGTACTCGCGCTGGAGCTCCGCGAGCAGGTCCATGACCTGGGCCTGGACGGTCACGTCGAGCGCGGTGGTCGGCTCGTCCGCGATGATCAGGTCCGGCTCCAGGGCGAGCGCCATGGCGATCATGATGCGCTGGCGCATGCCGCCGGAGAACTGGTGGGGGTAGTCGGTGACCCGGGCCTTGGCGGCCGGGATCTTGACCTTGTCCATCAGCTCGATGGCCTTGAGCTTGGCGTCCTTGCGGGACAGGCCCTGGTGCACCTGGAACATCTCGCCGAGCTGGTAGCCGACGTTGAGGACCGGGTTGAGCGCGGAGAGCGCGTCCTGGAAGATCATCGCGATCTTCTGGCCACGGATCTTGCGGCGCTCCTCGTTGGACATCTTGAGCATGTCCTGGCCGTGGAAGAGGATCTCGCCCTGCGGGATCCTCCCCGGCGGCATGTCGAGGATGCCCATGATGGCCTGGGCGGTCACGGACTTGCCGGAGCCGGACTCGCCGAGCACGGCGAGCGTCTCGCCCGCGTTCACCGAGTAGTTGACACCGTTGACCGCCTTGGCCACACCCTCCCGGGTGTGGAACTCCACGTGCAGGTCACGGACTTCGAGCAGCGCGCCGGACTCGTCCCCGGAGGGACGCTGTGCCGGGACGTTGAGGGTCTTGTCGATAGTGGTCACGTCGTACGCCCTCCTCAGCGCAGCTTGGGGTCGAGGGCGTCGCGCACCGCGTCGCCGAGCATGATGAACGCGAGAACGGTGAGGCTCAGCATGCCCGCGGGGAAGAACAGTGCGTGCGGGGCCGTGCGGATCACGCGCTGGGCCGACGAGATGTCGATGCCCCAGCTGATCGTCGGGTCCTGGAGACCGATGCCGAGGTAGCTCAGCGTCGCCTCGGCGCCGATGTAGCCGCCGAGCGCGATCGTGGCGACCACGATCACAGGGGCGACCGCGTTCGGCAGGATGTGCCGGAGCATGATCCGGAACGTGCCGGCGCCGAGCGCCCGGGCCGCGGTGACGTAGTCGGCGGCCTTGGCGGTGATGACGGCGCCGCGCATGACGCGGGTCATCTGCGTCCAGCCGAGCACCGCGAGGGCGAACACCACGGTCCACACGGTGCGGTTGGTGAACGCGTTGAGGATCACCAGCGAACCGAGCAGCAGCGGGATGCCGAAGAAGATGTCGGTGATGCGCGAGACCAGCGTGTCGACCCAGCCACCGAAGTAGCCGGCCACCATGCCGGTGATGCCGCCGACGATGGTGACCGCGGCGGTCACGCAGATGCCGACGGTGATCGAGGCCCGGGCGCCGTAGAGCGTACGGGCGTAGATGCTGCGGCCCTGACCGTCGTAGCCGAACCAGTCGGGCTGGAACAGGTGACCCCAGTTGGGGGTGGTCAGGTAGTGGTTGCGCAGGTCACCGGCGCGCGGGTCCACCGAGGTGAACAGGCTCGGCGCGATGGAGATCGCGATCAGCAGCACGATGAGCAGTGCCGAGAGGATGAAGACCGGGCGGCGGCGCAGGTCGCCCCATGCGTCCGACCAGAGGCTGCGCGGCTTGTCGACCTGGTCCACCGGGGCGTTTACGGCCGACGATCCGGGGGCGGAGGTCTTCTCGATGGTGTCAGGCATACCGGATCCTCGGGTCCAGGACCGCGTAGAGCAGGTCGACGATCAGGCTGGAGAGGAGGTAGACGACGACCAGGACGGTCACGAAACCGACCACCGTCGCACCTTCCTTGCCGTTGATGGCGCGGTAGAGCGCGTTTCCGACACCCTGCACGTTGAAGATTCCCTCGGTGACGATCGCGCCGCCCATCAGGGCGCCGAGGTCGGTTCCGAGGAAGGTCACCACCGGGATCAGCGAGTTGCGCAGCAGGTGGCGGGTGATGATGCGGCGCTTGGGCAGGCCCTTGGCGACGGCGGTGCGGATGTAGTCCGCGCGCAGGTTCTCGACGATCGAGGTGCGCGAGAGCCGCGCCACGTACGCGAGCGAAAGGGAGCCGAGCACGATGGCCGGCAGCATCAACTCGCCCAGGTTCATGGAGTCCTGGACCGTCGGCTTCACCCATCCGAGGCCGTCGGCGAAGATCGCCTGGCAGACGTAGGCCAGGACGAAGATCGGCACGGAGATCACCAGCAGGGTGATCACCAGGACGAGCTTGTCCATGAGCTTGTTGCGGCGCAGGCCCGAGAGGACACCGAGCAGCACGCCGAGGACGAGCTCGATGGAGAACGCCATGAGCGCGAGCCGGACGGTCACCGGCAGGGCCTCGCCCATCACGTCGGTGACCTTGCGGCCCGACATGGTCATGCCGAAGTCGAAGTGGGCCAGGTTGGAGATGTAGTCCCAGTACTGCTTCCACAGCGGCTGGTCCAGGCCCAGTTGGTGCTTGATGGCGGCGAGCTGGGCGGGGTCCGCCGCCTTGTCGCCCCACATGGCTCTGACGGGGTCGCCCGGCAGGGCGTACACCATCAGGAAGATGAGCAGGGTCGTCCCGAGGAATACCGGGATCATCTGGAGCAGTCGCCTCGCGACATAACGCCCCATGGTGCCTCCATAGATGGGTCGGCGCGACGGCGGCCGGACAGCTCCCCCCAAAGGTAGGGGGGAGCGTCCGGCCGCGTCTTCACTGTGCCTGCTCCGCGATCGCGGAGCTTGGGGGTGGGCCGGATGCCGACCTGGTTACTTCTTCTTGACCTCGACCTGCGTGAACACCGGGTCGCCGAAGGAGTCGTACTTGACGTTCTGGACGTTGTTCGACCAGCCCGCGTTGGTCTTGTAGTACCAGAGCGGGATGGACGGCATGTCCTTGGCGAGCACGCCCTCGGCCTGCTGGTACAGGGCCACGGTCTGGTCGACGCTGGTCGCCTTGTCGGCGGCCTGGGAGAACTTGTCGAACTCCGGGCTGGAGTAGACCGAGTCGTTCGCCGAGGCGCCGGTGCCGTAGATGTCCCGCAGGAAGTTGGCGTTCAGCGGGTAGTCCTGCTGCCACGCCGACCGCATGATGCTGGTGACCTTGTGACCGTCGATCAGGTCACGGGCGGTCTTGAAGTCGGGCTTCGGGTCGCCGGTGCACTCGACGCCGGTGGCCTGGCGGATGGAGTTGCAGACCGCGTCCACCCACTCCTTGTGACCACCGTCGGCGTTGTAGAGGATGGTGACCTTGTTGTTCGGGACGCCGTGGCCCTCGGCGATCAGCTGCTTGGCCTTGGCCGGGTTGTACGTGCAGGCCTCGCCACAGGCGCCCTGCTTGTAGCCGGCGACACCCGGGGCGACCCAGCTGTCGGCGGGCTGACGCGAACCCTGCAGCACCGTCTTGGTGATGGTGTCGCGGTCGATCGCCATCGACAGACCCTGGCGGACCTTGGCCTTCTCCGGGGCCTTCCAGTCCGGCGAGTACATGGCGAAGGCGATGGAGGTGATGCCACCCATCGGCTGGTCGACGGCACGGTCGCCGAGGTCCGCCTTGTACTTCGGGAGGTCGGTCGGGTCGACCTGGTCGAGCACGTCCAGGGTGTCCGAGGTGAGCTCCTTGTAGGCAGCCTCGGCCTGGGTGTAGTTCTTGAAGACGATGCCGCCGTTCTTCGGCTTGTCCTCGCCCTTGTAGTTGGCGTACGTCTTCAGCGTGACGGCCTTGTTGTGCTCCCAGCTGACGAACTGGTAAGGGCCGTTGCCGATGGGGGCCTCGCCGTACTTCTTCGGGTCGGTGAAGAAGACCTTCGGCAGCGGCGAGAAGGCGGTGTAGCCGAGCTTGTACGGGAAGTACGAAACCGGCGCGACCAGGTCGATCTGGATCGTCTTGTCGTCGATCGCCTTCAGACCGGACATCTTGTCGGTCGTCGGGTCGCCCTTGCCCTTCTCGGGGTGGACGTCGGTGTAACCGGCGATGTCCGAGAACCAGTTGGAGTTGACCTGGTTGTTCTTGGTGTTGGCCGACCAGTTCCACGAGTCCACGAAGGACGAGGCGGTCACCGGGGTGCCGTCGTGGAAGGTCCAGCCGGTCTTGATGGTGATCTTGTAGTGCTGGGAGTCAGTGGTCTCGATCTTCTCGGCCATCTGGTTCCGCAGCTTGCCCGTCGCCGGGTCGTAGTCCGTCAGCCCGCGGAACAGGTTCTTGACGATACGGCCGCCGCCGACCTCCATCGCATTGGCCGGCTGCAACGGGTGCTGCGGCTCGCTGCTCTGGTAGCTGTAGACGCCGTTGGCGTCCACCGCGGCCGATCCGGAGCCCTTGCTGCCGCCGCCACCGCAAGCGGTGACGCCCAGGGCGATGATTGCCGCTCCCGCGACCCACTTGGCGCTCGTAGCACCACGCATGGGTTTCCTCCTCATGAGTCCACTTGTCACTACAAGAGGGGTACTTCTACGCGCGCTGACACCCCTGACAGCGCTGTGACGTCAAGTACCCCGAGTGTGCTCGTGAGTCGGCACTCCCCACAGTGCGTGACCCATTGACCCGAGCTCAATGGAGCCAACTATTAAGTACGGCCGGGCTGTAAACCACACTTAAAGGGTCTCGTTTTGACAACATCGGTACCGGTCAACAGCCCGAAATCCGGACAAAATGAGCACAGACAGACACCCCCGAAACGGACCGTTAATACATCTTCCGGAGAGCGACGGTCGATATCCGAACAGCGTGCCCGTTAAAACAACTTGACCGTAGAGGGCCGCACCCGCCGTTCACGAGGCTCTTTGACAGTCCTTTGAACTTGATCGCCCGCGCGTGTGTACGCGGCCGTCCAAACCCGGCCGGCAACGCCGAAGGCCCGGCTCCGCGACCTGCGCGGAACCGGGCCTTCTGGACGTACGGGGTACGTCAGTTGCGCTTGGCGCGGGAGGCGGTGCGGCCGCGCTCCTTGGCGTCCAGGACGACCTTGCGGATGCGCACGGCCTCCGGGGTCACCTCGACGCACTCGTCGTCGCGGCAGAACTCCAGGGACTGCTCCAGGGAGAGCTTGCGCGCCGGCACCACGTTCTCGGTGTTGTCGGCGGAAGCGGCACGCATGTTGGTGAGCTTCTTCTCCTTGGTGATGTTCACGTCCATGTCGTCGGCGCGCGAGTTCTCACCGACGATCATGCCCTCGTAGACCTCGGTGCCGGGCTCGGTGAACAGCACACCGCGCTCCTGCAGGTTGATCATGGCGAAGGGGGTGACCGAACCGGCGCGGTCGGCGACAAGCGAGCCGTTGTTACGGGTCGTCAGCGTGCCGAACCACGGCTCGTGGCCCTCGTGGATCGAGTGGGCGATGCCGGTGCCGCGGGTGTTCGTCAGGAACTCCGTACGGAAGCCGATGAGGCCACGGGACGGGACGACGAACTCCATGCGGACCCAGCCGGAGCCGTGGTTGGACATGTTGTCCATGCGGCCCTTGCGGACGCCCATGAGCTGCGTGACCGCGCCCATGTGCTCCTCGGGGACGTCCACCGTGAGGCGCTCGACCGGCTCGTGCGTCTTGCCGTCGACCTGCTTGGTGACCACCTGCGGCTTGCCGATGGTCAGCTCGAAGCCCTCGCGGCGCATCTGCTCGACGAGGATCGCCAGCGCGAGCTCACCGCGGCCCTGGACCTCCCAGGCGTCGGGGCGCTCGGTGTCGAGGACGCGCAGCGAGACGTTGCCGATGAGCTCGCGGTCGAGGCGGTCCTTGACCTGACGAGCCGTCACCTTGCGGTCCTTGACGGTCGCCTTGGCGTCCGCGCCCTTGCCGGAACCACCGCGGCCGACCAGCGGCGAGGTGTTCGTGCCGATGGTCATGGAGATCGCCGGCTGGTCGACCGTGATCAGCGGGAGCGCGATCGGGTTCTCCGGATCGGCCAGGGTCTCGCCGATCATGATGTCGGGGATGCCCGCGACCGCGCAGATGTCACCGGGGCCGGCCACCTCGGCCGGCTTGCGGGTGAGCGCCTCGGTCATCATCAGCTCGGTGATGCGGACGTTGGAGATCGTGCCGTCCCGCTTGATCCACGCGACCGTCTGGCCCTTGCGCAGCTCGCCCTGCTCGACGCGGAGCAGCGCGATGCGGCCGAGGAAGTTGTCGGCGTCGAGGTTGGTGACGTGCGCCTGCAGCGGGGCGGCCTCGTCGTACTCGGGGGCCGGGACGTGGGAGAGGATCGTCGAGAAGAACGGCTCCAGGTTGTCGCTGTCGGCCGGGACCGTACCGTTCTCCGGCTTGGTCAGCGACGCGACACCGTCACGGGCGCAGGCGTAGACGATCGGGAACTCGATCTGGTCCTCGTCCGCGTCCAGGTCCAGGAACAGGTCGTACGTCTCGTTGACGACCTCGTCGATCCGGGAGTCCGGGCGGTCCGTCTTGTTGATGCAGAGGATGACGGGCATCCGGGCCTGCAGCGCCTTGCGGAGCACGAAGCGGGTCTGCGGCAGCGGGCCCTCGGACGCGTCCACGAGCAGGACGACCGCGTCCACCATCGACAGACCGCGCTCGACCTCGCCACCGAAGTCGGCGTGGCCCGGGGTGTCGATGATGTTGATGGTGATGACGTCGCCGCCATCCTTGGGGTGGTACTTGACGGCCGTGTTCTTGGCCAGGATCGTGATGCCCTTCTCACGCTCCAGGTCGTTGCTGTCCATCATGCGGTCGTCGAGCGACTCGGCGGCGTGCGCGGCGAAGGCACCGGCCTGCTTGAGCATGGCGTCGACCAGGGTGGTCTTGCCGTGGTCGACGTGGGCGACGATGGCGACGTTACGAATGTCGTGGCGCGTGGGCATGCTGGCTAGCGCTTCTCTCGATCGTGGGATCAGGCGTCTGACGCGGTCGAGTCCTCGTCCGCCCGCCGGGCAGACAGGCCACGGCTGCCTCCCATGGTACGGGGCCGCCGCGCCGACGGCCTCCCGGGCCGATTCTGCCGATCTTGAGCAGGGAGCTTCGTCGTGATTGAGCCTGGGTCAGGGGCGTACACGACCTTGCCCGCCGGCGGGGCCGGCGGGCAAGTGACTTGAGCAGGTTCTGAGCTTGGGGCCGTTTGACGCCTCCGGCTCTGACCTGCTGGTTTTCCCTTCTACTTCTTACTGTTCTTCGATGCGTTGGGTGCCGTTTCCGGCTTCTTGAACCCGATGTCCTGGAAGTGCGGGGCGCCGAAGCCGAAAGCGCCTGCGTTGGCCACGTTCGGCTTCACGGCGACCAGCTGCGGACGCTGGTAGAGGGGAATCGAGCCGGCCGCCGCCCAGATCCTGGCGTCGGCCTTCTGGACGAGGTCGCGGGCCTCGTCCTCGTCCAGCTCACCGGCCGCCTGCTCGAAGAGCTGGTCGATGTGGTCGGTGCCGACCCGGCTGTAGTTCTGTTCGACGAGCAGCGAGCCGTCGGAGGCGGGCTCCGGCTTGGCGAAGATCGGCCGGTCGTCGGTGGCCGGATAGGCGGTGCCGGGCCACGAGTACAGGGCCAGGTCGAAGTCGCCGGACGCGACGTGGTCCTTGAAGTAGCTGTCGTCGGCGACCTTGACGATCTCGGTGTTGATGCCGACGGCCTTCAGCTCGGCCGCGACCTTGTCGCCGACGCCGCGCAGCGCCTGCGAGCCGGGGCCCGAGGGCAGCACGAAGCGCAGGGTGAGCGGCTTGCCGTCCTTGCCGAGCGGGCCGCCCTGCGGCGCCGGGGCGGCGGTCCCCTTCGGGGCGTACGCGCCGGGGGCGCCGCCCTTGGGCCGGGCCTCGGTCTTGGTGTTCTTGTCGGCGGCCTGCTTGCCCTGCTCGGCCGGCTCGGTGTCGAAGACGCGGGCCTGCTTGAGCAGCGCGGCCTGCTGGACGGCGGCGGCGCGGGCCGGGGTCAGCCCGTACGAGCCGGGTCCGGCGCTGCCGGGCTTGTCGTCGCCGACGATGTAGGTGCCCTCGTCGTTGGGGTGGTTGCCGGTGGTGGGGCGGGTCCCGGTCGCCAGGCGCTTGCCGTCGTCGGAGTCCTCGCCGTCGGCCTCGCTGCCCGCCTTGGCCGGCGCCTGCTTCGGTTTCATCCGGGCGCCGTCGGTCGTCCACCCGGCGTCGGCGAGCAGCGCCCGCGCCTCCTTCGTGTCCTGGCTGCCGAGCGCGTCACTGCTGTCGGTGTACGCGTCCTGGCCGGCCAGCGCGAGGTGGCTGCCGGGGGGCTGGGCGGGCAGCCCGAGCGGCTTGAGGACCTCTTCGGCGATCTCCCGGCGGTTCAGCGCGCGGGCCACCGCGCGCCGGACCCGCTCGTCGGCCAGCGGCCCGGAAGCGCCGTTGAGGGCGAGCTGGGTGTACGCGGGCTCCAGGGTCTTGCGGATCTCGAAGCCGCGCAGCCCGGCCTGCTCCCCGGCGTACTTCTCGATGGCGGCCCGGCTCTCCTTGCGGGCCTCCTGCTCCGCCTCGGCCTTGTCGTCCTCGCCGCTGTGGGCGATGGCCCAGGAGCGCAGCGCGGAGGCGGGCGTGATCGCGGCGGCCGGGCCGTGGGTGACGGCCTGGCCCTTGTCGCGTTCGGCGAGCGTGATGCGGTCGGCGTCCGCCCGGTCGATCTCGGCCATGTCGACGGTGCCCGCGGCGAGCGCCGCGGCCCTCTTGTCGCGCGGCACCGCCTGCAGGACCAGGGTGTCGAGTTTGGCCGGGTGGCCCCACCAGCGCGGGTTGCGCTCCAGGGTGACGACGCCCTTGGCGCGGTCGGCCTCCTTGAGCCGGAAGGCCCCCGCGGTCGCCTTCAGCTTCGTACGGGCGCCGTCGTTGAAGGCGTCGGGGGTGCCCGTGACGTCCTTCGGGTAGAGCGGGCTGAACAAGGAGCGCCAGTCGGCGTACGGCTTGGCGAAGGTGACCTTGACCTCCAGGTCGTTGGCGCCCTTCTCGATCTTCTCGATGCGCTCGTACCCGGCGTTGCGGGCGGTCCAGTACGCCGAGTCCTTGCCGCTGAGCGCGCGCCACTGGGCGACGAAGTCGGGGGCGCCGATCTCGCGGCCGTCGCTCCACACCGCCTTCTGGTTCAGCTTGTAGAGCACGACCTGCTTGGGCTCGCGATTGACCACCTCGGCGGACTCCAGGTAGTCGGCGTTGCGCTGCGGCCGGCCCCGCTCGTCCAGCGTGAACAGCGCGGGCAGCACGGCCTGGGCTACCCGCTGGGTCGCGGTGTCGGCATCGGCCTGGAAGGTGTTGAGCGTCTCGGGCATCGCGTCGACGGCCCACTTCAGGGTGCCCCCGTCGGCGACTTGCGGCCGCTCTGCGACCCCGATGTCCTGGGGCGCGGCTCCGGCCGTGGTCCCGCTGTCGGCGGAGCCGCAGCCGGTCAGCAGCACGGGGAGCACGAGCACCCCGGTGGTCAGGAGCGCGACGGAGCGCGACCGGACGGAGGCCGCGGTCCGGATCGCCGTGACGATCCGGGGCGCCCTCCCGTTCGGGTCACCGACGTGGGACATGGCTTGTACCTCTTCGTCAGATTTGTGGGACTTGATGCCATTTCGCGATGATCACACCTATCCCAGCCACTGAAGAGGACGGTTCCGCCGCCCGGGCGGCGACACGGCGCAGCGAGCCCCGAACCCCACCCGTGCGGCCGAACGCACCCGCGAAGACAGCCGCTCCGCTCGCGACACCTCATAGGGGGCGCGCCCCGATTCCGCAACCCCACAACGTCGTGCACGCACCTTCACAACCGCGCATGTGAGGCGCGACACTCTCAGGCGCATGAACATTGCCACCCGCTCCGGCGAAAGGCAGGCAAGTCATGTCCCTGCAGGACGAGTTGACGGCGGCTCAGCGCTGCCTGGACGACCTCGTGAAGTGCGTCGGACGACTGGAGAAACAGGTCGGGCACGGCCTGGAGATCAGGCGGGTGAAGACCGACGCCGACCATCTGCGCGAGAGCCTCGCACTGCTCCGCGAGACGGCCCCCGGCGCCACGGCGGCCCGGCCCGACCTGGTCACCATTCCCGACACCCCGTACGACACCTCGCTCTGGACCGATGCGGACGACGAAGGGCTCGGGAGCACCCGGTCCCGCGGCCGACGCGCCCCCTGACCTCCACTGGAGCCACTCTTGGCCACAGGCACGGAACCCTCTCCCCCGGCGGGGACCGGCACCGGCGTCCACGACGCCTCGCGCGCCGCCATCGCGCCCCGCCATCTGCGCACCGACCGCTGGTGGCTGGCGCCGGCCGTGACCGCCGCGGGACTGCTCGCCTTCATCGCCTACTCGACCTGGCGGGCGTTCGCGAACGCGGACTACTACCACGCGCCCTACGTCTCGCCGTTCTACTCCCCGTGCCTCGCCGACAACTGCGCACCCATGCGGCACGGCCCGAACGCGGACGTCTTCGGCAGCTGGTGGGGCCTGTCCCCCGCGCTGCTCATCCTGATCTTCCCGCTCGGCTTCCGGCTGACCTGCTACTACTACCGCAAGGCGTACTACCGGGGCTTCTGGGCCTCGCCGCCCGCCTGCGCGGTGGCCGAGCCGCACGAGAAGTACTCCGGCGAGACCCGCTTCCCGCTCATCCTGCAGAACGTTCACCGGTACTTCTTCTACTTCGCGGTCCTGGTCGCCGGCGTCCTGACGTACGACACGGCGCTCTCGTTCCGCGACGAGCACTACCGGTGGGGCCACATGGGGCTCGGCAGCCTGGTGTTCCTGGTCAACATCGCGCTGATCTGGACGTACACCCTGTCCTGCCACTCCTGCCGGCACATCATCGGCGGCCGGCTTCGGCACTTCTCCAAGCATCCGGTGCGCTACCGGCTCTGGGGCTGGGTCGGAAAGCTGAATGAGCGTCACATGCTGCTCGCCTGGGCGTCACTGATCAGCGTCGCGCTCGCCGACTTCTATGTGTATCTGCTCGCCACCGGGGCGTTCGACGATCCGAGGTTCTTCTAGACATGACACAACTCGAACGGCAGCAGTGGGACGTCGTCGTGGTGGGCGCGGGCGGGGCGGGCCTGCGGGCCGCCATCGAGGCGCGGGAGCGGGGCGCCCGTACCGCGGTGATCTGCAAGTCCCTCTTCGGCAAGGCGCACACCGTCATGGCCGAGGGCGGCATCGCCGCCTCCATGGGCAACGTCAACTCCGGCGACAACTGGCAGGTGCACTTCCGCGACACCATGCGCGGCGGCAAGTTCCTCAACCAGTGGCGGATGGCGGAGCTGCACGCGCGTGAAGCGCCCGAGCGGGTATGGGAGTTGGAGACCTGGGGTGCCCTGTTCGACCGCACCGCCGACGGCCGGATCTCGCAGCGCAACTTCGGCGGCCACGAGTACCCGCGCCTCGCCCACGTCGGCGACCGTACGGGCCTCGAACTCATCCGCACCCTCCAGCAGAAGATCGTCAGTCTTCAGCAGGAGGACAAGAAGGAGTTCGGGGACTACGAGGCACGGCTGAAGGTCTTTCAGGAGTGCACGGTCACACGGGTGTTGAAGGAGGAGGACCGGGTCTCGGGCGCCTTCTGCTACGAGCGCGAGAGCGGCCGCTTCTTCGTCCTGGAGGCCCCAGCGGTCGTGCTCGCGACCGGCGGCATCGGCAAGTCCTTCAAGGTGACGTCCAACTCGTGGGAGTACACCGGCGACGGGCACGCGCTCGCGCTGCTCGCCGGGGCGCCGCTCCTGAACATGGAGTTCGTGCAGTTCCACCCCACGGGCATGGTCTGGCCGCCGTCGGTCAAGGGGATCCTGGTCACCGAGTCGGTGCGGGGCGACGGCGGGGTGCTCAGGAACTCCGACGGCAAGCGCTTCATGTTCGACTACGTGCCGGACGTCTTCAAGGAGAAGTACGCGGAGTCGGAGGAGGAGGGCGACCGCTGGTACGAGGACCCGGACCACAACCGCCGCCCGCCCGAGCTGCTCCCGCGTGACGAGGTCGCCCGGGCCATCAACGCCGAGGTCAAGGCGGGCCGCGGGACCCCGCACGGCGGCGTCTTCCTTGACGTGTCCACGCGAATGCCCGCCGAGGTGATCCGGCGTCGGCTGCCGTCCATGTACCACCAGTTCAAGGAGCTGGCGGACGTGGACATCACGGCCGAGGCGATGGAGGTCGGGCCCACCTGTCACTACGTGATGGGCGGCATCGCGGTCGAGTCCGACACCGCGGCGGCCCGCGGCGTGCCGGGACTGTTCGCGGCCGGTGAGGTCGCGGGCGGCATGCACGGCTCCAACCGGCTGGGCGGCAACTCGCTCTCCGACCTGCTGGTCTTCGGCCGGCGGGCCGGGCTGCACGCCGCCGAGTACGCGGCCTCGCTCGCCGCGCGCCCCGCCGTGGACGAGATCCAGGTCGACACGGCGGCCGCGGAGGCCCTGCGCCCGTTCAGCGCGGAGGCCCCCGAGGACGGCTCGCCCGTCGAGAACCCGTACACCCTGCACCAGGAGCTCCAGCAGGCCATGAACGACCTGGTCGGCATCATCCGCCGGGAGGGCGAGATGGACCAGGCGCTGCGCAAGCTCGCCGAGCTGCGCATGCGGGCGCGGCGCGCCGGGGTCGAGGGGCACCGCCAGTTCAACCCGGGCTGGCACCTCTCGCTCGACCTGCGCAACATGCTGCTGGTCAGCGAGTGCGTGGCGCGGGCGGCCCTGGAGCGCACCGAGAGCCGCGGCGGGCACACCCGCGAGGACTGGCCCGGGATGGACCGCACCTGGCGCCGGGTGAACCTGCTGTGCCACCTCGCCGACCCGACCGAGGGCCTGGCGCCGCCCGACTCCGAGCGCGGCCAGATCAGGCTGGTGCGCGAGGAGACCGACCCCATCCGTGCCGATCTGCTCTCCCTCTTCGAGAAGGAGGAGCTGGTCAAGTACCTCGCCGAAGAGGAGCTCAAGAGTTGAGTACGTACGATGCGAGCTTCCGGGTCTGGCGGGGCGACACCGGCGGCGGTGAGCTCACCGACTTCACGGTCGAGGTGAACGACGGCGAGGTGGTCCTCGACATCATCCACCGCCTCCAGGCCACCCAGGCCCCCGACCTCGCGGTCCGCTGGAACTGCAAGGCGGGCAAGTGCGGTTCGTGCAGCGCGGAGATCAACGGGCGGCCGCGGCTGATGTGCATGACGCGGATGTCGGTGTTCGACCCCGGGGACGTCATCACGGTGACTCCCCTGCGGGCGTTCCCGGTTGTGCGCGACCTGGTCACCGACGTGTCCTTCAACTACGCCAAGGCGCGGGAGGTGCCGGCGTTCGTGCCGCCCAAGGGGGTGGCGCCGGGCGAGTACCGGATGCAGCAGATCGACGTGGAGCGCTCGCAGGAGTTCCGCAAGTGCATCGAGTGCTTCCTGTGCCAGGACACCTGCCATGTGGTGCGCGACCACGAGGAGAACAAGGGGGCCTTCGCGGGCCCGCGCTTCCTGATGCGCGTCGCCGAGCTCGACATGCACCCGCTGGACGCGGCGTCCGAGGCGGGCCTGGACCGCAAGACGACCGCCCAGGACGAGCACGGGCTCGGCTATTGCAACATCACCAAGTGCTGTACGGAGGTCTGCCCCGAGCACATCAAGATCACCGACAATGCGCTGATCCCGCTGAAGGAGCGGGCGGCGGACCGCAAGTACGACCCACTGGTGTGGCTGGGGAGCCGGATCCGGCGCCGCGATTCCTGACGATACGTCAACTCTGCGGAGGGCTCCAGCCCTTGCGATAGGCGGCCCAGTCCTCATCACGCTCGGCGAAGTCGACGTACAGGGCGACGCCGAAGTGCTGGCGGTGGCGGTCGGTGCGGGCCAGGCCCAGGCGGGCGCCGCGCACGGCCGCCTCGACCGTCTCGGCGGAGCCGTGGTGGGACATGCTCTCGTCCTCGTAGAACGGAAGCCCCATCAGCAAGTCGGTCTGTTTCGGGGTGACTTGGAGGGCGAGGGCGGTCTGGCGGGCGACGTAGCCGCCGTACAGGCTCTGCACGGGCATCGCCGTGTCGTACGACATCACGGCGATCTGGTCGACGCGGCGGGCCACCTGTCCGAAGTAGGCCTGCGCCCACCACTTGCCGTGGCCGGTGAGGCCTTCGGCCGCCGAGTGCAGTGCGGGCAGCGGGTCTATCTGGTGCGCGGCCACCGAGAGCAGGGCGCCGCGGGGCTTGGTGAGCGCGTGCAGCGAGTCCAGCAGGGCGAGGTAGTTCTTGTCGCCCGAGGGCAGCGGCTCCAGGTCGAAGTGGACGCCGTCGAAGTGTGCGCCGTCCAGGACCTGGCGGGCGGTGGTGACGACCGCCGTGCGGGTCACGGGGTTGTTCAGGCGCAGCCCGACGGGGCCCTCGCTGGCCAACTGGTCACCCAGCCAGGCCTGTACGCGCACGTCCGGCAGCCTGCGGTGCACGCCCTCCACCAGCCAGCGGGCCTTGGGATAGCGGGTGGCGGGCAGGGTGCCGTCGTGGTCGAGCGGGCCGGTGTGCACGAAGAGGTCCTTTATGCCGCTGCCGCGCAGTTTGGCCGCGAAGGCGTCGAGGTCCTTGTCGTTCTTGCGGCCGTCGACCCAGGCGTGGCCGAGCCAGTACGCGTCCCGGCCGCGGGTGCGGGTGTCCTGGCCGGGGGCGCCGGCGTACTGGGCGCGGAGCGCCACTCCGGCGGCGGCGACGGTGACGGCGACGACCAGCACGGCCGCGAGCAGGGTGCGTCGCGTCCAGCGCCCTCCGCGGCCGGTCCACCAGCTACGTATCCCGCCCACGCGCACGTCTCCCCCTCCGAAACCCTGCGCCCCAGATTAGCTGGCCCCCTGCTCAAGGGGTCCCACCCCTGGACGCCGGCCCCTCCAGACGCCCGAGGGGCGCAGAGGGGCTTTCCGGTCGCCAGGGTTCTGTTCCAGCCATACGCTCGGAGCGTGACGCCGCCCGTCGGAAGAGCTCGGCGGCGTGCCGCCCGGGGCACGCTCGCCGCTCTGTGCTGGAGTCTGATCCCCGCCACCCCCGCCCTCGCCAACAGCACGCACGACTCCGGGAGTTCGGCCAGCGATCTGGTGCTGCCCGTCGTTGTGATCGTCGTGGCGGGCGTGTCGGCGGCGTACGCGTACCTCAAGAGAAGGCGCCGGACCCACACCCGCACCACCCCCGGCCAGGGTCGGCCACCGCCCCGGACACCGCCGGCGCCCTAGGGGCGCGGTCAGAACATGCTCAGGAGTTGCTCCTCCGTCAGTTCCGGCGGGGCCGACTCCCCGTCCGGCAGGGCGAGTTCGAACCAGACCGTCTTGCCGCGCGGGGTGCGGCGGGCGCCCCAGGCCGCGCTCAGGAGGCCCACCAGCTGGAGGCCGCGGCCGCCCTCGTCCGTGTCGCGGGCGCGGCGGCGCCGGGGCTGGACCAGGCCCGCGTCCCACACCTCGCACACGAGCGTGCGGTCGCGCAGCAGGCGGAGCCGGATCTCGCCGTCGCCGTAGCGCAGCGCGTTGGTGACCAGCTCGCTGACCAGGAGCTCGGTGGTGTCGACGAGGTCGTCGAGGTCCCAGGCGAGCAGCTGGGTGCGGGCGAGCTCGCGGGCGCGGCCCACCGAGCGGGGTTCGCGCGGGAGCCGCCAGTCGCCGACCGCGTCCGCGGGCAGGCCCTGGATGCGGGCGAGGAGCAGCGCGATGTCGTCCTCGCCGTGCCGGGTGTCGAGGGAGCCGAGGACCTGGTCGCAGACGTCCTCAAGGGGACGGTCCGGGTCGGTGAGGGTCTTGCGGAAGGCGTTGAGGCCCTCGTCGAGCGGATGGTCCCGGGACTCGACGAGGCCGTCGGTGTAGAGGGCGAGCAGCGCGCCCTCGGGCAGGTCGACCTCCACCTCCTCGAAGGGCTCGCCGCCGACGCCGAGCGGCAGCCCGGGTGGCACGTCCAGGAGCATGGCGGGCTCGCCCGGGTCGTCGCCGGGTTCGACCAGGACGGGCGGCAGGTGCCCGGCGTTGGCGAACGTACAGCGCCGGGTGACCGGGTCGTAGACCGCGTACACACAGGTCGCGAGGTACACCTCGGAGAGGTCGGCGTCGCGGGACTTGTGGGCGACGCGGGAGGCCTGCTGGCTGCCGCCGGGCGCGCCGAGCCCGCGGGCGATCTCGTCGAGGTGGGAGAGGACCTCGGCCGGTTCGAGGTCGAGCAGCGCCAACGTCCGCACCGCGGTGCGCAGTTCACCCATGGCAACGGCGGCGCGCAGGCCGCGGCCCATCACGTCGCCGATGACGAGCGCGGTGCGGTGGCCGGGCAGCTCGATGACGTCGAACCAGTCGCCGCCGACCTCGGACTCGGCGCTGCCCGGCAGGTAGCGGCAGGCGATGTCGAGCCCGGCGGCCTCGGGGTCGCCGGGTGGGAGCAGGGAGCGCTGGAGGATCAGCGCGCGCTCGTGCTCCCTTCGGTAGAGGCGGGCGTTGTCGATGCAGACGGCGGCGCGCGAGGCGAGCTCGGTGGCGAGCGCCCGGTCGCGCTCGCCGAACGGTTCGCTGCCCTTGGCGCGGGCGAACTGCACCAGGCCGACGACGGTGTCGTGGGCGACCATCGGGACGGCGAGGATGGTGTGCACGAGGCCCCCGTCGGCGCCCCGCACGGTGTGCACGCGGGCGGTGCGCAGCGCGCTCGCGTACGGCGAGTGGAACCGGTAGCGGTGCACGTCGCCCACGCCCACCTCCCGTTCGCCGCCCTCACTTCCTTCGGCGCCTTCGCCGCCGGCCAGCGGGCCGTCGGAGACGGCGCTCGCGAAGGCGACCCGGCGCAGTTCTCCGCGCCCGTCGGAGGACCCGGAGGCGGGGTCGTCGCCGGCGAGCAGGGCCTGGTAGAGGTCGACGGAGGCGAGGTCGCAGAAGCCGGGGACGGTGATGTCGAGGAGTTCGCGGGCGGTGGTCTCCAGGTCGAGGGAGTTGCCCATGCGGGCGCCCGCCTCGTTCAGGAGGGCGAGGTTACGGCGGGCGTCGGCGGCCTCGCGGGCCGCGTTGTGACGGCGGGTCACATCGATGCCGAGGCCCGCGACGCCGATCGGGCGCCCGGTGCCGCTGTGCACCCGGTACAGGTTGATGGACCAGTGCCTGCGGTCCGCGCCGCCGGGCGCCGAGCCCACTATCTGCAGGTCGGTGACGGACTCCCCGGTGTCCAGGACCCGTTGCAGCGCGGCGGACATCCGGTCGGCCTCGGGGCGGGAGAGGTAGTCGTGGACGGTGTGGCCGCGGTGTTCCTCCGGGGCCCCTCCGAAGACGGTGGCGAAGCGCCGGTTGGCGCGCAGCACGGTGAGATCCGTACCGAACAGCAGGAAGCCATAGGGAGATTGACCAAATATGGCCTGCGAGGCGGCCAGGTCGGTCTCGATGCCGCGCAGGGCGCGTACGTCGACGACGATACAGAGGGCGGCCCGTTCGTCGGCCGCCGTTCGGCTCGGCATGACGTAGAGCTCGGCGAGTCCCTGGGCGCGCTCGCCCCCGTCGGGCGACGGCATGCGGAAGGGGACGACGCCGGTCCATTCCTTGCCGTCCAGGATCTCGGCGACCCGGCGGTGGCCGCGCGCGCGCAGCTCGGGGGGCATGAACGCCTCGACGGGGTCGCGGCCGATCACAGTGGCCGCGGCCAGGCCGAACTGCTCCTCGGCCCGCAGGCTCCACTGCTCGATCAGCCCGTCGGGCCCGATCGAGAACGAGGCGACGCGGATGTAGTCATAGATCGAGCCAGGCGGGCTGCTCTGCCACACGACATCGCCAGCCGTCTCAGGTATCTCGCTCACGCGACCGTCCCCTCCAGCTCACCGCACCGGACCGGCCTTGACCGCAGTATTCAGCACTACGGCCCCAGCCGACACGGCGTTCACGATCACATCCCGGTCTCGTTCTTTTCCAGCCGTTGTCGGCCGGTTCTCAACCGGGGCTTGTGATCGTCCGTCCCTCCCTCCTTCTAACCATGCAGAGCCAGCTCGAACCACACGGTCTTGCCTGTTCTGCCGTGGCGCGTTCCCCAGCGCCGGGCGGAACAGGCCACGAGCTGCATGCCCCGGCCCCCTTCGTCGTCGATTCCGGCTGTACGTTCGACCGGCGGATCCGGAAGCGGATCGGACACCTCCACCAGCAGGGTGGTGATGTCGAGCCGGTCGAGCCGGACTCCGATGGGCCCTTCGGCGTACCGCAGGGAGTTGGTCACCAGCTCGCTGACCAGGAGCACTGCCACGTCCACGGTCCCGTGGTCGAGGGCCCAGCCGCTCAGGGCGTCCCGGACGGCATGCCTGGCGGTCCGTACGGCTCCTGGTTCAGCAGGGAAGGTCCACTCGGCGCACTCGCCCGAGGTGTCGATCACGCCGATCACCCGCATCCGATGGTTCGGGGGGTTTAGAAACGATTAATAGGCACATACCCGATATTTGGTACGGCCTATCCCCAAGTGGGGCGTATGGCGGCACGAAAGCGCTCCCCGGGGAGGGCGGGCCCCGCTCAGCGGCTCAAGGCTCCCAGGATGCGCATCGCTTCCGCCACCGCCGGGCGGTCCTGGGGGAGCCAGTCGACGGCGTCGGCCTCTTCGGGGGCCAGCCACCGGAGTTCGTCGTGGTCCTGGAGCGGGCGGGGCTCGCCGTCGAGGAGTCGCGCGGTCCAGGCGTGCAGGACCAGGCCGGGCTTGAGGGGCCACTCACCCGCGATGCGTTCCAGCGGCTCGGTCTCGATGCCGAGTTCCTCGCGGAGTTCGCGCACGAGGGCCTGCTGCGGGCTCTCGCCCTGTTCCACCTTGCCGCCGGGCAGTTCCCAGCGGCCGGCCAGCTCGGGCGGGGCGCTGCGGCGGGCGGCGAGCAGGCGCCCGCGGTCGTACACGGCTCCGGCCACCACCACGGTCTCGTTCATGCGCCGGAGCGTAACGCGCCCCCTCCGGCCGTCCCGCATCCTGCCTGGCGGGGGGTTACTGCTGGGCGGGGGTGCCGATCCGCTCGACCCAGTAGAGCTGCTTGTGCCCCCGGACGTCGAGGCGGTCCGCTATCTGCTCGGCCTCGGCGCGCGTGGCGTACTTGCCGACGCGGTACTGGTTGCCGTTGTCGTCCTGGCGGATCACCTGCCAGGCGAGCACAGCCCCACTGTCGTTCATCGCACCTCTCCCGGCGTCGGCGTGCAGGTCAGTAAGCATCCCCAGGAAACCGCAATCCGCATATGCCCGAGCCTACGCCTGACCTTTACTCAGCGGATACGGGTTTTCACAAAGAGATACGAATTCGGTCATCGGCGGCACACGCCGAAGGGGGCGCACCAGCTGGGTGCGCCCCCTTCTCCCCTGTGATCGGGGCTGCTATTTCACGGGCAGGTGGTACGCGATCCGGTAACGGTCGGCCGGGACGACGACGTCGGCCGTCTCGACCGCGAGCCCCGAGGCGTAGTACGTCCGCTCGATGACGAGGACGACATGGCCGGGGACCCCGCCGAGCGCCAGGAGCTCCTCCGCGAGCCCCGGGCGGGCGCCGACCTCCTCGACCACGTTGTCCACCACGACGTCGATCGCGCCCATCCGCTCGACCACCCCGCAGCCGCCGAGCGGCCCCTCCTCGGGCAGCATCACCGGCGTGCGGCCGGTGACGGAAAGGGGCTCCCACGACGTGGACAGCATCATCTGCTCGCCCGCGTCGCGGAACACGTACCGCGTGCGCATGACGCGGTCGCCGGGACGGATGCCGAGCCGCTTGGCGATCTCCGCGGTCGCCTCCTCCTGTTCGCTGCGGGACTCCCACGTCCCGCGCGCCGCCTCCTCGGCCTGCTCCTGGCGGAAGGGGCTGGCGCCCTTCGTGGGCCGGTAGCCGGAGCGGGCGACCCGGCGGGGCACCGGGCGCTCGCGCACGTACGTCCCCGACCCGGAGCGGCCCTCGACCAGGCCCTCGGCCATCAGGACCTTGCGGGCTTCGAGCGCCACGGTGTCCGAGACCCCGTACTCCTCGCGGATCCTGGCCTGCGAGGGGAGCCGGGTGTGCGGCGGCAGCGAACCGTCCACGATCTTCTGCCTCAGATCGCCGGCTACGCGCAGATAGGCGGGCTGCTCACCGAATGTCACGGGCCACTCCCATCAGGTTGACAGACTGCAACAGCGTGGCAACCGTGGGTTGGCGACCGCAAGCAAAGGCCAGACATTCACTCGAAGTGATGAAGCGCCTCTGCCCAAGGCGTACCCGCGGTACAGCGGGTACGTTCTGCCCTCCCCGAGACCGTCTCAGACGCTTTTGGAACCACCGGTTCCGGAACCGGTCCCGCTGCCGCCGCCGCTTCCGCCGCTGCCGCCGCCGGAGTGGCCGTCGTCGGTCGACGGCGGGGTCGTCGCGAGGCCGAGGGCGCCGCGCGCCGCGATCTCGTCGGCCTGCTTCATCGCCTTGTCCGCCGCCCCGGAGTGCAGGTAGAACGCGTTCGCGTCGGAGGCGCCCGCCGCTCGCACCCACTCGTCCTGCGCGGCCTTCATGCCGTTGATGTACGCCTGCACGGACGCGAGCTTCCCCGCCGCCCAGGTGTGCGCGCTCAAGTCCTCGGCGTCCAGGCCCAGTGAGCCGGTCATCTCCCCCGCCCACTTCTTGAACCCGGGCAGGTCGTCCTCGACCCGGTCCTCGTCGGGGGCCTTGGCCAGGGTGCGCTCCACGTCGTTGGCGGCCTTCAGGAACGCGAGCTGGTCGGCGTCGAGGGTGGCCGCGTCATTGCGCACCGACCCTTCGAGCTTGCCGCCCTCCGAAGCGAACGCGCAGGTGACGGTGTGGTCGCCGAGCCCCCAGCTCTTCGGGCTCGGGGTGTAGTAGTACGGCCCCGCGCCCGCCGGGAGCTTCCAGCTGTCCATGGCGTACGCCTGCTCCACGTCCCAGCACCGCGCGTCGGCCTGGGTCGAGATGGCGTCCGCGCCCGGATAGGCACCGCTGTCGGCCAGCACGAACGAGCCGGAGACCTCGGCGTCGTGCTTGCCCTTGCACGGCACGACCCGCACGGAGACGACCTCGCGCTCCAGCTTGCCGCCGGGCACGTCGAAGCAGTCGCCCTTGCGCAGGTCCAGGGTGTTGCGCGTGGAGGTGGAGCTGTTCCAGCCGTCCTTGAAGTTCTGCCAGCCGCCGGAGATTCCGCCCGTCGCGATGGAGACGATCAGCAGGAGCGTGCCGATCGTCGAGAACACGATCCCGGTGACGGCCATGCCCTTGCCGCGCTGCCCCTTCTTCTTGATCTGCCCGAGCGCGACGGCGCCCAGGATCAGGCCGAGCGGAGGTATGCAGCACAGGATGCCGGTGATGAGGGAGCCGACGGCCAGACCGCTCACGGGCGGCAGCTGCGGCGCCTGCGGATACGGATACCAGGGCCCGCCGTTCATCGGCTGCCCCGGGTACGGGACCGGGGCCGGACCCGGGTAAGGACCCGAATGTCCCCCCGGCGCCCGAGGCGGCGCCGGCCAGCCGTACCCCTGCCCCGGTTGCGGCTGCTGGGGCTGCCCGGGTGCGGGCGGCGGCGGTATCTCCACGGGTACGGTGCTCCTCGTAAGGCTGGGGCGAACTGTTGCGCGAATGCGCATCGTACGCGGGCGCGTACGGGGGGATGAGGAGCGGGATGGCATCCAGGGCTGCCGCGATCGAAGCGGCCAACGCGCTGACTGCACGGTGGGGAAGCATCCACGCGGGCACGGCCGGCACCGTTTTCTCCGCGGCCGGCGTCTGGCCGCTGCTCGCCCTCCTCGCGGCGGGTGCGCACGGCCCGGCGCGCGGCGAGCTGGCGGACGCCGTGGGCCTGCGGCCCGAGGACGCGGCCGGCTGCGCCCGCGAGTTCCTGGCCCACGTCGGCGCGATCGGCGGCGTGCACGCGGCGACCGGGCTGTGGACCAAGCGGACGCTGCCGCTGCGCCCCGAGTGGTCGGCCGAACTGCCGCCGGGCACGCGCGGGGTGCTCACCTCGGATCCCGTGACGGACCGCAAGGCCCTGGACGCCTGGGCCGCGGAGCACACGGGCGGTCTGATCGAGGCCATGCCGGTCGCGGTGGACCACGACACCGAGCTGATCCTCGCGGCGGCCCAGGCGGTACGGACGCAGTGGCTCCAGCCCTTCCGGGAGTTCCCCCTGGAGCCCGTGTCCGGACCCTGGGCCGGTCGCGCACTGGCCGGCCTGTCCCGCAGCACCTCGCTTCTGGACCGGGTGGCGGTGGCGGAGACCGCGAACGGCCCGCTGACCGTGCTCAAGGTGCTCGGCGACACCGGCGTCGACGTCCATCTCCTGCTCGGGGAACAGGAGTTGACGGCGGGTCAGGTGCTGGCGGGCGGCGTCGACGTCCTCGCGGGGCGCTGCCCGGTCGTGCCCGGCGACCGCCTGGTGCAGGGCGCGGTGGGCCCGGGCCTCACCGTGGGGAACGTGCGCAGCCGCAGCCGCGATCCCCAACTCGACGTCACCACCGTGCCGTTCGACCTATCCGCCGAGCACGACCTGCTGGCATCGGCGCGGCTGTTCGGCCTGGAAGCGGCGAGCGACCTGACGGGCGGCCACTTCGACGGCATCAGCGCGGACCCGCTGGCCATCGGCTCGGCGCGGCAGGCGGCCAGGGCGACCTTCGGTGAACTCGGCTTCCGCGCCGGCACGGTGACCGCCGTCGCGATGTACGCGGGCAGCGCCCCGCTTCCCCCGTCCTACCTCGTGAGGCGGATAGAGGCGGCCTTCGACCGCCCCTTCGGCTTCCTGGCGGTGCACCGCACCTCACGCCTGGTCCTCACCGCGGGCTGGGTGGCGGAGCCCACCCCGTGGGTCGACTGAGCCGTTGGCCCGTCCAGTACGGCACTTCACCAGCGGGTTACCGGGCTGGAGCCGTTCCCAGGACCGTGCGCGGCTCGGCCCCCGTGTCGTGCAGGTCGCGCAGCATCGGCTCCGCCTCGCGGGCCGCGCGCAGATGTTCCGGGAGCAGGTCGGCGAAGACGAGTTCCTCGTCCGTGGGGCCGGCCTCGGCGACGACGCGCCCGTCGGGACCCCACACCGCGCTGCTCCCGCAGGCGCGCCAGCCCCCGGTCACACCGACGTGGTTGGCGAGCACCGCGTACACGGTGTTGTCGAAGGCCCGGGCCGGGAACCAGATCCGGGACTCGTGGTAGCCACTGCCCTCGCCGAACAGGGCGCCCACGACGTACGCGTGGCAGCCGTCGAGCGCGGCGGCGCGGGCGTGCTCGGGAAACCCGGAGTCGTAGCAGACCCCCAACCCGAGCCGCCAGCCGCCCACTTGGAGGGTGGCTCCGGCGCGGCCCTGGCGGTAGAGCGTCCGCTCGTGCTTGAACAGGGTCTGCTTGTCGTAGCGGCCGACGACGCCGGTCGCGTCGATGGCGAGGGCGGACACGTACAGTTCCCCGCCGTCCCGCACGGCGGCCCCGACCACGGCGGTGACCCCGCTCGCCCGGCAGGCCTCGGCGAGCGGGGCGAGCCGGGGGTCGTCGGGCCGTACGGCACAGCGCTCGGGGTCGGCGCGGATCAGCTCCATCTCGTATCCGCTGAGGAACTTCTCGGGGAGGACGACCACGCGCGCGCCGCCGTCCCCGGCGCCTCGCACCAGCCGCGCCACGGCGGCCACGTTGGCCTCGACCTCCCCGGGAACGGCCTGCGCCTGCGCGGCGGCGATACGGAGAGGGGCATCGGGAAGCTCGAATTCGATCACGGACCTCGACCCTACCGCGCGCGCCCATGCCCGAGCACTGTCCGTAACCGCTGGACATGCGTGGAATGTCCCTCCGTGCCACGCTGGTCGAGGCCCGGGGGAGCCGCGGGAACGGCCCCGGCTCCTCGCCCCTCACACCCCAGTAGGAGTGAACCCAGATGGGCAGCATGAAGGACCAGTTCGACGACAAGTCGCAGGAGCTCAAGAACAAGGCCAAGCAGGCGACGGGCGCCAAGAAGGACCAGGCGCAGGAGCAGGCTCGCCAGGCCCAGCAGAAGGGCCGGAGCGAGACGGACCGCGCCCAGCAGGAGGCTCAGGACCGCTTCGACCAGGACTACGACATCTGACGTGAAGCGCTCGGCCCAGCGAGAGCGGCGCACCCGCGGCACCGGGTGCGCCGCTTTCGCACGCCTGCGCCGCCGCGGGGTGTCAGCCCCCTGTCAGCCGCCCGCCGGATCATGGACCGCGCGTATGCGGAGCCATGCCGCACGGGTCTTGGGGGCAACAAATGGTCTGGATACAACGCGTCGCGCCTCAGCCGTTCGCGGCGCGGCGAGTGGTCTGTTTCCCGCATGCCGGGGGATCGCCGTATTTCTTCCGGGGCTGGGGCAAGGCGCTCGGAGATTTCGACGTCCGTGCGGTGTGCTATCCCGGGCGGGCGGAGCGGATTGCCGAGAAGCCCGCCGATGAGTTGATCCCCATGGCGCGGGAAATCGCCCGGGAAGCGGTTCAGTTGATGGGTGAGGATGGGCGGCCCACGGTGTTCTTCGGACACAGCATGGGGGCCATCGTCGCGTACGAAGCCGCTGTGGAAATGGCGAGCCGGGGGTTCGAGCTCGATCATTTCTTTGCCTCGGGGGCGCAGGCCCCGCATCTGATGCGGCCCGATCCCGGTGCGCGGTGGGACGACGAATCCATCGCGGCCACTCTGGTGGAACTCGGCGGCACCGATGCGGAGCTTCTGCGCAATCCCGCTTTCGTCGAACTCGTCATGCCCTATATCGGGGCCGATTTCCGCATGCTTGCCTCGTACGACGCGCCGCCGCGCACCCCGCTGGACTGCGCCGTGACCGCCCTGGTCGGGGCCGACGACCCCCGGGTGACCCTCCAACAGGCGGCCGCCTGGCGGGAGTCGACCCGGGGTGCGTTCGACGTGCGGGCGCTGCCCGGGGACCACTTCTATCTGGCCCAGAACCCGCCGTTCGACATCATCGAAGGCTCCGCGGCCGGGCGTTGACCCGGCCGCGCTCGCGGTACATCCGGGCCAGTTGGAAGGCGAGGTCCAGGGACTGGGTGTGGTTGAGCCGGGGATCGCACGCCGTCTCGTAGCGGTGGTGCAGCTCCTCGGCGAGGACCGCGTTGCCGCCACCCACGCACTCGGTGACGTCGTCGCCGGTCAGCTCCACGTGGATGCCGCCCGGGTGGCTGCCCAGCGCGTCGTGCACCTCGACGAAGCCGCGCACCTCGTCCAGGATCGCGTCGAACCGGCGGGTCTTGTGCCCGCTCGCGGCGGTGATCGTGTTGCCGTGCATCGGGTCGCTGACCCAGCAGACCTGGGCCCCCTCCGCGTTGACCTTCTCCACCAGCGTGGGCAACAGGTCGCGGATGCGCTCGGCGCCGGCCCGGACCACGAAGGTCAGCCGGCCCGGATCGCGGTCCGGGTCGAGCCGGTCGAGCAGCCCGAGGACGGTGTCGGGGCTGGTGGTCGGGCCGAGCTTGACCGCGATCGGGTTGTCGATGCGCGAGAAGTACTCGACGTGCGCCCCGTCCAGGTCCCGGGTCCGCTCGCCGATCCACAGCAGGTGGGCGCTGGTGGCGTACGAACGGCCGGACTCGGCTTCGGTGCGGGTCAGGGCCGCCTCGTAGTCGAGGAGCAGGCCCTCGTGGCCGACGAAGAACTCGGCGGTGCCCAGCTCGCGGGTGTCCACCCCGCACGCCTTCATGAAGGCGAGGCTGCGGTCGATCTCGTCGGCGAGCTCCTCGTACTGCTCACCCACGTGCGAGTCGGCCACGAACCCCCGGTTCCAGGCGTGCACTTGGCTGAGGTCCGCGAAGCCGCCGGTGGTCAGGGCCCGCACGAGATTGAGGGTGGTGGTCGAGGCCTCGTACATCGTGCGCAGCCGCCGCGGGTCCGGGCGGCGGGAGGCGGCGGTGAACTCCAGGCCGTTGACCGCGTCACCCCGGTAGGACGGCAGGGTCACGCCGTCGCGGTGCTCCTGTTTCTGGGAGCGCGGCTTGGCGTACTGGCCGGCCATCCGGCCGATCTTGACGACCGGCAGGGCCGCGGCGTGGGTGAGCACGGCGGCCATCTGAAGGAGCGTCTTGAGCTTGCCGTGGATGCCGTCGGTGGTCGTGCCCGCGAACGTCTCGGCGCAGTCGCCGCCCTGCAGCAGTACGGCCTCGCCCCGGGCGACCGCGGCCATGCGCCGGCGCAGCAGATCGCACTCGGCGGCGAAGACCAGGGGCGGCGACTTCTCCAGCCCCGCGGTGACGGAGCGCAGTTCGTCCGTGTCCGGCCACTCGGGTTGCTGGGCGGCGGGACGGGCGCGCCAGGATTCGGCCGCGCTTTCGGTGGAAGTGTTCACTTCGTTGTCCCAGATGCTGTTTCTCATTACTGCCTCCGGTACGGCTGGCGGGGAGGAAGAGCGGCGTAGCAAAAGTGGGGCGGGGAGAAAAGTGTTCGGGGCGGTCCGTGACAGGCCTGCGCCGGACCGGGCCGGTAACAGATCAGCCCAATCGGGCCTTCGAGGTCAAGCGAATCGCGAGTGGTCCGTATCGGGGGCAGCGGATTGGTCTGGCACCGATGGCGCCTCCGCTGATTTGCTTCGCATGGCCGAGTGGTCCGCGTCGGCAGAAATTCCCAACCGTCCTTCATGTACGAGGAGTTCACCATGCCGGGAATCAGCACGATCGGTGTGCGGGTCACCGATACGGCGCTGCCGCACCACGATCCTCTCGATTTGTACGTCCGGCTGCGTGAAAGCCTCGCCGCCGACGACGTATTCCTTTTCGAAAGCGTGGACGGCGCCGACCAGGACCGCCGCTGGGCCGTCGTCGGATTCGGCCGGCTCGCCGAGATCCGGGTCCACGAGGGGCACCTGGAGATCGACGGCGCCGCGCGGATCGCCGAGGCGCTGGCTGCCCGGGCCGGTGCGGCCGGCCTCGCCGACCACACGGTCGAGGCCGGGGTGCACCGGCTGACGTTCGGCGATGCCGGGCAGATGTGGGACGTACTGGCCGGGGCGCAGGCCCTGTTCGACGTGGCCACCGACATCCCGTCGACGGCGTACGCCTTCGGGTTCCTGACGACGTTCGCGTACGAGTCCGCCTGGCACATGGAACGCTTGCCCCGGCGCACCAAAGCGCCGAACGGCCCGGACATCACGCTCACGCTCTTCCGCGACACCGTCTGGTACGACCTCGTCGACGGCGGGGTGCGTCAACTCAGCTCGGAGAGCCCGGCGTTCGCGGACCGGCCGAGGGTCGCGGACGCGGTCCTGGCCGCCGGGGTCGCCTGGGGCGCGGTCAAGGACGAGCCGGTGCCCGAGGCGCCGGCGCCGCTCTCGGTGCGCGACAGCGTGAGCCGGGAGACGTTCCTCGGCTGGGCCGACCGGTGCCTGGAACACATCCGGGTCGGCGACATCTACCAGATCCAGATCGGCCACCGAATCGACGTGCGGACCGAGTTGGAGCCGGTCGACGTCTACCGGAGGCTGCGCGGGCGCAACCCGTCGCCGTACATGTACCTGATGCCGCGCGCCGGTCGGACCCTGATCGGGGCCAGCCCCGAGCTGTTCTACCGGATCGAGGGCGACGAGATCACGATGCGGCCGATCGCGGGCACCGCCCGCCGCTGCGCGGACGCGGAGGAGAACGAGCGCCGCGTCAAGGAGATGCGCGAGAGCACCAAGGAGCAGGCCGAGCACATCATGCTGGTCGACCTGTGCCGCAACGACATCGGGCGGGTGACCCGGCCGAGCACCCAGCCGGTGGAACGGCTTATGGCGGTGGAGACGTACTCGCACGTCTTCCATCTCGTCTCGACGGTCTCGGGCCGCCTGGAGCCGGAGGTCGACACCTGGCGGGCGCTGCGCGCGACCTTCCCGGCGGGCACGATGACGGGCGCGCCCAAGGTCCGCGCCATGGAGATCATCGACACCCTGGAGCAGGAGCGGCGCGGCAGCTACGCGGGCGCGGTGGGCCTGGTCGACGTACGCGGCTGGAGCGAGCTGGCGCTGACCATCCGCACCATCGAGTACGACGGCGAGACGTACTCCACGCAGAGCTCGGCGGGCATGGTGGCGCAGTCGGAACCCGAGTCCGAGTGGCGCGAGACGCTGGCGAAGATGGGGGCCGCCTACTGGGCGCTCACCGGTCAGGAGCTGTCGTCGTGACGGGAGCGGAACAGGACGGGCGAGCGAAGGACGTGGCGGGCATGAAGGTGCTGCTGATCGACGCGTACGACAGTTTCGTGCACATCATCGACCAGTATCTGCGCACCCTCGGGGCGCGGACCGAGGTCGTACGGTCCCACACGCTCACCCCCGGCGAGCTCGCCGCGCGGGAGCCCGACGCGGTGGTGCTCGGGCCCGGGCCCGGACATCCCGCGCGGTCCGGCCACGTGGAGCTGGTGCACGAGTTCGCCGGGCGGGTGCCGCTGCTCGGCGTGTGCCTGGGGCACCAGGCGATCGCGCTCGCGCACGGCGGGCGGGTCGAGGTGGCGGACCAGGCGATGCACGGGCGGACCAGCACGGTGCGGCACGACGGGGCCGGGCTCTTCGAGGGGCTCGGGCACACCCTGGAGGTGACCCGGTACCACTCGCTGATCGTCGCCGAGCCGCTGCCCGAGGAGCTGGTGTCCACGGCGGTCGCCGTCGACCACGGCTACCTGATGGGGCTGCGCCACCGGACCCTGCCGATCGAGGGCGTGCAGTTCCACCCGGAGAGCATCACCACCACGGGCGGGCTGACGATGCTGGACAACTTCCTTGGTGCTGCTGGCAGTTGGCGCTCGACTGCGGGGCTCTCCCGGGTCTGATTCACCCGTGGGCGGCCGCGGCCAGCTGCCGGACGGCCTCGCCGACGCCGGAGCGCGGCAGGTGGGCGTGGCCGACCACCAGGGCCGGGGCGGCGCGTCCCGGCCCCGCGTGGAAGGCGGCCGCGCCGCGCAGCAGGACGGAGCGGCGCAGCGCCCGGGCGACCAGGGCCGCCTCGTCGGTGCCCCGGGGCAGCTGGAGGTAGGCGTGCAGACCGGCGCCCCGGCCGAGCACCGAGGCCCCGGGCAGCCGGCGGCGTACCGCCTCCTCCAGGGACTCCCGGCGGCTGCGGGCAAGGGAGTTGAGCCGGCGCAGATGGCGGTCGAAGAGGCCGGTGCGCAGGAGTTCGGCGAAGGTCAGCTGGGTGAGGGTCTCGGTGCCGAGGTCCTGGCGGGCGCGGGCCCGCATCAGGAGGTCGAGCATGGGCGCGGGCGCGGCCAGCCAGCCGAGCCGCAGGCCGGGGGCGAGGGACTTGCTCGCGGTGCCGGCGTAGACGACCCGCTCGGGGTCGGTGCGCTGCAACGCGAGCGGCCTGGCCCCGCGTTCGTACCACAGGCCGCCGTCGTAGTCGTCCTCGATGATCCAGCCGTCGACGTCGCGGGCCCAGCGGGCCAGCGCCTCGCGGCGGCGCGGTGAGAGCGTGACCCCCGTCGGGAACTGGTGGCCGGGCGTGACGAGGGCCGCGCGGGTGCCGGAGGCGGCCAGCGCCTCGACGTCGATGCCCTCCGCGTCGACCGGGACCGGCACGGCCCGCAGCCCGCTCTCCCGCACGAACTGCCGCTGGCCGGGGTGGCCCGGGTCCTCGATGGCGAGCGCGTCGATGCCGATCCGCGGCAGGACCGCGCACATCAGGCCCAGCGTCTGGGCGAACCCGGCCACCACCATCAGCTCCGCGGGCGAGGTGCGCACCCCTCTCAACCTCCCGAGATAGCGGGCGAGTTCGAGCCGCAGGTCCGGCTCGCCCGCGAGCGACGGGTAGTCGTGGTCCCCGGAATCCGCCTGGTACAGGACCCGCTGGTAGCAGCTGAGCCACTCGCGGCGCGGGAACGCCGGGAGGTTGCCGCCACCCGGCCGCAGGTCCCAGCGGACCGGTGCGGGCGGCGCGTCGAGCGGATCGGCCGCCTCCTGGTCGTCGAGGAGCGCCGGCACCACGCACTGCTCGTCCCCGAGATGGCGTACGACCCTGGTGCCCGCGCCCTGGACCGCCTCCAGGTAGCCCTCGGCGACGAGTTGGCCGTACGCCTCCACGACCACGCTGCGTGACACGTCGAGGTCGTCGGCGAGCCGCCGGCTGGACGGCAGCCGGGTGCCCGGATGCAGAATTCCCTCGGCTATCTCCCGCTTGATGAAATTCTGGATCTGCGAGGTCAGGGAATTCGAGGAGTCCCTGACCACCTCCACCGCCATATGCAGGGCCACTGGTCCCGCCCCCCCCTTTACGAATTGGACCGTACATCTCGCCGGACAGTGGTCTGGAGGGCGCTTTGCGCGCCTCACAGAATGGGTTGCGCATACTTCCGATGGCGCCGTTCAAGGAGATTCCCCGTGACTGCCGAGCCGCAGGGTCGTACCTGGCCGGAATTGCTGAACTCGCTTCTGGACCGAAGGGACCTCACCACCGAGGAATCCGCCTGGGCGATGGATCAGGTGATGTCGGGCGGGGTCACCCCGGCCCGCCTGGCCGCCTTCGTGGTGGCCCTGCGCGCCAAGGGCGAGACCGTCGACGAGATCGAGGGCCTGGTGGGCGCCATGCGCCGGCACGCGGTGCCGCTGCGGGTGTCCGGGCCCGCCCTCGACATCGTCGGGACCGGCGGCGACGGCTCCAACAGCGTCAACGTGTCCACCATGTCGGCGGTCGTGGCGGCCGCGGCGGGCGCCCGGGTGGTCAAGCACGGCAACCGCTCGGCGTCCTCGGCCTGCGGCTCCGCCGACGTCCTCGAAGAGCTGGGCGTGGCCCTCGACCTGGAGCCGGAGGTGGTCGCGACGGTCGCCGAGGAGACCGGCATCACCTTCGCGTTCGCCTCGGTGTTCCACCCCTCGATGCGGCACGCTGCCGCGCCGCGCCGCGAACTCGGCGTCCGCACCGTCTTCAACGCGCTCGGCCCGATCGCCAATCCGGCCGACCCCACCGCGCAGGCGGTCGGCGTCGCGGACCCGCGGCTCGCGCCGCTGCTCGCCGAGGTGCTCGCCCGCCGCGAGGTGTCGGCGCTGGTCTTCCGGGGCGACGACGGAATGGACGAACTGACGGTCACCACTACCTCCACGGTCTGGTCGGTCGTCGGGGGCGGGGTGCGGACCGAGTCGTTCGACCCGCGCGACATCGGCATCGACTACGCATCCCCCGACGCCCTGCGCGGCGGGGACCGGGCGCACAACGCGCGGGTGGCCCGGGAGACCTTCGCCGGGGCGCGCGGCCCGGTCAGGGACGCCGTGCTGCTCTCGGCGGCGGCGGGTCTCGCGGCCCTGAACCCGAGCGGGCGGCCCATCGCGGAACGGCTCGCCGAGGGCGTGGCCCGGGCCGGCGAGGCGATCGACTCGGGGGCCGCGGCCGCCGTCCTGGAACGCTGGACGACGGTCACCGCCAAGTACGCGGCCCAGGGCGGCTGAACACGCTCAGGCCGAGGCGGGCGCGCTGCGGCCCGCCTCGACCAGGGCGGCGACGGCGGCCGTCGGGCTGCCGCCGGTCACCACCGCCTCGCCGACCAGTACGGCGTCGGCTCCGTGGGCGGCGTACGCGATGACGTCGTCGGGGCCGCGCACCCCGGACTCGGCGATGCGCACCACGTCCTTCGGGATTCCGGGGGCCAGGCGCGCGAAGGTGGCGCGGTCGACTTCGAGGGTGCGCAGGTCGCGGGCGTTGACCCCGACGACGCGGGCCCCTGCCCGCAGCGCCCGCTCCACCTCTTCCTCGTCGTGCGTCTCGACGAGCGGGGTGAGCCCGATCCCGACGGCCAGCGCGTGCAGATCGGCAAGCAGCGACTGTTCGAGCGCCGCGACGATGAGCAGCACGAGCTCCGCGCCGTGCGCCCGGGCCTCCCACACCTGGTAGGGGTCGACGACGAAGTCCTTGCGCAGCAGTGGCACTTCGACCCGGGCCGCCACCGCGTCCAGGTCGGCGAGCGAGCCGCCGAACCGACGCCGCTCGGTGAGCACGCTGATCGCGGCGGCGCCCCCGGCCTGGTAGGCGGCGGCGAGCGCGGCCGGGTCGGCGATCTCGGCGAACGCGCCCTTGGAGGGGCTGGCCCGCTTCACCTCCGCGATGACCTTCACGCCACCGGTGCCGCGCAGCAGCTCCGCGCAGTCCCGCGCGGGCCGGACGGCCTCCGCGTGCTCCTTCAACTCGGCCTGCGTCACGTCCTGTCGGCGTACGGCCAGGTCCGCGCGGGCTCCCTCGACGAGCTGGTCGAGCGTGTTCATGTGGGCGTCCTCCCCGGTTCGGACGCCGGATGCCTCAGAGTCGGTCGGGGCAGGTGACCGGTGGGTGGCGCCACTGACCCAGAACGCTAGGAAGAAGCGAATACCGGGGCCATGTCCTTAAGACTTGGCTGAAAGTCACAGGTGGGACTCGGGTGGGACTTCCACTCTTCGGCCCGGCCTTTCAAACCGGTTAGTAGGTTTTTTGAGGCCATACCATTCGTGTCCGCGGCCGAGGGGGAAGTGATATTTCCCCGGTCGCGGCGGCGTGGTCAAGAGTGGCTCCGACAGTTGCTGATAACGGGGGTTACTGCTGTGGAAATCAAGGTCCTGGGTGAGCTCTCTCTGTCCTGCGGGGACCAGCAGTCCCCCGTCGCCTCGAAGCGCGCGAGCACCGTACTGACGCTGCTCGCCATGACTCCCCAGGTTCCGGTCCCCTTCGACCAGATCGTCGACGAGCTGTGGGCGGACCAGCTGATGACCAACCCCCGCAACGCCCTGCAGGCGATCGTCAGCCGGCTGCGCAAGCTGCTGGAGTCGGTCACCGGTCTGAAGGGGGACGAGATCGTCCGCACCGGCAGCAACGGATACCTCCTCGACGTCCCGGCCGAGACCGTGGACGCCCACCGCTTCCTCGCCCTCGCCGAGGCCGGCGCCGATCTGGTGCAGCGCGACCCGGCCGAAGCCATAGCCAAGCTGGAGCGGGCCCTCGACCTGTGGCGCGGGCCCGCCCTGATGGACGCCCGGGACGGCATGCGCTGCCAGATCCACTCGGTGGACCTCGAAGAGCGCCGGATCACCGCGTTCGAGGACCTGACCGTGGCCAAGCTGGCAGTCGACGCCGAGCGCGTCTCCATGTCCGAGCTGCGCCAGCTGGCCGCCGAGCACTCCGAGCGGGAGCGGCTGAGCGAACTTCTGATGCTCGCCCTCTACCGCGACGGCCGCCAGACCGAAGCCCTTGAGGTCTTCCACGGCGCTCGCCGCCGCCTCGCCAGTGACCTGGCCCTGGAGCCGGGCCCCGCCCTGCACCACGCGTACGAGGCGATCCTCAACCAGGACGTGGTCCTCGGCCGCCCGCGGCGAGCCCTGCTCAGCTCGGGCCGGCCGCTCTGAGCACGGCCGGCTCCTGGACGTGCGGACGTCCCTGCCGCGCCGGCTGTCCGGCACGGCGACCCGACGGCGCCGGCTCCCCGGCGCGCGGCCGCACATCCGCCCACTCCCGGCTCCGCCGGACACCCACTCGCGTCCGGCGCGCGCCGGACAACCACCAGGAAGGCAAGGCCAGTGACGGCTAGGCAGAGCGGACCCGGAGACCGACCAGAGGCGCGGCCGTCCGAAGCGGAGGCCCTGCTGTTCTGGCGGGACGTCCTCACCGGCAGCCGCTTCACTCCCCTGCCGGGCTGGTGCGCCGAGGCACCCCCGCAGGACCGCGTCGCGGAGCGCCGCACCCTGCTGTCCCTCGGCACCTCGGCCGCCCTCCTCGATCTCGCGGGGAGCAGCGCCGTCCCGCTCGACGCGCTCCTGGTCACCGCCGTCGCGCGCGTCCTTGCCACCGTGACGGGGGACGCGACGGTCGTCACCGGTTACCTGCCGCACAGCGACCCCGGCACGGACGCGGAACCGCTGCCCTGCCCCGTGTACGCAGGCGAGGGCACCTGGCGGGAACTCCTCGGCGAGGCCGCCGCCGCGCGGGCCGCCGCCGAGCGGCACCGGGTCGTCTCCCTCGACCGGATACGGGGCGAACTCGGCCGTACGGAAGCCCTGTTCGACACCGTCGTGGTCGGCGGGCGGGCGCCAGGGGCCGCCGACCTCACCGACGACACCGCGCTCGCCATGGGCCTCGTACCGCGGGGAGACCGGATCGAGCTGGTGCTGAACCACCGCTTCAGCGTCCTCGACGCGGACGCGGCCGGGCGGATCGCCGGGTATCTGCTCGCGGCGCTCGAAGAGCTCGGCGCCCGTCCGGAGGCTGAGCAGCACCTGTGGCATCCCGTGCCGGAGGCCGAGGCGGCCTTCCAGCGGGAGCACCTGGCCGGGCCCCGGCGCCCGCTGCCCGACCGGCGGGTGCACGAACTCTTCGAGGAGCAGGCGCGGTTGCGGCCGGACGCGGTGGCCGCCGTGCACGAGGGCCGGTCCCTGACCTACCGGGAGCTGAACGGCCACGCCAACCGGGTCGCCCACGCCCTTCGCCGGGGCGGCCTGCGCGACGAGGACGTGGTGGCGGTCGTCACCGAGCGGGACCTGGAGTGGCTGACGGCGGTGCTCGCCGTGTTCAAGGCGGGCGGGGTGTACCTCCCCGTCGAGCCGCAGTTCCCGGCCGACCGGATCACCGCGATGCTGTCCCGCAGCGGCTGCCGCCGGGTGCTCACCCAGGCCGGCGTGAGCCCGGGTCTTGACGCGGCGCTGGCCGAACTCGACGCGGTTCGGGCCGACTTCATCGCGGACGTACGCGACGACGAGGCCCACTCCGACGCGGATCCCGGTCTGCCGGTGGGCGCGGACCAGCTCGCGTACATCTACTTCACCTCCGGCTCCACGGGCCTGCCCAAGGGCGCGATGTGCGAGCACGAGGGGTTCCTCAACCACCTCCTGGCCAAGATCGAGGACCTCGGTGTCGAGGCCGGCACAGTGGTGGCGCAGACCGCGCCGCAGTGCTTCGACATCTCGCTGTGGCAGCTCGTCGCGGCCCTCGCCATGGGAGGCCGCACGCTGATCGTCGGGCAGCGGGACATTCTCGAAGTCCCGCGCTTCGTGGCGCTGATCGCCGAGAGCGAGGTGGAGGTGGCCCAACTCGTCCCCTCCTACCTGGAAGTGGTCCTCGACCACCTGCGCCGCCGGCCGCGCCCCTTACCCCACCTGCGCTGCGTGTCGGCGACAGGCGAGGCGCTCAAGAAGGAGCTGACGCAGCGTTGGTTCGCCACGCTGCCGGACATCACGCTGGTCAACGCCTACGGCCTGACCGAGACGTCGGACGACACCAACCACGAGGTGCTGCGCCGTCCCCCGGCCGGGGCCTCGGTGCCGCTCGGCCGGCCGGTCCGCAATGTGCGTGTGTCCGTACTCGACGAGCGGCTGAGGCCGGTGCCGCTGGGCTCGCCCGGTGAGCTGGTCTTCTCGGGGGTCTGCGTCGGCCGCGGCTACGTCAACGACGAGGAGCGCACCCGCGCCGCCTACCTCCCCGACCCGGACCGGCCCGGCGGACGCCGCTACCGCTCGGGCGACTTCGGGCGGTGGCAGCCGGACGGGCGCCTCGAATTCCTCGGCCGTCGCGACGCCCAGGTCAAGATCCGGGGCTTCCGGATCGAGATCGGCGAGGTGGAGAACCAGCTCCTGAAGGTGGACGGGGTGCGCGACGCGGCCGTCGTGGTCGTGGGCGCGGGCGACGCCCGCCGGCTGGTCGCCTTCTACGCGGCGGCGGAGCCGGTCCCGGCCGGGGAGTTGCGTACGGCGCTCGCCCGGTCGCTGCCCGAGTACATGCTGCCGGGCCGCTTCCACCAGCTGAAGGAGCTGCCGCTCACCCCGAACGGCAAGATCGACCGCAAGCTGCTCGCCCAGCGGGCCGAGGCGGCTCCCGAAGCGGCATCCGATGCGCCCGAACCCCTGCGCACACCGACCGAGCACCGGCTCGCCGAACTGTGGGCCAAGGCGCTCAAGGTGCCCGCCGAGAGCATCGGCCGCACGACCGACTTCTTCGCGGCGGGCGGGAGTTCCATCGCCCTGCTGCGGGTGGTGATCGCCCTGGACCAGGTGGTGACGGCGCCGGAGCTGGCCAAGGCGCCGGTGCTCGGCGAGGCGGCGGCCCTGATCGACGCGAGGTCAAACCGGGCGGCCTGAGCGGCGCGGTTCAGCGCGGCGCGACTTCGGCGGACCGCCTGAGCCGGCCCCTGCGCATTTCGTAATTCCGTACCCGGCCCGGCCTCACCTCCCCGTGTGGCCGGGCCGATCCACATGCCGATCCACATAGGGAGACAGTCCGATGACAACGGTCAATGACCCGGGGAGCCCCGCGGCCCTCCCGGACGGATGGCGCCTCACGCTCGAAGAGGGCCGCACGCCGATCCTCCATCTGCCCGCCCCTGATTCGCTGCCCGGCCCGCAGGTGCGCGCGCTGGTCGACCGGCACGGCGCGGTCCTGCTCCGCGGTCTGGGGCTGGCCTCGCCGGCCGATCTGTCAGTGGCGGCGCGGGAGTTGGGCGTGACCGGCATGGCCGAGCGCGAAAGCTTCACCACCCGGCAGGCCTACCCCGACGGCGTCTACTCCACCTCGGAGTGGGCCCCCGAAGACCAGCTCTGCATGCATCACGAGCTGAGTTACGCCGCGGTCGTGCCCTCGATCGCGCTGTTCGGCTGCCTCGTGGCGCCGGAGCGCGGCGGCACGACCACGGTGGCCGACGGGGAGCGCGTCCTGGACCTGCTGCCAAACGCGCTGGTCGCCCGCTTCGAGCGGGACGGCTGGGAACTGACCCGCAACTACTACGAGTTCGGGCTGACCTGGTCCGATGCCTTCGGCACTGACGACCGGGCCCTGGTCGAGGAGTACTGCGCCTCGCACGCCCTCGA
Source organism: Streptomyces sp. WM6378 (assembly GCF_001279695.1). GTDB lineage: Bacteria > Actinomycetota > Actinomycetes > Streptomycetales > Streptomycetaceae > Streptomyces. Next base: position 210,451 of record NZ_LGDD01000328.1, read on the forward strand.
CTGCACCTGGACCGACAGCGGTGGCCTGCGTACGCGCCAGCGCCGCCCGGCCCTGCTGCGCCACCCCGTGACCGGCCGCCGCGGCTGGTTCAACCAGGCGGCGTTCCTGCACGAGTCGGCCCTTGATCCGCTGATCCGCGAGTACCTGGAATCCCTGTACGGCCCGGAGGGGCTGCCCTTCCGTACGACGTACGGCAACGGCGATCCCATCTCGACGGACGTGGTGGACGCCATCAACTCGGCGTACCAGCAGGCCTGTTGGAGCGAGCCATGGCAGGCGGGAGACCTCCTGGTCCTGGACAACCTGCGCATGGCGCACGGCCGGGACCCGTACGAGGGCACCCGCGAGGTGGTGGCCCTGTTCGGCGCTCCTGTCCGCGTTTCGCCTGCGACACCCCGCTGACTTTCGACCCCGCCGGGTCCCGGGGCGCCTCCGGCTCGCCCGGCGGGCTCCGCCGCCCGTCCACCTGCGGCCCGGTGGGGGCTGGTCGCGCACCCGAACAAGGCCCGACGGGGGTCTGGGGCGCAGCCCCGGGGCTCAGGGTTCCCGGCGGGACCCGGAATACACCCCTCCCATTCCCCAATCCCTCCATTACGGACAATGTCGGGGCATTCACGAATTCGCTTGCCCCGAGCCCGACACGATGGCTAAATGTTGAGCAGTTGGCGCGATACTCTGCTACGCGGGGACGGGTGAGGAATGGAAAGGAAGCCGCACCAATGGGGGGATGAGCGAGCACCGCAGGTAGGTATTGCCGTTCCGGCAGCTCCCACGCACGGGTCGGACCAGTAATTCCGGACCCGTGATTCAGGGAGAAAAGGGCGCCCGGACCGCGGGCGCCACCGGCATCGAGCCACGCCAGGGCCGCGCCAATGGCATCACAAGATAGCGGGAATATGGATCTGGAACTGAGACACGCACGGGCTGTTTCAATTATCGCAGAGGCCGGGAGCATTTCCAAGGCGGCAGTCCGGCTCAATCTTCCGCAGCCCAGCCTCACCGCCCAATTACGCAGGATAGAGAAAATGCTCGGCGGAGATCTTTTCGTCCGGTCGAGTTCGGGAATAGTGCCGACGTCACGGGGAAAGCGCCTCATTCCGATGCTGGCCGAACTCGTGCAGCAGGCGGACGAGGTGATCAGCGAGGCCGCCGCGAGCTCCACGATCACGCTGCGTTTCGGCAACACCGAGTGGACGCCGCCGACCCTGCTCGGCGCGATCCAGGCGGCGGTGCCCACCGTGGACGTGGAGACCGAGACGCTCGCCCCGGCGGCCGCCGTCGACGCGGTGCACCGAGGTGCGCTCACCGTCGCCATGGTCCCCGCCTCGGCGACGGACATGCCTGACTCGCTGCTCCAGCCCGGTCTGGAGACCAAGGTCATCGTCCGGGAGCCGATCTGGCTGGCGGTGCCGCGGGGGCATCCGCTGGTCGGCCGCGCCTTCGTGGACGGCTCCCACCTCGCCGCCCTCCGTTGGGTCCACTATTCGCGGGACCACTGGTTCCACGAGATCGAGAAGAAGCTGCTCGCCAGGCTGAACCACACCGCCCTCGGCGCGGTGCACTACGCGGACGGCCACCACGAGGCGATGAGCTGGGTCAGGGACGCGGACGCCGCCGCCCTCACCACGGCCACCGGCGCCACCGGTGACGTACGCCTGGTGCCGATAAGGGAGACGCAGTCCATCGCGCAGCTGCTCGTGTGGCGGCGGGACACGGTCGCCAGGGACACCCTGCGCCGGCTCGTGGACACCGTACGGCGGTACTACTGCGAGTACGCCCGGTCCATCCCCCGCTATCTGTCCTGGATCATCGAACACCCGGCGGAGTTCCCCGAGTTGAGCCGCTTCCTCCCGCTGCGGGCGCACCCCGGGTGAGCATCTGTCAGTTCGGTGTCAGGGCCCTTCGACAGCATCGCCAGCATGACTACAGCGAAGCACGTGGACGCCGAGGGCCGTGCCACGATCAAGGGCATCATCTGCGACATCCTTGAGATCGACGAGGACGAGATGACCGACACGAGCCGCTTCAAGGAGGACCACGAGGCGGACTCGATGGGCGCCATCGAGATCCTCTCCCAGCTCGAGCGCGCCTTCGGGATCGACATCGACCAGGCCGAACTGGCCCGGATGGTCAATCTCGAAGGCGTCGTCACGGTGGTCGACGAGGCCGTCGCGGCCAAGGCGGCCGCGGCCCTCTAGGCACCGGGACCGAGTGAGGGGAGCGCAGGTTGTACGACAACGACGAGCGGCCGCGCCGGGTCGTGATCACCGGACTCGGCACGGTCACCAGCATCGGCCTGGGCGTCGAGGCCTTCCTGGAGGGGCTGCGGGCCGGGCGCAGCGGCGCCAAGCCGATCACCGCCTTCGACACGACGGGCTTCGCGCACGCCAACGGATGCGAGGTCGACGACTTCGATCCCGCCGAGTGGATCCACCAGGTGGACCCCGAGGAGCTGGGACGGGCCACCCAGTTCTCGGTCGCCGCCGCCAACCTGGCGGTGGCGGACTCGGGCCTCACTCTCGAAGAACTCAGACGGCGCAGGGCCTTGGTCTCGGTGGGCACCACCGACGCCGAGTCCCGCGACCTCGACACCCTGATGGGCGTCCAACTGGAGTACGGGCCCGACCAGTTGGCGCCCAAGGTGGCCCGCCGGGCACAGGCCGGACGGCTGTCCACCGGCATCATCCGCGAGCTGGGCCTGGTCGACGTCGAGGCGCTCACCATCCCCACCGCCTGCGCGGCCGGCAACTACGCCATCGGCAGCGGCTTCGACGCCATTCGCGACGGAGAGGTGGACGTGGCGCTGTGCGGCGGCGCGGACGCCGTGTGCCGCAAGACGTTCGCCGGGTTCTACCGGCTCGGCACCATCGCCCCCGAGGTGTGCCAGCCCTTCGACAAGGACCGCAAGGGCATCCTCACCGGCGAGGGCGCGGGGATCCTGCTGATGGAGAGCCTGGACTCGGCGCTGGCCCGCGGCGCCCGCATCCACGCCGAGGTGCTCGGCTACGGGCTCAACTGCGACGCGCACCACCCCGTCGCACCCGACCGGGACAGCCTGGCCCGGTGCATGGAGATCGCGCACCGCAACGCCGGCGTGAAGCCCGAGGACATCGACTTCATCTCCGCGCACGGCACCGGCACCCGGGCCAACGACGTGACCGAGGCCGGAGCCATCCGGCAGGTGTTCGCCACGCCGCCGCCCACCATCTCCATCAAGTCGATGATCGGCCACTCGATGGGCGCCGCGAGCGCGCTGGCCTCGGCGGCCTGCGCGCTCGCCCTGACCGAGGGCTTCATCCCGCCCACGATCAACCACCGCGAGACCGACCCGGAGTGCGGCCTGGACTGCGTGCCCAACGAGGCGCGGCCCGCCGAGCTCAACGTGGTCCAGAACAACGCGCTCGCGTTCGCGGGCAACAACGCCGTGCTCATCCTGGGCCGGTACCGGGAGGCTGAGTGATGTCCGAACTGGTCCTCTCCGCCTGGTCGGTGGTCTCCCCGTACGGCGTGGGCAGCGCTCCCTTCAGCGCCGGGATCAGTGCCGGCGCGAGCGCGGTCGGCGAGCTCGACCGGGACGCCTGGCCCGGCCCCTTCGACCGGTGCGGCCTGGTGCCCGACTTCACCGCCGCCGAGTACGTGGGCAAGAAGGGCACCCGCACCATGGACCGGGTGACGGCGATCGCGGTCACCGCCGTCGGCCGGCTCCTCGCCTCGTGCGGCGACGAGCTGACCGCGCACCCCGAGCAGATCGGCCTGGTGCTCGGCACCGGCTCGGGCAGCGTCCAGAGCATCATGGACTTCACCCGGGACTCCCTCGTGGGTGAGCGCCCGTACCACGTCGACCCGGCCCGCTTCCCGAACACCGTGATGAACCGGGCGGCCGGCCAGAGCGCGATCTGGCACGGCATCAAGGGCCCCAACACCACGGTCGCGGGCGGCTGGCTGACCGGCCTGCTCGCCCTGAGCTACGCGGTGCGCCTGCACCGCGGCGGCCACTGCGCGCGGGTCCTGTGCGGGGCGGCCGAGGAGTACTCCACCCAGCGCGCCTGGCTGGAGTGGCACGGCCGCGGTTTCGAGGAGCGCGAGTCGCCGCTGGGCGAGGGCGGCGCCGTCTTCCTGATGGAGACCGCGTCCGACGCCCACGCGGCGGGCCGCACCCCGCTCGCCCGCGTCCTGACCACCCGCTTCCGGGCGTACGCCGAACGGGCCGACGCCCAGAAGGCGCTGGCCGAATGCGTGGGCAGCGCCCTGGAGAAGGCCGAGGTCGCTCCCGAGGACATCCGCCTGGTGGCACCGCTCGGCGCGAGCGCCGAGCTGGCCGCGCCGGAGGAGGCCGGCATCAGGGACGCGCTCGGCACGGCCCGGCCTCAGTGGATCCGCTGCCGGCCGCTGCTCGGCGACACCTCCGCCGCCTCCACCAGCCTCCAGCTGGCCGCGGTGCTCGCCACCGCGGGCGGGTCGGGGCTCGGCCCCGGCGAGGCGGCCCTGGTCACCGGCATCGACCGCGACGGAACCGTCGGCTGCGCGGTGCTCGGCGGCCCGGCCCGCGCCTGAGGGACCACGACAGGCAGAGGTGCGGCACGGCAACCCGTGCCGCACCTCTCGCAAGTGAGCCCGACTCCCGTACTTCGTACGCCACTTGAGCCGTATCCATGGAGAGGAAACGCGCATGTCCGCAAGCGAACGACGCGTCGCGCTGGTCACCGGGGGCTCCCGGGGGATCGGCCGCCACGTCGTGACCCGGCTCGCCGACGACGGCTACGACGTGGCCTTCTGCTACCAGTCCAACAAGGAGGCCGCCGACGCCGTGGCCACCGAGGCCACCGCCGCCGGGGCCCGCGTGTACGCGGCCCAGGTCGACGTCGCAGGACACGGCGCCGTGCGCGACTTCGTGCGCGACAGCGAGAGGGCGCTCGGCCCGCTGCACACGGTGGTCTCCTGCGCGGGCATCGTGCGCGACAACCCGCTGGTGATGCTGGCCGAGGCGGACTGGGACGCCGTGCTGCGGGTCAACCTCGACGGCACGTACAACGTGTGCAAGGCGGCGGTCTTCTCGATGATGAAGCGCCGCGCCGGATCCGTGGTCACGCTGTCCTCCGTCGCGGGCGTGTACGGCAACGCCACGCAGACCAACTACTCGGCGACCAAGGCCGGGATCATCGGCTTCACCAAGGCGCTGGCCAAGGAGTCCGGGCGCTACGGCATCCGCGCCAACGCGGTCGCGCCGGGCTTCATCGAGACCGACATGCTCTCCGCGCTGACCGAGGAACACACCCGCAAGATGACGGAGCGGATCCCGCTCGGGCGCCTCGGGCGCCCCGACGAGGTCGCCGACCTGGTGTCGTTCCTCGCCTCCGACCGCGCCTCGTACGTCACGGGCCAGGTCTTCGGCGTCGACGGCGGCCTCGTCGTCTGAGCCACTCCGCACCACGAGTCCCCGAGAGACAGGAGCGCATCACCCATGCCCGCAGCCGCCAAGAAGAACAAGACGCCGCGGTTCTACTTCAGCCTGCGCAGCCCCTACTCCTGGCTCGCCTACCGCGAGCTGATGAGCCGGCACCGGGACCTGGTCGGACAGCTGGAGTGGCTGCCGTTCTTCGAGCCGGACCCGGAGAGCAGCCGCGAACTCGCCGAGCAGGGCGGCCAGTTCCCCTACTCGGAGATGTCGCGCGAGAAGAACCGGTACGTCCTTCAGGACGTCGGCCGGCTCGCCAAGGCCAGGGGTCTCACGGTGAACTGGCCGGTCGACCGCCATCCGGTGTGGGAGGTCCCGCACCTGGGCTACCTGGTCGCCCAGGAGCACGGCCTGGCGCACGAGTACATCGCGGCCGTGTACGAGGCCCGGTTCGGCCGGGGCCTCGACATCTGCGACCGCGCGGTGATCGCGGACATCGGCGAGGAGCTCGGCATCGACCGGGGCCTGATCGCGGACGCGAGCGACGACGCGGACCTGCGCGCCGAGGGCGTGCGGATCCTGCTCGACGTGTGCAAGGACGGCGTGTTCGGCGTGCCCTTCTTCGTGCACGGCTACACCCGCTTCTGGGGCCTCGACCGGCTCGACGCGTTCGTCGAGCACCTGCGCTCCAAGACCGCTCCGGCCGCCGCACTCGCGGAGCCCTCCGGCGCGGTGGCCCTTGGCCGCTCGGTCGAGGACGCGCACGCGGGCGGCTGCGGCTGAGCTGTCCGACACGGCCAGGACCCATTCGCATGCAGGTACAACTTGCCTGCCGAACAAGGAAGTTGAGAGTCAGCCCGCTGTCAGCGGCTTTCTCGATGATCGACGCTGTGCACTCGGTGACCTTCGCTAGGGGATTGCTATGACTGACGTTCAGACGGGCGGCCTGCCCCTCACGGCTGGCCAGAAGGACATCTGGTTCGACGAGAAGCTCTCCGGCGGAGGCGCGACGTACAACACCGCCATCTACTGGGACATCCGCGGACCGCTGGACCAGCGCGTGTTCCGGGCCGCGCTCGCGCGCTTGGTGGAGGAGTCCGAGTGCCTGCGGGCCCGGTTCGCCGAAGTGGACGGCGAGCCCTGGCAGTTCGTCGAGCCGGTGGCCGAGCTGCCGCTGACGGTCACCGACGTCAGCGGCGCCGACGACCCGGCCGCGGCGGCGCTCGCGGCGATCCACGCCGATCTGCGGGTCCCCCTGCCCGTGACCGCCGTCCCGCACGTGCCGCTGTTCCGGCTGAGCGTGTTCACCCTCGGCGGTGACCGCACCTTCTTCTGCCTGCTCAACCACCACCTCGTCTCGGACGGGTTCAGCTACGTCATCTACTGGCAGCGGCTCTCCGCGATCTACGAGGCGCTGCTCGCGGGCACCTCCCTGGACGAGAACCGCTTCCCGCCGCTCAGCACCTTGATCGAGGCCGAGGCGGCCTACGCGGACTCGCCGCGCATGGAACGCGACCGGGCCTACTGGGAGAAGGAGCTCGCCGACCGGCCCGAGCCGCTCAGCCTCGCCACCCGCGACGCGGAGCCGGCCCAGACCTTCCTGCGCGAGGCGACCGTGCTTGAGGAGTCGATCGCCGAGCGACTGCGCTCGGTGGGCTGGGACGCCCGGGTGACCTGGCAGACCGTCCTGGTCGCGGCCCTCGGCTCGTACTCCGGACGCCTGGCCGGCACCGACGACGTGCTGCTTTCGCTGCCCGTGACAGCGCGGGTGGGCGGCACCATGCAGTACATCCCCGGCATGGTGGTCAACTACCTGCCGCTGCGGCTCTCCCTGCGGCCCGGCATGACCCGAGGCGAGCTCCTCGCCACCACGTACAAGGCGTTCTCGCAGGGGCTCAAGCACCAGCGCTACCGGGTCAGCAGGATCCGGCGTGCGATGGGGCTGCCGAGCGACGACCGCAGGCCGTTCGGCCCGTTCATCAACATGATGCCGCAGGTCGAGGAGTTGAGCATCGGGCCTTGCGCGGCGACGATCTGCAGCCCCTCCACGGGGCTCGTCGACGACCTGGAGTTCACCGTCGCCGACAAGGGCGCCGACGGGATCGGCGTCGACCTCAGCGGCAACGAGGCCCGCTACTCCCCGGAGGACGTACGCGGCCACCTGGCCCGGTTCGTCGCCTTCCTCGACCGCTTCCTGGACGCGGGCGCGGACGAACCGCTGAGCGCCCTGGACCTGTTCTCGCCCGACGAGGCGGCCGAACTGGCCGCCGCCCTGACCGGCCCGTGCGGCCAGGAGCCGTATCTGGGTGTCGTGGAGCGGGTGCGGGCGCACGCCGCCGAGCGGCCGGACGCGGTGGCGGTCACCGACGACGGCGGAAGCCTGACGTACGCCGAGCTCGTCGGACGGGCCAGCGCCGCGTCCCGGCGGGTGGCGGTCGACGGGCCGGTGGCCGTACTGACCGAGCCCGGGCGGGACTTCGTGACCGCCGAGCTCGCCGTGCTCGGGGCCGGCGGCGCCTTCCTGCCACTCGACCCGCGCGCGCCGCTGAGTCGCCTGACCTCCCTGTTGAAGGACAGCGGGGCGGTCCAGATCCTGGCCGACACCACGCACCGCGCCCTCGCCGAACGCGCGGCGGGCGCGCTTCCCGTGCACGTGCTGGACGGCGCGCGGGACGACGCCGGCGACCTCGCGCCCGTCGTCGGCGGCCCCCTCGACCTGGCCTACGTGATCTACACCTCGGGCTCCACCGGCAAGCCCAAGGGCGCGATGGTGCAGCGCGGCGGCATGGTCAACCACCTGCTCGCCAAGGTGGAGGAGCTGTCGCTCACCGACACCGACGCGCTCGTACACAACGCGCCCGTCACCTTCGACGTGTCCGTCTGGCAGTCGCTCACCACGCTCCTCGTCGGCGGCCGCATCCGCGCGATCGCCCGGGCCGAAGCCGCCGATCCGGAGGCCCTGTTCGGCGTCATCGCGGCCGAGCGGCTCACCGTCCTCGAAGTCGTGCCCTCCCTGCTGCGCGCCACGCTCGACGTGTGGGACGCGGCGGGCGGCGGCCCCGAGCTGTCCGCGCTGCGCTGGATGATCTCCAACGGCGAGGCGCTGCCGACCGAGCTGTGCGCCCGCTGGTTCGCCCGCCACCCCGGCATCGCGCTGGCCAACGTGTACGGCCCCACCGAGTGCTCGGACGACGTCACCCACGGGTACGCCCGCTCCGCGGCCGAGGTGACCGGCGCCTCCATGCCGATCGGCCGGCCGCTGCGCGACACCCGTCTGTACGTCCTGGGCGACGACCTGCGGCCGGTGCCGCGCGGCGTGCCCGGCGAACTGCACATCGCGGGCGCGGGCGTGGGCCGCGGCTACCTCGGCGACCCGGCGCGCACGGCCGCCACCTTCGTGCCCGACCCGTTCGCGGGCGACGGCTCCCGCATGTACCGCACCGGCGACCAGGTGGTGCTGCTCGCCGACGGGCAGCTCGTCTTCACCGGCCGCCGCGACCACCAGGTCAAGATCCGCGGCCAGCGCATCGAGCTCGGCGAGGTCGAAGCCGCGCTGCGCGACCTGCCCGGCGTCGCGGACGCGGTGGCCGCCGCCGTCGCCGACCCGGCGGGCAACCAGCGCCTGATCGGCTACGTGGTGCCGGAGTCCGGCAGCTGCGACCCGGTCGGCCTGCGCGAACGCCTTTCGGCGGCGCTGCCCGAGCAGATGGTGCCCGCCGTACTGTTGCCCCTGGAGCGGATGCCGCTCACCGCGCACGGCAAGGTGGACCGCAAGGCGCTGCCCACCCCCGAGTTCGCGGTCACGGCCACCGGCCGCGCGGCCCGCACCCCGCAGGAGGAGACCCTCTGCGCGGTGCTCGCCGAGGTGCTCGGGGTGCCCGGCATCGGCGTCGACGACAACTTCTTCGCACTGGGCGGCGACAGCATCAGCGCCATCCAGGTGGTGGGCCGGGCCCGCGCCGCCGGTCTCGTCGTCACCTCCCGCGACGTCTTCCAGCACCGCACGGCGGCAGCGATCGCCGCGGTGGCCAAGCGGGTGGACGGGACGGCGGACGCCGCCGCGGAGCTGGCGGCGGACGGCATCGGCGAGCTCGAACTCACCCCGGTCGTAGACCAGTTGAGGGAGGACCTGGCCGCGCACCCCACCGCGGGCGCGGCCTTCGCCCAGTACGTCACGGTCGCTCTGCCCGCGGCCGCGCACGCCGACCCGGCCCGCCTGGAGCGCGCTCTGCAGGCCGTCCTCGACCGGCACGACGCGCTGCGCACCAAGCTCACGGAGCCGGTGCCGGGCCTGTGGTCCCTGGAGACGCTGCCCCAGGGTGCGATCTCCGTCTCCGACGTACTCAGCAAGGCCGGGTCCGGGACCGGCGCGGACCGCGACGCGGTGCTCGCCGAGCAGATCGCGGCGGCCGGGGCGCGGCTCTGCCCGACGGACGGCCTGCTCGTCCAGGCCGTGATCGTCGACGAGGACCGCCTCCTCCTCGTGATCCATCACCTCGCCGTGGACGGCGTCTCGTGGCGGATCCTGCTGCCCGACCTGGAAGCGGCCTGGAACGGCACGGATCCGGCCCCGGTGGGCACCTCCTTCCGGCGCTGGGCGAAGACCCTGTCCGAGCAGGCCCGCACCCCGCACCGTGCGGCCGAACTCCCGCTGTGGGCCGAGCAGTTGGGCGGCGAGTCGATCGAGCTCGGCGACCGGCCGCTCGACCCGGCCCGCGACGTGTACGCCACGGCCGGCCGCCTGCGGTTCGAACTGCCCGCCGAGCAGACCGCCGCCGTGCTCGGCCGCGTGCCCGCGGCCTTCCACGCCGAGGTCAACGAGGTGCTGCTGACCGGCTTCGCGCTGGCGCTCGCCAACCGGGGCACGGGATCGCGCGCCCTGGTCGAGCTGGAGGGCCACGGCCGCGAGCAGCTCGCCGAGGGCCTGGACACGTCCCGTACGGTCGGCTGGTTCACCAGCGTCTTCCCCGTCGGCCTCGATGTCGGCGAGCCGGACTGGGACCAGGTCTGGAACGGCGGCGCGTCCTGCGGCACCGCACTCAAGCGCGTCAAGGAGAGCCTGCGGGCTTTGCCGGACCACGGCATCGGATACGGGCTCCTTCGCCACCTCAACCCGCAGACCGCCGCCGTCCTGGCCCGCTCGGCCACCCCCCGGATCGGCTTCAACTACCTGGGCCGGTTCGCCACCGACCACGCGGCCGGCGACTGGTCGATGCAGGCCGGGGCGTTCGGCCTCACGGCCGCGCCCGAGACCCCGCTGCGGCACGCCCTGGAACTGATCGCGACGACAGAGGACCGCGCCGAGGGCCCGGTGCTCGTCGCCGAGTGGGTCTGGGCGGGTGAACTCCTCGCGGAGGCCGACGTCCGGGCGCTCGCCGCCGACTGGTTCCGCGCCCTTGAGGCGCTCGCCGCACACGCCGAGCGGCCCGGAGCCGGCGGGCGCACCCCGTCCGACTTCCCGCTGGTGACGATCACCCAGGCGGAGATCGAGGCGTACGAGCGCGACATCCCGGGGCTCGTCGACATCCTGCCGCTCTCTCCGCTCCAGCGCGGCCTGCTCTTCCAGGCCGAGTTCGACCAGCAGGGCATGGACGCGTACACGCTCCAGGTGACGATGGACGTGGACGGGCCGCTCGACCGCGACCGGCTGCGCGCGGCGGCGACGGCGCTGCTCGACCGCAATCCGAGCCTGCGGGCCTGCTTCCGCGAGCGCGACGCGGGTGATCCGGTCCAACTGGTGTCGTCCGACGTTGAGTTGACGTGGGCCGAGGTGGACCTCCGGGAGTTCGCCGAGGGCCGCACGGAGGCCGAGGCCGACGCGGAGGTCCGGCGGCGGACCGAGGCGGAGTGGCTCGACCGGTTCGACGTCACCCGCGCGCCGCTGACCCGGTTCACCGTCTACCGGGTCTCCGACGACCGGCACCGCGTGGTGTGGACCGCGCACCACATGCTGGTGGACGGCTGGTCGCTGTCGGCGGTCCTCGCCGAAGAGCTGGTCACCCTGTGGTCCAACGGCGGTGACACCTCGGCGCTCGCGCCTGTCGTCCCGCTGCGCGGCTACCTGGAGTGGTCGGCCGCGCAGGACAAGGCGGCCGCGCGTGAGGCCTGGCAGAAGGAGCTGGCCGGCATCGACGAGCCCACCCGGCTCGGCCCGGCCGACCGGCCGCGCGTCTCGGTCCTTCCCGGCTCACTCGACCTGGAGCTGCCCGAGGCGCTGACCGGGGCGGTCACGTCCTGGGCGACCTCGCGCGGCCTGACGACGAGCACCGTCATGCAGGGCGCCTGGGCGCTCGCGCTCGGCCGGCTGACCGGCCGCCGGGACGTGACGTTCGGCGCGGTCGTCTCGGGCCGGGCCGAGGAGGTCCCCGGCATCGAGGGGACCGTCGGCTCCTTCCTCAGCACCCTGCCGGTGCGCGTCGCGCTCGCCCCCGCGCTGAGCTTCGAGGAGATGCTGGCCACGCTCCAGGAGCGTCAGCTCGACCTGGAGCCGCACCACCACCTGGGCCTCGCCGAGGTCCAGCAGGGCGCCGGGATCGGCGAGCTCTTCGACACCGTGGTCTCCTTCCACAACTACCCGACCGGCGTCCTGGACCGCATCGGCGAGCACGTCCCCGGGCTGAGCATGCGCGCCTGGGAGGCCCGGGTCATCGCCGAATACCCCTTCGCGCTCAACGTGTTCCCGGGCGACCGGATGCGTCTTGAGGCGCAGTACCGGCCCGACATCTTCACGCCGGGCGAGGTCGACGAGATCCTGCGCCGCTTCGTGCGCGTACTGGAGCGGCTGGCCGCGGCACCCGGCACCTCGCTCGGCCGCCTCGACGCGCTCGGCGACGACGAGCGCGCCCAGCTGCTCGGCGACTGGTCCGGCGCGGGCAGCGCGAAGGCGGCGTCCGGCGAGCTCACCACCGAGGTCTTCGAGGCCCGCGCCGCCCGCACCCCGGGCAAGACGGCGGTCGTCTTCGGCACCGAGGAAGTGGACTACGCCGAACTCGACGCCCGCGCCAACCGGTTGGCCCGCCTTCTCGTCGAGCGCGGCATCGGCCCCGAGCAGACCGTCGCGGTGATGCTGCCGCGCTCCCCCGAGGTGGTCGTGGCGGCGCTCGCGGTCCTGAAGGCCGGTGCCGCGTACCTGCCGGTGGACTCGGCGTACCCCGTCGACCGCATCTCCTACATGCTGGCGGACGCCCGCCCGACGGCGGTCATCACCGACGCCGCGACCGGTCAACGACTCGATGGCATAACGGAGTTGGAGACAGGCCCTCTGGTCCTGAACGCGCCTGAAACCGTGGAGCACCTGGCCGCCCTGCCCGGCTCGGACCTCACCGACGCCGACCGCACCGCCCCGCTGCGTCCGGAGCATCCGGCGTACGTCATCTACACCTCCGGCTCCACGGGCCGGCCCAAGGGTGTCGTGGTGGCCCACACCGGATTGCTTTCGATGGTGGACAGCCTCGTCGAGCGCTTCGGCCTCGACGACGACACCCGGGTGCTCCAGTTCGCGTCGTTCAGCTTCGACGCGTCCGTCTGGGAGATCACGCTCGCGCTGCTCACCGGCGGCACGCTGGTCATCGCGGACGAGGAGTGCCGGGCGCCGGGGCAGCCCCTGGTCGACCTGATCAACAACGCCCGGGTCAACCTGGCCGGACTGCCGCCCGTCGTGGTCGGCGGCCTGCCCGAGGGCAGCACGCTCCCCGCCGACCTGCGCCTGGCGGTGGCCGGCGAGGCCGTCCCGGCGAGCGTCGTCGAGCGCTGGTCCTCGGCCGTGCGGCTCTACAACGGATACGGCCCGACCGAGGCCGTGGTGAGCTCCACCGTCGGCGGTCCGCTCACCGACGCGGGCCGCCCGCCGATCGGCCGCCCCACCAACGCGCACCGCACCTACGTCCTCGACCACCACCTGCGGCCCACGCCGCGCGGCGTGGTCGGCGAGCTGTACGTCGGCGGCGGCCTGGCCCGCGGCTACCTCGGCCGCCCGGACCTGACCGCCCAGCGCTTCGTGGCCGACCCCTACGGTCCGGCGGGCGCCCGGATGTACCGCACCGGCGACCTGGTGCGGTGGCTGCCGGACGGCCAGCTGGACTACATCGGCCGCGCCGACGACCAGGTGCAGCTGCGCGGGTTCCGTATCGAACTCGGCGAGATCTCGGCCGCGTTGCTCGCACAGGCGGGCGTGGAGCAGGCCGCCGTGATCGTGTCCGAGAGCGAGGACGGCGACCGCCGTCTGGTGGCGTACGTCGTGGCGTCCGAGCCCGCGGTCGCCGACGGCCTGCGCGAGCAGCTCGGCCGGTCGATGCCCGAGTACATGGTGCCCTCCGCCGTCGTCGCGCTCGACGCGCTGCCGCTCACCGCGCAGGGCAAGCTCGACCGCAAGGCACTGCCCGCGCCGGATCTCGGGCACACCCTGAAGGGGCGGGCGCCGCGCACCCCGGCCGAGGAGATCCTCTGCGGCCTGTTCGCGGACATCCTCGGGGTGGCCCAGGTCTCCATCGACGACGACTTCTTCGAGATCGGCGGCCACTCGCTGCTCGCGACGCGCCTGGTCAGCCGGGCCCGTACCGCCCTTGGGGTGGAGCTTCCGATCCGCGCGCTCTTCGAGGCGCGGACGGTGGCCGCGCTCGCCGGTCACGTCGCGGCGGCCGACCGGGCCAGGCCCGCACTGGCCCCGGCGCCGAAGGACGCGCCGCCGCAGCTGTCGTTCGCCCAGCAGCAGCAGTGGTTCATCAACCGGAGCCAGGAGAAGGCCGACGGCACGTACAACACCCCGATGGCCTTCCGGCTCACCGGAAGCCTCAACGAGGTTGCTCTGCAAGGGGCGTTGACCGATCTGGCCGAGCGCCACGAAGTTTTGCGGACGGTACTGCCGGAGACCGACGGGGTGCCGTCGGTGCGGGTGCTCGATGCCGCGACGGGCGGGCCGGTGCTGCGGACCCGTACGGTGTCGGCGGCGAAGCTGGAGGCCGCACTCGTCGCCGAGGGCGACCAGGGCTTCGACCTGCGGTCCGAACCTCCGCTGCGGGCACGGCTCTTCGCGGTCGGCGTCGACGAGTGGGTGCTGGTGCTCGTCTTCCACCACATCGCCTTCGACGGCTGGTCGATCGCGCCCATGCTGACCGACCTGGCCGCCTCCTACCGGGCCCGCTGCGACGGGCGGGCGGCGAACCGGGCCCCGCTGCCGGTGCAGTACTCCGACTTCGCCGGCTGGCAGCGCGAGCTGCTCGGCTCGGCGGACGACCCCGACAGCCTGGCCGCCGAGCAGGTCGCCTTCTGGCGGGACGCGCTCGCGGGCGCGCCGGAGGAGCTGCCGCTGCCCACCGACTTCCCGCGCCCCGACGCGGGCACGTCCTCGGGCGACATGGTGATGTTCGAGCTGGAGTCCGGCCTGCACACCAGCCTGATCGAGCTGGCCCGCGGGACCGGCACCACCGAGTTCATCGTCTTCCAGGCCGCGCTGTGCGCCCTGCTGACCCGGCTCGGCGCGGGCACCGACATCCCCGTCGGCTCCCCCATCGCCGGCCGCACCGACGAGGCGCTGAGCGACCTGGTCGGCATGTTCATCAACTCCCTGGTGCTGCGCGGCGACACCAGCGGCGACCCGACGTTCCGCGAGCTCCTGGAGCGGATCCGGGAGACCAACCTGGCGGCCTACTCCCACCAGGACATCCCCTTCGACCAGGTGGTGGAGGCGCTCAGGCCGGCCCGCTCGCGGGGCCTGCACCCGCTGTTCCAGGTAATGCTGAGCGTGCAGAACCAGGGCAACCTACCGCTTGAGATGCCCGGCCTCACCGTCCAGCCCGAGTACGTGGGCTCCGACCGGGCCAAGCTCGACCTGATGCTGGAGCTGCTTCCGTGGCCCGGCGGGGGCGGCATCCGGGGGCTGCTCAGCTTCAGCACCGACCTGTTCACGCGGGCCACCGCCGAGCGCCTGGCCGAGCAGTTCCAGCGGGTGCTCCAGGCGGTGGCCGCCGATCCCGAGCTGCGCCTGAGCAGCCTCGATCTGCTCACCGGCGACGAGCGCGAGCGGGTGCTGCACGGCTGGAACGACACCGCGCACGAGCTGCCCGCGGCGACGCTGGTCGACCTGTTCGCCGAGCGGGTGGCGCAGACCCCGGACGCACCCGCCGCCGGAACCGGGGCCAAGGCCCTCACGTACGCCCGACTCGACGCCCTCTCCAACCGGTTGGCGCGCCGCCTGATCGCGGAGGGCGCCGGTCCCGACCGGGTCGTGGCCCTCGCGGTGCCGCGCGCCGCGGACCGGACGATCGCGGTGCTCGCGGTGCTGAAGTCCGGGGCGGCGTATGTGCCGGTCGCCGCGGACGAGCCGGTCGCCCGCGTCAAGGCGCTGTTCGCCGACACCGACCCGCTGTGCGTCCTGACGACGGCGGGCCTGGTCAGCAGGGTGCGCAGCACGGGCGTGAACACGGTGCTGCTCGACGGCCCCGAGCTGCACGGCGGTTCGACCGAGCCGGTCACCGACGCGGCCCGGACCGCCCCGCTGCGGCCCGGCCACGCCGCCTATGTCATCCGCGCGGACGACGCGACGGGCCGCCCCCGCGGCACCGTCGTCGAACACCGGGCGGCCGCGAACCATCTCGTCTGGGCGCTCGCGTCCGGGAATCTCGCGGAGACCGGCCTGTTCGGGCCGCTGCTCTCCGGAGCCGGGGTGCCGGCCGCCGAGCCGCTGCCGCAGGACTGGGCGACCCCTCGCACGTACACGCCGGGCAGGGCGGTGTGGAACACGCGGGTCTACGTCCTCGACGAGTGGCTCGCGCCCGTTCCGCCGGGTGTGGTCGGCGAGTTGTACGTCGCGGGCGCAGCCCTTCCCCGTGGGTTCGCGGGCCTCGCCCGCCCGACCGCCGAGCTGTTCGTGGCCGACCCGTACGGCCCAGCCGGCTCCCGGCTGCTGCGTACCGGCGAGCGCGCCAAGTGGGACGCGGCGGGGAACCTGCTCGCCCCCGGCGCGGCGCCAGTGACCGAAGAGCCCGAGGAGACGTCCGTACGCCCGGAGTCGGCTCCGCCGACTCCCGTCGAGGCGACGCTCTGCGCGATCGTCGCCTCGATCCTGGGCCGGGACGGGTTCGACGTCGAGGAGAACTTCTTCGAGACGTCGATGACCAGCATGAAGTCGCTGCGCCTGGTGGCCCTGGCCCGCAAGGCCGGGCTCGAATTCAGCATCGCGGACGTCTTCGAGCACCAGACGGTCCGGGCCCTGGCGGCCGTCGCCCGGGAGGCCGGACCCGCCGGACCCGCCCGCCGGCAGAGCACGCAGATCCTGGCGGACGCCATCGACGAGGCCGGCGGCCTGGACTTCGCCGACCCGTACAGCCCGCTCCTGTGCATGAAGCCGACGGGCAGCCGCCCACCGGTGTTCTGCCTGCACAGCGGCGTCGGGTTCGCCCTGTCGTACATGCCGCTCATCCGCCACCTCGGCGCCGAGCGCCCCGTCTACGGCATCCAGGCCCCCTACGTCGTCGAGGGCGCGCCGCTGCCCACGAGCATCGAGGAGACCGCGGCCGAGTACATCCGACTGATCAAGAAGGTGCGGCCCGAGGGGCCCTACCACCTGCTCGGCTGGTCGCTCGGCGGGCTGCTCGCCTACGAGATCGCCGTCCAGCTGCGCGCGGCGGGTGAGGAGGTCGGCCTGCTCGCCAACCTGGACTCCTACCCGCGCACCGAGGAGACCGAGGCCCAAGAGCTTCCGGACCAACAGGCCATGCTCGCCTGGCTGTTGGAGGGCATCGGGCACGACCGCTCGGAGTTCGGCGAACGGCCGCTGGGCGTCGGCGACATCATCGACACGCTGCGGCGCGACAACAGCCCGCTGGCCCAGATGGGTGAGGAACGCATGGCACGCATGGTCGACCTGATGGCCAACCACCAAGTACTGCACGCCCGTTGGACACCACGGGACTACGACGGGACCATGCGGCTCTACGTCGCCGGGCAGTCGGAGGAGGCCGCGAGCGGGACCGACCCGGCCCGGTGCTGGAAGCCGTACTTCAGCGGCCCGCTCGACGTCCACGTCATCGACTCCAACCACGACGACCTGCTCAACCCCGGCCCGCTGGAAGAGATCGGCCCGGACCTCGCCGCCGAGCTCGACCGGCTGCACCGCGACCAGGACGGGCGTGCCCAGCGATGACCGCCATGACGAATGCCACGGCCCTGGACACGGGTCTGCCGAGCGCCCCGGGCGGTCTTCGCTCGGCCCTCATCGAACTGTTCGCGATCACCGGCCGGCGCCTGCTCCACCTGCGCCGGGCGCCGGGCCGGGTGCTCGGCGTGGCGATGAGCCCGCTGGTGTCGATGGTCATGGTCGGCTACCTGTTCCGTGACGCCATCACGCTTCCGGCGGGCGGGGACTACGGCGAGTACGTCTTCGCGGGCGGCGCGGTCCAGGTGGCGCTCGCCTGCGTCGGGCCGACCGCCGTGTCGGTGGCGATGGACCTCCAGGGCGGGCTCGTCGACCGGTTCCGGTCGCTGCCCATCAGCCGGTCCGCGGTGCTCTTCGCGCACACCTTCGCGGACCTGCTCGTGGGCCTGCTCGGCCTGGTCGTCGTCACCGGGGCGGGCCTCGTCCTCGGCTGGCGCCCGCACACGGACGCCCTGTCGGTCCTGGCCGGGTTCGGCCTGATCGTGCTCCTGACGTACGTGATGCTGTGGCTCGGGGTGCTGTTCGCGATGACGCTCGGCAACGTGGAGACGATCAACGTCTGGACGCCCTTCATCGTGATCGTGCTGCCCTTCGTGTCCAGCGCCTTCCTCTCCCCCGCCTCCATGCCGTCCCTGGTCCGCCCGCTCGCCGAGTGGAACCCGATCAGCGCCGTCATCGCGTCCTGCCGCGACCTGTGGGGCAATCCCGCCGCGACCAGTGACAGCTTTCCCGGCCAGCACCCCGGGGTGGTGATCGCCGTGACGCTGAGCGTGCTGTTCGCGCTCTGCTTCACCGTGAGCCTGCGCCGCTACCGCACCGCCGGTTCCTGACCTCAAGCCCGAAAGGAGTACCCCATGACCATGACCACCGCTCAGGAGCGGCGCGGCGTACCGGATCCGGGCACCGTCGACCTCACCGACCCACAGACCTTCCTCGATGTAGACCCGCACGCCATGTGGCGCCGGTTCCGCGAGGAGAGCCCGGTCCACTGGCAGCCGGTGAGCGGCAGCCCGATGCCCGGGTTCTGGGCGATCACCAAGTACGCCGACGTGGTGGACATCTACCGCAACAACAAGGAGTTCACCTCCGAGCGCGGCAACGTCCTGGTGACGCTGTTGCAGGGCGAGGACTCGGCGTCGCGCAAGATGCTGGCCGTCACCGACGGGCCGCGGCACCGCGAGATCCGCAACCTGATGCTCAAGTCGTTCTCGCCGCGGGTCCTGGAACCCGTGGTGGCCGGCATCCACCGGCGCACCCGCGAGCTCGTCGAACTGTCCCTGGAACAAGGCGAGTTGGACTTCGTCACCGATGTCGCCGACCACATCCCGATCAACACGATCGGCGACCTGATGGACATCCCGGCCGCCGACCGCGAGCGCCTGGTGGAGTGGAACACCCAGACGCTGTCGCGGCACAGCTCCGAGGACAGCGCGCTCGACGAGGTGATGGCCCGCAACGAGATCCTGCTGTACTTCTCCGAGCTCGCCGCCAAGCGCCGCCGCAGCCCGGGCGAGGACGTCATCTCCGCCCTGGCCACGGCCACCGTCGACGGAAGGCCGCTGTCCGAGGACGAGATCGTCTTCAACTGCTACAGCCTCATCCTCGGCGGCGACGAGTCCAGCCGCATGTCGTCCATCGGCGGCCTCATCGCGTTCAGCGAACACCCCGAGCAGTGGAGGCGGTTGAAGAGCGGCGAGGTGGGAGCGGACAGCGCCACCGAGGAGGTCATGCGCTGGACCACCCCCGCCATGCACTTCGGACGCCGCGCCCTGGTCGACGTCCCGGTCCGCGACCAGGTGGTCAAGGCCGGTGACGTGGTGACGCTGTGGAACAGCTCGGCCAACTTCGACGAGGACGTCTTCGCCGATCCGTACACCTTCGACATCGCGCGCACCCCGAACAAGCACGTCGCGTTCGGGCACGGCCCGCACTTCTGCCTCGGCGCCTTCCTCGGCCGCGTCCATGTGAACGCGATGGTCGAGGCGCTGCGCACCAGGGTCGCCCGCATCGAGCTGACGGGTCCGCCGCAGCGCCTCTACTCGAACTTCGTCTACGGCTACAGCGGTCTGCCCGTGAAGCTCACCGCGGAGCCGGCCGCCTGATCCCCGGCACCCGGCCCCGCCGACAGCCCGCCCCGCGCCTCTTCGACGAGGCCGAGGGCGGGTTGTCGGCGTTCGGGCCGGGGCGTCGGCTGACAACCGGCTGACACGGGACCGACTGTCCTACGAACCTGGATACGATCCTTGAGGCCACGGGTAAAGAGGACTCAACGAACCTAAGGGGAAGCCCACATGACCGGCGCTGTCATCGCCATTGCCATCGTTCTGATCGTCATCGGCGGCATTACGGCGAGTGTGGTCGCGTACTTCAGACTGCAGCGCCACCGCGCCGACGCCGTCGCCATGGCCGAGTACCGCCGCCTCGCCGAGGAGGCGGTCGCCAACCAGGAAGTGCTCCAGGGGCAGTTGGGCGAACTCCACGACCGCATCAAATCGGTCGAAAGCCTGCTGCGCAGCGTGGACTGAGCGGCTCGCGGGGCTGTCAGGGGCGCGTCAGCGGGCGCCGGGAACATGAAGGCACGGGCCGATGGCCCGTGCCTTCATACGACTCGGATACCGGAGTTCGCGACGTGTCGAATCCTTTTGATGACCAGGACGGAACGTTCCTCGTATTGGTGAACGACGAGGGCCAGCACTCCCTTTGGCCCGCGTTCGCCCAGCAGCCCGACGGCTGGAAGGTCGCTCTCGGCGAGGGCCCGCGTGACGCCGCCCTCGCCTTCGTCGAGGAGCACTGGACCGACATGCGCCCGCGCAGCCTGCGCGAGGCCGCCGCCCAGAGTTCTTGACCATCCCTCGCATCGCCCGCAGGCCGGAGGAACAAGCATGAGCATGGCGATTCAGGCGGATGGACTGCGCAAGCGGTACAAGCAGCACGAAGCGCTCAGCGGCGTCGACCTCGCGGTTCCCAGCGGCACGGTGTTCGGCCTGCTCGGCCCCAACGGGGCGGGCAAGACGACCACGGTGCGCATGCTGGCGACCCTGGCCGAACCGGACGGGGGACGCGCGGAGGTGGCCGGGTTCGACGTGGTGCGCCAGCCGCACGAGGTGCGCCGGCGGATCGGTCTGGCCGGCCAGTACGCGGCGGTGGACGAGCTCCTCACCGGCCGCGAGAACCTCGTTCTCATCGGCCGGCTGCTGCACCTTGGCGGGCGCGCGGCACGCCGGCGCGCGACCGAACTGCTGTCCCGGTTCGATCTGACCCATGCGGCGGACCGCCCCGCCCACACCTACTCGGGCGGCATGCGCCGGCGCCTGGACCTGGCCGTGTGCCTGGTCACCAGGCCGTCGGTGCTCTTCCTCGACGAGCCCACCACCGGGCTCGACCCGGTGAGCCGGATGGCGCTGTGGAACGCGGTCCGCGAGCTCGTGGCCGACGGCGTCACCGTGCTCCTGACCACGCAGTACCTGGACGAGGCCGACGCCCTCGCGGACCGGATCGCCGTCGTCGACACGGGCAGGGTCATCGCCGAGGGCACCCCGGACGAGCTCAAGCGCAAGGTCGGCGACGAGCGCCTGGAGGTCGAGGTGGCCCGCCCGGACGAGGTGTCCGCCGCGGTCACCGCGCTGCGCCGGATCTCGGCGGACGAACCGTCCGTCGACCCGGAACGGCGCCTGGTCTCCGTCTCGCTCGGCGACGGCATGACCGGCATCGCGAACGCCGCCACCGCACTGCGGCAGGAGGGCGTGGAAGTCGTCGACTTCGCGCTGCGCAGGCCGACCCTGGACGACGTCTTCGTGACGCTCACCGGCCAGTCCGCCTGACCGGTTCCGTCCGGGATTTCTTGCGAACGCGCTTACCAACGGGGGAAGTTGTCATGCAGAGAATTCACTTCACCGCTGCCGATATCGCCAAAACCCGGCTGAGGACGACGGCCGGTCCCCTCGTCGAAACGGCCTTCGCGTACGGGCTGCTCGGCCGGGGCGTCGTGCCGGCGTACGCACGCTGGCGCAAGCAGGTCGCCAAGAGGCTGCCGTCCTGGCCGCAGCTGCGGTCGGGTGGCGTCGGCATCGTCAGCGACCCCGAGGTGCTGCTCCGGCTGATCGAGCACAACGGCGGCGAGGGCTACACCGACGGCGAGCCGACCGGGCCGGACGCGCTGGTCGCGCAGTTGTCCGCCTACCGTGAGGCCGCTGGCCTCTCGGAGGTGTGGCAGGCGGCGATCGCGCCGTACTGGGACCACATCGAGGCGTACCTGGAGGTCGAGTGCGAGGCGCGCGGCCGGGTCGCGATGGCCGGCGGTGTGGGGCTGCTCCTGGCCACCCTGCATCCGCGCGTCAAGTGGCGTTCGCAGGTCCTGGAGATTCCGGGCGGGCCCGACGAGGACGTCTTCCTCGACCGGCGCGGCCTGGTGCTCACCCCCTCGGTGTTCCTCAACCACCGCCCGGCCCAGCTCACCGGCAAGCGCACCGAGACCGGCGAACTGGTGCTCGCGTTCGCCGCGCCGCCGGACGTCCAGCGGGCGGCGAGCCTGTGGGACGAGCCGGACGACAGCGCCCAGTCGCTGGGCGCGCTGGTCGGCCAGACCAGGGCCGCGGCCCTGCGCGTGCTGCGGGCCACCTGCACGACCAGCCAGCTCGCGGACCGGCTGGGCATCTCGGCGGCCGGTGCCAGCCAGCACACCACGGTGCTCCGCCAGACCGGCCTGATCACCACCCGCCGCATCCGCAACACCGTCCTGCACACGGTGACCCCGCTGGGCCTGGCCCTGCTCGACGGTCTTCCCGCGCTCTCCGGGCCGGACCGGGAGAGCACCGCGCCGCAGATGTGGCGGCACACGCTGGGCGGCATCCCCCAGCAGATCGTTCAGCACGCTTCCTGATTCCCCGTCAATTCTCTTTGCGCACAAGCGAATCCCCCGGCCGCGGTCTCCCGCGGCCGGGGGATTCCTTTGCGTCCTCACTCGCGGATTCCCACGACCCCGCGGGGCCGGTTGCGCAGGACGATCATCGCGGAGAGCAGGGTGGTGACCAGGGTCAGGGCGAAGGCGGCGGCGACCACCGTGCCGAAGATCCACGGCGAGCCCTCCGGCACCGGCGAGCCGAGCACGCTCAGGCTCAGCGGCACCAGCGTGAGGACCGCGACCAGGATCCCGAGCACGAGCCCGGCCACGGCGACCAGGATCGCCTCGACCGTCATCATGCGCAGCACCTGCCGTCGGGTCGCCCCGATGAGGCGTTGCAGCATGAACTCGCGGCGCCGCTCGGTGGTCGCGAGCACCTGCGTGTTGACCAGGGCGATGGTCGCGTAGGCGACGACCACTCCGAGCACCAGGTAGGCCATCCAGGCCTGGGTGTCGTCCTCGCTCTGGTGCACCGCGCTGACCCTGGCCCGGGGCAGCACGCTGAGCCCGGGGTGCGTCTCGGCCAGCGTCGACAGGCTGCGCTCCAACTGGGCGGGGTCCGTCCCGGGCTTCGCGGTCACCGTGATCTGCGGGACCAGACCGGCGTCGGTGTGCTGGACCAGGAGCGAGGCCGGGAGCAGCGCGGTCTCGTAACCGCGCCGGGCCTCCACGGTGGCGACCAGCTTGAGGCCGACCTCCGTGCCGTCGCCGAGCCGCATCGGGACCGTGTCGCCGAGGTGGAAGCCGCCGGCCTCGGAGGCGGGCAGCGCGACGGTGTCGCCGTGCAGGTCGTCCAGGCTGCCGGTGGTGGCGCGGAAGGCGGTGGTGCCGGTGACGCCCTCGGAGGTGACGCCCTGCATGGGCATTTCGGTGGGCTCGAAGTCGCCCTCGTCGATCTCGGACTGCGAGGGCGGGGTCTTGGGCTCCAGGTAGCCGAGGCTGGAGATCTGGGCGGAGGCCGCGGCGACGCCGGGCTGCTTCTGGACGGTGTCCACCAGGGACAGCGGAAGACCACCGGAGACGGAGGTGACCGCGAGGTCGGCCCGCATGTTCTCGCTGAACGCCTGCTGGGAGCCGCTGGACTGGGTGGTCTGGAGGTAGATCAGCGCGGTGGCGAGCCCGGTGGCGAGCATGACCGGCATGACCGCTCCGGCCATCCGGCCGATCCGCGCCCTCGCGTTGAGCGTGGCCAGGCGACCGGCCAGACCTGTGAACGCCCTTAGCGGCCAGTGGAGTACGGCCGTGATCACCTTGGCGAGACCGGGGCCGAGCAGTCCGAACCCGGCCGTCCACAGCATCGCCGCGGGGGTCGCCGTACTGCCAGCCATGGGGCCCGACATGTGCGCGGTGACGATGGCGAGCGCGGTGCCGCCGCCGAGGAAGAGCAGCGCGAAGATCAGTCGCGGGGCGCTGACCCACTTGCGCTGGAGGGAGGCCTCGGCGAGGGCTTCGGTGGGCCGGGTGCGGGCGGCGCCCCGGGCCGAGATGAAGGCCGCGCCAAGAGCGGTGAGCAGGGCCGCGCCCACGCCGGTGACCATGGGAATCCAGCCCGCCCGGTAGGCCAGGGTGTCGGGCACCACGTCGCCGCGGGCGAACGCTTCGAGCAGCCAGCGTCCGACGTGCGGGCCGGGGTAGCAGGCGAGGCCGGTGGCGATGGCGGCGATGAACAGGGTCTCGCCGAGGATGAGCCGGCGCAGCTGGCCGGGTGTGGTGCCGATCGCCCGCAGCAGGGCCATCTCGCGCTGGCGCTGCTGGATGGACAGGCCCGTGGTGCTGGACACCACGAACACGGTGACCATCGCGGACAGGCCGCCGAACACCGAGGCCAGGGTGACGAGTTTGGTGCCGTCGGTGATGATCGACGGGTTCTCGGCCCAGCCGCGCTTGTCGCCGGTCAGCACGGAGACCGGCCGGCCCTCGGCCGCCTTCTTGATGGCGCTGACGACCTGGCCGCGGTCGGCTCCGGGCGCGGTGAGCACGCCGATGTTGTCGAGCTTGTCGGGCCGGCCGCTGACCTGCCCGGCCGTCTGGTCGGAGAGGAAGACGGCGTCGGCTTCACCGGAGCCGGCGGCGATCCCGGAGACCTTGACCTTCTTGGCGCCGCCGTGGACGAGGAGTTGGGTCTCCTGTCCGGTGCTCAGCCCGGCCTTCGCGGCGAGCCGCGCGTCGAGCACGACCTGTCCGGGCCCGGTGGGCGCGCTGCCCTCGGTGATCCGGTACGGGGCGAGCCTGGCGGAGGACCAGCCGTGGCCGGTGACCTTGACCGGGCCGCCGGCCCGCACGACCGTGGCGTCGAAGGAGACGTCCGGCACGGCCTCGGCGACGCCGGGCACCGCCTTGATGGCGGCGGCGAGGGAGGCGTCCAGGTGGACGCGTTCGGTGAAGACGGTCTCGCCGTGCGTGCCGGGGTGGGACTGGTCGCCGGTGACGACGATCGGCGCTGCGCCGAGCCGCCCGGGGGGCGCGGCGCTGCGCAGCCCCGTCTCGAAGAGGCCGCCGCAGCCGATCACGATCGCGGCGCCGAAGAACAGCGCGATGAACGAGGCGATGAAGCCGCCCTTGTGGAACCGCAGGGTGCGGATCGCGATGTGGATCATCGGGGCACCCCGTGTCCGGCCCGGACCGCGGCGGAGTCCTGGCCCCATGCGCCAAGGCCCGTCATGCGCTCGGCGACCTGGTCGGCGGTCGGCCGATCCAGATGGCTGACGAACTGTCCGTCGGCGAGGAAGAGCACCCGGTCGGCGTGGGACGCGGCCACCGGGTCGTGGGTGACCATGACCATGGTCTGCCCGGCCTCCCGGACGGCCTCGCGCAGCAGCATCAGGACCTCGCGGGCGGCGTAGGTGTCGAGCGCGCCGGTCGGCTCGTCCCCGAAGATCACCGCGGGCCTGGTGATCAGCGCCCGGGCGATGGCGACGCGCTGCTGCTGGCCGCCGGAGAGCTCGGCGGGCCGGTTGTTGCGGCGCTCCGCCAGGCCCACGCGCTCCAGGACCGCCTCCACGGCGGCCTTCTTGGGCCGGTGGCCCGCGAGCCGCAGCGGCAGGGACACGTTGTCGAGCACGCTCAGCGCGGGGAGCAGGTTGAACGCCTGGAAGATGAAGCCGATCCGCTCCCGGCGTAACTTCGTCAACTCCCGCTCCTTGAGCGGCGAGAGGTCCACCCCGTCGAGCAGCACCGTGCCCGAGGTCGGCCGGTCGAGGCCGGCCGCGCAGTGCAGGAAGGTGGACTTGCCTGACCCGGAGGGGCCCATCACCGCGGTGAAGGTGCCGCGCGGCAGGCCGATGGTCACCCCGTCGAGGGCCGCGACCCGGTTCTTGGAGCCGCCGTACACCTTGCGTACGGATTCGAGGCGTACGACGTCCTGATGGAACTGCGGGCTCGGCGTCCCCGTCATGAGCTGTGTCCTTCGCTGAGGGAGAGCCCGGGCGGCGGGCTCGTGGATACGAGCGCCAGGGGGCCGGGCTCGGTGAGGATCCGCTTGGCCCGCGCGAGCGGGTCGGGCGGCGGGCGGAGCAGGGTGTGGGCGACGGTCAGGTGCAGCCGGGCCGCCGCGACCACGAGGTAGGAGGCGTACAGGACGAGGGCGAGGCAGACGGCCGCGACGATCAGGGCGGCGGGCCAGCTGTCGATCCGGAACCCGGGGTCGCCGTCGTCGGGCCCGCCGATCCAGACCCCATTGGCCGAACTACCGTCCGCCTGGCGGGAGTTGACGGCCCAGAACCACAGCGGCAGCGAGACGCCGGCGAGCAGGACCAGCCACACCGTGAGCGCGAGCAGGTCGAGCAGCAGGAGGAAGGGGAACATCAGGACCAGGCAGGCGATGTCCCGGAAGGTCACCGGGTCCCCGCAGCGGGCCTTGAGCTGGCCGACCAGACCGGGCTGCGTGGCCTCCTGGTAGGCGTACGGGACCGGTTCGTCGACCAGGACGGCGCGGCCGCGCTCGACCTGGGCCAGGCAGCGGATCACCCAGGCCGAGCCGACGGTGAGCGCCACCGTGACGGTGAGCTGCATGAAGACGAGGCCGAGCACCACGGCGAGGGCCGCGACGGCGAACAGGGCCGGGCCCGCGAAGAGGTAACTGGCGAGGTAGCCCGTCGCGCGCCAGGGTGCGGCCGAGCACAGCATGCGTACCGGGCTGCTCCGCACGGGCAGCTTGCGGCCGGGCCTGAGCGCGATCATCCGACGCTCCGCAGCAGGTTCTCGATCGACTTCATCCGCTCGTCGAGCGCGCCCAGCTGGCTCTGGAGGGCCTGCTGTACGACGGGCAACTCCTCGGCCAGTTTGCGGAATTCGGCCATGGCGACGGCGTCGGCGCGGTGCCGCAGCAGCCGGAAGTAGGCGACGACGCTGCCCGTGATCCCGCCCACGACGAGCAGGGTGATGGTGATGGTGATGACGGCGCCGGTCATGCCGCGGTCCCCTTCTTCATGTTGACGGGCCCTTCCGTGTCCTGGGCCATGGCCCCGACGATCGTGGCGATGTTCACGTGCAGGTCGAACGGCGCGAGCTCGAAGTACTTCAGCGCCTTGCCGTCCGGGGAGAGTTCCAGGTTGCTGACCACCAAGTCGGCCTTCTCCAGGCGTTCCAAATGCATGTAGAGCAGCGGCCGGGACATCCCCAGGCGGCGCGCCAGCTCGCTGACGTACAGCCGTCCGCCGGCGAGTTCGGCCATGGCGCGGAGCCGTTGCCGGTGGCCCACCGCGGCGAGAACTGCCAGCAGGTCGTCGCTCGTCATGGCTCACCCTCTCCGAACCCCCGAAGCCTGTAAGTTGAGACTTACATATGGCGGGACATGCGGTCAAGGGTAAGTCTCGGCAGTCTGGTACCCCCTCGGCCGTGAGTGTGCGGGCATGCGCGAAGGTCCGGCCCTCGGAGCAGGGACGGACCTGTGGCGCTGTTCGGATCGGTGGTGGGACGGTCAGAGTTGGGACCAGGCACGGAACTGGCGCAGCCCGTACAACAGCGGGGGCAGGCCGTGCCGCCCCGTGATGAGGCGCGCCTCGCCGAAGACGGTGACGTGGTCTCCGGTGCGGTGCAGGGCGACCACGTCGCAGTCGGCGACGGTGTGCGCGTCACGGACCAGGTGCGGCCCGCCCGAGTCCGCCTCCTGCTCCCACGGGACCATGCGGAAGCGGTCCGGGTTGCCGGAGGCGAACAGCTCGGCCGTCTCCTGGGCCCCTTCGTGCAGCAGGTTCACCGCGAAGGTGCCCCGCTCCAGGATCGCTTCGAGGGTCGGGCTGCCGTCGCGCAGGCAGACCAGGAGGGTGGGTGGGCTGAGCGTGACGCTGCACACCGAGGAACACGTCATGCCCCGCGGCGCCCCGTCGTGACCGGTGGTGGTGACCACCCCGACGCCGGTGGGGAAGCCGCTCATCATCGCGCGGAAGCGGTCGGGCGTCGCCGGGTCGGCCACCTCTTCTACGTTCATGGCGCGTTCGGTCATCGGACACTGCTTTCTGTCGCTACGGCAAACGCCCCGGTGGTGAGGCGGCGCTCCCCCCGGTCGAGGAGATTCAGGAGCGGGCCCGTCATGGCCGTCGTCGTCAGCGCCATGACGATCAGCGCGAGGACGAGGGGGCCGGTCAGGATTCCGGAGCTCAACCCGGCCTGGATGACGATGAGTTCGGTCAGCCCACGGGTGTTCATGAGGACGGCGATCCTGCGTGCCGTCCCGGGCGGCCGCCCGCTCCGGCGCGCCCCCAGATAGCCGCCGAGCCCCTTGCCCACGCAGGCGAGCACGACGGCCGAGGCGATCAGCAGCCACGAGGTGTCGGAGAACGAGCCGGTGAGCACGGTGATCCCGGTGACCACGAAGAACGCCGGGGCAAGGACGCTCCCCGCCCGCGAGACCGAGGTCACCGCACGCTCCCAGGGCGCGTTCTCGTCCCCCGGGATCGACAGGCCGACCAGCGCCGCGCCGAGGATCGCCGTCATCCCCAGGTGTTCCATGGCGAGCGCGACCGTGAGGGCCGCCGCGCCGAGGACCACCGCCGCGGTGCGCGGCATCCGTACGCAGGCGTTCCGGGCGGCCCGGGTGCGCAGCCCGTAGCGGACGGCAAGGGCGCACACCGCGCCGAACGCGAGCGCCCGGACCGAGTGCAGCGAGCCTTCCAGGCTTCCCTTGCCGAGGCTGATGGCGAGGGTGAGCAGCAGCCAGCCGACCGCGTCGATGACGATGGCCGCCGCCAACGCGGTCTGCCCGGCGGCCGATCGCGTCATGCCCCGGTCCGCCAGGATCCGGGCCATGACGGGTACGGCGGTGATCGACATCGACACCGCGACCATCAGAACGAAGGCCGGGAGCGGGGCGCTGCCGCGCGCCGCGCTGTCGTCGGTGACCAGGACCAGACCGGCCAGGAGCAGGCCGGTCAGCAGCGGCGGGAGCAGCGCCCCGGCCGCCACCCACAGCGTGCCTCGGCGCGGCGGCCCGCCGGATTCGGCCCCCAGCCTGTGGGCGAGGCCGACCAGGAACAGGACGAGACCGGCCTGGGAGACCAGCTTGACCACGTCGAACACGGGCCCCGGCAGCATCGCGTCCAGAGTGTCCCGCCCGAACAGGGCGATCACGGCGGGCCCGGAGAGCAGCCCCACCACGATCTCCCCGATGACCTCGGGCTGGCGCAGCGTCCTGGCGAGGGCCCGGCCCGCCAGGGCGATCAGCAGGATGACGGCGAGCGCCACCGATGTGTGCGCCAGGCGCGGCGCATCACCGAGAAGCCTCAGCGTTTCCATTTCGCGGTCCCCCGTCGCCCGCTCAGTGGTGCTGGGCGAAGTACTCGTAGGCCTTGGGCAGCGTCTCGGTCAACCGCCGGGTCTTGTCGCGGATCGCCGCGAACTCCCGCTCGGCGGCGGAGGGATCGGACAGTGCGAGCGCGGGCGACGGCTTCATCTCGATTCCGCCCATACCGAGCAGAACGCACATGTACGAGTAGGCGGGAAGCCCGTGGTAATAGGGGAAGATGCTCTCGGAGTCGGGAACCTGGGTCTTCCACATCTCCAGGCGCTCGGCGAGCGAGTCGGGAATGGCCCGGGTCTTGGTGTCGCGCCAGTACTGGGTGTCCTGCCGCTTGGCCGCGACGTAGTGCAGGACCAGGAATTCGCGGATTCCGTCCATGACGTGGGCGATGGACCGGTTGTAGAGGACGCGCTGGTTGGGGTTCCAGTCCTCGTTCGGGAAGTTCTTCGCGATCTGCTCGATGGCGTGGTGAATGAAGAAGATTCCGGTGGATTCGAGCGGCTCGACGAATCCGCTGGAAAGTCCCACGGCCACGCAGTTGTTGACCCACGAATTGCGGCTGCGACCGATCCGCATCTTGATGTGGTTCGCGCTGACGTCGGCCGCCGCGGGGCCGACGAACTCGCGCAGGGTGCGCTCGGCGTCCTCGGGCGAGAGGTAGTCCTTGGCGTAGACGTAGCCGGTGCCGACCCGGCCCATCAGCGGAATCGTCCAGATCCAGCCGGCGTCCTGCGCGGTGGCGGTGGTGCAGGGCATGATGCCGCGCTTCTCCATGTCCATCGGGACCTGGAGGGCGACCGCGCTGTCGTTGGGCAGCGTGTCCGCGTAGGAGATGAACGGCTCGTCGAGCGCCTTGTTGATGAGCAGCGCGCGGAATCCGGTGCAGTCGATGTACAGGTCGCCGCTGATGTCGCCGTGCTCGGCGGTGGTGACGCCGCTGATCCAGCCGCGGTCGTCCAGGTTGACCTGCTTCACGTCGTCGATGATGTGCTTGACGCCGCGTTCCACCGAGTACTTCGTCAGGTACTTGGCGAGCAGCGCGGCCTCGAACTGGTAGGCGTAGGGGAACTGGGTCTTCCCCTGGTGCTCGGACATCGTCAGGCCCTGCATCTCGTCCGCGCCCTCGTCGAAGGGCTGGTCGATGAGCGTGCCGTCGAGGCGGCGCGGGCTGAGCCCGGCGTCGATGACCGAGGCCATGACGAAGCAGTCCTTGTCGAACCGGTCCGTCGGCCCCTGCTGGAGCCACCAGTCGGTCAGCGGGAAGCCGTTGACCGAGCGCATCTGCTCGAAGGGGTGGTAGAAGTAGTGGCCCTTCTCGCGCCAGTTCTCGAACCGCACGGCGAGCTTGTACGTGGCGTTGCAGGCCGGCATCCAGTCCTTCTCCTTGAGTCCGAGGAACTCGAAGAAGTGCCGGATGTCGCTGAAGGTGGCCTCGCCCACGCCGACCGCGCCGACGTGCCCGGACTCCACGAGGGTCACGTTTATTCGGTCTCCGAACGCGGCCTTGAGGTACGAGGCCGTCATCCAACCGGCTGTGCCGCCACCCACGATCACGACTTTGTTGAGCACTGGTGACTCCTGTTCGGTAGCTCCACGAGTTTCGCCAGTGGCTCCGGCCCATTGTCTGAAACTGGTCGGGTGGCGCCACCGAGAAAGGACACTAGGCGGCGGTCAAATCGGCGCACAGATCATTAAGCGATGGCCGAAAGGCGCAGGTGGGGCTGACCGGACGGCCAGTTGGCGCCCGTTTCGGCCGGTTCTGCGGGCATCCAATGGGGCGTCAGCCCACTGTCAGCGCCGCCAAGGAGCATGAAACGCGGGGTTACCGGGTGGGAATCGCTCCGCCCGCCCGCTGCAATGGAGATTTGGATGACAAAGGAAGAACTTGTTCCGCCGTTCGCCGTGATCCCTGGCTCGCAGGTCCACCGCATTCTCACCGGCCATGAGCAACACACCATTGATCTGGTGGAGGCCGCATACCGGGTGCACGGCGAGGGCGACACGGTCAACCCACCGTCGTATTTCCTGCGCTTTCCGGACCGCCCCACCGCCCGGATCATCGCGCTGCCCGCTTCCATCGGCGGTGAGACCCGGGTCGACGGGCTGAAGTGGATCTCCAGTTTCCCGGAGAACGTGGCCGCGGGCATCCCCCGCGCCTCCGCGGTCCTGGTGCTCAACGACCACGACACGGGCTATCCGCTCGCGTGCCTGGAGAGCTCGATCATCAGCGCCGCGCGCACGGCGGCCTCCGCGGCGCTCGGCGCCGACTGGCTCTCGCGCGGACGCACCCGCCCGCGCAGGGTCGGCTTCATCGGTACGGGCTTCATCGCCCGGCACATCCACACCTACCTCGCGGGGGCCGGCTGGACCTTCGACGAGGTGGGCGTGCACGACCTGAACGCCGAGTACGCGGGCGGGTTCAGCTCGTACCTGGAAGGCGCCGGCGAGAGCGGCCGGATCACCGTGCACGACAGCGCCGAGGAGCTGATCCGCTCCTCGGACCTGGTGGTCTTCGCGACCGTGGCGGCGGCCCCGCACGTCCACGAGCCGGCCTGGTTCGCGCACAACCCGGTGGTCCTGAACGTCTCGCTGCGCGATCTGGCTCCCGAGATCCTGCTGGCCTCGGCGAACGTGGTCGACGACATCGAGCACTGCCTCAAGGCCGACACCTCGCCCCATCTGACCGAACAGCTCACCGGGTCACGGGAGTTCATCGACGGGACGCTCGCCGAGGTGATGGCGGGGAAGGTGGAGATCCCCACCGACCGCCCGGTGGTGTTCTCGCCGTTCGGCCTCGGGGTCCTGGACCTCGCGGTCGGCAAGTTCGTGTACGACCGGGTGCTCGACAGCGGCGAGCTCAACGTCATCGACGGCTTCTTCCACGAGGTGGACCGGTATGGGCGCGCAGGCGCGACCAGCAGCCGTGCCTGAGGAGAGGGGGCCCAAGTGCCGGTGATCTCCGTCCCGGAGGACTTCCACACGGAGGACCTCTACGTGGACCTGCGGTCCGTTCTGGACGCTCCGCTGTACCTGAAGTGCGAGGGCTTCAACTTCGCCGGGTCGATCAAGCTGAAGGCGGCGCGGGCGATGGTCGCCGACGCCGAGCGCAGGGGGCGCCTGACCCGGGACTCGATCATCGTCGAGTCCTCGTCGGGGAACCTCGGCGTCGCCCTGAGCATGATCGCGGCAAGCCGGGGCTACCAGTTCCTGTGCGTCACGGACACCCGCTGCAACCTGAACACCAGACGGTTGATGGAAGCGATGGGCGCCCAGGTGCACACCATCACCGAGCCCGACCCCGAGGGCGGTTTCCTCGGCGCCAGGCTCGACTACGTACGCAAGCTGTGCGCGTCCGACGGCCGACATCTGTGGCTCAACCAGTACGCCAACCCCTGCAACTGGCAGGCGCACTACCGCAGTACGGCGCCGGCCATCGCCGAACGCTTCCCGGATCTCGACGTCCTGTTCGTGGGCGCCGGCACCACCGGAACCCTGATGGGATGTGCCCGGTACTTCAAGGACTCGGGCCGTCCGGTCACCGTGGTCGCCGTCGACTCCGTCGGCTCGGTCACGTTCGGCTGTCCACCGGCGCCACGGATGATCCCGGGCCTGGGCTCCGGCGTGCGGCCACAGCTGCTCGACACGTCGTTCGTGGACGACGTGGTGCACGTACCGGAGATCGACACGATCCGGATCGCCCACCAACTGGCCGCCGGCGGCTTCCTGTTCGGCGGATCCACCGGCACGGTCATCTCCGGCGCGGTCGCCTGGCTCGCCGAGAACCGGGACGGCAGGCCGTGCACGGCGGTGGCGATCTCCCCGGATCTGGGCGAGCGCTACCTCGATTCGATCTACCAGAGCAACTGGGTGAGCGCCCTGTACGGGGCTCACGCGCTGGAGTACGACCCGGTCCGGGCGAGCTGATGCCCGGCCGGGCTCGCTCATGACGCACCGTCAAATTCCGTACGCCCAGAGGTTTTTGGCGGCCCCCGTCACCTTCCCCACAGGTGGCGGGGGCCGCTTCATGTCCACCGGGCACCTGAATCCGACCGCCTGCCGGATCGGGGTTGACGGTCCACAGCACCACATGTAATTCTCGACTTACACCCGTTGGGTAGAGGTGACTACCGTAAGGAGCTGGGTTCAGTGAAGAAACAGCCACTCACCGTGAAGGTGGCGAGCTGGAGTGCCCTGCACCCGGGACGGGCCATCCTCGGTTGGTTCGTCTTTGTCGCCCTCTGCCTGGTCATCGGCGGCGCGGTCGGCACAGTGGACGCCGGTGACAAGGACTACTGGGTGGGCGAGGCCGGCCGCGCCGAGTCGATCGCCACCGAGGGCAACCTCCAGCACAAGTCCGCCGAGCGGATCATGATCACCGACAAGTCCGGTGCCGCGCCCGGCGCGAACGCCCGGAGCGCCGCCGCGGACGTCGCGGCCCGCATGAAGCAGCTGCCCGAGGTCGAGAACGTCGCCGCGCCGGTGCGCTCGGCCAACGGCAAGATGCTCATGGTCGAAGTGACCATGAAGGGCCTGCGACTTGAGGCCCAGAAGCACATCCAGCCGCTGCTCGACCAGACCGCCGAGGTCCAGAAGAAGAACCCCGACCTGCGCGTCGAGGAGTCCGGCGACGCCTCGGTCGAGATGGGCCTGGACAAGTCGCGCGACGACGACCTCTCCACCTCGGAGACGATCACCTTCCCGATCACCCTGATCACGCTGCTCGTCGTGTTCGGATCACTGATCATGGTCGGCGTGCCGCTGCTGCTCGCGGTCTCCTCGATCGGCGCCGCCATGGGCCTGTCCCAGCTGATCTCGCACCTGGTGCCGGACGCGGGTGTCGGCAAGAGCGTCATCCTGCTGATCGGCATGGCGGTCGGCGTCGACTACACGCTCTTCTACCTCAAGCGGGAGAGGGAGGAACGGGCCCACGCGAACGGCCGGCTCAGCCCCGAAGCACTGGTGGGGATCGCCGCCGCGACCTCGGGCCGGGCGATCGTCGTCTCCGGCCTGGCGGTCGCCCTCTCCACCGCCACCCTCTTCCTCGCCACCGACATCGTCTTCACCTCGCTCGCCGTCGCCACCATCGTGGTCGTCCTGGTCGCCGTGCTCAGCTCGATGACCGCGCTGCCCGCGCTCCTGGTCCTGATCGGCCGGCGCCTGGACCGCAAGGCCGCCAAGGCGGTGGCGCGCGGCAAGCGGGTCAAGCGGCACAAGTCCGAGGAGACCGGCCGGGTGTGGACGGCGCTCCTGAAGCCCGCCAAGAACCGCCCGGTGGCCACCCTGCTGATCTCGGTGCTCGTGATGTTCGGCCTCGCGGTCCCCGCGTTCGGCATGCACCTGCGGGTCCTGAACCTGGCCACCCAGTCCCGGGCCATCCCGGAGCTGAAGATGTACGACCGCCTCAACGACGCCTTCCCCGACCTGCTGGCCGAGCACTGGGTGATGGTGCGCGACAACGACCCCGGCGAGAAGACCGAGGTGCAGTCGGCCCTGAAGGACCTGGCCGCCAAGGCCCAGGCCGACCCGATGTTCTCCAAGAAGCCGCCCAAACTGCAGACCACGCCGGACGGCCGGATCAGCGTCATGACCCTGTCCGTCCCCTTCAACCTCAGCTCGCCGCAAGCACATGACTCACTGACGGAACTGCGCGAGAAATTCCTCCCGGAGACGCTCGGGAAGGTGAAGGGCGCCGAGTTCGCGGTGAGCGGCCCCGTCGCCCAGGACGCCGACTATCTCGCCCACCAGAACGACAAGCTGCCCATCGTCGTCGGGTTCCTGCTCCTGCTGACCTTCGTCCTGACCCTGTTCGTCTTCGGCTCGGCGACCATCGCCGCGCTCGGCGTACTGCTGAACCTGCTGTCCGTCGGAGCATCGTTCGGGCTCGTGGTCGTCTTCTTCCAATGGGGCCTGGCCTCGACGGTGTTCGGCTTCGAACCCAGCGCCACCCACGCGATCGGCTCCCGCGTACCGCTCTTCCTCTTCGTGATCCTGTTCGGCCTCTCGATGGACTACCAGGTCTTCGTCGTCAGCCGGATCAAGGAGGCGGCGCTGAAGGGAGTGCCCACCCGGCAGGCGGTGATCGACGGGATCGGCCACTCGGCCAAGGTGGTCACCAGCGCGGCGGTCGTGATGGTGACGGTGTTCGCGAGCTTCATGTTCCTGCACCTGGCGGAGATGAAGCAGATCGGCTTCAGCCTGGCGGTGGCGGTCCTCCTGGACGCCTTCATCATCCGGGTCATGATCCTGCCCTCGGTCCTGATGCTGCTCGGCAACGCGAGCTGGTGGCCGTCCCGCAAGATGCGCCGCGCCCAGCAGCACGCGGTGCCGACCCCGGCGGCCGACGCGCCGCCGCCCTACTACCCGGCGGCGCACAGCCACCGCTAGTCGTGGTGCACAGCCACCGCTAGCCACCGGGTCCCAGACGGACGCCGGACCGGACATCCCCCGCCGGTCCGGCGTCTGACGTCTCCCCTCCCCGGGCCCCTCCCCCGTCCCTCCCGGGGAGGCCGGCCGACCGTCAGCTCGCTGTCAGTGGCCGACGCAACCATCGTCACGGGGTCGCCGCCACAGGGGCGATCCGCCGCCACGATCAGTGAGCCGATGCGGAGGCCGGGATGAGCGTGATCAGCGCCGAGGGATCGGCGGCGACCGTCGAGCGGTCGCTCCGAGGGATCGAGGACCTCGTCCTGGACGAGGTCCTCGTCTCGTTTCCGTACAACAGCGGGTCCCAGCTGCACGAGTACTTCGGCACGGGCCGCGTGCCGCGCGCGTTCGGCGGGTCCTGCGTCTGGCAGTCCTTCGAGACCGGGTGCCTGGTGTCGGACATGGCCGGCCGGAGCGTGACGTACCGGATCGACGGCCGCCACGTCGCAGTGGTCCACCGCCACGCCGACGGCATCACCGTGCTCGATCCGTACCTCCTGCACGTCCACCCCCTGCGCCTCGACCGGGCTGACGCGCGGGCCGGCGTGGTCGACCTTGCGGCCGACGCCTATCCGTACCGGGCCCGCGCCGACGGCTCCCCCGCACCGAGCGGCGTGCGCGTGCGGTGGCGGCTCGACGACGACTCGATCCGCCTCAACTACCTCCGCTTCAGCCCCCGTCGGGGCCACAACGTCATTTCGCGCTCGTTCCTGCTGCGCACCGACCGGCTCCTCACCACCGTGCCGCCGGCCCCCGACTGGATACGCCCACGATTGCTGCACCCGGAACAGCACAGCGTGTCGGTGCGGGTGCTCCATCCGACGTCGCGACGGCTCGCCGAGCTCGTACTCCCCTTGGCCGCACCAGATTTGACGACCAATCAGCTCATCAGCAAGAACAACCAGGGCGAGGTGTCCCGCCACGGCACGGCGGGGTTCGGCCGCGACAGCGAACTGGTCGCGGACGCCATCTCCGTACACCCCACCGATGTGTACGAGTTCCTCCTGGAGGCGGCCGCGCTGCACCGGGCGGCCGCGCCCGCCGGGCTCGAACTGGCCGACTACTGCCTGGAGGACGAATGACCACCGCGCCCGCCGCCCCCTCCTTCTTCCTCGCGGGCACCATGCAGGGCGCCAGGACCGGCTCCAACCTGGTCGACCAGTCCTACCGCGCGGCGCTGACCTCGACGATCCTCGATGGCCGGCCGGACGCCGTCATCCACGACCCCGGGGCACTGATGGCCCAGTGGGAGGCGGAGTGCCAGGGGGACGTGCGCGCCGCCCACGCCGCGCTCAGCGAACTCCCGGCCGTCCACCGCAGCGAGCTGGCCCCCGAACTCCTCGCGCTCACCGAGATGTTCCACCACCTGACCCGCCTCGCCGCGACCAGCGACGTCTGCGTGGCCTGGCTGCCCGGCCACGAGCCGAGCATGGGGACGGCCGCCGAGATGCTGTCCGCGTACCGGGCGGGCCGCACCGTCGTGTCCATCACCGCCATGTGCCAGAACCTCGCGGTCCTCGCCTGCTCGACGGTGATCCTGCCGAACCTGCCCGCATTCCGGGAGTGGCTCGCCCGGGACGTACGCCCGAGCCGCGTGAACTGAGAGGAGCGAGACCGTGGCCCTTGTGACCAGTTTGGCCCTTCCCGCGTTTCCCACCCGACTGCCGGACCCGGCAACCGTCGTGGAGGCCCTGCTGCTCCGCGCCTCGGGGCCGGACGCGGCCCGGCCCGTGTTCACCGCCCTCGGCCAACGGGGCGAGCGGCTCGGGCAGCTGACCGCGGCCGAACTCCTGGGCCGGGTCCGCGCCACGGCCGCCGCGCTGGGAAAGGTGGGCGGCCCCGGCGACCGGGTCGTCGTCCCGGCACTGCCCGGCCTCGACTTCCCCGTCGGCTTCCTGGCCTGCCTGTACGCCGGGCGGATCGCGGTACCCGTACCGCCGTTGCGCACGGGCACGGGCACGACCGGCCGCGCGGACCGGCTCGCGGTGATCCGAGAGGACTGCGACCCGGTCGCGGTCCTGGTGTCGACGCCTCAGGAGTCCCTCCAGGGCCGGCCAGGACCGGCCGTGATCACGGTGTCGCGGTCATCGACCGACGAGGACGTACCGCCCGCCCCCTGCGCACTCGACGCGCAGGCGGTCGCCCTCCTCCAGTACACCTCCGGCTCGACGAGCGACCCCCGGGGAGTGGTCGTCCGGCACGGCAATCTGGTGGCCAACCAGGTGGCGCTGCGCGACCGCTGCGAGCTCGACTCCGGTACGACGGTGGTGAGTTGGCTGCCGTTCTTCCACGACATGGGGCTGTGCACGGGCGTGGTCCTGCCGCTCGTGTCGGGGGCGGCGGCCGTCACGATGGAGCCCTCGACGTTCGTCCGGGATCCGATGGTGTGGCTGCGCGCGATCGAGGCCGAGGAGGACGTCTTCGCCGCCGCGCCGGACTTCGCGTACGAGCTGTGTGTGCGGCGGATTCCGGCTCAGGAGCGGCGCCGGGTCGACCTGTCCACGTGGCGGGTGGCCGCGAACGGGGCGGAGCCGGTGCGGGCGGACACCCTACGCAGGTTCGCGGACGCGTTTCGCCCCTCCTTCTTCCGTCCGGAGGTGTTCTCGCCGGGGTACGGCCTCGCGG
Organism: Streptomyces sp. WM6378; assembly: GCF_001279695.1. GTDB lineage: Bacteria > Actinomycetota > Actinomycetes > Streptomycetales > Streptomycetaceae > Streptomyces. The sequence continues at coordinate 248,682 of NZ_LGDD01000328.1, forward strand.
AGTGCACCCTGAGCGTGACGCTCGGCCGCCCGTTGTACGACTCCCCCGTCCGCCGCTACGACCGGGACGCGCTGGCCCGGGGCACGGCCATACCGGCCGCGTCGCCGGACAGCGCGGTCGAGCTGGTCGGCTGCGGCACGCCGCTGCCCGGGGTGCGGATCCGCATCGTCGACGCGGCGACGCACCGCGTGCTGCCCGCGGGTGCGGTGGGCGAGATCTGGGTGTCGGGTCCTGGGAACTGCCAGGGGTACTGGGGCCGGGACGCGGAGTCGGCGCAGGTGTTCGGGGCGCGTCTGGAAGGCCGGTCGTACGTACGCACCGGGGATCTGGGCTGCCTGGACGACGGCGAACTGTTCATCACGGGCCGCCTCAAAGACGTCCTGGTGGTGGGCGGTGAGAACTACTTCCCGCAGGACATCGAGGCGGTGGCCGGCGCCGCGCACGAGGCCTTCACGCACCAGCGGGCAGCGGCGTGGCCGCTGGACGAGTCGGCGCCGGGCGTCGCGGTGGTGGTCGAGACGACCGAGCGGGACCCGGAGGTGCTCGCCCGCGCGGTACGGGCCGCGGGCATCGCGGTCGCCAGGGCGCTGCCCGCCCCGGTGAGCGTCTTCGCGGTGGCCCGCAACCAGGTACCCCGCACGACCAGCGGCAAGACCCGCCGCCGGGACTGCGCGAAGGAAGTCCGGGCGGGCCGGCTGCCGCTGCTGGCCCAGTGGTCGAGCGCACCCGGCGCACCCGTCCGCGAAGAGAGGAAACACTCGGCATGAGCGAGCAAGGGACCGTATCGGTGACGGTGACGGAGCGACAGGTGGCGGACCAGCTGTCCCAACTCCTGGCGGAACTGCTCGACTTGGAGCTCGACCTGATCGACCGCGACGTACCGCTCAGCGCCTACGGAATCGACTCGATGACCAGCACCTGGCTGACGAGCGAGCTGGGTGACCGCTGCGGGGTGGTGATCGACAGGGCGGTACTGCTCGACAGGCCGAGCGTGGCGGAGGTGGCGCAGGACGTGGTGGCAGCCTTGCGCGGGGCCGGGCAGGACCCGGCCGCCTCTTGATCGAGAAGCTGCTCCCGCTCTCGGCCGCCGCATCGGAACAGTTCGGCGACACTCCGGACGGGGAGGGCCTCTTCCCGCAGGAGCGGGCGTTGCTGGCGGGGGTGGGCGCGGGCCGCCGCCGGGAGTTCACGACGGTGCGGCACTGCGCCCGCCTGGCCCTGAAGGAACTGGGCGTGCCCCCGGCCCCCCTCCTGCCCGACGAGGGGGGCGCCCCGGGCTGGCCGACGGGGATCGTGGGCAGCATGACCCACTGCCGCGGCTACCGCGCGGCGGTGGTCGCCCACCGCACCGCCGTACGGGCCCTGGGCATAGACGCGGAACCGCACCGCCCGCTGAGGGAGGGCGTAGTGAGCGCGGTGGCCCGCCCGGAGGAGCGGGCCGCCCTCGCGGGCCTGGGCGGAACGGTCTGCTGGGACCGCCTGCTCTTCTCCGCGAAGGAGGCGGCGTTCAAGGCGTGGTCCCCGGGCGCCCGAGCGGGCGGCATCCGACCGAGGAGCCTGCACGACATCAGGGTGACCCTGCACCCGGCCGACGGCACCTTCCGGGCGGAGATCCTCCCCGACCACCCGGAAGCCACCTGCCTTGAGGGCCACTGGCTGGCATCGCCAGACCTCCTGCTGACCGCGGTATCAGTACCCGCCTCCCGTACTGCCGCCCTCGCCGGCTCCCTGTCGGCCGGTACGAACGTTTGACAGCCGTTCATGCCATGGGAAAGTCTCGGCCTACAGGTTTCCGGGATTTTGCTAGAGGTGGGCCATGACCAGCGAGGAGCTTCTGGCGGTACTTGCCGCGGTCGGCCACGCCCAGCGACTGAGGGTGGTGGCCGAACTCTCCGAGGGCCGCATGTACGTCAGCGAACTGGCCCGCCGCCTCGGCATGTCCCGCCCCCTCCTCTACATGCACCTGGAACGCCTGGAAAAGGCCGGCCTGGTGATCGGCAGCCTGGAGCTGAGCGAGGACGGCAAGGCCCTGAAGTACTTCGAACTGGCCCCGTTCGACCTCCACGTGAACGTGGACACGATCCTGGCGGCTGTGGCGGAGGATGCGGCGGCGGGGGCCGGGGACCCTGAGCCCGCGACGGAAGCCGCCGAGGCGAAGCCGAAGAGGAAGCGCGCTTAAAGCCCGCCCGCCAGCCCCCGAGCCCGCTCCAACACCCACCCCGGCGAGACGACCTCCACGTTCCCGTCCAGCGCCGCCGCCGCACGACGCAGCGCTTCGGCCGCCGCCCCCGGTGCGTCGGGCAGCGACCGGGCCGCCGCTGCCAAGGCCCTGGCCGCTTCCGCCTGGGCGGCGCCCGCGATGTCCAGGGCGGCCGAGGCGCGGTCCGCCGTCGTGGCGCACTGGTCGTAGCGGGCGCCGCACCAGTACGCCCAGGCCAGGTTCAGCAGGCAGACGCCCTCCGCACGGGGGTTCTCCATCAGCGAGGCCTCGTGGCGGGCCTCCTCCAGGACCGACGCCGCCCGTGCCGGGTCGTCCAGGGCCAGGAGGGCGAGGCCCCGCGCGTTGAGGGCGTACGCGATCGCCTCCTGGCTGTCGGCGGCCCGGTAGGCGCGGGCCGTCTCCTCGCCCGCCTCGGCGGTCTCCTGCCAGCGGCCGAGCGTGAGGAGGGCGATCGTGCGCGCGTTGCCGGCCCGGGCGATCGTGAGCAAGTTGCCGTCGGCGGCGGCCAGTTCGGTCAGTCGAGTGGCTCCCGTCAGCGCGCTCTCGCCGTCCCCCAGGTAGCTGTGCGCGAGGCTGAGGGAGAGCAGCGCGTGCACCTCCCGCTCGGTGTCGCCGAGTTCGCGGGCCAACTCGGCTGCCCGGGTGAGGGGTTGGACGGTGGCTCTCTGGTCGCCGAGCTGGCGGTGGGTGTCGCCGAGCCCGAACAGTGCGTTCTGGAGCGCGGGCCGGTCGCCGAGGCGTTCGGCGAGGGCCGCCGCCTCGGTGAACAGTTCGGCCGCCTGCTCCATCGGGCCCGCGCTGAGCCGGGCGTGCCCGTAGGCGACGGCATGGGCGAGACGTACTCGCTCGTCGCGGATGCGGCCCTCGACGGCGAGGTGCATCGAGACCGCGGCGAGCACCGACCCGTGCCACACCAGCCACTCGCTGATCTCGCACAGCACCCGCGCGGCATCGTCGAAGTCCTCGGAGCGTACGAGGTGGTCGAACCGACGGCGCTGCGGCTCGATGTCCTCCAGCGTCCGCCAGGTGCCGCGCGGCCGGGCCCGGCGCCCGTACCAGGATGCGATCTCTCGTTCCACTGCCTGTCTCCTGTGAGGTCCGTCCTGCGGCATCCGTCCGTAGGCGATCTCCGCGTCCAGCGGGTGCAGGGCGAAGGTGCGGTGCGCCCGGTCCACGGAGACCAGGTGCATGCGGACGAGGGAGGTGAGGACCGCGGCCGCGGGCAGCCCCGCGTCGAGGCCGGCCAGGATCTCTTCGAGCGCGCCCTGCGCCACGGGCGTACGCAGCGCGGCGAGGACACCGAGGACCGCGTGCGCCCGTTCGTCCAGCCGTTTGTAGCGGTCCTGGGCGAGGTCGGCGACGACGTCGTGGCGCCGGGTGAAGTCCTTCAGCACGTCTTGCAGCCTTGGCAGGAGCACCGTGTCGTCGGCGAGCGCGCCGACGAGCAGTTCCAGCGCGCGCGGTACGCCGTGTACACGGACGACGGCTTGCAGCAGTTCGTCGTCGGACAGGTCCGCGATGCCGAGCGAGCCGTCCCGGTCGAGTTCGCGAAGGAGCGCCGCCGCCTCGGCGGGGCCAAGCCCCTCGGACAGTTCGACGTGCGCGGCGAAGCGCCGCAGTTCGGGCGCGAGGCGCACCGGTACCTGGCTGGTGACCAGGAGCCGCGGCGTCGATCGGGCCCGGAACAGCCAGTCCAGGATGGCTGCGAGTTCGTCGTCGGCGACGCTGCCGTCGTCGTCGAGCAGGTCCTCCAGGTTGTCCATGAGGATGACGATCAGCCGCTCGCCCATCGCCGTGAGCAGTTCGGCGAGCCGCTCCTGCGTGGTCCCGCCCGCGTTCCAGACCTCGCGCAACTCGGCGAGGCGCTCGGGCCCGAGCAGCCGGGCACAGTCGAAATAGAGGCGCTCCAGCGAAATCCCGGACGTACGGGTGGAGAGGTTGACCAGGCCGGACGGCAGCGGCCCTTGGGCGGTGCCCGGCCACACACCCCGGTCGAGCAGGTCCATGACCTTCGCGGCGAGCGCGCTCTTGCCGATGCCGCGCGGCCCGGTGATGACCACCATGCGGATCGCGGGATCGCTCAAGTGCCGCGCGATCGCGTCGCGTTCACTGGCCCGGTTCTTGAACAGCTCGATGCCGTACGCGACGGGGACGCCGACCACCCGCACGTCCCCGGGCGATTCCCCGGGCACGGCGAGAGGCAGGGGCTCGGGCAGCCCGAGCAGCCGGACGAGCTCCGCACGGTCCGCCGGGCCGAGCCCGTGCAGCGCGTGGTCCAGGCGGACGGCGGTGAGCCGACCCGGCCCCTCCGAGCGGTGGTGCTCGGCGACCACCCCGATGATGCGGCTGCCGGCCCACACCGCGGCGCCGGACATGCCGGCCCACGGAGACGTACCCGGGTCCGGGTCGGCGCCGGCCGGTGCGACGGTCACCTCCAGCGTGCCGGTGCGGAGGTTGGACAGCGCCGCGACGGTCCCGTCCGCCTGGTGCAGCTCGCGGAAGGACGTACGGTCGGAGCGGCTGCGGCGCTTCCACAGCGGGAACCCGAGGGCGTGCACGTCGATCACACCGTGCCGGTCGTCGGGGATCCGCCCGAACCGGACGGGCCCGACGGCCTCGGGCGCCGTCTCCGGTGGCACGACACTCAGCACGGCGAGGTCGGTATCCGTATCCGCCCAGGCAACAGCGGCCGGACCGGACCATTCACCCTCCCGGTCGGCATCGAACCGTACGACCACGCCGGTTGCGTCAACGACCACATGGGCGGCGGTGAGGACGGTGTCGGCGCGTATCCGGTAGCCGGAACCGCGTCGCCTGCCGCCGCCGGTCTCGACGATGATCTCGGCGATCCGGTGCGGGTCGAGCCCAGGCCCGTCGGCCGAGGGCTCAGCTCTCATCGAACAGCTCGGCGCCCGAGATCAGCGCGGGGCGCTCGGGCGCCTCGGCGCGCACCGGCTGGAGGGTGAGCTTGATCCGCTGGGTGGCCGTGTTCGCGGAGCGCGCGGAATGCTTGACGTCGAACACCCAGAACCGCACCTTGGCCCCCGGCTCCCGGCTCCGCTCGACCCCCACGGTGAGTTCGAGTTCGAGCGACTCGGCCTGGAACCGGATCCCTTCGCCGTCCCCGTCCGCCATGGCCCGGCTCAGCTCGCTCCGCAGCTGAGCGATCATGTCCGCCAGCTCCACCGCGTCGTCCACCCTCAGCCCCCGCCTCACCCGAAACCACCCGGCCATGTGCGCACCGAGCATACCTAGAGCTGGTCAACTGCACGCTGGGAAGGGTGACTTCGGCCGGTTTCTACGAGCGGACCTTCGGGGCGTAGCGCAGCAGGACGACATCGTCGATGGGCCGCGCTTCGAGGAGTTTCATCCGGGCCGTGGGGCCACCGGGATACGGCGCCGGGCCGAGGAACGCGGGCGCGCCGGCCTCTCCGACGAGCAACGGAGCGAGTACGAGATGAAGTTCGTCGACCAGATCCAGCGCGAGGAGCTGGGTGTGCACGTCCCCGCCCCCTTCCACGAGCAGTCGCCCCACCCCGCGCCGCCCGAGCTCGTCGAGCAGGCGCCCCCAGTCGAGCACGGCCCCGGCGCTGACGACATCGGCGAACGCCCCCAGGGTGCGGCGGGCCCGGCCCAGCGCACCGTCGAGGGTGAAGACGAGCTTTGCGCCTCCGCAGTGCCAGAAGGCGAGATCAGTACGGAGATCGGCGGACCGGGTGACGGTGACCTTGAGCGGATGCTCGGGCTTCCGGGCAGCGATGCGCCGAGCGCGAAGGGCCGAACTAGCAATCAGCAGCCGGGAGTTGTCCTTACGCAGGGTGTTGGCGCCGACGAGAATGGCGTCAGCGGCAGCGCGTTCACCATCGACCCGATCCAGGTCTCTCCGATTGGACAGTACGAGCCGATCGCGGGCGGTGTCGTCGAGGCGGCCGTCGACGGAGACGGCCGCCGACAGCACGACGTACGGGCGGGTGGCCACGGTCAGAGGGAGCGGTGGTAGTCGGCCCAGGCGATGTGCGATTCGTGCAGCCGCACACCGATCCCGGTCAGCCCGCGGGCGCCGTGGCCCAGCGCGCCGTCGTGGATGCGGACGGCAAGACGATCGGCGATGACCTTGGCGAGGAACTCGGTGGTGGTGTTGGTACCGGCGAAGTCGGGGTCGTCGTCGAGGTTCCGATAGGAAAGGCCGCCGACGATCTCACGCACCGCCTCCGCCGCGAGGCCCATGTCGATGACGAGGTTGTCGCCGTCCAACTCGGGCCGCTGAAAGGTCGCGTCGACGAGGTAGGTCGCTCCGTGCAACTTCTGCGCGGGCCCGAAGACTTCGCCGTGGAAGCTGTGGGCGACCATGAGGTGATCGCGGACGGTGACGCTGAACATGGCTTCTCCGAAGGGGGGGGTGAGGAATTGCTGAATTTGGGGGCAGGGGATCGCCCCGGCGGGGTCAACGGAAACGGAGGGGCGGAGCATCAGCCAGGGCGGGCCGCCGCCGACGGCGCCGCACTGCGCGTGGGCCTGCGCTCAGCCCAGGGGCTGCGGCTGGGGATCAGCGGGGGCCGTAGCGGATGCGATGGCAGAGCCCGGGCAGCCTGCCAGCGGCGATGCCGGCCATGACTCGCGGCAGTTCATCGAAATCGGACTCGCCGGTGATCAGATGATCGAAGACCGGGTCCCGCAGGAGGTCGAGCGCGAGTGAGAGCCGGTCGGCGGGGGTGTACCGCCCGCGCCGCTCCGGCGAGACGGAACCGACCTGGCTGCTGCGCAGCGAAAGCCGCCGGGAGTGGAAGAACTCCCCGAGCGGCAGGGTGACTTGCTGGTCCCCGTACCAACTCAGATCGACGACGTCCCCTTCGGGAGCGAGGAGCTCAAGGGACCGCCGGAGCCCGTCCTGGGTGGCGCTGGCATGAAAGACGAGGTCGCGGTCGCCGGTGGCCTGCGGGGGGAGGGCGAAGTCGACGCCGAGGGTGGCGGCGACTGACGCGCGGCTCGGGTCGACGTCGACGAGCTGGACCCGGACTCCGGGGAACCGGGCGAGAAGAGCGGCCACAGAGCATCCGACGAGGCCCGCCCCCACGACGGCGATCCGGTCGCCGATCCGGGGCGGGGCGTCCCAGAGCGCATTGAGCGCGGTCTCGACGACCCCGGCCAGCACGGCACGCTCGGCGGGCACGCCGTCGGGAACGGGCGTGACCGCGCCGACCGGGACGCGGAATCGGGTCTGATGCGGAAAGAGACTGAACACGGTCTGCCCGACAAGCTCCGCCGGCCCGGCCTCCACCCGGCCGACATTGAGATACCCGTACTTGACCGGCCCGGGAAAGTCGCCCTCTTGGAACGGCGCACGCATGGCCGCGTACTGACTGACGGGAACCCGCCCTTGAAAGACCAGCGACTCGGTACCGCGACTGACGCCCGAGTAGAGAGCCCGAACTACGACGTCACGACTGGGGGGCTGGGGGG
>NZ_LGDD01000329.1 GCF_001279695.1 Streptomyces sp. WM6378
GAACACCGACGTCCCCGTCGTCAAGGGCAACTACATCGAATGGCCCGGCGGCAGCCGCCTCAACCTCGACGACGGCAAGGTCTACAAACCCGACGGCACCATATCGACGGCCAAGGTCGAACTCAGCGCCGACGACATCACCCGCCTCAAAAGCTCCCTCCCCCACGTCGACGAACCAGTAAAGATCGGCGCAGACGTCAAAGAACCGGCCATGGCCGGAGCACACGACCCAGCACACACACCGGGCGGCATGGCGCATGACCCGGTGCGCACGCCCGGCGGCACCGCCCACGACCTCAGGCCCTCTGCCAGTCACGAAACCCCGGCCGGGCCCTCGCACAATTCCGTACCGCCGACTCACAACTCCGTGCCGACGTCGCACGACCTCCCCGGTTCGGGAGGTTCGGGATCGCACGGCGACCTCCCCACCGGGGGTCACGGCGGCGGTACGCACCCGGGCGAGCCCGGGTCGGCCGGAGGCGCGGGTACGGGGGGTGGCGATGTCGGAGGTCCGCCCGGCACCGGCGGTTCGCATCTTCCGGACGGGCCCGGGGAGCCGCGGGGCAATCTGCCCGACGGGTCCTGGGAGGGGCCGCAGGGGCTGCACCTCGATCCGCACGCGAACGCTGCGGCCGACCAGTTCATGCACCGGGCCGAGTCGGCCGAGCCGGGCATCACCGACGCGGTGAAGTCCGCCGCCGACCGAGTGGACCACGGCAAGCTCAACGGCCTGGAGTACCGCCTCAAGGGCGAGGACTCGCTCAAGCGCAAGATCGCGACGGCGCTGCACGACGACCCGATGCTGCGGCCCGAGGACGCGCTCGGGAACATCAAGGACTCGCTGCGCTACACCGTCGAGCTGCCCTCCAAGGACTACGCGCACGGCGTGCAGCAGGCCGTCGACGACTTCCGGAGCCGCGGGTTCGAGAACGTCACGTTCAAGAACACCTGGGACAGCGCGGGCTACAAGGGCATCAACTCGACCTGGCGGGACCCGGTTTCGGGCCAGGTCTTCGAGGTGCAGTTCCACACCCCGGAGAGCTTCACGGCCAAGATGGACGGCCATGTGCTCTACGAGAAGGAACGCCTTCCCGGAATTTCCCACGACGACCTCGCGGCCATCCGGGCCGAGCAGAGCGACTTGTTCGGAAAGGTGCCGGTGCCGCACGGCGCCGGGGATCTGCATATCGATCTCGGTCACGAGTCGCACGGTTCGGCATTGCCCGAGGCTCCGCACGTCGACCACGGTCAGCACGGAACCGCCTCCGTGCACGGCAATGGGCCGCCGGCCGAGCTCTCTCCGGCCGAGCGCGCGGTGCACGATTCGCATCTCCAGGCGATCGAGAAGAAGTACGCCGACGATTTCGACGTCTTGAAGCAGGACCCCGATCACAAGGGGAAGGTCAAGCCGTCGGAGATGGACGAGGCGCGGATCGCTCTCGACATGCGCGAGAGCGGGAAGGTGCCGTCCGACATTCAGCGTCCGCCGGGTGCGAATCAGGGTGATCTGTACTCGCCGAGCATCGGGGAGTACTACGACATCAAGGGCGTACACTCCGACTGGCCTCCGCTCAATAACGTTCGCGACAAGTCGCTGCCGTTCAAGGGCGCGTACGACCCCGCGAACAACGGGAGCTGGGTGCGCAAACTGGAGGACCAGATCGTGAACAGGAAGCGCGTGGTCATTCTGGACATGCGCAATGCCGATCAGGCCGCTATTGACGATGTCAGGGCAATTGTCGAAGACCATGGGTGGAGTGATCGGGTTGTCTGGTATCCGTGACGAAGGCGAGCGGCGGATCGTCCGGGCCATGCCGAAGGACGCCGAGGCCGCGGCCGCGCTCCGCGAGTGGGTCGAGCAGCCGGGCTCGCTGCTCGGTGTCGACGGGCTCGACCTGACCGCTGCCGATCTGTCCGGTGCGGATCTCGGCGGCGGCATGCTGACCGGGACCGTGCTCAGGGACGCCGTGCTCGTGGGCACCGACTTCTACCGGTGCCACATGGAAGGCGCGGTGCTCGACGGCGCTGACCTGACCGACGCCGGCCTGATCAAGGCCGTACTGGACGAGGCCTCCCTGCGCGGCGCCAAGCTGGACCGCGCGGATCTGGGCAGCGCCGAGCTGGCCGACACCGATGTGCGGGGCGGCTCGCTGCGCGGCGCCCGGCTCAACGCCGCCGCGCTGCTCGGCACCCTGTTGCAGGGCGCCGACCTCACCGGCGCCTCAGTGAAGGAGACCTCGTTCGGCGTCGTCGTCGACGAACACACCGTCGTCCAGGGCCTGTCGGGCTCGGTGTACGGGCCGATGGTCGTGGAGAGCGGCGAGCAGCGCCGCGAAGTCGGCGGCCGCGAGCTGGAGTTGTGGCTGAACGGCCGGGGCGCCGATGTGCGGGTGATCGACCCCGCGTCGCGGGAGATCACGTACTTCGCGAAGATCGGCGACGGATATCCGCGGAGCAGCCCGCGCGGAATCGTCCGGCGGCGTTTTCTCCACGGGGTCGCCTACGACGAGGCTTTCACCCGGAATCTGCGCTGGGAGCCGACCGAATACCTCCGGCTCTACGAACTCGGCCACAACGAGGTCGACCATGTGGAGATCACCGAGGAGGAGGCGGACGCTTTTGTCGCGGCCGTCACCGCGAAGCTCCGCGAACGGCCTTGATTCCCCACGTCACGGTTTCACCGCCGTACGGCATTGAGCAGGATCCGAAGGAGATTGCCCGGGCATGACTGCCGCGCAGGACTATGACAGCCAATTGCTGGAGTCGGTTTCGGTACGGCGCCGGCGGCTTCGCGATGCCCTTCTGTTCGGGGGGCAGCGCGGGCGGCGGTCGGTCGACGAACGCCTCGGCAAGCTGTTCGCCGGAATTGTGATTGCGGCAGTGCTCTGCGCGGGTTGTGTGGGCTGGTCGTTCATTTCGCACAAGCTCATCGGCAAGACCCCGTACGGGACTTCGGTTCAGCCGACTTCGGCACCCTCTTCGCCCCCTTCTTCCCCCAGTTCTTCGCCCGCCGTGAAGTCTTCGGCCCGATGATAGGTTCGCACGCGTGATAGCTACGGGATCGGTGAGCCGTACGGCATTGAGCCGGGTCACTCTGGTCGGTGAACAGCGTCGGGTCGATCTCGTTCTGCCGTCCGAAGAGCCAATTGGGCTGCTGCTGCCCGAAATCATGCGGCTGCTCGGCGACGGTCCGGGCGGCCGCCCGATGCTGCGCCATCTGACGACGGCCGACGGATCGGCGCTCGCCCAGGATTCGACGCTGGCGTCGGCGGGCGTGCCCGACGGCGCGGTGCTGCGTCTGGTGCGGGTCGAGGACGCGCCTTCGGCGCCCGTCGTGCACGACGTCACCGACGAGGCCGCGGACGATCTCGACGTACGGGCCTGGCGCTGGCGGCCCGCCGCGCGGCGCGCGGTCGCGGGGCTCGCCACGGTCTGCTGGGCGCTGGCGGCCGGGGTGCTCGCGCGCGACGAGTTCGCGCTGTCCGCGGTCGGCACGGTGCTGCTCGCGGTGGCCGGGGTCTGCGCGATCGCCGGGCCGGTGATCGGCCGGGCCGGGCAGCGCGGGCCCGCGACCACGTTGATCGTCACGGCCGGAGTGCTCGCCGTGCTCGGCGCGTGGACGCTGGCCGACGCGTACGGCTGGCCGGGCGGCGCACGGCTCGGCGCGGTCGGCGCCGCCCTCGCGGTGGCGCTGCTGCTGCTCGGCATGTTCTCGCCGCTCGGGCGGGGCGGGCTCATCGGGGCCGGGGCGGTCGCCGGGGCCGGGGCGTGCTGGGAGGCCGTGATCGCGCTGCAGTCCGGGGCCGGCTCGGCGGTCGGGCAGGCGCGGGCCGGGGCGATCGTGGTGGTCGTGTCGGTGCTGCTGCTCGGGGTGCTGCCGCGTCTCGCCCTGATGGCGTCCGGGCTCTCGGGGCTCGACGACCGGCGCTCCGGCGGGACTTCCGTCAGCCGCTATCAGGTGTCGACCGCGCTCGCGGCCACCCACCGCGGGCTCGCCCTCGCCACCGTCGTCATGGCCGCCTGCGCGGCGGTCGCCGGGATCCTGGTGCTGCGTACGCCGACGGTGTGGACGGTGCCGCTCGCCTCGGTACTCGCTGTGGTGCTCGCCCTGCGCGCGCGTGCGTATCCGCTGGTCGCCGAGGTGGTCGGCCTTTTCGCGGCCGCGGCCGCGGTGGCCGGGCGGCTCGCCTGGGTCTGGTGGGAGCGCACCGGCGCGGTCGGCCCGCTGGCCCTGCTCGTGGTGCTCGCACTGGCCCCGGTCGCGGTGCTCGTCATCCAGCCCGCGGACCATGTGCGGGTCCGGCTGCGACGGTTCGGCGACGCGCTGGAATCGATCGGTGTGATCGCGCTGTTCCCGCTGGTGCTCGGGGTGTTCGGGGTGTACGGGCGTCTGCTCGGCACGTTCGCGTAGGTATGCGTAGAGGTCGGGATATGGCTGTGGGCGAGGACTGGCAGCGCGATGTGCTGCGCGAGCTGAACGGGGGTGACTCGGCATCGGGTGCACCGCGGGGTACGGGTGCCTTCGGCTCTGCGTCGGCCGCACCGCAGGGTGTGGGCCCGGCGGAAGGTTCCTTCGGCTCGGCCGCGTCGGCCGCACAGCCCGGTGCCAGCGACTCTGCCGCACAGTCTGATGCGGGCAACCCCGCGGCGCCGTCCGGCCGGCCGTACACCGGCCCGGCGGAGGGCACGTTCCGGATACGTCCGCTGGAACCCCGCCAGGCCGACGCCTCCCCGGACGGATCAACTACCGCTCCTTCGGCGGGAGTTGGGGCACTCAGTGCCGCGAACGCCGACGCCGGCCCCACTCCGGGCTCCCAGCACCCCAACCCCGGCAACGCCGGGTTCCCCACCTCCGGCCCTCGCCAAGCCTCCGCCGCTCCCCACCCCCACACCGCCGGGACCCTCGACGCCGTCGCCGCCGCCCGCGCCGCCGCCCAGTACGGATCCCCCGCCCCGGATGCCGCTTCCGCCGCCCCGCACGGAGCCGGAGCCCCGGAGCCCCAGCCCGCCGGGCTGCCCATGCCCACCCCCCACAACGCACCCGCCGACCGCCCCGCCACCCTCCCCGAGCTCCGCATCCCCGGCGGGCGGGACGCCGCGGTGCCCATGGCCACGCCCGAGTCCGTGCCCACCGTCGATCCCCGGCTCGCCGTGGCGCTCGGGCGGCCGGTGCACGGGGACTCCGTGGCCAAGCGGGCCGGGCGGTCCGTGCGCAAGCTCGGGTCGTCCGCCGCGCAGGACGTGGCCGAGGAGAGCCGGATCGGGCGGGAGTTGCAGCAGCCCGTGACGACCGGGCGGGTCATCGCGGTCACCTCGATCCGGGGCGGCGTGGGGAAGACCACCGTCGCAGCCCTGCTAGCGCGGAGCTTCAATCACTACCGGCACGATCCCGTGCTCGCCCTGGAGGCGGACGGTGCGCTCGGCACGCTCCCGGTCCGGCTCGGGGCCGAGTCGGTGCGCTGGTCCTGCGCGGACCTCGCCGACATCCTCACCCCCGCCATGCAGCTGACCGACGTCACCGGCTATCTCGTGCCGATCACGGACGGCGGCTGGCTGCTGCCCGCGAGCCAGGGCCGGCTCGGCGCGCCGCTGAGCATGCGGACGTACCGCACCGTGACGCTCGCGCTGCGGCGGTACTTCGCGGTGACCGTGGTCGACTGCGAGACGCTGCCCGGCGAGGTGGCGCGTACCGCGATGGACACCGCGCACGCCCGGATCGTGGTCGCCCCGATGACCGCGGAGGGCGTCGGCGGCACCCGGGTCGTCCTTGACTGGCTCGCCCATCTGCCGCACTCGGCGCTGGCCACCACCGTGGTGGCGCTCACCGCCAACTCACCCGACATGACACTGGACTTGAAGGCCGCCACCGCGCATCTGCGGGAGGCGGGCGTCACCGTGCTCCCGGTCCCCTACGACCGGCATCTGGCCCAGGGAGGCCCCATCCAGACCGCACTGCTCGGCCGGGCCACCCGGCAGGCCGCCGTCGCGCTGGCCGCCGAGGCGATGGAGCGGGCGGTGAGGGTGCGATGACGCTGCACCAGGTCCACCGCCCGGCCCGCTCGACCCGGCCGGCCGCCGCCGCGGCGCCGCGCGCCATCGAGCCGCCGCCGAACCTGCCCGAGGGCAAGACCGGCACGGCCGCGACCGCGCTGCTCCCGATGGCCGGCGTGATGAGCTCCGTGATCATGATGACGGTGATCCGCAACAGCCAGTTCGCGGGCCTCGGCGCCATCGTCCTGGTCGTGGCGCTGCTCGGCGCGGTCGCGCTGTTCCTTTCCCAGCGCGGCAAGGCGCAGCGCACCCGGCGCACCCAGCGCGAGCGCTACCTCGAATATCTGGAGGAGCAGCGCGAGGAACTCGGCGCCGTGGAGCGGGAGTCGAGGCTCCAGGCCCGGCTGCTCAACCCGCCGCCTCAGGCTCTGTACGACCTGCTGCGGGATCCCGCCCGGCTGTGGGAGCGGCGGCGCGGCGACGCGGACTTCCTGCGGGTGCGGGTGGGCACCGGCACCGTACCGACGCAGGATCTGTCGATCGGGCAGAACAGTGCGCAGGGCGTGCTCACCCCGCCGGACCCGTTCATGCTGAACGAGGCGCGGGCGCTGGTGGCCCGGTACGCCACGGCCACCGAGTCGCCGCTGACGGTGCCGCTCGACCGGGCCGCGAACGTGAGCGTGGTCGGCGACCGCGAGGGTGTGCTGCGGGTCGCCCGGGCACTGCTCGTGCAGGCGGCCGTCACGCACGCCCCGGACGATCTGGCGATCGCGCTCGGCGTGCCGGGCGACCGGCTCGACGACTGGGAGTGGGCCAAGTGGCTGCCCCATGTCCTGGACGCGCTGGAGAGCGACGGCCCGGTGGCCGCGCGCCGGATCGCGCCGAGCATGCCGCAGTTGGCCCGGCTGATGCGGACGGACCTGCGCCAGCGGGCCTCGTACGCGGCGGAGGTGCGCCGGGGCCTGTCGGACCGGAACGCGCTGATGATGATCGACCGGCTGCTCGTGGTGAGCGACGAGTACGGCGCCCCCGCCGAGGAACTGCCCCGTCCCGACACGGCGGTCGGTCTCACCGAGATGGGCGTGACGGTGCTGCACCTGCTTGAGCAGCAGGTGCACGAGCCGGACCACGTCACCGTCCGGATCAGCGTCGACGGCGACCGCGTCACGGTCGAGGACCTGCGCGATCCGGCGAACCCGGCGCCCCCGATGTCGTACGGACTGTCCGACGAGGTGAGCACGGCCGGGGCCGAGGGGCTCGCGCGCATGCTGGCGCCGCTGCGCCTTTCCGCCGAGTCCGTGGCCGAGGGCACCCCGGTGACCGGTCCGGTGGATTTCCCGCAGCTGCTCGGCATCGACGACCCGGCGGACCTGGACATCGACCGGCTGTGGGCGCCGCGCGGCGAGCGGGCGTTCCTGCGGGTGCCGATCGGGCTCGACGACCGGCACCAGCCAGTGCTTCTCGACCTGAAGGAGTCCTCCGAGCTGGGCATGGGCCCGCACGGGCTGTGCGTGGGCGCGACCGGTTCCGGCAAGTCCGAGCTGCTGCGCACCCTGGTGCTCGCCCTTGTCGCCGGGCACCCGCCGGAGGATCTGGCGCTGGTCCTGGTCGACTACAAGGGCGGCGCGACCTTCGCGCCGTTCGCCGAACTGCCGCACGTGGCCGGAGTGATCACCAACCTGGAGAACCAGGCGGGCCTCGTGGAGCGCGTGCACACCAGCCTGGCGGGCGAGGTCAAGCGGCGTCAGCAGGTCCTCAAGGACGCGGGCAACGTCGCCGACATCGGGCACTACGCGGCCCTGCGCGCCGAGCGGCCCGAGCTCGAACCGCTCCCCCATCTGTTCGTCGTGATCGACGAGTTCGGTGAACTCCTCACCGCCAAGCCGGACTTCATCGACCTGTTCCTGTCGATCGGCCGGATCGGCCGGTCCATCGGCGTCCACCTGCTCCTGTCCAGCCAGCGCATCGAGGGCGGCAAGCTCAAGGGCCTGGACACCTACCTCTCGTACCGGCTGGGCCTGCGGACGTTCTCCGCCGACGAGTCGCGCACGGTCCTGGACACGACGGACGCCTTCCACCTGCCGCCGCTGCCGGGCTTCGGCTATCTGAAGGTCGACACGTCGACGTACGAGCGCTTCAAGGCGGGGTACGTCTCCGGTGCCTACCGGGGTCCCGCCGTCCTGGAACAGCAGGACGACACGCCGCTCGCCTGGCCGTACCCGACCTTCAACTCCCCGTCTCAGGAAGAGAGTTCGGAAGCGTCGGCCGAGCCGCAGATGCGCGAGCGGGAGACCGGGCCGACCGTCATGTCGGCGATGGTCGACCAGCTGCGCGCGGCCGCCGAGCCGGTGCGCCGGATCTGGCTGCCCCCGCTGCCCCAGGCCATCAGCCTCGACGCGGCGGCGGGCCCGCTCCAGGTCTCCGAGCACGGGCTCCAGCTCGCTCACCGGCCGGGCCCGATGCGGGTGCCGCTCGGCCTGCTCGACGATCCGGGCCGGCAGTGGCAGGGGCCCTGGACCCTGGATCTGACGGTGGCGGGCGGGCACGTGGCCGTCATCGGCGGCCCCCAGTCCGGCAAGACGACCCTGCTGCGCACCCTCGCGCTCTCGCTCGCCCTGACCCACACACCGGCCCAAGTCGCCCTGTACGGGCTCGACCTGGTGGGCGGCGGCCTCGCGGCGCTGGCCGGGCTCCCGCACGTCGGCGGGATCGCCGGGCGCGCCGACCACGAGCGGGCCGCGCGCACCGTCGCCGAGGTGCGGGCCATGCTCGCCGCGCGCGAGGAGCTGTTCCGCGAGCACGGCATCGACTCGGTGGACGAGCTGCGCGGCCTGCGCGCGCAGGGCCGCCTTCCCGAGCTCGGCTCGACCGATGTGGTGCTGCTCGTGGACGGGTACGGCGCGCTGCGCGACGAGTTCGCCGCCCTGGACGACGACGTGGCCGACCTGCTCAAGCGGGGCAGCGGCTACGGCATCCACATCGTGGCGGGCATGCTGCGCTGGAACGACGTACGGATCGCGACGCAGTCGATGTTCGGCACCCAGCTGGAGCTGCGGCTCAACGACCCGTCCGACTCCTCGATCGACCGCAAGCTGTCCGAGACGCTCGCCCAGGACACCCCCGGGCGGGTCCTGACCAACGGCAAGCTGTTCGCGCAGGCCGCCCTTCCGCGCACCGACTCGGTCGCCTCGTCCGCCGACCTCGGGCCCGCCCTGGAGGACGCGGCGCGGACCATACGCGCCACCTGGCACGGTGAACTCGCTTCTCCCGTACGGGTGTTGCCGACCCGGCTGCCCGCACAGCGGCTTCCCTCGCCGGCCGCCGAGCCGAGGCGGATCCCGATCGCGGTCGACCAGGACGCGCTCGATCCCGTGCTCCTCGACCTGTTCGAGCACGACCAGCACCTGCTGATCCTGGGCGACAACGAGTGCGGCAAGACCAATCTGCTCAAGCTCATCGCCCAGCAGTTCACCGCCCGCTACAGCGACGAGGAGCTGGTCTTCGCCGTGTTCGACCCGCGCCGCGGTCTTCGCGGCGTGGTGCCCGAGCCGTACCGCGGGGGCTACGCGCACAACGCGAAGATCAGCGTGGGGCTCGCCTCGGGGATCGCCGCCGAGCTGGAGAAGCGGCTGCCGGACGAGACCGTCGACCACGACGCGCTGCCGGACGGGCCCTCGTTCAGCGGGCCGCGCATCGTCATCCTGGTCGACGACTACGACATCCTGACCACCGCGGGCCAGCAGCCCCTCGCACCGTTCCTGCCGTACATCTCCTCCGCGCAGGACATCGGGCTGCACTTCGTGGTGGCCCGTCGCGTCGCGGGCTCCTCGCGGGCGCTGTACGAACCGTTCCTGACCACCCTGCGCGAGACGGGCACCGCCGCGCTCGTGATGACCGGCGACCGCACGGAGGGCCAGCTGTTCCCGGGCCTGTACGCGTCCGCGCAGCCGCCGGGCCGCGGCTTCCTGGTGCGCCGCGGCCGCCGCCACCAGCTCGTCCAGACCGCCCTCGCCCACCAGCCGGAAGAAGCAGAGCACTCGTGACCAAGGACGTCATCGCCCTCACCCCGAAGATGCCGGACACCTGGGCCCTGCTCGCCGGCCTTTACGCGGGCGGGCCCGGGCTCTCCGTCGACACCGGCCACGACGGGGCGGTGGTCCAGCTCTGCGCGGCGGACGGCCGCCCGCTCGTGTCCCTGGAGGCGCCGCTGCTCGTCCAGGTGCCCGGCGAGGCCGAGCGCCTCCTGGGAGGTCAAGTCACCTCCCCCGAGGGCCCGTTCTGGTGGACGGAGGCGCGGGCCTCCACGGCCGCCCCCGAGGCCGAGCGGCTCGCCGGGTCGGTGGCCGGGCGGCTCACCACCCTGCTCGGCGGCACCGCGTGGCCGCCCGGCGCCGCGAGCACCGAGGTCGTCCCGGTGGCCGAGGACGCCGAGGTGAGCGCGCGGCCCGCGGCCGGCGGGGCGCACCCCACCGTGGACGTGCTCACCGAGTCGACCGCCGTCGTCATGTGCGACCGGCCGGTCATCGCGCTGACCGCGTGGCTCTCGCACATCCTGCGCGCCGCCGTCGAGAGCCGCCGCGCGCTCCAGATCGTGACCCCGCCCGGCGTGCGGCTCAGCCTTCCGCTGCGTACGGCACTGACGGGCGCGCCCAACCGCTGGGTGGTCAAGGACCCCGACTGCGGGTACTACGACGGGCTTTCCGGCGCGGTCCTGCGCTGGCAGGACGGCACGTTCGCGCCGGCCCGGGACGCTTCGGGCCAGGCGGTCGTGGCCGAGGCGTTCAGCGCGCCCGCGCTCACCTCCGAGCGGCAGCTGATCGTCGCGTTCCGCACGGTGCACAACGCGGACGAGAACCTGGTCCTTGGCCGCGCCCTGTCGGCCGCCTGGGAAGCGTTGACCGGCGCGGCCCCGTCAGGCTGGGGCACCGCGGAGCCCATCAACCTCCCTTGGTCCGCACGGAAGTTGACCGACCTCGCCCGCGACCGGGCACCCGAATCGACCCAGCTGCTCGCCGTCGGCGACCCGGCGCGGCCCGCGCTCGCGGGGCTCCGGGTGACGCGGGTGGAGCGGGGCGTGGCAGCGGACGCGACGCTGACGCTGGGGTACGGGGCGGATGAGGCGCCCCCGCTGGACGCGGTCGAGCCGCTGGCTCGCACCCTGGCCGGCTCGCACGGCCTGACCCACATGCTGGTCTCCCTGCGCCGGGGCCGCCGGGACCTGGCCGTCCCGGCCCATTTCGAGGCCCCGCCGATCCCGGTGTCGTACACGCTGGGGGCGGAGGGGGTGCGGGCCGCCGGCCTGGCCCACGCCCAGCGCCCCCCGCTGTCCCTGCGCCCCGTCCAACTCGGCCCGGACGCGGGGCTCGCGCTGTACTACCCGCTCGGGGACGGTACGGATGCGGGCACGTGGCCGATGCTGGAGAAGCTGACGACGCATTTGGAGGGCCCTCGGGCCTAGCTCAGCCATAGCCCCCTAAGGGGTGAACCAGCACTTCACGGCTACTCGCGATGGCGGAGAAGCAGCATCGCCGCGTCGTCGTGCAACGGTCCCTCCGTGTGGAGCATGAGGTCCCGCCGGAGGGCCTCAAGGGCCGCTTCCGGGTCGGGGTCCTTCAGGAGCGGGGTGCGGGCGCCCAGGGGGTAGAACTCGCCCGATCTGTCGCGGGCCTCGGTCACCCCGTCGGTGTAGAGCAGGAGCTGGTCGCCGGGGGCGAACGGGACCCGGAAGGGCTGTGGGCCGTCCCCCGAGCCGAGCCCCAGGCCGAGCGGCAGCGCGTACGACGCGGGTTCGGGGAAGGACACCGAGCCGTCGGACCGTACCAACAGGGGCGGCGGATGGCCGTAGTTGAGGAACACCGCCCCGTTCGCGGGGTCGAGCTCGGCGATGATCGCGGTGACGAACTTCTCGCCCTCCAGGGCCCGCCCGGCCGCCCGCTCCACCCGCGCGCCCACCCCCTTCAGGTCCGGCTCGTCGTGCGCGGCCTCCCGGAACGCGCCGAGCACCACGGCCGCCGTCTCCACCGATTCGAGCCCCTTGCCCTGGACGTCCCCGATGATCACGCGCACCCCTCCGGGCGCCGCCACCACCTCGTACAGGTCGCCGCCGATCCTCGCCTCCGCGACCGCCGAGGTGTACGAGACCGCCGCGCGCAGATGTCCCGCACTGCGCGGCACCGGCCGCAGCAGCACCCGCTGGGCGACCTCGGCGATGGAGCGCATGCCGGCGAGTTCGGCCTCGCGGCGCTGGCGCATCACGGATCCGGCCACGCCCACCGCGGTGACCCCCGCGACGGCGGCCAGCGAGGCGAAGCCCCGGCGCTCCTCGAAGAGCTCGCTGTAGATCCCGAGCCCGACCCCGGCGACCAGCGCGATCAGGCCCACGACGACGGTGCGCCGCCAGCCGCCGACCAGACCGGCGAAGGCGGGGCCGAGCGAGACCAGCGGCAGCAGCCCGACCGTGGGGCCCGCGATCAGGTTGGCCACGACGACCAGCGCCATCACCACGTACGGCAGAACCGAGAGCACGAGGGGGTCCGGCCTGCGCCGTCCCTCGGTACGGGTGTGGCCGTCGCCGCTTCTGCGCACCATGACCGCACCCCTTTCACACCCTTGGGCATCCATTCGCCATCGCGGACGCGCCGCAACCCTTCCGTTATCGAATCGAGGCCGCGGGCCGCGAGTACGGAGGTCAGGCGCTGGCCCGCTTCTTCGGGGCCGCCTTCTTCGCCGCGGTCTTCTTGGCGGTGGTGGCGGTGGACTTCTTCGCCCCGGTGGACTTGGGGCTCGACTCCGCGGTCTTCTTGGTGGCGGTGCTCTTCTTGGCCTGCGCGGTCTTGGTCTGCGCGGTCTTCTTCGCCGCAGGGGCCCTCTTCGCCGCCGTCTTCTTCGCCGGCGCGGACTTGCGGGGCTTGCGCGCGCTCAGCTCGGTGACCTCGGCGACCTCCCCCTCGTCCTCCTCGCCCTCCCCGCGCGCGGCCTTCGCGGCCTTGACGCTGCTCTCCAGTGCCGCCATCAGGTCGATGACCTTGCCTCCCTTGGCGGCGGGCGCCTCCTGCGCCTGGGGCAGCGCGCCGTCCGCCTTCGCGGCGATGAGCTCCTCGACGGCCGCCCGGTAGTCGTCGTGCAGGGTCGACATGTCCACTTCCCCGAGGGTGTCCATCAGGGCGTCGGCCAGGTCGAGTTCGGCCTCGCGGACGCTGACGTCGGCCTCGGGGGCGGCGTCCTCGGACGCCCGGATCTCGTCCGGCCACAGCAGCCCGTGCATCGCGATGACGTCGTCCACCACCCGCAGCATGCCGAGCCGCTCCCGCCCGCGCAGCGCGAACTTGGCGATGGCGACCTTCTGGCTGCGCTTGAGGGCCTCGCGCAGCAGGGTGTACGGCTTCGCGGCGGGCACCCCGTTCGCGGAGAGGTAGTACGCGGCGTCCATCTGGAGCGGGTCGATCGTGTCGGCGGGCACGAACGCCACGATCTCGATCGTCTTGGCGGTGGGCAGCGGCAGCGAGGACAGATCGGCGTCGGTGATCGGGATCATCGAGCCGTCGGCGTCCTCGTACGCCTTGCCGATCTCCTCGGTGCTGAGCTCCTCGCCGTCCAGCTCGCACACCTTGCGGTAGCGGACCCGGCCGCCGTCCGCCGTGTGGATCTGGCGGAACGAGATCGAGTGGTTCTCGGTGGCGTTCACGAGCTTGATCGGGATGCTGACCAGGCCGAACGAAATGGCACCGTTCCAGATGGATCGCACGTTCTCTCCTCTTCGTCCCCGAGGAGTGTGGTTCGCGTGGTTCGTGGGACTCTCATCGTATGACGCCGATCACGGAGGTGGAGGGGCGGCGGATCGCCCTGTCGAATCTGGAGAAGGTGCTTTACCCGGCGACCGGCACCACCAAGGGCGAGCTCCTGCACTACTGCGCCACGGTCTCGGGCCCGCTCCTGGCCCAGCTGGACAACCGCCCGGTGTCGTTCCTGCGCTTCCCGGACGGTCCCGGGGGCCAGCGCTTCTTCACCAAGAATCCGCCGCCGGGCACGCCCTCCTGGGTGAGGACGGCCGCGGTGCCGCGCTCCGAGGACAAGGCGGCCCGGCAGGTCGTGGTCGCCGATCTGGCCACCCTGATGTGGGCGGCGAACCTGGTCGTGGAGTTCCACCCCCCGCAGTGGCGGGGGGACGCCCCCGCCGAGGCCGACCGCCTTGTCCTCGACCTCGACCCGGGCGAGCCCGCGAGCGTGGTGGAGTGCTGCGCGGTGGCGGTGTGGCTGCGGGACAGACTCGCGGCGGACGGGCTGCACGCGTACGCCAAGACCTCCGGCGCCAAGGGGCTGCACCTGCTCTGCCCGCTGGAGCCGACCCCCTCCGATCAGGTCTCGGCGTACGCGAAGACGCTGGCCAGGGAGGCGGAGGCGGCCCTGCCCGAGCTGGTCACGCACAAGATGGCGAAGGCGCTGCGCCCCGGCAAGGTGTTCGTCGACTTCAGCCAGAACGCCGCCGCGAAGACCACCGCGACGCCCTACACCGTGCGCGCCAAGGAGCGCCCCACGGTGTCGGCCCCGGTGTCCTGGGCGGAGGTCGAGTCGTGCGGAGCCCCGGCCGACCTGACGTTCCTGATCGGCGACATCGGGCCCCGCCTGGACCGCGACGGCGACCTGCTCGCGCCGCTGGCCGACCCCGAGCGGGCGGGCCGGCTGCCATGAGTGCCCCGGCGCTGCGGCCCCCGCTCACCGTCGCCCTCGCCGAGGCGGTGGCCACGCTGCCGCGCGGGGCGGGCTGGGCGTACGAGCCGAAGTTCGACGGGCACCGGATGGTGGTGTTCCGGGAGGCGGAGCGGGTCGTGCTCCAGGCCCGCTCGGGGCGCATCATCACCGGCGCGTTCCCCGATCTGGCCGACGCGGCAAGGGAGTTGACGCCCGGGACGGTCCTGGACGGGGAGGTCGTGGTGTGGTCCGGCGGGCGCACCGACTTCGCGGCGGTCCAGCGCCGCGCCGCCGCCACCCCCGCCCGGGCCCCGCTCCTGGCCCGCCGCCTGCCCGCCTCGTACGCGGCCTTCGACCTGCTCGCGGACGCGGGCCTGGACCTGCGGGCCGAGCCGTACGAGCGCCGCCGGGCCCGGCTCCTGGAGGTGCTCGCCCCGCTCGGGCCGCCGCTCCAGGCCGTGCTTATGACGACCTCGGTGGACACCGCGCTGACCTGGTACGAGACGCTGCCCGCGAGCGGCATCGAGGGCCTGGTCGCCAAGCGTCTCGACGCCCCGTACCGGGCCGGGCGCCGCGCCTGGCGCAAGCTGCGGCACACCGACACCCGCGAGGCGGTGGTCGTCGGACACACCGGCAGCGCGGCCCGGCCGGCCGCGCTCGTCCTGGTGCTGCCCGGCGACGACGTGCCGGTGGTGTCGGGCCCGCTGTCCGCCGCCCTGCGCGCGGAGGCCGGCCGCGCGCTCGCCCCGCTCGCGGCCGAGGGCGGCGGCACGGCGGTCGCGGCCGGGCTCGGCGAAGTGGCGTACCGGGCGGTCGCGGAGGGCCTGCTCGCGGAGGTCGAGTGGGCGACCACGCGGCACGCGGGGGCGGTCGTGCTGCGGCTGCGGGACGCCGGGGGCTGACCGGACACAGGGGCCCTCAGACCCGCAGCCACGTCCTGCGGTCCCGGGCCGTCCAGTACAAGGACTCCACGTCGGCCGGTTTCAGGACGCCGCCGAGGCGCGCGAGGTCCGGGATCTCGCTGTCCTTCAGGACGCTCACGCCCCGGATCCCCGGCGGGCCGAGCTCGACCCGTTCCGCGCCGACCAGGACGAGGACGGGCCGGACCGCCGCCGCGAGGGCGAGCGAGGCGCGCTCGGCCTCGCGGCGGGCGTGGCGCAGATACGGCACGGAGGCGGCTCTGCCCACGGTGACCAGCGGGTCGGCGATCCGCACCCGGTGCCGCTGGGCAGCCAGCGAGTGCACGGTGAGGACGCCCGCGGGCCCGACGAGCAGATGGTCGATCCTGGCCTCCCCCGGCAGCGGAACCGAATGCAGGACCCGCCAGCCCGCGCCTTCGAGCCGCTCAAGGGCGGCCCCGGCGAGCTGCTGCGCGGCGAGCTCCCGGCGGCGCGGGTCGGCCCTGAACCGGTGCTGGGGCTCGTACCGCTCCAGCTCGGTCAGGAGCGCCTCGCCGGGCCGGTTGGGCGCGAGGTCGTCGTCGGGGTGCAGGGAGAGCCGGGCCAGGTCGGCGGGGGTCGGCACGGGCGGCGGGCCGACGAGCAGTTCCCCCACGGCGTACGGGCGCAGCGCGGCGAGCACCTCGTCCCTGCGGTCGTCGAGCAGCAGCGATACGCGTCCGGTGTCGCGGTCGTACCAGGCGACGCTGCGCCCGTCCGGGAGGCTGACGTACAGTCGCGCCTGTCCGTGCCGGTGTACCGGTGTGACCCGCAGTCCTGCCATGACCCATCACCCCACCACGCCCATGGGAACAGCCCGATGCCCGTGAGGGCAATAAGTCGTGTGGGCGTCGTCACAACGCGATGGACTCAGGACGGTCATGACCACGACACTTACGCGCGACACGACCCAGGAATCCGGGAGGGGAACCACTCAATGATCATCTTTGGCACCCGCGGCTATCTCTACCAGCTCGCGATGCTCACGCTGGTGTGCGGCAACTGCGGCAATCCTTCGGCGCACGGGCTGCGCAAGTACGTCACGAAGTTCACGCTGTTCTTCGTTCCGCTGTTCCCGATCTCGACGCGGTTCCGCATGCAGTGCACGTTCTGCGGTCTGGAGCAGCAGATCACCAAGGAGCAGGCCGAGGGCCTGCTGGCCCAGCCGGTGGCTCCGCAGCAGCAGTACGGCCAGCCGCAGCCGGGCCAGATGCAGGGCCAGAACCCGTACCAGCAGTAGGCCGGCCCGCCGCGCGTAACAGCACCGCCTGCTGAAGTACGGCGAGCTGTTACGTACGCGGGACAAAGCCGCAATGCCGGACATTTAGCGTCGTACGCATGACGACGCCCACCCCGCCCCGCACTGCCCGGACGCCCCGGACCGCCAGACTCGCGGCCGCCTCCGTGCTCGCCCTCACCGTCGGCGGCGGGCTCATGGCCTGCACCCCGGACCCGGTGGCCAAGGCCCCCGACGTCCGTGTGCAGAACGCCGCCGCCCCGCAGGCCAAGGCGACGGCCGGCCCGCTCAAGGCCTCCGAGCCGACCCGGGTCGTCATCCCCTCCGCGGGCGTCGACGCGAGCCCGGTGCTGCGGCTCGGGGTGGATTCCGCGCAGGAGCTGGAGGTGCCGCCGGTGGACCGGGCCGAGCAGGCCGGCTGGTACACCGGCAGCGTCACGCCGGGCGAGAAGGGGGCCTCGGTCCTGGTCGCGCACTACGACACCGCGAACGGCCCGGCGCTGCTGCGGAACGTGAAGGACATGAAGGTCGGCGACGTGATCGAGGTCGGCCGGGCGGACGGCTCGACCGCGGTGTTCAAGATCCGGGAGACCCAGCAGGTCGAGAAAAAGGACTTCCCGACGCATAAGGTTTACGGGATGACCAATCGCGCCGAGCTCCGCCTCATCACGTGTGGCGGTCCGATCGTGGACGGTCACCGCTCGGCCAACATCATCTTCTATGCCGACCTGGTCAAGGCCGAATAACGCACCGGGGCTCCGGCGAAGCCGCGGCAGACAGTGAAATAGCCTGGGGTTCCCGCACGACAGGAGCACCTTGATCCGCCACCGCCGCACAGCCCTCTTGGCACCCCTGCTGACCGCAGCGGGTGTCCTGCTGCTGTCCGGCTGCGGCGGGGCGGGCCACCTGGAGAGCTCGGGTGCGACGCCGCCGGCGATCGGCCCGATCCACCTGTGGCCGGATCTGCCCCCGGCGACGGCGACCCCGAACGACTACGGCGAGACCGACACGGAGCAGGTCCCCGGCATCAAGGTGACCGGCGGCGACGTCCGCAAGCTGAACCCGGTCGCCGTGGTGCAGGCCGAGGTGAAGGCGCACCCGAACACGTACAGCGGCGAGGACGGTCTCTACGACGAAACGGTTCGGCAGCTGGCCACCTGCAAGCAGAAGCCGGGCAGCTGCCCGGTGCTCAAGCCGTACTACCGGGACCTGACGGGGGACGGCAAAGACGAGCTGATCGTCGGCATCCGGATGCCCGACCAGCAGCTCGCGGTGCGCTGCTACATGCCGGCCAAGGACGGCGGCCTGATCCGCATCATGTCCACCGTCGACCAGATCATCAGCGTCGACCTGGCCGGCCGCGACGTGATCCTGCGGTCGGTGTCGGCGGGCATGCCCGGGTACGAGTACCGCACGGCGTGGTCCTGGGACGACCACCAGCAGGCGATGCTCCCCACCCGGGACGAGATCGTGCGCCGCAAGCCCGGCGGCGAGAACTCCGGCGGGAAGCACCCCGCACCGTCCGGCGCCGGGCAGCTCTCGCCGTCGCCGAAGAAGAAGCCGCCGACGGCGAAGCCGTCGGCCACCCCCACGGCGGACGCACCATGAGACTCCCCCGGATACCGAGGCCGCCCCGCCTGCCGCTGCCCCGCTGGACGGCGACGCTCACCTGGAAGTCGGCGGTGTTCATCACCGTGATGTGCTGCGCGCTCGCGACGC
Source organism: Streptomyces sp. WM6378 (assembly GCF_001279695.1). Lineage (GTDB taxonomy): Bacteria > Actinomycetota > Actinomycetes > Streptomycetales > Streptomycetaceae > Streptomyces. Next base: position 18,574 of record NZ_LGDD01000329.1, read on the forward strand.
TGCTCGGCGCCCTGGTGCACGTGTCGGTGACCCGGCAGACGGTCGGCGAGGCGCGCGGCAAGGCGCTCGACCGGCTGACCGACGTCACCCGGATGTACGAGGCGGGCGAGCAGCTGCCGCCCGGCGCCGGTATCGACCCGCCGGAGCTGCCGGGTTCGCTGCGCGCGCTCGCCGTCTCCGGCAAGCGCGGCACCCTCGTCGACGACGACCACGGCCGCCCCACCATGTGGGCGGCGGGCCCGGCGGACGGCAAGGCGCTGGCCGCCGAGATCGACTACACCCAGAGCGCCCGCACCATCAACGGCCTGGACAAGGCCATCTTCGGCTCGTCCATCCTGGCCATCGGCGCGACGCTGCTCGTCGGCGTCTTCGCCGTCACCCGGATCACCCGGCGCCTGCACCTGACGGCGACGGTGGCCCGCCGGATCGGCGCGGGCGACCTGGACGCGCGGGTCAACGACCCCCGCACCAAGGACCCCTCGCGCCCGCAGGACGAGGTGGCGACCGTGGCCGGCGCCCTGGACACGATGGCCTCCACGCTCCAGGGCAAACTGCTCAGCGAACAGCGCTTCACCGCCGACGTGGCGCACGAGCTGCGCACCCCGCTGACCGGCCTGCACGCGGCCGCGGAGCTGCTGCCGGAGGGCCGCCCGGCCGAGCTCGTACGGGACCGGGTGCGGGCGATGCGCTCGCTCACCGAGGACCTCCTGGAGATCTCCCGCCTGGACGCGGGCAGCGAGACCGTCGACCTGGACATGCAGCAGCTCTCCCCGGTGGTGGAGCGGGTGGTGCGCGCCTCGATCGCCTCCGGGACCGCCGAGGCGGACACCACCCTCACGGTGCTGCGGGACGCCTGCGTGGAGACCGACAAGCGCCGCCTGGAGCGGGTGATCGGCAACCTCCTTGCCAACGCCCACAAGCACGGCAAGGCCCCGGTCGAGCTGACCGTGCACGGCCCGGTCGTCACCGTCCGCGATCACGGCACGGGCTATCCGGACTACCTCCTGGACCACGGACCGCAGCGCTTCCGCACCGACGCCGGAAACAAGGGGCACGGGCTCGGCCTGACCATCGCGGCGGGGCAGGCGGCCGTGATCGGCGCCGAGCTGCGCTTCGCCAACGCGGCCGACGGCGGCGCGGTGGCCCGGCTCGAACTCCCGGAGTACGTCAGCTTCGAGGCGCCCGACTCCGAGGAGAGCCCGCACGCCGAGTGACATCTCGTCACGCTTTGCGAACACCAATGAGCGAATTTACTGTGAGGCAGGCGAATTGAGGGTCGTTCACATGCGGCCCCGCCCCATCCAGGAGGCACCATGTCCCTGCGCTCACCCCTTGCCGCACTCGGCCTCTGTGTGGCCACCGGCGCCGTGGCCGTCCTCGCCACGGCGCGGACCGCCGCCGCAGACGAGCACGGGCACGACGACTACAAGGGCCGCGTCACCGCCAAGTCCGGCCTGCTCCTGCGCGACCGGCCCACCCGCAGCAGCCGGATCGTCGGCAAGGCGCCGTACGGCTCGATCGTGCACATCTTCTGCAGGACCGGCGGCGACCGGGTCAACGGGAACGACCACTGGTACCTGCTCACCGACGGCACCTGGGCGTGGGCATCGGCCTACTACATCGACAACATCGGGGCCGTACCGCGCTGGTGCTGACCCGGCCGCTCAGCCGCCGAGGAGTTTGGCCTTGGCGGCCGCGAACTCTTCGAGCGAGAGCAGTCCTTCGCTGACCATGTCACCCAGACGGGCCAGCCGGTCCGCGATGTCCGCGCCGCTCGCGGGCACGGGCGCGGGCGGCGCCGCGGCGTGCGCCGCCCGGTCGGCGGCGTAGCCCGGGCTGCCGGACAGCAGACCACGCAGCAGCGGCGCACCGGCCGGGCGCTCGACGGGACGGCCTTCGGGGCGGGCGGGTCGGACGTACATGGGTCAGGCCTCCGTTCCGGTGGACGGTGACGGCGCGGAGGCGGCCAGCGCGGCGAGCCCCGCCTTCACCTCGGCGAGCCGCTCCGACGGGATCCGTACGGAGCCGGCGATGCGACCGCCGGCCGCCCGCACCTCCTCGGCCGCCTCCGCCGCCCAGAGGTGTTCGACCAGGATGAGCAGCGCGCAGTTGCCGCGGTCCAGGAGCCCGGCCGATTCGGCGACGTCCTCGGGGCCGATGAGCCGGGCCGCGTCCCGGCCCCCGAGCATCCCCTGGAGCTCCTCGAACTCGTCGAGTTCGGCGGTGAGCACCTCGCCGCCCGCCGTCTTGGTGACGACCAGCGCGTCGATCAGGGCGACGGCGCCGGACCGGCGCAGCGCGCCGAGCGAGGCGACCGCCCGGACCCTCAACTGCTCCTCGGGAAAGGCGAGGACGATGAACTCCACGGGCCCCATGGCGCCGGCTCCTTTTTGACGGACCGTCATGCATTGCGTTCGGCACCTTATGACATACCGGGACATAAGGCCTGTGTCTTGCTACGTTGCCTGGCATGACCGCACCGTCGGCGGCGGACGCCTCCCCGCCCGAGCTCCGCCTCTCCAAACGGCGGGGCGTCGAACTCTCCCTGCTCGCCGGTGCCGTTCTCGTCGTGGTGCTCGGCTACGTCGCCGTCGGGCTCGCCAGGAACGGCACGGTGCCGCCCGACGCCGTGCGCCACGGGGCCGGGCTCGGCCTGCTCGCGCTCGTCACCCACCTCGTGGTCCGCTTCCGCGCGCCCTACGCCGACCCCGTGCTGCTGCCGATCGCGGTGCTGCTCAACGGGCTCGGCCTGGTGCTGATCTACCGGCTCGACCTCTCGACCCCGGGCAGCCGGGCGGCCCCCACGCAGCTGGTGTGGTCGACGCTCGGGGTCTGCCTGTTCCTAGCCGTCGTCCTCGTCCTGCGCGACCACCGCGTCCTGCAGCGCTACGCCTACCTCTCGATGGCCGCGGGCCTGGCGTCGATGCTCGTGCCGATCCTGTTCCCCGCGGTCAACGGCGCCAAGATCTGGATCAGGGTGGCCGGCTTCTCCTTCCAGCCCGCCGAGTTCGCCAAGATCCTGCTGGCCCTCTTCTTCGCGGCCTACCTCGCCGCCAACCGCAACGCGCTGGCGTACACCGGCCGCATGATCTGGCGGCTCCAGCTGCCCACCGGCCGGGTGCTCGGCCCGATCGTGGCGATCTGGCTGCTGAGCGTCGGCGTCCTCGTCCTCGAACGCGACCTCGGCACCTCGCTGCTGTTCTTCGGCCTGTTCGTGGTCATGCTGTACGTGGCGACCGGGCGCATCGGGTGGATCGCGGTGGGGCTGCTGCTCGCCTCGTTCGGCGCGGCCGCGGTCGCCCTGTTCGAACCCCATGTGCACGGCCGCGTCGCCGACTGGCTGAACCCGTACGCCACCATCGAGGCGGGCCGCGGCCCCAGCCAGCTCGCCCAGTCCCTGTTCGCCTTCGGGGCCGGCGGCACGCTCGGCTCGGGCCTGGGCCTCGGCCACTCCATCCTGATCGGCTTCGCCGCGAAGTCCGACTTCATCCTGGCCACGGCGGGCGAGGAGCTCGGCCTGTCCGGACTGACCGCGATCTTCCTCCTGTACGCCCTGCTCGTGGCCCGGGGCTACCGGGCCGGGCTCTGCCTGATCAGCCCGTTCGGGCGCCTTCTCGCCGTCGGGCTCGCCTCGATCCTGGCGCTCCAGGTGTTCGTGATCGCGGGCGGCGTGATGGGGCTCATCCCGCTCACCGGCATGGCCATGCCGTTCCTCGCGCAGGGCGGCTCGTCCGTCGTCACCAACTGGATCATCGTGGCGCTGCTCATCCAGATCAGTGATTCCGCCCGTCGGCCGCTTCCCGCCGTCGAACCCGGCGTCATCGCACGGCCCGAACCATCGGTGGAGGGGACAGCCAGGTGATCCGGTACATCCGGCGGGCGGCCGCGTTCTGCCTCGTCCTGCTCGTGGCGCTGCTCGTGAACGCGGCCCGCGTCCAGGTCTTCGAGGCCGACGCGCTCGACGCGAACCCCGCCAACCGCCGCCTGGCGATCGCCCGTTACCACCAGCCGCGCGGCGCCATCGTGGTCGGCGAGGAGAGCGTCACCGGATCGAAGGACAGCCGCCAGCAGCTGCGGTACGAGCGGACGTACAAGTACGGGCCGCTGTACGCGAGCGTCACCGGGTACGCCTCCCAGACCTACGGCACGACGCTCGTCGAGAACGCGGAGGACCCCGTCCTTTCGGGCACCTCCTCGCTCCTGTCGGTGTTCCCGCTGTGGAACGACCTCACCCGCAGCCGGCACTCCGGCGGGCGGGCCGTCACGACCATCAAGGCGTCGATGCAGCGGGCCGCGTACGACGGCCTGGGCGGCAAGAAGGGGGCCGTCGCGGCGATCGAGCCGTCGACGGGCAAGATCCTGGCGCTGGTCAGCAGCCCGTCGTACGACCCGGGCGTTCTCTCGGGTACGGGCAGGTCCGTGGCGAACGCCTGGCAGCGGCTGATCTCGGACCCGAGCCAGCCCATGCTGAACCGGGCGATCCGGCAGACGTATCCGCCCGGCTCTTCCTTCAAGATCGTGACGGCGGCGGCCGCGCTCGACGCGGGGTTGATCACGGACGTCGAAGCGCCGACCGACACGCCGGATCCGTACGTCCTGCCCAACTCGGGCACCACGCTCACCAACGAGCCGAGCGGCTGCGGCGGGGCCTCGCTGGCGTACGCGGTGACCGTCTCCTGCAACACGGTGATGGCGCGGGTCGGGCTGAAGGTGGGGCTGGCCGGAATGGTGGACGCGGTGCGGAAATTCGGCTTCAACGACGCGTTGCTGCGCATCCCGTCACGCGTCGCGAAATCCAACTTCGACACGAAGATGACCCCCGACCAACTGGCCCTTTCCTCGATCGGCCAGTTCGACACTACGGCGACGCCGCTCCAGATGGCGATGGTCTCGGCGGCGGTCGCCAACGGCGGGGAGCTCAAATACCCCTATCTGGTGGACCGTACGACGACCGCGAGCGGCGCGACCGTCTCCACGACCGCGCAGCGCACCTACCAGCGGGCGATGTATCCGGCGACCGCGATGCAGCTCCAGCAGATGATGATCGACGTGGTGCGGAACGGCACCGGCACCATCGCGGCGATCCCGGGGGCCACGGTCGGCGGCAAGACCGGCACCGCGCAGAACGGCGTCGGCAACATCGGCAGCCCGTACGCCTGGTTCATCTCCTGGGCCCGGGCGGACGGCGCGGACCGGCCCGCCGTGGCGGTCGCGGTCGTCGTCGAGGACGCGTCGGCGAAGCGGGGCGACATCAGCGGCGGCGGCGACGCGGCGCCGATCGCGAGGGCGGTGATGGAGGCGGCGCTGGCGGGCACCCCATAGCGTCTCCCCCGCAGCGTCTCGCTCCGCGAAATGCCCGGGCGCTCCGGCGATGCGGCTGCCTAGGGTGCGCCCATGACGGACGAATCAGCGCGGTACGAACTGGCCCAGGTGAACATAGCCCGCCTCAAATTCCCCCTGGACTCCCCCGAGTTGGCGGACTTCATGGCCGGGCTCGACCCGGTGAACGCGGTCGCGGACGCGGCCGACGGGTTCGTGTGGCGGCTCCAGAGCGACAGTGGCAACGCGACGGGCGTCTCCGTGTTCGGCGACGCGGCGATGATCGTGAACATGTCGGTGTGGCGCGACGCGGAGTCCCTGAAGGCCTTCATGTACGCGGGCCGGCACCGCGAGCTGCTGGCCCGCCGCTTCGAGTGGTTCGAGCGCATCGAGGAGGCACTGGTGGCCCTGTGGTGGGTCCCGGCGAGCCACCGCCCGACCGTCGAGGAGGCCGAGAAGCGCGTCCTGCACCTGCGGGCTCATGGGCCGACCCCGCATGCGTTCACCCTGAGGAAGACGTTTCCGGCCGGGCCGGGGGCGTAAGGGCTCGCTGCGCGAGCCGAGCGCTCCCGCAGACCGTTTGTCGACCGCGGGCCGTCGGGAGCCGGTCGCGCCGTTCCCCGTGCCCCCTGAAGAGGTGCCATATCCGGTCGGCGCTGACCGGTCAGCGTTGGCGGTTGAGCGCGGTCAGGTCGATCTCCAGATGCTCCGGTGCCTGGCTCAGAAGGGCGTACTCCAGAAGGCGCACCGTGCGCATGTGAAACACGTTCGGCGGACACCTGAAGACCAGGCTCCCGTCGATCAGTTCCGTGTGCGACGGGAGGTTCGGAAGCTGGTCCAGTCCTCCGAAATCCAACCGCCATCCGGCGGGCGCGCCCACTCGTACTGGTCGTCAAGGCCGTACTCGCGTGCGGCACTCGTGTTCGCTCCACGGGGCCGAGTGTGCCCGGCGGAGCAGCCCCGCCCAGGAGAAGCCGAGGCGGGCCGCACGATCGGGCGAGGCCGGGCCGCACCGTTGACGCGGCCCGGTTGAAGCGAACTCCTAAGCCGCCCCGTCCGCGATCGCCCCCTCCACCTCTGCCACCCGCGCCGTTTCCTCCGCCTCGAAGCGCTCCTTGTCCAGTTGCTCGGCGATCTCCTCGTCCTGAGCCATCAGCAGGTCCAGGTTGGAGTCGCCGAGGTCGAAGACGCCCATGTCGACGTACGCCTTCTGAAGGCGTTCGCCCCAGAGGCCGATGTCCTTCACGCAGGGGACGATGCGGCTGAACAGGAGCTTCCTGAACAGGTGCAGGTACTCGCTCTCCTCGCTCAGCTGCTCGGCCTCCTTCTTCGGGATGCCGAAGTTCTCCAGGACCTCGACCCCGCGCAGCCGGTCGCGCATCAAGTAGCAGCCCTCGATGACGAATTCCTCGCGTTCGCGCAGCTCCGCGTCCGAGAGCTCGGCGTAGTAGTCGCGCAGCGCCATGCGGCCGAAGGCGACGTGGCGGGCCTCGTCCTGCATGACGTACGCCAGGATCTGCTTCGGCAGGGGCTTGGTCGTGGTGTCCCGGATCATGCCGAAGGCGGCGAGCGCAAGGCCCTCGATCAGGACCTGCATGCCGAGGTAGGGCATGTCCCAGCGGGAGTCGCGCAGGGTGTCGCCGAGCAGCGACTGGAGGTTGTCGTTGATCGGGTAGAGCATGCCGAGCTTCGTGTGGAGGAAGCGGGCGTAGATCTCGGCGTGCCGGGCCTCGTCCATGGTCTGGGTCGCGGAGTAGAACTTGGCGTCCAGGTCGGGGACGGACTCCACGATGCGGGCGGCGCACACCATCGCGCCCTGCTCCCCGTGCAGGAACTGGCTGAACTGCCAGGACGTGTAGTGCCGCCGCAGATCACCCTTGTTCCGGTCGGTCATCTTGGCCCAGTACGGCGTGCCGTACAGCGTCATCGCCTCGTCCGGGGTGCCCAGCGGGTCGTACGGGTCGACCTCCAGGTCCCAGTCGATGCGCTTGGCGCCGTCCCACTGCTTGTCCTTGCCCTTCTGGTAGAGGGCGAGCAGACGGTCGCGCCCGTCGTCGTAGTCCCAGTTGAAGCGGGCGGCGCCGGAGGCCGGCACCTGCCAGAGGGGTTCTCGCGGGCCCGTCACATAGAGGTCGTGCGTCGACACGTGCGGCTCCTTCGCCTCGCGGACGTCGTCGTCCATCGGCTGAACTTCTGCACACTGCTGTGCAGTTGGCAGGTTCACACGGTGGTAGACGCGCGGTCAACAAGTGGCGCGCAAGGGATTGACGAGCTTGCTGACAGGCAGTCTCATAAGAGGCGACCGCAGGTAACCCAGCCACGAGGTGCCCCCAGCCATGACGACCATGACCGAACGCGATGCGCTCCGCGACGCACTCGGCCTGCTCAGGGACCGCGAGCAGGTCGCCGAGCGGCTGCTCGAATCGTCCGCGAAGCACTCCTTCGACCCCGACAAGGAGCTCGACTGGGAAGCCCCCGTCGAGGACGGCAAGTGGTTCTGGCCTCCGGAGCTGCTCTCGCTGTACGACACCCCGCTGTGGCGGAAGATGTCCGAGGAACAGCGCATGGACCTGGCCCGCCACGAGGCCGCCTCGCTCGCCTCGCTCGGCATCTGGTTCGAGATCATCCTGATGCAGCTGCTCGTGCGGCACATCTACGACAAGTCGCTCACCAGCAACCACGTCCGGTACGCGCTCACCGAGATCGCCGACGAGTGCCGCCACTCGATGATGTTCGCCCGCATGATCAAGAAGGGCGGGGCGCCGACGTACCGGGTGCCGCGCGTCTACCACAACCTCGCCCGCGTCCTGAAGACCGTGTCCACCACGCCGGGCTCCTTCGCGGCCACCCTGCTCGGCGAGGAGATCCTGGACTGGATGCAGCGCCTGACCTTCCCGGACGAGCGCGTCCAGACCATCGTGCGCGGCGTGACCCGCATCCACGTGGTCGAGGAGGCCCGCCATGTCCGGTACGCCCGCGAGGAGTTGCGGCGCCAGATGGTGTCCGCGCCGCGCTGGGAACGGGAGTTGACCCGGATCAGCTGCGGCGAGGCGGCCCGCGTCTTCGCCACCTGCTTCGTCAACCCGCAGGTGTACGAGAACGTCGGCCTGGACCGCCGCGAGGCCGTCGCCCAGGTGAAGGCGAGCGGCCACCGCCGCGAGGTCATGCAGAGCGGCGCGGGCCGCCTGACGGAATTTCTGGACGAGATAGGCGTCATGAATGGCTTGAGCCGACGGCTCTGGAAGTCCTCCGGGCTCCTGGCGTAAACCCCGATCGCGGGGATTACGCTGCTGGTATGAGTTCACCCGCCGCCACCCCCGCGTACCGCAGGCTCAGCGTCGAGGAGCGCCGCACCCAGCTTCTCGGCGCGGCCCTCTCGCTGTTCGCGCACCGGGCGCCGGAGGACGTGTCCCTCGACGACGTGGCCGAGGCCGCCGGGGTCTCGCGGCCGCTGGTCTACCGCTACTTCCCGGGCGGCAAGCAGCAGTTGTACGAGGCGGCCCTCAGGTCGGCCGCCGACGAGCTGGAGTTGTGCTTCGCCGAGGCGCAGACCGGGCCGCTCACCCAGCGCCTCACCCGCGCCCTTGACCGCTACCTCGCCTTCGTCGACGAGCACGACGCCGGGTTCTCGGCGCTGCTCCAGGGCGGCAGCATGGCCGAGACGTCCCGTACGACGGCGATCGTCGACGAGGTGCGGCGGGCCGCGGCGGAGCAGATCCTGGTGCACCTCAGGGTGGAGAAGCCGGGCCCGCGCCTTCGGATGATGGTGCGCACCTGGATCGCGGCGGTCGAGGCCGCCTCCCTCATCTGGCTGGACGAGGACAAGCAGCCCCCGCTGCCCGAGCTGCGCGACTGGCTGGTGGACCACCTGGTGGCGCTGCTCACCGCCACGGCGGCCACCGACGAGCAGACCGCCGCCGTGGTGCGGGGGGCGCTGGCCCACGAGGCGGCCGACGGCCCGGTCGGCCTCCTGGCCCGCCGGGTGATACCCGTGGTGAGCGAGGCGGCCCACCTGCTGTGAGACTTGGGGGGTGCGAAGCGAGAACACCCTCTTTGTGGGCGGCCCCCTCGACGGGCGCGTCCTGCCGGTACTGACCGGCCATACCGGCAAGCCGCCGCAGTGGTACGAGGTGCCCGTGCCGGATCCCGACGGCGGCCCGGCGACGGTGTACGCCTACCGCCTGGAGCCGGCCGCCCACAGCAAACGGCTCGGCCTGCCGCGCGGCTGGAAGTACACCTACGTGCCCGAGGGCCGCGAGCCGCGCCGCTGGCCATGGAGGAAGAAGGGCGGCGGCGCAAGCCCCCGCACCGGGTTGCCGCCGCACGAGTGAGGCGAAACCCCCGTTCACTCCTCCCACCGGGATTGTCGCGCCGGTGCGTGCCACGATCCGATCCGGTAGGGCCGGACGGACCGGTTCCGGACCGGAGGTGAGCACATGTCAGCTCGCGTGCGCTCGGTGTGCGCGGCGGCCGTCGCCGTGACTCTGGCGACGGCGGTGGTGGGCCCGCTCGCGATGGCCGCGCCCCAGCCGCCCGGCGAGTCCTCGGCCGTCCAGCCCGCGCAGCCGCCCGAGGCCTCGGCCACGGCTCTCCTCGCCCAGCTCCAGACGCTGTACCGGCAGACGGAGGAGGCGACCGAGGCGTACAAGAGCGCCGACGTCGAGCTGAAGCGCCGCGAGGCCGAGGAGCAGAAGCTCGCCGCCTCGCTGTCCAAGGCCCGCACCGCGCTCGCGCAGAGCCGCGGCGAAGCCGGGCGGCTGGCCCGCGAGCAGTACCAGGGGCGCAGCGAACTCTCCACGTACGTAAGGCTGTTGCTGGCCCGGGACCCGCAGAGCGCCCTCGACCAGCGCCACGTCCTGGACCGCGCGGCGCGCGAGCGGCAGGCCGCGGTGGCCCGGCTCGCCCGCGGCGAACGGCAGGCGGCCGACCTCGCGCGGGCCTCGCGCCGGGCCCTCGACGAGCAGCAGGCCCTCGCCCAGCAGCAACAGCAGGCCAAGGACGACGTCGAGCTCCGCCTCAAGGAGGTGGAGAAGCTGCTGGCCGGCCTCTCCCCCGCGCAGCTCGCCGAGCTCACCCGCTTGGAGCGGCAGGGCACGGACAAGGCCCAGCAGAGCCTGCTCGCCTCGGGCGCGCTGAACGGCACGCGGGCACCTTCGCCCGAGGGCGACCGGGCGCTCGCGTACGCCGTCGACCAGATCGGCAAACCGTATGTGTGGGGCGCGGAGGGCCCCGAGTCCTACGACTGCTCGGGGCTCACCTCGCAGGCGTGGGCGCACGCCGGCCGCGCGATCCCCCGCACCAGCCAGGAGCAGTGGGCCGAGCTGCCCCACGTCCCGCTGAACGAGCTGCGCCCCGGCGACCTGGTCGTCTACTTCCCCAAGGCCACCCATGTGGCGATGTACCTGGGCGACGGCCTGGTGGTGCAGGCACCCCGGCCCGGCGCCCTCGTCAAGGTCTCCCCCATCGCCGCGAACCCGCTGCTCGGCGCGGTCCGCCCGGACCCGGCGGCGGCCCCGCTGCCCTGGTACCACCCTCCGAAGCTCCCGGAAGGAGCGACGGAGGGGGCGGACACCGGGTACTCGGCGGACTCCAACTAGCCCTGGATGCCTGCCACTTGGGCGAGATAGGCGGCCGTCTTCTCCGGCTCGTAGAAGAAGTTCTCGAAGTCGGCCGGGTCGTCGAAGCCGTTCGCGAACCGGTCGGCGGCGGGCTGGAGCTGACCGGCCGCGCCGATCAGGTTCAGGACGTGCTCCGGGGGCACTCCGAGCATGGCGTTGGTCCACTTCGTCACGTGCTGGGCGGTGTCCCAGTACCGGTCGAAGGTGGCCGTCATCCACGCCTCGTCGAACTCCGCCTCGCCGTGCTCGACGATCGAGGCGAGGTAGGAAGCCGCGCACTTGGACGCCGAGTTGGAGCCCTGGCCGGTGATCGGGTCGTTCGCCACGACGACGTCCGCGACACCCAGGACCAGGCCGCCGCCGGGCAGCCGGCCGATCGGGTTGCGGACGGTCGGCGCGTAGCGGCCCGCCAGCGTGGCGCCCGCGTCGGTCAGCTCGACCTTGGTGGCCCGCGCGTACTCCCAGGGCAGGAACTTCTCCATCAGCTCCAGGGTGAGCGCGAGGTGCTCGGCCGGATCCTTCACGCCGTTGAACACGTCCAGCGGGCCACCGGGGACGCCCTCCCAGAACAGGATGTCCGCGCGGCCCGAGGTGGTCAGGGTCGGCATCACGAACAGCTCGCCCACCCCCGGCACCAGGTTGCAGCGCACCGCGTCGAACTCGGGGTGCTCCGGGCGCGGGCCGAGCCCGTGCACGTACGAGACGGCGAGCGCACGCTGCGGCTCGGCGTACGGGGAGCGCGACGCGTCGCGGCCGAACATCGAGACGAGCTCGCCCTTGCCCGCCGAGACCAGGACCAGGTCGTAGGTGCGCGCGAAGAAGTCGAGGTCGGAGACGGCCGCGCCGTGGATGACCAGCTGGCCGCCGCGCTGCGCGAACGTCTCCATCCAGCCGGCCATCTTGACCCGCTGGTCCACGGACTGCGCGTAGCCGTCGAGCTTGCCGACCCAGTCGATGGCCCGCGAAGAATCGGGGGCCGCGACCGAGACGCCGACGCCCTCGATGCGCGGGGCCTGGGACTCCCAGAAGTTCAGCGCGAGGTCGCGCTCGTGCTGGAGCGCGGTGTGGAACATGCACTGCGTGGACATGACCCGGCCGGACCGGATCTCGTCCGCCGTGCGGTTCGACATCAGGGTGACCTCGTACCCCTGCGCCTGCAGTCCGAGGGCCAGCTGAAGACCGGACTGTCCGGCTCCGACTATCAGTATTCTCCGCATGCGGGACCGTTCTCCGTTGAGTGCGTAGCGAGCCGTGGGGGGCGGGGTCTATTCGGGGCAGGCTTCCAGCGCGTGGCCGACCAGGCCGAGCAGGGACTCGATCACCGAGATCCGGCTGCGCGCGTCCATGATCACGACCGGGATGTGCGGCGGCACGGTGAGCGCCTCGCGCACGTCCTCGGCCTCGAAGGACTCGGTGCCCTCGAAGTGGTTCACGGCCACGATGTACGGGAGCCCGCAGCTCTCGAAGTAGTCGAGCGCGGGGAAGCAGTCCGACAGGCGGCGGGTGTCGGCGAGCACGACCGCGCCGATCGCGCCGCGCACGATGTCGTCCCACATGAACCAGAACCGCTGCTGCCCGGGCGTGCCGAACACGTACAGGACGAGGTCGTCGTCCAGGGTGATGCGGCCGAAGTCCATGGCGACGGTGGTGGTCACCTTGTCCGGGGTCGCCGACAGGTCGTCCGTGGCCTCGCTGGCCTGCGTCATCACCGCCTCGGTCTGGAGCGGAGTGATCTCGGAGACCGCCGAGACGAAGGTGGTCTTGCCCACACCGAAGCCGCCCGCGATCACGACCTTGGTCGCGATGGGGGCCCGGCTGCGGTCCTGCTGCCAGGGGAGCAACTCCTCGTCGGGGACGAGGAGTTCAGAGGCGGCGGAGTCCACTCAGCACCCTTTCGAGCAGCGCGCGGTTCGGCTGACCCGGGCCGTGCCCGGTCCCGTACACACGGATCCTTCCCTGGTCGGCCAGGTCGCTGAGCAGCACGCGCACCACGCCGAGCGGCATCTTCAGGAGCGCGGAGATCTCGGCGACCGTACGCATCGCGCGGCAGATCTCGACGATGGCCAGCATCTCCGGCATGACCCGGTGCGTGCTGCCGCCGAGCTCCTTGCGCTCCGGGGCCGCCTCGATCGCCGCGACGAACGTCTCGACGAGCAGGACGTGGCCGAAGCGGGTGCGGCCACCGGTGAGCGAGTACGGGCGCACCCGCGCGGGCTTCCGGTCGGAGCCGCGTATCGGCAGCTTCGGGGCTGGCGGGGTCACTGGGCGGCCTCCATCGACTGGCGCAGCTCGCTGCGGACTTCGGGGGTCAGGACGTGTCCGGCGCGGCCCACGAAGAGCGCCATGTGGTACGCCACCACGCTCATGTCGCAGTCCGGCGTGGCGTGCACGCCGAGCAGCGAGCCGTCGCTGATGGCCATGACGAAGACGCTGCCCTCCTCCATGGCGACCATCGTCTGCTTGACGTTGCCGCCGTCCATGAGGCGGGCGGCGCCGACGGTGAGGCTGCCGATGCCGGAGACGATGGTGGCGAGGTCGGCACTGGAGCCGCGCGGGCCCTGCCGGGCGACGGTGACCTGGCGCTGCTCCGGGTCGGAGGAGAGCAGCAGCAGCCCGTCCGAGGAGACGACCGCGACGGAGATGAGCCCTGGCACCTCCTCGACCAGGTTCCCGAGCAGCCACTGCAGATTGCGGGCCTCGGTGCTCGTGCCGATGGTGCCCGTTCCGGACGCGCCGCCGGTTCCGGACCCGCCGCTGCCGGGCCTGCCGGGCCCGGTGCCGGTCGCACTCATCTGCGTACCTCCTCGACTGTCTCCCCCGTGTCCGTGTCTGCCTGCTGGTCGGTCTCTTCGAGTTCCGCCGCCACGTCGCGGCGGCCTTCCTTGGCGCCCTGCTGGAAGCCGCCGAGCCTGCGCCGCAGCGCCTCGGCGGCGTCGGTGCCGCCCTTGCGTTCCTGGGACTTGGCGGGCCCGGCCTGCACGACCTTGGGCGTGCGCTTGGGGAGGCCCTTGTCGGTGACCTTCTGCGCGGGCTCGGGTTCGGGCTCAGGTTCGCGTTCGGGCTCCGGCTCGGCGGGCCGGGGCCCGGGGAGCCGCATCTCGAAGGTCGGCTCGTCGAGCGGGACTTCGGACGGCTCCGTGGGCTCGACCGGCTCGGCGGGCTCGGCGGGCTCCGGCGTGACGGGCCTGGCCACCTCCCCCGAGCGCTCCGTGCGCTCCGGCAGCACATTGGAGTTGGCCTCGGCGAGCGCGCCCGGCAGCGTGAAGCGCGGGGCTCCGCCCGGCACCGGCACCATGTGCGGCGCGGCCGCCGGCGGGGTGGTCGGCAGGATCGCCTCGGGCAGCACCACGACCGCCGCGACGCCGCCCTGCTTCTGCTCGCGCAGCTCGATGCGCACGCCGTGCCGGTGCGCCAGCAGCGCCGAGACGTGCAGGCCGAGGCCGCCCGCCTCGGTGCCGGGCTCGCCGGGTTCGTACGACGCGGGGTCGGCGAGTCGGCGGTTCAGCTCGGCGCGCCGCTCGGGGGGCACGCCGATGCCCTCGTCCTGGACCGAGAGCATGATCTCGCCACCCTCCAACTGCCAGCCGGAGAGCTGCACTTGGACGTCCGGCGGGGAGAAGGAGGTGGCGTTCTCCAGGAGCTCTGCGACCAGGTGGCTCAGGTCGTCGGCGGCGAAGCCGGCGACCTGGGCGTGCGGCGGCAGGGCCTGGATGACGACGCGTTCGTACCGCTCGATCTCGCTGACCGCGGCCCGCATGACGTCGACGAGCGGGACCGGGCCCGGGTGGTTGTGGTGGTGCTCGGTGCCGGCCAGGACCAGGAGGTTCTCGCCGTGGCGCCGGATGACGGTGGCCAGGTGGTCGAGCTTGAAGAGGACGGCGAGCTGGTCCGGGTCCTGCTCGCGCTCCTCCAGGCTCTCGATGACGGCGAGCTGACGCTCAATCAGACCGAGGCTGCGCAGCCCGAGGTTGACGAAGGCGTGCTGGACGGTGCCCTCGGCGCGCTCAAGGCGATCGGTCAACTCCCGCATTTGGGTGCGCAGTTCGTCCTTCTCGGCAGCGAGTCGGGCGAGCCGGCCGCGCTGCTTGGCGAGGTCCTCGTCAAGGCCGCCGGCCCGCGTGGACTGCTCGGCGAACTTGCCGTGCAGCTCGTTGAGGGACCGTACGACCTGGGCGAACTCGTCGTTGCGACCGGTGAAGCGCACCGGCTCCTCGGTCCCGGGCGCCTCCGCGAGCCGGGCGGAGCCGCGGCGCAGCACCGCCAGCGGGCGGGTCAGGCTACGGGCGGTGGCGGAGGAGACGCCGATGGCGAGCAGCAGCAGCGCGCCGATCAGGCCGATGCGGATCTCAAGCGCGGTGACGTCGTCGTCCCGCAGCTGCTCGAACCGCTTGACCTGCGAGGTGGCGAGCGCGGCCTCGGCGCCGCGCATCCGGTCGATCCGGGCGGACAGGGCGGCGTTCACCGCGTTCGGGTCGGTCTTGCGCTCGGACGCACTGAGCTGGGGCTGGTCGGTGAGGCGGGCGAGGAAGCCGTCGGCGGTGTCCACCTCGGGCCCGGTGACGGTGGTGGCGAACTTGTCGCGGGCATCCGCCCCGGCGGCCTGGTCGAAGTCGGCGAGCGCGGCCTGCTCGCGCACGTGCGCCTGCTGGGCGGCGGCGCTGAGCGCGTCCCGCGCCCGGCCCGCATCGCTGTCGTCCTTCTCCTTCTGTACGTACCTGCCGGTGACCGGGTCGAGCACCTTGGAGGTCTGCCCGGACGGCACCGAGAGCGCGCCGAGCAGCAGCCCCCGGGTGGCCGAGGCCTGCTCGACGGCCCGCCCGAGCGCACCCGGCGCCCGGACTGCCTCGGCGGCGCGCGGCGGCGTGCGGTCGGCGAGCTCGTCGGCGACGGCGAGCAGCGTGGCGATCACGTCGGAGTACGCCTTCTGCGCCTCCGGGGCCGTGCCCTTGCCGGTGAGCGCGGTGCGGCGCAGGGCGGGCACGGTGGCGAGGTCGCGCGCGAGGCTTGCGGGGGCGGTGGCGCGCAGCTCGTCGATCTGGCGGTCGACGCGGGCGGCGGGCTCCTTGAGCGCCGCGTCCTTGCCGCTGGGCCGGCCGGCCGCGACGTACTGCGTGACGCCGTCCCGCTCGTCGCCGAGCGCGTGGGCGAGGCTGATCGTCTGCTGGTCGAGCTGCGCGAGGGTGACCAGGTGCTGGGAGTCGTTAAGGTCCGCGGAGGCCGCGAACAGGGTGGGCGCACCGGCTCCGAGCACGATGAGGGAGACAACGGCGACGGAGACGACCAGGCGGCTGCGCACCCGTACGGTGCGTGCTGCGCGTGTGCCGTCGTTGCCCCGAGGCCGCTTGTTCTGCACCGGTGCTCTCAATCTTCACTCGTGTTGCCAGTCAGTCCACCAAGGAAGCCAAGGTGACGACTGGTCATGACGAGTAGTCACTGCTCGGCCACCTGAACGAGTGAACATCACTTCAGAGTTGACCATCAACTCCCGCGGAATGCCCGGCCCCGCTCGTGGCCGACGCCGGTTGGAACTTCCGCGCGGGCTTTGGCAGGATGCCCGCCCACAGCTCGACGGAGTGGCGGATTCCTCCCGAGATCACGCGGTTCTCCCCCTGGTACAGGCCAATTGACGGGCCGTCCGCCTCCCCCGCGCAGGGCATGAAGGCACCGTGAAGGCGTCGTGCAGACTGGCGGGCATGCGCATCCAGCTGGCCACCGTTCCCGGAGACCCCGCCCGCCCCAACGAGGACTGGGCCGCGACCGCCATGCCCGCCTCGGGCCTGGGCGGCCTGCTCGTCGTCCTCGACGGCGTGACGCCGCTGCCCGGCAACGGCGACTGCGTGCACGACGTGCCCTGGTTCACCGCGCGGCTCGGCGGCGCGCTGACCGAACTGTCGGCTTCACGCCGGGATATGACGCTGGCCGAGATCCTGGCCGAATCCATTCGGCGCACCGCCGATGCCCACCGCGACACGTGTGACCTTTCTCACCCGCGTACGCCTCAGGCGACGGTGGTGCTCGCGCGCTGGGACGCGACGGAGCTGGAGTACCTCGTCCTGTCGGACTCGGCGCTGCTCCTCGAATCGTCCGACGGCACGGTGCGGGCGGTCCTGGACGACCGGCTCGACCGGGTGCCGCGCGCCTGCCTGGTCAGCGACGCGGTGGCCGACTCCCTGGTCCGCAACAAGGAGGGCGGCTTCTTCACCGCGGCGGCGGACCCGACGGTCGCCGCCCGCGCCGTGGCCGGCCGCGAGCCGCTCGGCCCGCTGCGCTCCGTCCTCGCCCTGACGGACGGGGCGACCCGGTGGGTCGAGAAGTTCGGCGAGGGCTCGTGGGCGGACTGCGTCTCGCTGGTCCGGAAGGCGGGGCCGGAGGGGCTGGTCGAGCGGGTCCGGGAGTTGGAGGCGGGGGACGTGGAGCGGGTGTTCCTGCGGGGGAGCAAGCCGCATGACGATGCGACGGTCGTGGCGGTGGAGCTTTAGTTCCGCCGCGCCCGCGGGAGGGGCGGCTACCCCTCCGCCGCCGCGTTCAGCTGGTGCAGCAGCCTGGCCAGTTCCGAGATCTCCGCCCGGTCCCAGTCCGCCAGCTTGCGCACGTAGCGTTCGCGGCGGGCGTCGCGCACCCGGCCGAACCGCGCCGTGCCCTCTCCCGTGATGCGGACCAGGGAGGCGCGGCCGTCCGCCGGGTCGGGCTCTCGGGCCACCAGGCCCAGGTCCTCCAGGGCGTGCAGCTGGCGGCTCATCGTCGCCTTGCCCACGCCGAAGAAGCCGGCGAGTTCGGTGGCCCGCTGCGGGCCTGCCTCGTCCAGGCGCACCAGCAGTCCGTACGCCGCCGGTTCGAGATCGGGGTGGACCTCGCGGGCCATCTCGCCGGACGAGGCCCTGGCCCGCCGCAGGAAGACGGCCAGCTCGCGTTCGAGCGCGAGGAACTCCTGGTCCGGACCGTGCACATCGGCTCCCATGCCGTAGGTGTGTCGTGACGGCACAGTATTTCCCAGCATGCTGTGCGGCCGGCACGCCGAGGTGCCCGCCCCGGCCGGGAGCGGCCATGACGCCGGAGCCAACGCGGGATGAAAGTTTCTTCCAGGCCACGCCGTTCCCGCAGCGTGTCGCCACCACCATAGGTCTGAACCAACGGCATAACCTGAAGCCTCTTTCGCGCCAGCGGTCTACGTGCGTAGCGTCGTCTCTGACATGTCCACAGCGATACGTCGGCATGTCGACCCAGGCCGTCAAGTCCCAAGCCCCACCGAGCCTTTCGGAGGCACGCAATGCCCGTGCACAGATCCGGAACGGCCCGCCGCGGACCCATTGCCGCGGCCGGGATCCTCCTCTCCTCACTCGCCCTCGTCCTCGGCTCCACCGGAACGTCGGACGCCGCCGACACCCCGGCACGCGGCTCCGCGACCCTGGGCATGGGCGTCGCCAAGCACGACGGGGTGGGCGGTCTGCCCGGCGACACCCGCGACGTGCCCGCGGTGCAGGCCGTGCAGACGGAGGGCGTCGACACCAGCAGCCACAACGGCAGCGTCGCCTGGCCCACCCTGTGGAACAGCGGCGTGAAGTGGGCCTACGTCAAGGCCACCGAGGGCACGTACTACACCAACCCCGACTTCGCCCAGCAGTACAACGGCTCGTACAACGTCGGCATGATCCGCGGCTCCTACCACTTCGCCACCCCCGACACGACGGGCGGCGCCGCGCAGGCGGACTACTTCGTGGACCACGGCGGCGGCTGGTCCCGCGACGGGCGGACGCTGCCGGGCGCGCTCGACATCGAGTGGAACCCGTACGGCGACGCCTGTTACGGCAAGTCGGATGCCGAGATGGTCGGCTGGATCCACGACTTCGTCAACCGGTACAAGGCCCGCACCGGGCGCGACGCGGTGATCTACACCGCGGCCAGCTGGTGGAGCGAGTGCACCGGCAACTCCGCCGCCTTCGGCTCCACCAACCCGCTCTGGATCGCGCGCTACAACACCGACCCCGGCACCCTGCCGGCCGGCTGGGGCTACTACACGATGTGGCAGTACACCTCGTCCGGCCCGACGGTCGGCGACCACTCCAGGTTCAACGGGGCGTACGACCGGCTGCGGGCGCTCGCCACCGGCTGATCCGGTCCGCGTCGCACGAGCGGGGCCCCCGGCGCTGCGTAGCCGGGGGCCCTTCCTCGTGACCGTACGGAGCACGACTCGCACATCTGACCCCATCTCGCGCGCGGCATGCGTAAGGATGGGGGGCATGCGCAGGTTGGGAGTGGTGTTCCGGGCGGTGGCCCTGGCCGCGGTCGTCGCCGTCGGCGGTGCGGGGTGCGACAGGCCCGCGGCCTCGGAGCCGCAGCCGGAGAGTTCCCCGAGCGCCGCCCCGCAGGCCGCGCAGCCCGGCACCCAGACCAGCGCCGTCCCGGCCGCGAAGGTGGCGTCGGTCGGCGTGCTGGTCAACGGCGACGGCCACTCCTGCACGGCCAGCGTGGTGGACAGCCCGCGCGGCAACGTCATCGCCACCGCCGCGCACTGCACGGCCGGCGAGCCGCTCGACTCCCTGGAGTTCGCGCCGGGCTTCTCGGGGGCGGCGAAGGGGACGTACCCGTACGGGAAGTGGAAGGTGCGGGCCGTCCAGGTCGACGACGAGTGGACCTCGGAGCAGAGCGACGCGGTGGACTACGCCTTCCTCACGGTCGCGCCGGACGCACGGGGCCGCAGCGTACAGAGCGTGGTCGGCGCCTCGACGCCCGAGTGGGGCGCGGGCCCCGACCAGCGGGTCACCGTCGTCGGTTACCCGGAGGAGAACCACAACCCCGACAACCGGCCGGTCATGTGCACCACCGACGTCCACCGGGACCCCGACGAGCCCGCGATGATGCGCATGGAGTGCGGCGGCTTCTGGGTCGGCACGAGCGGCAGCCCCTGGCTGACCGGCTACCGGGGCCCGGACCAACCGGGCCGGATCATCGGCGTGTTGAGCGGCGGCGACACGGACGACCAGTCGACGGCGGCCCTGTTCGACGCGAAGGCCCGCTCGGTGTACGAGCGGGCCACCACGGCGTAGCCGGCACTCAGGCAGCAGCGGCTACCGCGACCTCCGCCGGGGAGAGCGCGATCTCCAGGACCTGGCGGACGTCCGTCACGGGGTGGACCTCCAGCTTCTCCAGAACCTCCGCCGGGACGTCGTCCAGGTCCGCCTCGTTCCGCTTGGGGATCACCACGGTCGTGATCCCGGCCCGGTGCGCGGCGAGCAGCTTCTGCTTGAGGCCTCCGATCGGCAGCACACGCCCGGTCAGCGACACCTCACCGGTCATCGCCACGTCGGTGCGGACCTGCCGCCCCGAGAGCAGTGAGGACAGCGCGGTGACCAGCGTGATGCCGGCGCTCGGGCCGTCCTTGGGGACCGCGCCCGCCGGGAAGTGGACGTGCACGCCCCGGTCCTTCAAGTCCCCCACGGGAAGCTCCAGTTCGGCCCCGTGCGAGCGCAGGAAGCTCAGCGCGATCTGCGCGGACTCCTTCATCACGTCGCCGAGCTGACCGGTGAGGGTCAGGCCCGCCGCGCCCGTCTCCGGGTCGGCGAGGGAGGCCTCGACGAACAGGACGTCGCCGCCGGCCCCGGTGACGGCGAGGCCGGTGGCCACGCCCGGCACCGCGGTGCGCCGCTCGGCCGGGTCCTGGGCGGACTCGGGCACGTGGTGCGGACGCCCGATCAGGCTCCGCAGCCCGTCCGGGGTGATGGTGAACGGGAGCTCCTGCTGGTCCAGTTCGTGCTGGGCGGCCACCTTGCGGAGCAGCCGGGCGATCGAGCGCTCCAGGTTCCGTACGCCCGCCTCCCGGGTGTACTCCCCCGCGAGCTTGCGCAGCGAGGCGTCTTCGAGGACGACCTCGCCGGGCTCCAGACCGGCCCGCTCCAGCTGGCGCGGCAGCAGGTGGTCCCGGGCGATGACGACCTTCTCGTCCTCGGTGTAGCCGTCGAGGCGGACCAGCTCCATGCGGTCGAGCAGCGCCTCGGGGATGGCTTCGAGGACGTTGGCGGTGGCGAGGAACACCACGTCGCTCAGGTCGAGCTCGACCTCCAGGTAGTGGTCGCGGAAGGTGTGGTTCTGCGCCGGGTCGAGGACTTCGAGCAGGGCGGCGGCCGGGTCGCCCCGGAAGTCGGAGCCCACCTTGTCGATCTCGTCGAGCAGCACGACCGGGTTCATGGACCCGGCCTCCTTGATGGCCCGTACGATCCGGCCGGGCAGGGCGCCGACGTAGGTGCGCCGGTGGCCGCGGATCTCGGCCTCGTCGCGTACGCCGCCGAGTGCGACGCGTACGAACTTGCGCCCCATGGCGTGGGCCACGGACTCGCCGAGCGAGGTCTTGCCGACGCCGGGCGGGCCGACGAGCGCCAGAACCGCGCCCCCGCGCCGCCCGCCGACCACTCCCAGGCCCCGGTCGGCGCGCCGCTTGCGCACGGCCAGGTATTCGGTGATGCGCTCCTTCACGTCCTTCAGGCCGGCGTGCTCGGCGTCGAGGATCGCGCGGGCGCCACGGATGTCGTAGACGTCCTCGGTGGTCTCGTTCCAGGGCAGTTCGAGGACGGTGTCGAGCCAGGTGCGGATCCAGGAGCCCTCGGGCGACTGGTCGCTGGAACGCTCCAGCTTGTCGACCTCCTTCAGGGCGGCCTCGCGGACCTTCTCGGGCAGGTCGGCGGCCTCGACGCGGGCACGGTAGTCGTCGCTCTCGTCCTCCTCGCCGCTCTCACCGTTGAGCTCGCGCAGCTCCTTGCGCACGGCATCGAGCTGGCGACGCAGCAGGAACTCGCGCTGCTGCTTGTCCACGCCTTCCTGTACGTCCTTGGCGATGGACTCGGCGACGTCCTGTTCGGCGAGGTGCTCGCGGAGCTGCTCGGTGGCGAGCTTGAGGCGGGCGACCGGGTCGCTCGTCTCCAGGAGCTCGACCTTCTGGGCGGTGGTGAGGAACGGCGAGTAGCCGGAGTTGTCGGCGAGCGTCGAGACGCCCTCGATCTGCTGGACCCGGTCGACGACCTGCCAGGCCCCGCGCTTCTTCAGCCAGTCGGTGGCGAGCGCCTTGTACTCCTTGACCAGCTCGGTCACCTGGCCCGGCAGCGGTTCGGGCAGCGTCTCCTCGATCCGTGTACCTTCCACCCACAGCGCGGCCCCGGGCCCGGTGGTGCCGGATCCGATCCGCACGCGGTGGCGGCCCCGGATGAGGGCACCGGGGTCGCCGTCGGAGAGCCGGCCGACCTGCTCGACGGTCCCGAGCACACCGGTCCCGGCGTACGTTCCGTCGATCCGCGGCACGAGCAGCACCTGCGGCTTCCCCTGCTCGGGCCGCGCGGCGGCCTGCGCGGCCTCGACGGCGGCCCGCACCTCGGCATCGGACAGGTCCAGCGGAACCACCATGCCGGGCAGCACGACCTCGTCGTCGAGCGGCAGCACGGGCAGGTCGGTCGGTGTGTACGCCGTGGACTCGGTAGCCATGATCTCCCCTTCGGCAGTCAAGTTGAGCTATGCCGACTCAATGCAGCTGAGTCGAGGAATGTTCCCCAAGCGGTGTTCGCTCTGAGCGATCACTCGGTACAGGCCCTGTGACCAGGCCCGGAACGCTTCAGCCGCCCAGGGCGACGGCCGCCGCGATCGCCGGGCCGAAGGCGCCGCCGAGCTGGTAGCAGAGGTTGAACAGGCCGATCGCGGTGGAGCGCTGGGCGGTCGGCGCGGCCGTGGTCGCGTACACCGAGAGGGTCGCCTGGCCGGTGCTGGTGGCGAGCAGCGCCAGCGTCGCGACCAGCAGGAGCAGCGGCGCCCAGGGGGTCAGCGCGGCGGTGAGCGGGGCGAGCGCGCCGACGGCGAGCAGGATGGTCAGGACGCGCCGACGGCTCATGCGGGCCGAGGCCGCGGCGAGCGCCATGGAGAGCGCGGACCCGGCGAGCAGGGCGACCAACTGGCCGGTCCCGATGGTGGCGGCCGACCAGTCGGTGCGGTCGCGCAGCAGCTGCGGAACGGTGAAGAGCAGCGCGAAGTACGAGGTCGCGAGCGTGCACGCGAGCACGGCGGAGAGGACGAAGGCGCGCGTGCGCAGCAGGGCGACCGGCACGAAACCGGTGGGGTGGGACCGGATGTGCAGGGCGAGCAGCGCGGCCGTCGCCAGCGAGGCGGCCACCGCCGGAAGCGGGTAGCGCGGCACGAGCACGAGGGCCGTCACCGCCAGGACGAGGAGGGCGGCGCCCCGGCCGTCGAAGGGGGTGCTCCGCGGCGGCGCGGACAGGTCGGCGCGGCGCACGACCGCGGGCAGGGCGAGGAGGGCGACGGCGCCGACGGCCAGCGAAAGGCGCCAGGAGGCGGCGTCCGCGATCACGGACCCGAGCAGCGGGCCGACCGCGCCCAGCGCGCCGAAGCCCGCCGCGATCACGCCCATCCGCCGGACCGAGCCCGCCAGGCTCATGGCCGCGGCGATGAGGCCCGCGGCGCCCGCGGCCTGGGCGGCCCGGCCGGCCATGGCCAGGGGCAGCCAGGGCGCTGCCGCGAGGACGGCGGTGCCGGCCGCGATCAGGGCGGCGCTCACCTTGAGCATGGCGCCGAGGCCGCGGCGCCGCAGCAGGCCCGCCATCAGCGGGGTGCCCACCGCCATGGCCCAGGCGAAGACGGTCACGAGCCAGGTCGCGCCGGCCGGCGAGACGCCCAGCGAGCGGGCCATGCCGGGGAGGATCAGGACGGGGCCGTTGGCGCTCGCGGCGGCCGGGGTGGCCATCAACGCCAGCCACAGAGCCGGGACTTGGCGCGGTGCGGGCGCCACGGAAGGAGCGGCGGGGGGGGTCGCCGGAATGGGGGGGCGGGGGGGGGTCGGGGGGGGGTCCAACATGGTGGGAGGCTGCCGGGACTGG
>NZ_LGDD01000330.1 GCF_001279695.1 Streptomyces sp. WM6378
CCCCGCAGCCTCGCCCAGCTCCCCCCGCGCCAAGTTGCTCCGCATCCGTGCGGGGAACACCGACAGCTCCCCGCACAGCACCGCCGCCCCTCGCGCCGCACCCCCGCACAGTCGCAAGGCCTCCCGCAGTGGGGACCACTCCGCGTGCCACGCACCCGGGGGGCGTTCGTCCTCCGAGGCCATCGAGGCGTACAGGGTCGACACCAGCGCCGGTACTTGCCGGGCCGCCGAGGCCAGCAGCACGGACCGCACCGGGTTGCTCTTGTGCGGCATCGCGGAGGAGACCCCGCCCGTGCCCTCGGCCGCCTCCCCCACCTCCGTGCGGGACAGCACCAGTACGTCCGCCGCCACCTTCCCCAGCGCCCCGGCGCAGAACGCCAGCGACCCGGCCAGATCCGCCACCGGCGTACGCAGCACGTGCCACGGCAACTCCGGTGCACGCAAGCCCAGTTCGGCGGCGAAGGCGTCCACCAGCGCCTCCCCCTCCATCCCGTACGCCTCGAACGCCTCCAGCGTTCCCGCCGCGCCGCCCAGTTGTACGGGGAGGGTGGACCGGACCCGTACGACACGGTCGTGTGCGTCGAGGACCAGGGAGCGCCAGCCCGCCGCCTTCAGGCCGAACGTCGTCGGGACCGCATGCTGGGTCAGGGTGCGGGCCGCCATCACGGTCGCCCGGTGCCGGTCGGCGAGGGTGGCCAGGGTCGCGGCCGTCGCCGCCAGGTCGACCCCGATCAGGTCGAGGGTGCGGGCGGCGACCAGCATCAGCGCGGTGTCCAGGATGTCCTGGCTGGTGGCACCCCGGTGGACGAACTCCTCACCCCCCGGCGAGAGTTCCGCCACCGCCGCCCTCAGGTCCGCCACGAGGGGGATCACCGGATTGCCGCCCGCCCCGGCCCGCAGGGCCAGCCCCCGCGCGTCGAACCCGACGGAGCCCGCCGCCTTCGTGACGGCCTCCGCCGCCCGCCCCGGCACCGCCCCGATCTCCGCCTGCGCCCTGGTCAGCGCCGCCTCCGCGTCGAGCATCGCCCGCAGCACCGCCGCGTCACCGGTCGCCCCCTCGGCCGGGCTCCCCGCACTCACCGGGGTCAGCAGGCCGACATCCCCGCCGCCACCGTACGAAGACGCGTCACGCGAAGGCACGTCACTCAAGGGCGCGTCACTGGAAGCCATGTCACGGGAAGTCATGCCGCTGAAAGGCGCGTCACTCGAAGGCACATCACTGGAAGTCAAGGAAAACCGTCTCCCTCTCCCCCTGCAAGTGGATGTCGAAGCGGAAGAGCCCGGCTCGCTCGCCCTCCCGCCGGGCCAGCATCGTCTCCCCCCGCTCCCCCGCAAGCCCCTTCAACTCCCCTTCCCCGACCAGCCCTTCGACGTACGCCCGGGTGAAGAGGTGGCGCGACAGGCCCCGTGCGAACAGGCACACCGCGAGGTAGGGCGCGGCCGGCGGCGGGGGCAGGGTGCGTACCGACCAGTGGCCGTCCGCGCCCGTCGCCACCCTGCCGAAGCCCGTGAAGCCGATGCCGTCCCGGCCGAGGAAGGCCCCGCTCGCCGGATCCCGGCGCCACGAGCCGGCCCCGTCCGTGCGGGACCCGTCGGGCGCGGCCTGCCAGAATTCCAGGAGCGCGTCCGGCACCGGCTCCCCGTGCCCGTCGTACACGTACCCGTGGACAGTGATCGAGGCCGGATGCCCGGTCGGCGCGATCTCCCCGCCGCCGGGGAAGGGGAGGGCGTAGCCGTGAAAGGGGCCGACCGTCTGCGAGGGGGTCGGGTCAAGTCCGATCGGCTCCGGCATCACGCGGTCACCTCCGGGTCGGGGAGCGTCGCGGCCGGGCCGTCGAGCACGATGTCCCAGCGGTAGCCCAACGCCCAGTTACGGATGGACAGCTCGGGGTCGTACGCCGCCACGAGCCGGTTCCGCGCCGCCTGGTCGGTGACCGTGTGCAGGATCGGGTCGTACGCCAGGAGCGGGTCGCCCGGGAAGTACATCTGGGTGACCAGGCGCTGGGTGAACGCCCGGCCGAAGAGCGAGAAGTGGATGTGTGCCGGACGCCACGCGTTCTCGTCGTTGCCCCAGGGGTACGCCCCCGGCTTGATCGTCGTGAACGCGTACCTCCCCTCGGCATCCGTGAGACACCGGCCCGCCCCGGTGAAGTGCGGGTCGAGCGGGGCAGCGTGCTGGTCGCGTCGGTGGGCGTAGCGACCGGACGCGTTCGCCTGCCAGATCTCCACGAGCTGGCCCCGGACGGGATGGCCCGAGCGGTCGACCACCCTCCCCGACACCGTGATCCGCTCTCCGTGCGGGTCTCCCACGTGCTGGCGGGTCAGGTCCGCGTCGAGCGGCGTGACCTCGGTGGCGCCGAACACCGGGCCGTACAGCTCCACCGCCTCCGGGTCCCCGCCCACGGAGACCGGCGCCCGCAACGGTTCGCGCAACGCGCCACTGCGGTACGGGCCCACCACACCTCGTGCGGGCACCTCCTCGACCATGCCGACCTGCCCTTGAGTGAGCGTCATCGCCCTGCCACCTCTCCCGAGCCCGAATCGTTGCCTGCCGTATCGCCGCCTGCGGTATCACTTCCCGCGGTGTCGCCGCCTGCGGTACGGATGTGAACCCACGCCCCCGTTCTCGCGCGCACCTCCTCCACCTCGATCCCCGGCGCCGTCTCGACCAGCACGAAACCGTCGTCGGGGTGCACATCGAGCACGGCCAGATCGGTGATGACCCGGTGCACACAGGCCCGGCCGGTGAGCGGCAGGGTGCAGCGCTCCACGAGTTTCGGAGTGCCGTCCTTCGCGGTGTGCTCGGTCAGCACGAGCACCCGGCGCACCCCGTGCACGAGGTCCATCGCGCCGCCCATCCCCTTCACCAGCCGCCCCGGCACGGCCCAGTTGGCGAGGTCGCCGCCCGCCGACACCTGCATCGCGCCGAGGATCGCGGTGTCGACGTGGCCGCCGCGGATCATCCCGAACGACAGCGCGGAGTCGAAGAACGCGGCGCCCGGCAGCACGGTCACCGTCTCCTTGCCCGCGTTGACGAGGTCCGGGTCCACGTCCGCCTCCAGGGGATACGGTCCGACGCCGAGAATGCCGTTCTCCGAGTGGACCACCACCGCGACACCCGGGGGTAGCTGGCCCGGGACCAGGGTCGGCAGCCCGATGCCGAGATTCACACAGCTGCCGTCCCCGAGCTCGGCGGCCGCCCGCGCCGCCATCTCCTCCCGCGTCCACCCGCTCACCGGCGCTCCTCCACCCGTACCGTGCGTTTCTCAATTCCCTTGCCCACAGCCTGAGTTGGCGTCAAGGGCAGGACCCTCTGCACGAACACCCCCGGCACGTGCACCGCGTCCGGGTCCAGCTCGCCCGCCTCCACGAGGTGTTCGACCTCGGCCACCGTGACCCGGCCGGCCATCGCCGCGAGCGGGTTGAAATTGCGGGCCGCGCGGCGGAAGACCAGGTTTCCGTGCCGGTCGCCCTTCCAGGCCCGTACGAGGGCGAAGTCCGTGGTGATGCCGTGTTCCAGGACGTGCTCGCGCCCGCCGAACTCGCGCACCTCCTTGGGCAGTGAGGCCACGGCCACCTCGCCCCCGGCGCCGTACCGCAGCGGCAGCCCGCCCTCGGCGACCTGGGTGCCGACGCCCGCCGGGGTGTAGAACGCGGGGATGCCGCAGCCGCCCGCCCGCAGGCGCTCGGCGAGGGTGCCCTGCGGGACCAGCTCCACCTCCAGCTCACCGCCCAGGTACTGGCGGGCGAACTCCTTGTTGGTGCCGATGTAGGAGCCGGTCACCCGGGCGATGCGGCCGGCCGCGAGCAGCACGCCGAGGCCGCCGCCGTCCACCCCGCAGTTGTTGGAGACCACGCTCAACTCGGTGGCGCCCTGCGCGTACAGGGCGGCTATCAGCACGTTCGGCACCCCGCTGAGGCCGAAGCCGCCGACCGCGAGGGAGGCCGCGTCGGGGATGTCGGCCACCGCGTCGGCGGGGACCCGTACGACCTTGTCCATTCTGTCCATGGAAACGCCCACGCCCGTTCTCGCTCGGCAACTGCCCGTGGAGCTCTCGTTATGTGTTCGCCAGATGAACTAGAGTTCAGAATCGCGCTCGCCCCGAGTGTGCGTTCAGCCGGCGCACGCGTCAACACCCCGTGCCTCGATCCCCGCGTCTCGACTCCCATGACTCAATCCCCGTGCCCCAACTCCCCACCCTCGGAGGCCACATGAGCACCGCCCCGGCCGAAGCCGTCGGCCCGCTGATGCGCGGGGTCGCCGTGCTGCGCGCGCTCAGTGACGCCGATGGACGGCTCAGCCTCGGCGAGCTGGTACGGGTGACCGGGCTCGCCCGCTCCACCGTCGACCGGGTCGCCGCGACGCTCGCCCGCATGGGATACCTGCGCCTCGACGGGCCCACCGCGACGCTCGCCCCGCGCCTGATGGAGCTCGCCAACGCCTACCTCGGCGCCCTCCGGCTGCCCGCCCTGCTCGGCCCGTACGCGGTCCAACTGGCCGAGGAACTGGATGAGTCGGTGTCCCTGGCCGTACCCGACGGCGACGGCATCCGCTTCGTCCACCAGAGCACCCGGCGCCGAGCGATGTCCCTCACCTTCCGCATCGGCGACCTCCTCCCGGCCGAACGCACCGCGCCGGGCCTCCTGTTCGCCGCGCACTGGAGGCCCGAGCAGTGGCAGGCCTGGCACCACCGACGCGCGGCCGACCCGGCGGGCCTCGCCTTCCCCGCCGCCCCGCCCGCCGAAGCCGGAGCCGAAGCCGGAACCGCGGCCGACGATTTCGAGGAGCGCGCCGAAGCGGCCCGCACCGCGAGCTGGGCGAGCGACGACCAGCTCATCGAGCCGGGCCTCATCGCCGTGGCCGCGCCGCTCCGCGACCCGGCGGGCACCCCGGTCTGCGCCGTCAGCGTGGTCAGCCACACCAGCCGCCACAGCGCGGCATCGCTGCCAAAGGCCGTGCTGCCCCGCCTGCGAGCCGCCGCCTCGGCGATGGAGGCCGAGCTGGCCCGCGACCACGCCCCCGCGCTCGACACCGCGCCGGCGCGGCCCCACGCGCTCGCCGCCTGGACCTCGGCCTCGAAGCAGGAGCTCGGCTCGGAGTTCGTCGAATCGCTGGCCCGCGGCCTGACCGTGCTGACCGCGTTCGGCGCCGACCGGGCCGAGCTCACGCTCAGCGCGGTCGCCGAGGCCACCGGCCTCGCCCGCGCCACCGCCCGGCGCGCCCTGATCACCCTGGATCACCTGGGCCTGGTCGCCACCGAGGGCCGCGCCTTCCGCCTCACCCCGCGCGTCCTGGCGCTCGGCTGCCCGCCCCTGTCCCGTACGACGCTGTCCGACATCGCAGCGCCGCACCTGGCCGCCCTGGTGCGCACCGTGCACGACTCGGCGTCGCTCGCGGTGCTCGACGGCGACGCCATCCAGTACACGGCCCGGGTCTCCACCACCCGGATCATGAGCGTCAACATCACCCTGGGCACCCGCTTCCCCGCGTACGCGGCCTCGATGGGCCGGGTACTGCTCGCCGATCTGGACGCCGGGGAGCGCACGGCCCGGCTCGGCCGTGCGGAGCCGGCGGCGCTCACTCCGCACACGGTCACCTCCCCGGCCGCGCTGGCCTCGGTCCTGGAACGGGTGGCGGACCAGGGGTACGCGCTGGTCGACGAGGAGTTGGAGGAGGGGCTGCGCTCGATCGCCGTGCCCGTGCGGGACGCCGGGGGGCGGGCGGTGGCGGCCGTGAACGTGGCCATGCACACCACGCGGCGCACCGTGCCGGAGTGCCTCGCCGAGGTGCTGCCCGAGCTGCGCGCCACGGCCGCGGCCATCGAGGCCGACCTGCACGTGGTCAGCCGTTTCTGCCGCACGCCGCTGTCGTAACCGGCACCTCCCCTGGCCGGTACCGGCACCGTCCGAGTGGGCACCCGGCGGCCCCGGATCCTGATCGGGACGCATTTGTCACCTTGAGCGACAGCACTTTCCCTCTAATCGGTTAATTCGGGCGAAGCCGGACATGTTCATGACGGCATTCGGGGATACAGGGCTAGTCCGCCCCAGCCTGTCCCTGACACACCGGAGTACGCCTCGTGGAGACCACAGAGCCCGTGTGGAGCTGCCCCTTCGGCTACGCCGATGCGCTCGCACGCGGCTCGCGGCTCCAGCGGACGCCGGCCGAGGAGCCGGTTCGTGCGGGTCCGGATGGCGTAGGGCGAGGGCGAGGCCCGGCTGGTCACCCGCGTCCCCGGAATCCGGGCGGTGGGCGCCGCCGCCGGCGTGCCGTGGCACACCCACTCCATCCGGCGGCAGGCTCTCCGCCTGCCGGTCGCCTGGTGACCAACCACCCGTCAACGAAGGGAAGTTAGATGGCAACCCTGTGCCGACCGGCGGTCGCCGTGCCCGACCACGTCATCACCCAGGAGCAGACCCTGGCGCTCGCCCGCGAGACCCACGCCGGGCACCCGCAGCGCGACCTCGTCCTGCGTCTCATCGAGAACACCGGCGTCAAGACCCGCCACCTCGTCCAGCCCCTCGAAGACACCCTGACCCACCCCGGGTTCGAGTTCCGCAACCAGGTGTACGAGGCCGAGGCCAAGAGACGGGCGCCCGCGGTGGTGCGCGAGGCGCTCGCCCACGCCGGGGTCGAGCCCGCCGACATCGACCTGATCGTCTACGTGTCGTGCACGGGCTTCATGATGCCTTCGCTGACCGCCTGGCTGATCAACACGATGGGCTTCCGCAACGACACCCGGCAGCTGCCCATCGCCCAGCTGGGCTGCGCGGCGGGCGGCGCCGCGATCAACCGCGCGCACGACTTCATCACGGCCTACCCGGGCTCCAACGTGCTGATCGTGTCGTGCGAGTTCTGCTCGCTGCTCTACCAGCCCACCGACATCGGCGTCGGCTCGCTGCTCTCCAACGGCCTCTTCGGAGACGCCCTCTCGTCCGCGGTGGTGCGCGGCGAGGGCGGCACCGGCATGCGGATCGAGCGCAACGGCTCGCACCTGGTGCCGGACACCGAGAACTGGATCTCGTACGCGGTGCGCGAGACGGGCTTCCACTTCCAGCTCGACAAGCGGGTCCCGGGCACCATGGAGATGCTCGCCCCTGCCCTCAAGTCCCTTGTGGCACAGCACAGTTGGGAGGTCGGCGCGCTCGACTTCTACATCATCCACGCGGGCGGCCCCCGCATCCTGGACGACCTGTGCCACTTCCTGGAACTGGGTCCCGAGATGTTCCGCTTCAGCCGCACCACCCTCACCGAACGCGGCAACATCGCGAGCTCGGTGGTCTTCGACGCCCTGGCCCGCCTCTTCGACGAGGGCGGCATGGAAGACGGCGCCCGCGGCGTGATCGCGGGCTTCGGCCCGGGCATCACCGCGGAGATCGGCGTGGGCAGCTGGAAGGCGGGCCCGGACATGGACGACGAGCTCGACGCGATGGCCGCCCGGATCTGAACTCCGGCCGTCTCCCGGCTCGTTGCCCGCTTCCCTTGCCCGCCGCTCGTTTCCCTACTCGTTTACTCGTTGACCAGCACGGGGACGGAGAGCACCGCGCTGGTCGGCGTGCCGGTCAGCGACGCCTTGGGCCGCACCTCGAAGTCGATGCCGGCGCCTTCGGCGGCCGGGGCGGGGGCGCCTGCATGGTCGTCGTGGCCCGCCTCCGCGTACTGGAACGAGCCGGTGCCGAGCAGCTTGCCGTCCGCGTCGTAGTAGGCGGCGCTCAGCTCCAGGGCGATCAGTTCGCTGACGTCCGAGGTGACGGCGAGGTGGCCGGTCACGGCGGATCCGGCGGCCAGGGCGCTGCCGGTGATCTTCACGCGGTCCGTGAACGGTCCCTGTTCCAGGCGCACTTCACCCTTCGCCAGCTTCCGGTACGCGGCGGGGGCGGCGGCCTGCTCGGGCGCCGCGAAGCTCACCGAGGGGACGGGGTCCGGGGCGTCCTCGGCCCCGCTCCCGCCGGATCCGCCGCCGCAGGCCGTGGCCAGGGCGAGCGCGAGGGCAGCCAGGACGGCCGGGGCGATGCGTCTCATGGGTGGGTACTCCTGCTCCTGCGCGTACTGCGGTGAACGGGGCCGGGGGCGGCCTGCCCCCGGCCCCTCATCGACGGGCGGGGTCAGCCGCGGGGCGAGCGGCCGAACAGCGAGCCGTACATCTTCCCGTACAGGTCCGTGTTGAGCTGGCTGGCCGCGAAGCGGTCGGCGCCCGGGCCGTACGCGAAGATCGGGACGTCCGCGCCGGTGTGGTTGCCGGACAGGTACGTCAGCCACAGGCTCGCCTCGGGGCTGCCGTCCTTGACGCCCTTCGGGTCGTCCGGGGTGCGGAAGGTCGCCGGGCCGAAGTTCTTGGCGTCGCCCGCGCCCGCGCCGTTCACGATGCCGGACGAGCGGGCCGGGTCCTTGACGCCCGAAGTGGCCCGCGAGGGAAGGGAGTTGTTCGCCGGATTGCCGGCGTCCGTGTTCGCCGGGGGCGCCGCCGACTCGGCGTTGGTGTACGTGCCCTTCTCGATGATGTTGAAGCCCGCGCACTCGTGGTCCGCGGTGACGACGACCAGCGTGTGGCCGTCCCTCTTCGCGAAGTCGGTGGCCGCCTTCACCGCGTCGTCGAACGCCTTGACCTCGGCGAGCGTCTGGGCGGCGTCGTTGGCGTGCGAGCGCTTGTCGATCTGGGCGCCCTCGACCTGGAGGAAGAAGCCCTTCTTCGAGCGGCCGTCGAGCAGGTCGATCGACTTCTTCGCCATCTCGGCGAGCGTCGGCTCCTGCTTCTGCGGGGCGCCCGCGGGCAGGGACGCCTTCGCCTGCTCGACGGTCAGGTTGCCGCGGTTGAAGAGCCCGACGACCTTCCTGCCGCGCGCCTTGTCGAGGTCCGCCTTGGTGGCGACCTTCTGCGAATCCGCGGTCTGCGCGGCCAGCTTCGGGTCGCCGAACGAACCCAGCACCTGATAGCCCTGCGCCTGGAGCGCCTTCTGGTCGTCCGGCTCGAAGCGGGCGAGACCGCCGCCGAGCACCACGTCGGCGGTGCCGTTGCGGGCGATCTGCTCGGCGATCGGCGTGATCAGCGTCTTGTCGGCGGGCGCCTTCTCATAGCTGCCGTCGGCGTTCTTCGGCAGGCAGGCCGCGTCCGAGTACGTCGGCCCCTGGCAGCCGCGGAGCAGCGCGTGGCTGAACTGGGCGGCGGGCGTGGCGTCGGTGATCTCGGCGGTCGAGACGTTGCCGGTGGCGAAGCCGGCCGCCTTGGCCTGCTCCATGAGCGTGGCGCGCTTCTTCTCGTAACTGTCCACGCCGATCGCGGCGTTGTACGTCTTGACGCCCGAGGCCCAGGCGGTGGCGGCGCTCGCCGAGTCCGTCACCAGGGCGGGCTGGTCGCTGCCCTTCTCGACGGCGTACGTGGCGACCGCGCCGGTGTAGGGCAGGCGCTCCATGTTCAGCTTGCCCTGGGCGCCGTAGTAGCGCTCGCGTCCCGCGGTGACGTGGGTGCGGCCCATGCCGTCGCCGAGCAGGTAGATGACGTTGCGTATCTCGCGACCGCCGCCGTGACCGCCGTGCTGGGGTGCGGAGCTGGCGGTGACGGCCGAGCCCGCGGCGACCGCGGAGGCCGCCGCGAACACCGCGAGCACCTTCATTGCCTTGTGTGTCATGGCGGTGAAGCTATGAGTCGCATGTGAACGGACCGGGAGGTTCAGGCGGCCGCCAAGCGAACGCCTTTACCTGCCGCATAACTTTTGCGTCCCGGCCCTTTGCCTGCTCTGGGTGCGCCCCTTACCTCTGGTCGCTCTTACCCGTACGACAGGTTGGAGCAGATGTTGTCGTCGGCCGAGCGGGCCTTGTCCGCGACCGCGGGCGGCACCGAGGCGGGGGCGCTGGGCGCCGCGTCCGCCCCGCTCTCCTTGTACTGGGTGCCGAGGATGACGCTCAGGCCCGGCGTCTTCGACTGGCGCATGAGTGCGCCGGGGAAGTGCGTGGCGAGCGTCTTGGCCTTGGCCTCGTCGTTCGCGCCGTACTCGATGACGGTGTGCGTGTAGTCCTGGGTGGCGGCGGTCGTGGCGTTGGTCACCGTGAAGCCCGCCGACTTCAGGGATTCGGCGGCCTTGCCCGCGAGGCCCTTCTCGATGGTGCCGTTGTAGACGGCGACGCTGATCCCCTGGCCGGAGGCGGGGGCCGGGGCGGAGGCGGCCGGGCTCGGCGCGGCGCTCGCGCCCTTCCCGGCGGCGTCCTGGCCGTCGACCGTACGGTCCGCCCTGAGGGCGGCGAACAGCGCGTCGGCCTCGGGTTTGACGACCGCGACGCGCGGGCCCTCGTACCGCCAGGGCAGCGTCACGAACTTGGTGTTGTGCAGATCGATGTCCTTCATGGACATCGCGAACGAGATCAGCTTGTTCGCCGAGCCGAGGCCCGGGTCGACGGTCATCGACTTGGTGGCGGCGGTGGCGAGCGGCAGCAGGCTGGTCGGGTCGAGCCCGTTGCCCTTGACCTTCTTGATCAGGCTGCCGACGAACGCCTGCTGGCGCTGGATGCGGCCTATGTCGGAGCCGTCGCCTATGCCGTGCCGTATGCGCACGTAGTCGAGCGCCTTCTGGCCGGAGACGGTCTGCGGGCCCTTGGCGAAGATCCGGTCGCCCTTGTGGTGCAGATTGGGGTTGAGGTCGCCCTGGTAGACGTCGTTGGGGACGCAGACCTGGACGCCGCCGACGGCCTCGGTCATCTTCGCGAAGCCCGCGAAGTCGACGACCACGGTGTGGTCCACGCGCAGACCGGTCAGTTTCTCGACGGTGTTCTGGGTGCAGGCCGGGTTGCCCTCGACCGTTTCGCCCACCTCGAAGGCCGAGTTGAACATCACATTGTGCTTGTCCTTGGTCCACGTCCCGTTCGGCAGCTTGCACGGGGGTATGTCGACCAGGGAGTCGCGCGGTATGGACACGGCGACGGCGTGCTTCTGGTCCGAGTACACGTGCATCAGGAACGCGGTGTCCGAACGGCCGATGTCGCCCGTGCCGTGGCCGTACGAGGCGTTGTCGCCGGAGCGCGTGTCAGAGCCGATGACCAGGACGTTCGAGCCCTTGGTCGAGGCGGCGGGGCGGTTGGCGGAGACTCCGCCGTCGTCGAAGGTCTTGATGTTGCCGTTCAGCTGGAAGTAGATCCAGCCACCTCCGGCGACCGCGAGGACGACGACCGACAGGACCGTGACCCCGGCGATGCGGGCGCGGCTGCGCTTGTTGCGGCGCCGTGGCGCGGCGGAGCTGCCGCCCTCGCGCCTGCTTGCCGCTCCCGCTTTGTGGCTGCCCGCCATCGGACCCCTCATCCCTCATTCACGCCTCTTCTGTAGAGGAGACGGTGAGTCGCACACTCTGGTTGTACAGTTGCGCAATGTAGCAAGTCTCACTGAGAGCCATCAGCCCCAGCCGTACGAAGAAATCGGCTGGACGAAAAGGCTGTAGGACGCGAACGAGGGAGGACGGCGGGATGTTCCTGCGCAACGGGCTTGAGCCCTGGCATCTGCTGATCGTGGCCGTAGTACTGATCCTGCTGTTCGGCTCGAAGAAGCTGCCCGACACGGCACGCGCGCTGGGCAAGTCCCTGCGCATCCTCAAGAGCGAGACCAAGGCGATGCGCGAGGACGGCACCGAATCCTCACCCGCCGCCACCGCACCCCCGCAGGTCACCCCGGCTCAGGCCCCGGTCCAGACTCCGGTCCAGACTCCGACCTCCACGGACGCGCGCCCGGTTCAATGATCCCGCCGTACGCTCGGCAGGCATGGAACAGCTGCCGACGTACGACGACGTGGTCCGCGCCCATGAGCGGATCGCCCCGCACGCCCACCGCACCCCGGTCCTGACCTCGCGGCTCACCGACGCCGAGCTCGGCCTGAGCCTCTTCTTCAAGTGCGAGAACCTCCAGCGGATGGGGGCCTTCAAGTTCCGCGGCGCGTTCAACGCGCTGTCGCGCTTCGACGCGGAGCAGCGCCGCGCGGGCGTGGTCGCCTACTCGTCCGGCAACCACGCCCAGGCCGTCGCGCTCGCCGCCTCCCTGCTCGGCATTCCGGCGACCATCGTCATGCCGCACGACGCCCCCACGGCCAAGCTCGCGGCCACCAAGGGGTACGGGGCGAGCGTGGTCTCGTACGACCGCTACACCGAGGACCGCGAGGACATCGGCCGGGCGCTCGCCGTGCAGCGCGGCCTGACGCTGATCCCGCCGTACGACCACCCCCATGTGATGGCCGGTCAGGGCACCGCCGCGAAGGAACTCTTCGAGGAGACCGGCCCGCTCGACGCGCTGTTCGTGCCACTGGGCGGCGGCGGGCTCCTGTCCGGCAGCCTCCTCTCGGCGGGCGCACTGTCACCCTCCTGCGAGGTGTACGGGGTCGAGCCGGAGGCGGGCGACGACGGACGGCGCTCACTGCGCGCGGGCCGGATCGTGTACATCGACACCCCGGCGACCATCGCGGACGGCGCCCAGACGCAGCATCTGGGCGCGTACACGTTCCCGGTGATCCGCGACCGCGTGACCGACATCGTCACGGCGTCGGACGCCCAACTTGTGGACTGCATGCGGCTGTTGGCCGCGCGCATGAAGATCGTCGCCGAGCCGACGGGGTGCCTGGGCGTGGCTGCGGCGGTCGCTCTGGCCGAGCGGTACCGGGGGAGGCGGGTGGGGGTGATCGTCAGCGGGGGCAACGTGGACGTGTCCCGCTTCGCGGAGCTGGTGGGGTAAGCCCCGAATCGGCGCGCTCCTGGAGTTGCCCGTACCGCATGCCGCTAGGGGCGCGGGGAACTGCGCGACAACCCCGCCCACCCCAGCGGAGCGGCACGGCGCATGATGGGGGCATGAACGAGATGCCGGAGTGGGAGAAGCGGTTCAGGGCGCCGAGGGTGGGGCTTCCCGACTGGGCGGAGGACGCCCCGGACCGCTCACTGTTCGTGTCGAACGCGACAGGGACGTACGAGCTGTACGCGTGGGACCGTGCGACCGGGTCGCAGCGCCGCGCCACCGACCGCCCCAACGGCACCACCGACGGGGTGCTGACGCCCGACGGCGAGTGGATCTGGTGGTTCGACGACACGGACGGCGACGAGTTCGGCGTGTGGCGGCGCCAGCCGTTCCGGGGCGGTGACGACGAGCCGGCCGTGCCCGGGCTCGAACCGTCCTACCCGGCGGGCCTCGCGCTCGGCCGGGACGGCACGGCGGTGGTCGGCCGCTCCACCGACGACGACGGCTCCACGATCCATGTCGTACGCCCCGGCTCCGCGCCCGTCGAGATCTACCGGCACCGCGAGTCGGCGGGCGTGGGCGACCTGTCGCACGACGGGACGCTGATCGCCGTCGAGCACACCGAGCACGGCGACGCCATGCACTCGGCGCTGCGCGTGGTGCGCCCGGACGGCTCGGCGGTCGCCGAGCTCGACGACACCAAGGGCGGCACCGAGGAGCTCGGGCTCGAAGTGCTCGGGTTCGCGCCGCTGGCGGGCGACACCCGGCTGCTGGTCGCCCACCAGCGGCGCGGCCGCTGGGAGCCGATGATCTGGGACGTGGCCTCCGGCGAGGAGATCGACCTCGCGCTCGACCTGCCGGGCGACGTGTCCGCCGAGTGGTACCCGGACGGCTCCGGGCTGCTCGTCGTCCACAGCTTCGAGGCGCGCAGCGGCCTGTTCCGCTTCGACCTCGCGACGCGCTCGCTGATCGAGATCGAGACCCCGGCGGGTTCGGTGTCGGGGGCGACGGCCCGGCCCGACGGCACGGTGGAGTACCTGTGGTCGTCGGCGGCCAGCCCCTCCGAAGTGCGCTCCACGACGGGCGAGGTCGTGCTCGACCCGCCCGGGTTCAAGGCGCCGGGGTCCGTGCCGGTGCGGGACGCCTGGGTGGAGGGGCCCGGCGGCCGCATCCACGCCCTGGTCCAACGCCCCGCAGGCGACGGCCCGTTCCCCACGCTCTTCGAGATCCACGGCGGGCCGACCTGGCACGACAGCGACTCGTTCGCGTCCGGTCCCGCGGCCTGGATCGACCACGGCTACGCGGTGGTCCGGGTCAACTACCGCGGCTCCACCGGGTACGGGCGGGCCTGGACCGACGCGCTCAAGCACCGGGTCGGGCTCATCGAGCTGGAGGACATCGCGGCGGTCCGCGACTGGGCGGTCGCCTCGGGCCTCGCCGACCCCGCGCGCCTCATCCTGGCGGGCGGCTCCTGGGGCGGCTACCTCACGCTGCTCGGCCTCGGCACGCAGCCGGACGCGTGGGCGCTGGGGCTCGCGGCGGTGCCGGTCGCGGACTACGTCACGGCGTACCACGACGAGATGGAAGCCCTGAAGGCGATGGACCGGACGCTGCTCGGCGGCACCCCGGACGAGGTCCCGGACCGCTTCCGGGCGTCGTCGCCCCTGACGTACGTCGACGCCGTGCGGGCGCCGGTCTACATCTCCGCCGGGGTGAACGATCCGCGCTGTCCGATCCGGCAGGTGGAGAACTATGTGGACCGGCTCGCTGCGCGGGGGGCGGCGCACGAGGTCTACCGCTACGACGCGGGGCACGGCTCGCTGGTGGTGGAGGAGCGCATCAAGCAGGTCCGCCTGGAACTCGCCTTCGCGGCACGCCACCTGGCGGGCTGAGGAGACCCTGGGGCTCCGCCCCAGACCCCGTATCGCGCCTCAAGGGCGCTCGTCCTCAATCGCCGGACGGGCTGGGTATGCCTGCAAGGGCACCCTGCGAAGGTCAACCCTGCAAGGGGCACGGGGAACTGCGCGACCAGCCACGCAGCGTCCGCAGCCGAACGACGAGCGCATCCAGCCCCTCCGGCGTTTGAGGAGCGGGGGCCCGGGGGCAGCGCCCCCGAGGGGGCCCGGGGCCAAGGCCCCGGGGGCTTGCGGGGACCCCGCAGCCCCGCCCCCCGGCAGGATTCCGTACCGTGGGGTGTGTGTACCGGTTCCTGCTCACACCCCGCTGGTGGGGAATCCACGTCTTCGTCCTGCTCGCCATCCCCGTCTGCATCTTCATGGGCAGCTGGCAGCTGGGCCGCTTCGAGGACCGCGTGCAGTCCCACGAAGCGGCCGCGAAGGCGCCCGACCCCGCCACGCAGAAGGCCGAACCGCTCGCCGACCTGCTCCCCGTGGACCAGCGCACTTCCGGCCGCCCCGCCGAGGCACGCGGACGGTACGCCGAGCAGTTCCTGGTGCCCGACCGCGAGGTGGACGGCAAGTCGGGCAGCTATGTGCTGACTCTGCTGCGCACCGACGGCGGCAAGGCGCTGCCCGTCGTACGGGGCTGGATCCCGCAGGGCGCCAAGGCTCCGGCCGCGCCCGCCGGCGAGGTCGACGTCACCGGCGTACTGCAGGCCTCCGAGAACGCCGGCTCCGACGGGGTGCACGCGCAGGGCGGCCTCCCGCAGGGCCAGGTCGGCATGATCAGCGCGGCGGCCCTGGTCAACCTGGTGCCGTACCAGGTGTACGACGCCTGGGTGACGCTGCCCGGCGCCGACGCCGGGATGACTCCCGTACCCGCCAGCGCCCCGCAGAACAGCGGGCTCGACCTGAAGGCGTTCCAGAACCTCGGCTACACCGGCGAGTGGTTCGTCTTCGCCGGGTTCGTGGTCTTCATGTGGTTCCGCCTCGTACGCCGCGAGGCGGAGGCCTTGGAGGACGCCGAGCTCGGCCTCGCCCCCGAGGCAGAGAACGAGACCGCGACGGACGACTCGCCCGTCGCCCCGCTCGCCGGGTAGGCGAAGGACACAAATAAGGACACAAAAAAAGGGGGGCCCGCCACCAGGCGGGCCCCCCTTCGTGCTCCTCCCCCTCCGCGAACGAGGAGCCGTCCCGAATACTTCGCTTCCGAGCAGGGCTACTGCTGCGGGGCCACCGACGGTGTTCCCGCGTCCAGTACGCCCGTCTTGTAGATCGTTCCGGCGCACGCGTTGGGGATCTTCGCCTCCGCGGACGGGGCGCCCGGCTCGGCGACGTGGGTCACCGCTACCGTGCCGTCCGCCGTGGCGGTGGGCGAGCCGCCGTCCGCGCCGAGCTGGGTGGTCTGGCCGCCGGCGGCCGTCGTCGGGGAGACGATCCCGCTGGTGCTGCCGGAGCTGCCGTTCGACGGGCTCGGGTCGGGCGACGGCGGGGACTTGGGGCAGGTGTCCGACGGCACCCAGGCGAACCGCACCTCGTACGCCGCGGCCGGCTTGAGGACCAGGCGGGTGGTGTCCTTCGAGGGGTCGGGGAGGCCGGGGGCGGGGTCGCCCGCCGCGTGCTCGACGACGGTGATCTTCGCCGGGTTGGCCGCGCCCTGCGCCTGCACGTTGAACTTGCCTGCGCCGCCGATCGCGCACTGCTTGTTGGACGCGTTCACGATGCGGAACGCGCCGTAGACCTTGCCGGTCGAGTCGGGCTTGCCGACGCTCGCCGACTTCACGCTCAGCTCGCCCGCCTCGCACACCGGCGAGTTCGCCTGCACGGGCCCGCTGCCCGCCCCGGTCGCACCGCCGGCACTGGCGCCGGTCGTGCCCTTGCTGGGCTGCGGCGTACGGCCCGTGCTGTCGGGAGTGCCCGACCGGCTGCCGACGCCGACGGGCGGGGTGCTCTCCTGCACGCCGTCCGAGGTGCCGGAAGCGGAGTCCGAGGTGCCGTGCGTCCGCTCGCCGTGTCCGGCGACGGCGGGCTGGTCGCCCGCGCTGCCCGAGGTGTTGGCGACGTGGATGAACGCCGGTACGGCGGTGGCCACCAGGAGCGCGGCCGCGACCGAGCCGACGACGGCCTGCCGCTTGCGGGCCCGCCGCACGGGCACCGCGGCCCGCAGATGGTCGAGCGCCCCCTCCGAGGGTGTGAGGTCGTCCACCGCGCCGTGCAGCAGCCTGCGCAGCGCGAGTTCGTCGGCCGTGTCCGCGCCCGCGGAAGCGGGCGGGAGGCCGAAGGGGGGAGTGCCGGTGCTGTTCTTTTCCGGCGTTTTGTTCACGAATCCGTATCCAGTCAGGTCGTTCAGGTCATTCCTGGGCCGCTGGTCCGGCCCGCTTTTCTCGTGCTCCCCATGGGCGCCACGCTCTCCGTGGCCGCCACGCTCCGCGTAGGCACCATGTTCCCCATGAGTGCCGCCGTCCCCCGGCCGCCTGTCGCCGTTCCGGTCGGGCCCCGTCATGCCGGTGCCTCCATGGCGATCCGCAGGGCTGCGATGCCCCGCGATCCGTACGCCTTCACCGAGCCCAGGGATATCCCGAGCGTCTCGGCGACCTGAACCTCCGTCATGTCCGCGAAGTACCGCAGCACGAGCACCTCGCGCTGGCGGCGCTGGAGCCCGCGCATCGCCTTGATCAGCGCGTCGCGCTCCAACTGGTCGTACGCGCCCTCCTCGGCGCTCGCCATGTCGGGCATCGGCTTGGAGAGCAGCTTGAGCCCGAGGATGCGGCGGCGCAGCGCGGACCGCGACAGGTTGACGACGGTCTGGCGCAGGTAGGCGAGGGTCTTCTCCGGCTCGCGCACCCGGCTGCGCGCCGAGTGGACCCGGATGAACGCCTCCTGCACCACGTCCTCGCAGGAGGCGGTGTCGTCCAGGAGCAGGGCCGCGAGGCCGAGCAGCGAGCGGTAGTGCGCGCGGTAGGTCTCGGTGAGGTGATCGACAGTGGTGCCGGCCGCCATGACCTCGTCAGCGCTCTCGCGCGAGGGCGCCTGGGAGGGTACGCGGGCCGGACGGGTGGCGGGCATGGGCGCGATCACCGGCATGCCGCCGGGCGCACCGAGGCGCCGACGCGGGCGGACGACCGTGCCACCGCGTGCCGGTACCGCTCGGAAATCGAGTACCTCTGCCACGCCTGTTGGACACGTTCCTCCCCGTCAGGGTTGTACGCGTACGACACTGTTTTTGGCGGTGCACCACATGCCCTCATCCGTACCCGCTCTTCCCCAATGCCCCGATTTTTACGGCACCTTGAGGGGCGACCGCATAGACGCTCCATGCCGGACTGCGGTTGCAGGGACACGGAAATGAATCGTGTAACAAGGCATTGGCGCAGTTCAAGTGGTACAGACCAGCGACTTGCTCACAGAGCGTTCACAGATCCTACAAATCGGTAGACCTCATCGTGCGGTGAATTCGCGGGCCGCCAGCTCGGCGATGTGCGCGGCGTTCAGGGCCGTGCCCTTGCGGAGGTTGTCACCGCAGACGAAAAGTTCCAGTACGTGCGGATCGTCCGGCGAGCTGCGTACCCGGCCCACCCACGTGGGGTCGGTGCCGACCACGTCCGCGGGCGTCGGGAACTCGCCGACGGCCGGGTTGTCGAAGAGCACCACACCCGGCGCGGTGGCCAGGATCTCGTGGGCCCGCGCCACGTCCACCTCGTTCTCGAAGCGGGCGTGCACCGACACCGAGTGCGTGGTGACGACCGGGACCCGCACACAGGTCGCGGCCACCGGGAGCCGCGGCAGATCCAGCAGTTTGCGCAGTTCGTCCCGGAGTCCGAGTTCCTGCGAGGACCAGCCTCCCTCGGCGAGCTCCCCGGTCCACGGCACCACGTTCAGCGCGACCGGCGCCACGAACGGCCCGAGGTCGTCGCCGACGGCCCGGCGCACATCGCCCGGACTCGTACCGAGCCCGGTCCCGGCCACCAGCGAGATCTGCCGGCGCAGCGCCTCGACCGCGGCCTGCCCCTCACCGCTGACCGCCTCGTACGTGGAGACCACCAGCTCGCTCAGGCCGAACTCGGCGTGCAGCGCGCCCACCGTCACGCTCATGGCGAGGGTGGTCGGGTGCGGGCTCGCGACGATGCCGCGCGGACGCATCCGTACGGCATGGGGATTGAGCTCCGGGACGACCAGCGGCACGTCCGGGTCCATCCGGAAGGCTGCCGAACTGTCCACCACCACCGCGCCCTTGGCGGCCGCGACCGGCGCCCAGCGGGCGGCGATCTCGTCGGGGGCGAGGAAGACGACGACGTCGGCCCCGTCCAGGGCCTCCTCGCTCAGCGCGAGGACCTCGCACTCCTCGCCCCGTACGAGCAGCTTGCGGCCGGCCGAGCGCGCGGACGCGACGAGCCGGACCTCGCCCCAGACATCGGCGTGCTGGGACAGGATCTGGAGCATCACCGAACCGGCGCCCCCGGTCGCTCCGACGACCGTGAGCGCCGGTCTGCGGGTCATCGCCCGGTGCCTCCGTAGACGACGGCCTCGTCGCTGTCGGAGTCGAGACCGAAGGCGGTGTGCACGGCGCGCACGGCCTCGTTCACGTCGTCGGCGCGGGTCACGACCGAGATGCGGATCTCGGAGGTCGAGATCAGCTCGATGTTGACGCCCGCGTCGGAGAGGGCCTCGAAGAAGCCCGCCGTGACGCCCGGGTTGGTCTTCATCCCTGCGCCGACGAGAGAGATCTTGGCGATCTGGTCGTCGTAGCGCAGCGACTCGAAGCCGATGGCCGGCTTGGACCGCTCCAGGGCGTCGATGGCCTTGCGGCCCTCGGCCTTGGGCAGCGTGAACGAGATGTCGGTGAGTCCCGTCGACGCGGCGGAGACGTTCTGCACCACCATGTCGATGTTGATCTCGGCGTCCGCGATGGTGCGGAAGATCGCCGCGGCCTCGCCCGGCTTGTCGGGCACCCCGACGACCGTGACCTTCGCCTCGGAGACGTCGTGGGCGACTCCGGAGATGATGGCGTGCTCCACCTGCTGGCCTTCCGACTGGGAAC
Organism: Streptomyces sp. WM6378; assembly: GCF_001279695.1. Taxonomy (GTDB): domain Bacteria; phylum Actinomycetota; class Actinomycetes; order Streptomycetales; family Streptomycetaceae; genus Streptomyces. The sequence goes on from NZ_LGDD01000330.1 coordinate 19,635, forward strand.
GTGGTTCGTTGCTGACCCAGGTGCCCTGAAGTCCGCTGAAGGACGACCGCACATGGATCGGGATGTTGTAACGGCGGGCGTACTCGACGCACCGGTGCAGGAGCACCTTGGAGCCGGACGCGGCCAGCTCCAGCATGTCCTCGAAGGAGATCCAGTCGATCTTCTTCGCCTTCTTCACGACGCGGGGGTCCGCGGTGAAGACTCCGTCGACGTCCGTGTAGATCTCACAGACCTCGGCTTCGAGCGCGGCCGCGAGGGCGACGGCGGTGGTGTCGGACCCGCCGCGGCCGAGCGTGGTGATGTTCTTGCCCTCCTGGCTGACGCCCTGGAACCCGGCGACGATGGCGATGTTGCCCTCGTCGATCGAGGTCCGGATGCGGCCCGGGGTGACATCGATGATCCGCGCTTTGTTGTGGACCGAGTCGGTGATGACACCGGCCTGGCTGCCCGTGAACGACTGGGCCTGGTGGCCCAGGTTTTTGATCGCCATGGCGAGCAGTGCCATGGAGATCCGCTCTCCGGCGGTCAGCAGCATGTCGAATTCCCGCCCGGCAGGCATGGGTGACACCTGCTCCGCGAGCTCGATCAACTCATCCGTCGTGTCGCCCATCGCGGAAACCACGACGACCACCTGGTGGCCGGTCTTCTTGGCTTCCACGATCCGCTTGGCGACGCGCTTGATGCCCTCGGCATCGGCAACGGAGGAGCCTCCGTACTTCTGCACGACAAGGCCCACGTGCGCTCCTCGCTCAGTTCATTACTGCGGTCGGCTCAGTCTAACGAGCGGGCCGGATTCGCCCGCGCCGTATCACTTCGTGAGATGTCCCGCTCACGAGTTGATCACCGGGCGTTGTCCGATCCGCTCGCGAGATCCGCCTGCCCTGGCATTCCGTTTGTACGCGACGATGTGGCCGGGGTCACAGGGCGGCCCCGGCCACATTGTGTCAGTCGCGCGTTCTACTGCCCGACGAACTGCTGGTAGTTCAGCCCGTTGCAGCCGAAGGACCGCAGGCCGTAGGCACCGCTGTCGTCCATGCAACGGCCGGTGTTCTCGTTCCGGAAGGTGAGCGTGCCGTTGCTGTTGTAGTAGATCTCCCAGCGCTGGTAGTTCAGCCCGTTGCAGCCGAAGGACCGCAGGCCGTAGGCACCGCTGTCGTCGATGCAGCGGCCGGTGTTGCCGTTCTTCAGGACCCAGTTGCCGTCGGACTGCCCGTACAGGCCCCAGTACTGGTAGTTCAGGCCGTTGCAGCCGAACGCCCGCAGGCCGTAGGCACCGCTGTCGTCGACGCAGCGGCCCGTGTTGACGTTCCGGAGCGCGCCGGAGTCGAGGGCGCGGGCGGCCGGTGTGCCGGGCAGGACCTGGGCGGCCTTGGCCGGCGGGGCCGGGGCGGGCGTGGCGGCCGACGCGGTGCCGACACCGGCGAAGGCGAGGGCCGCGGCGGCGGCGAGCGCCCCCACGATCCGGGCCGCGCGGAACGGGAGGTGAGCGGACATGTTCATGGTCGTCTCCTGTCGGGAGGATGGACTCACGAGGCCGCCGCCGGAAGCGATGTCCGGTGCGGCGGTCACCCACCCTGGCCCGGCCGGGCACCTCCCGTCTTTGTACGGACGCGACACCATCCGGAGCCGACCGGTCCTTTGCCACATCAAACGGGTCTTTTGCCTTACCCGGTGTGATTGGGCCACCAACTGCCCTGATTGGCGCGCGAGTTCGTTGTGATGCGGGGAGGCGCGCGGGGACCATCGCGGCGTCCGCACCACGACGGAGGAGTTTCGCGAAGGGGATCTCCATGAGCACATCACCGCCGCTCCGCTTCCGGCCGCCGATGCCCCGGCTGCGGCCGCACGTCCTCGGCTACTTCGGCTACCACTACCCCCCGCACAGCCCTCAGCGCAGACTGCTCTTCCCGGACACGGCGAGCACCGTCGTCTTCGGGTTCGACGCACCGGTGCACATCGTGGGGCTCGTCGAACCCGCCCGTACGGTGAGCTGCCACTCGCGGGCCGATCTCCCGTTCACCACCGCCCTGCTCGGTCACCACGAGGGGGCCGTGCGGGGCGTCGCGGTGCGGCTGACGCCGATGGGCGCGTACCGCCTGTTCGGCGTCCCGATGCACGAGTGGGACGTGCCGCACCTGGACCCGGTGCACCTGCTGCCGCCCGCCTCGCGCCGGCTGCCGGAGCGTCTTGAGGCGGCGCCCGGCTGGCCGGAGCAGTGCCGCCTCCTGGACGAGTACCTCGGCGGGCTGCTCGGCGCGGGCCCGCGCACGGCGCCGGAGGTCGCCCTGGCCTGGCGGGAGCTGGAGCTGCGTCGGGGCCGGGTCACGGTGCGGGACCTGGCCGCCACCACGCACTGCAGCGTGCGCCATCTGGAGCGGCACTTTCGCGAACAGGTGGGGCGCTCGCCCGGGGCGATCGCCCGCATCCTGCGGTTCCGGGCGGCGCTGCGGCTGCGGGACAGCGGGCTGCCGCCGTGCCTGGTCGCGCAGCGCTGCGGCTTCCACGACCAGGCCCATTACAACCACGTCTTCAAGGCAACGACGGGCCTGACCCCGACCCAGGTCCTGGCCGTCCCGATGAACTGGTCCACCCGGGCCGCCCGGATCAACTCCCCGGTATGGGAGATGGCTTGACCGCAGGCCTCGCCAACTCCCTTATGCCCAGGGCTACTTGAGGTCGCGCAGGCCCAGCGGGCCCGCCAGCTCCTCGATCATGACGCGGCCCGCCTCCTCCTCCAGGGCGTCCTCCGTCAGGTCCTCGTCCGTGTCGAGCCCGTCCAGGGCTTCGAGCGGCTGGTTGAGGCGGACGTGCGCGACCAGGGACTGCAGCGCGCGCAGCGCGGCGGAGGCCGTCGAGCCCCAGTTGGAGAAGTACGAGAACTGCCACCACCACAGGGCCTCGGTGGTGCGGCCCGCTCGGTAGTGGGCCAGGCCGTGGCGCAGGTCGGTGACGACGTCGGCGAGGTCGTCGGAGATCCGGCACGGCACCGGCGCCTTGCGGGGCTCGTACGGGTCGAAGACCTCGGAGTACACGTCGATGGGTTCCAGGAGGCGGGCGAACCGCTCGCGCAGCTCGTCGACGTCGGCCTCCGGGCCCAGGTCCGGCTCGTACCGCTCGTCCGGGACGATGTCCTCGTGCGCGCCGAGCCGGCCGCCGGCGAGGAGCAGCTGGGAGACCTCCAGGAGGAGGAACGGCACGGCGCTGTCGGGCTCGTCGCCCTTTGCCACTTCCGTGACCGCGACGATGAAGGACTCGACCTGGTCGGCGATCTGGACCGCGAAGGAGTCCGGGTCCTGGGTGGTCGCGTGCAGCGTTGCGTCAGACATCGAGTTGACCTTCCTCGTACCCCTCGTGGGCGTCATACATCGAGCAGCCGCCTTCCTTCGAAGGCCCGGCCCAGGGTGACCTCGTCGGCGTATTCGAGGTCGCCGCCCACCGGCAGGCCGCTGGCGAGCCGGGTGACCCTGAGGCCCATGGGCTTGATCATGCGGGCGAGGTACGTCGCGGTGGCCTCGCCCTCCAGGTTCGGGTCAGTGGCCAGGATCAGCTCGGTGACCGAGCCGTCCGCCAGGCGGGCGAGCAGCTCGCGGATGCGCAGGTCGTCCGGGCCGACGCCCTCGATCGGGCTGATGGCGCCGCCGAGCACGTGGTAGCGGCCGCGGAACTCGCGGGTCCGCTCGATGGCCACGACGTCCTTGGGCTCCTCCACGACGCAGATGACCGTCTGGTCGCGGCGCGGGTCGCGGCAGATGTTGCACCGCTCCTCCTGCGCCACGTTGCCGCACACCGCGCAGAACCGGACCTTGTCCTTGACTTCCAGGAGGGCGTGCGCGAGGCGGCGCACGTCGGTCGGCTCGGCCTGCAGGATGTGGAAGGCGATCCGCTGCGCGCTCTTGGGACCGACGCCGGGCAGCCTGCCCAGTTCGTCGATGAGGTCCTGAACCACGCCTTCGTACAACGGAACGCCTCTCGTGGGTTTTCTGACGCCTACGGTAGTTGCTGTGCGTCCGCCTCAGTAGGTCAGGCGCACGGGTACGTCCACGCGGGCGGGCGGGCGCACGCCGGTGGCCCGGTCCTAGAACGGCAGGCCCGGCATGCCGCCGAGGCCCTGCGCCAGCGGGCCCAGCTTCTGCTGCTGGAGCTGCTGCGCGTTCTCGTTGGCGGCCTGCACGGCCGCGACGACGAGGTCCGCGAGGGTCTCGCCAAGCTCCCGCAAGGAATCAGCGGTCTCCGGGTCGACCGCCTTCGGGTCGATGACCAGGGCCCGCAGCTCGCCCGAGCCGGTCACGGTCGCCTTGACGAGACCGCCGCCGGCCTGCCCTTCGACCTCGGTCGCCGCGAGCTCCTCCTGGGCGAGGGCGAGGTCCTGCTGCATCTTCTGGGCCTGCTGGAGAAGCTGCTGCATGTTGGGCTGGCCACCACCAGGGATCACGGTTCGCTCCAGGTTTCGGTAAGGCGGGTCGGCAGGACGGCTGCCGCTTTCGGCACTCCGAGCCTACGTGGTCGACAGGCGCCCTGCTCCGCAACTCTTTCGAGTGATGCGGTGCGCGTTCCTATACCTGATCAAGGGACACTTCCGGGCGGAAATACCTGGATATCGCCCGCCGGGCCCACCATTCGGCGGTAGGAATGGCGGTCGGGTGCGTCACCACGCGTCAATGCGCACGCGCGCACCGCGGACGGCCGCACTGCGGCACGGCCTTTACTACGTCCAGTACACGTCCAGTACGTCCAGATACACATCCAGGTGCCCGTACGTCACTCTATGTCACAGAGGGTCACAGCAGCAGTGCGGAGGGAGCGGCCGGGTGAGCCAGCCGGACATGCAGCCCGAGGGGCCCCCGGGCCAGGCCCGGCGGGACGAGGGCGCGCAGACGGGCGATCTGACCGGGCGGCCGTTCCCGCTCGGCGACTGGGGCGAGCCGGCCGAACGTCTCGACACGCTGTACCGCTGGGTCGAGGACGGCGCCCTGCGCACCGCGGACTGGTACCTCGCCGACCGGCTCTGGAAGCGCCGCGGTGCCCGCGCCCTGCGCTGCGGCACGGCGAGCGGCGCGATCGCGGGGGCCGTGCTTCCGCTCGTCGACCTGACCGGCACCCTGGAGGGCGCCGCGGGCTGGGGCTATCTGTGTCTGCTGCTCGGCGCCGCCTGCATGGCCTGCGACCGCTACTTCGGGCTCACCTCGGGCTGGATGAGGGACGTCGCCACCGCCCAGGCCGTACAGCGCAGGCTCCAGGCCCTCCAGTTCGACTGGGCGTCGGAGAGCGTGCGCGAGGTGCTCGGGCCCACCGAGGGCACCGCGAGCGAGGCGGCCGAGCGGTGCCTGGCGGTGCTGCGCAGGTTCACCGAGGACGTCACCGAGCTGGTCCGTTCGGAGACGGCGGACTGGATGGTGGAGTTCCGCTCGGGACCCGCGCCGCTCGTCATGCAGACCCTGAGCGCGGCCGCCCCGCGCACGGACGGCGCCCCCGGTCCCGGCCGCTTCCCGCTCCCTCCGGCCACCCGCCCGAACATGCCGCGCCAGCGGCCGCCGGAGGGGCCGCGCTGAACGTCGGGGCGCCGGGGGCGGGGTCTGGGCCCCTCGGCCGAAAGGCGGTCGTCCTGCTCAGCTGAAGATGATCATCGAGCCCTGGGCGAGGCTGCGGGTCGCCGCCGCGTGCAGCCCGAGCCACACGTGCCGCTCGCGCGCGAAGGGGCTCTCGTCGTACGGGATCGGTCCGGCCGGCTCTTCCAGTGAGGTGGGCCGGTCCGGCGGGGCGGGTGCGGTCGGCGGGTTGGCCGGATCTATTCCGATCGCGGGCCCCACGAACTCCAGCTCCCGCAGCAGCCCCTGAGCGGAACCGAGCGGTCCGCCGCCCGCGAGGAGCTCCTCGTTGGACAGCGGGATCGCGAAGTCGACCGGGACGTAGGCACCCGCGTGGTCGTAGTGCCACACCAGGTGCGACTGCTGGGCGGTCGCCTCGAACATCTCCAGGAGCTGCTCGTAGTCGCCGCCGAGCTCGTCGACGGGCGTGACCGCGAGGCCGCACAGCTGGAGGAGGTAGGCCCGGCGCAGGAAGTGCAGCGCGTCGTAGTCGAACCCCGCGACAGGTGCCACGTCACCGGAAAGGCCCGGCATGTACGCGAAGACCGGTACGGGCGGGAGCCCGGCGTCGCCGAGCGCCTTGTCGTACGAGGCGATCTCCTCCGCGAACGGGTTGTCGGGGCTGTGGCACAGCACATCGACGAGGGGGACCAGCCACAGGTCACAGGCCAAGACGGGCTCGCTCTCAACTCGTTTCGCGCGATGGTCGGGACAGCGTAGTGCGCCGGGCACGCCGCGCGAAGAGTGCCCGTCAACTCCTGATGCGGGGTGACCGGATCCCCCCGCGCCCCGGTCGGGAGGGTTTACCCACCAACTCGTCCGTTACTCGGATGCGCAGACCCGAGAGCGCGCCCCGGACGCGGAACGTGTCACCGGACCGATGACACGTCCCAGATCCACACCCCGCCCACCTTCGTGCCCTCGCGGCCGAGCAGCCGGGTCACCGTCTCGTACAGCTCGGGCGCCTGCGGCTGGGGGGCGAGGACCAGGACGCCCGCGTGCCAGTACGCGAGGTCCGCGCGGGCCTGGTTCTGCCAGTCCGTGCCGATGTCCGGGATGGGCTTGCCGGCGCGGATGTCGCCGAACAGGTTCGACGTCCAGCGCGGGGAGGCCCCGTAGATGCCGATGCGGTCCGGGCCCCAGGGGCCGTTGAAGTAGCCGCCGGGCACGGAGAAGCCGAGGCCCGTCGACGACTGCCAGTGCAGGGCCTCCGCCGAGCCGGGATCGGGCAGCGGCACCGGGACCAGGGACTCCCCCGGCTTCACGTACTTCTTCCACATGCCCGACGCGATGAACTCGGGCACCTCGGGGCGCGCGTTGGTCGGGAACGACGTCGGGACGATCGGGAGCAGGGCCAGCGCGATCGCCGTGAAGCCGGCCGCCCGCGTCGCCCGGACCCGGCTGAGCGCGAGGCGTCCCGCGCCGAGCGCAACCAGCGCGCCGAGCACCGGCGCGCAGATCATCGCGACCCGGCCCTCGATCACCGACTCGAAGAGCGGCTTGTGCGCGAGCAGCTTCCAGGGGCCCGGCAGGACCACGTCCGTGTACGGGATGCGGATCTTCTGGCCGAGCGAGAGGACCGCGGCCGCCACACCCGTGAACGCCAGCGCCTTGACCTCGGGCCGCCGCCACAGCCGTACGACGAGCGCGAAGGCGAGGGCCACCAGCGGCCAGCCGTAGAACGCGTTCTGCTCGGTGCGGTTGAGGGCCAGCTTGTCGGCGGTGGCGTCGTCGCCCATCAGCGAGCGCCCCGCGAACTCGATCAGCGCGAGCGGCGAATTGCCCGCGCTGTCGCCGTGCAGCACGCTGTGATAGCTCTGCGCCCCGGCGAACTGCCGGTAGAGCGGGTAGGCGATGAGCACCAGGCAGACCCCGAGCGCGTACCCGAGCCCCTTGGCCAGCGGCCGCACGGCCGCACGCGCGACATCGCGGCGGGCCAGCGCGTACGACAGCGCGAACAGGGCCATGCCCAGCGAGGCGAGCAGCAGCACCTCCTCGCCGAGGAAGATCTGGTACGCCGTGAACAGGCCCAGGATCAGCCCGTCGCGGCGCACGTCCCGGCCCTCGCACAGGCGCAGCGCACGGTCGATGATCAGCGGGATCATGAACAGGACGCAGAAGTTCGGGTGCGCGTTGGCGTGCGAGATCATCGGCGGCGCGAAGGCCGCGAGCGCCCCGCCGAGCCCGGCCGCCCACCGGTTCTCGGTCACCCGGCGCGCGAAGAGCCAGTACCAGGCGTACGCGGTCGCGGATATCCCCAGGGTGAGGATGAGCGCCCAGGTGACGGTCGGCCCGAAGGCGAGCGTGATCGGGGTGAACGGCACGGACAGGCCCAGCATCGGGGTGTTGCCCATGAGGTTCACGCCGTCCGGGAAGTTCTGGACGGTGGTGAACAGCGGGTCGCGCAGGTGGGTCACGTTGTCCGCGGTGACCGAGAAGAACCACTCCCACTGGTTCTGGTCCTGCATCGAGTCGGTGAGGTAGCTCCGCCCGAGGTCGCCCCACAGGTTCTTGTAGAGCAGTACGGAGGAGAGCAGATACAGGGCGCCGAGCACCAGGTCGACGCGGCGGACCGCGCGGGCCTTGAGGCGGGCCAGCTCCCACAGCACCTTGCCGTAGTCCGCCGCCCCCACCTTCGAGCCGTCCTGGTGCGACCAGCGCACCGGCACCTCGGACACCGCCCAGCCCTTGCGGCGGAAGAACTGGAGTATCTCGACGTCGATGCCCCAGCCGTCCAGGCGCGCGTCCGAGAACGCGGCGCGGGCCTTCTCGCCGTCGAACAGCTTGAAGCCGCACTGGGTGTCGCGGACGCCGGGGACGGCGACGGCCCTGATCAGCCGGTTGCCCATCCGGCCGAGCACCTCGCGCAGCCGGCTCTGGTGGACCTCGATGCGGGCCTCGGGGTGGGCGCGCGAGCCGATCGCGGCGGCCGTCTCGCCCTCGGTCATCGCCTTGGCGAGATGGTCCAACTCCTCTATGGGAGTGGCCAGATCGGCGTCCGTGATCAGGACACGGCGCCCGTAGGAGGCGAGCACCCCGAGCCGCAGCGCGTGGCCCTTGCCGCGGTTGCTCTCGCTGACGACGACGTTGATGCGGGGGTCGACGGCGGCGGCCTCGCGGGCCACCCGCACGGTCTCGTCCGCGGAGCCGTCGTCGACGACTATGAGTTCCCAGCTGCAGCTGTCGCCGAGGTGGTCCCGGATCGCCTCCAGGGTGGGCGCGAGACGCTGCTCCTCGTTGTACGCGGGGACGACAACGCTCAGTTCGACCTGTCCGGCCGGGTCGGTGATCACCGGGGCAACCGCTCCGCCCACATCAGGGATTCGTCGTTGTAGGCGGCGATCAGCAGCCGCGCCTCTTCGAAGTCGCCCCGGGCGAGCGCGGAGACGACCTCGCCGTGCCCGGTCCACAGCCAGTCGCTGAGGTCGCAGTGGCTGCGCAGGTACGGGACCGCGAACACCCAGCTCTGCATGCGCAGCCGGTGCAGGAAGTCGGAGATGTAGGTGTTGCCGGCGAGCGCGCACAGTTCCCGCCAGAACCGCAGGTCGTAGCCGACCAGGATGTTCAGGTCGCCGCCGCGCGCGGCCCGCGCGGCCTCCTCACCCCGCCTGCGTACCGAGACGAGGGCCGGTCCGTACGCCTCCAGGGAGCCGGGGACCGCGGCCCGCCGGAATATCCCGTCGACCACCAGGGCCCGCGCCTCGACGATGCCCTTGTAGTCCTCGACGGAGAAGACCCGTACGCGGAAGCCGCGGTGCTGGTCGGAGTCGAGCAGGCCCTGTGCGCAGAGGTCGACGAGCGCCTCGCGCACGGGCGTGGCGGAGACGCCGTACTGCTCGGCTATCTGCTTGACCGTGAACTCCTCGCCGGGCTGCATACGCCCCGCGAGCACTTCGTCACGGAGCGCGTCCGCGATCTGTTGTCGGAGGGTGCTGCGGGTGACCGCTCCGCTAGCGGGCATGACTCGCTCCCCTCCTCCGGCTTCGGGCCACCCTATGGGGTGCCCGGAAACCGGACAAAGGAGAGCGGGCTTTTACCGCTGGATCGGGACAGAAGCGTCACACGGTGTGCTGGTCAGCCACCGTCAGCGCCTCGTCGAGCACGGCGAGGCCTTCCTTGGCCTCCGCCTCGGTGATGTTGCAGGGCGGCACGACGTGGGTGCGGTTCATGTTGATGAACGGCCACAGACCGTTCTTCTTGCACGCGGCGCCGAACGCGGCCATCGGCGCGTTGTCCGCACCGCTCGCGTTGTACGGCACGAGCGGCTCGCGCGTCTCCTTGCTGCGGACGAGCTCCAGGGCCCAGAACACGCCCATGCCGCGCACCTCGCCGACCGAGGGGTGCCGTTCGGCGAGCTCGCGCAGGCCCGGCTCCAGGACGGTCGCTCCGATGTGGGCGGCCTGGTCGACGACGCCCTCCTCCTCCATCACGTTGATGGTGGCGACGGCCGCGGCACAGGCCAGCGGGTGCCCGGAGTAGGTGAGCCCGCCGGGGAAGGGCCGGTGCTCGAAGGTCTCGGCGATCTTCTGGCTGATGGCGACGCCACCCAGCGGCACATATCCGGAGTTGACGCCCTTGGCGAAGGTCATGAGATCCGGCACGACGTCGAAGTGCTCGGAGGCGAACCACTTGCCGGTCCGGCCGAACCCGGCCATGACCTCGTCCAGGACGAGCACGATCTTGTACTTGTCACAGATCTCGCGCACGCCGGGCAGGTAGCCGGGCGGCGGCGTCATGATGCCTGCCGTGCCGGGCACCGACTCCAGGATGATCGCGGCGATGGTCGCCGGGCCCTCGAAGGCGATGGTCTCCTCAAGGTGCTTCAGGGCCCGCGCGCACTCCTCCGCCTCGGTGGTGGCGTGGAAGGGTGAGCGGTACAGGAACGGCGCCCAGAACCGGGTGACGCCCGCCGAGCCGCTGTCGGAGGCCCAGCGCCGCGGGTCGCCGGTGAGGTTGATCGCCGTGTTCGTACCGCCGTGGTACGAGCGGTAGGCGCTCATCACCTTGTGGCGGCCGGTGTGCAGGCGGGCCATGCGGATGGCGTTCTCGACGGCCTCCGCACCACCATTGGTGAAGAAGATCTTGTCGAGGTCCCCGGGGGTGCGCTCGGCGATCAGCCGGGCCGCCTCCGAGCGGGCCTCCACGGCGAACGCGGGCGCGAAGGTCGTCATCTTCGCGGCCTGCTCCTGGATCGCGGCGACGACCTTCGGGTGCTGGTACCCGATGTTGGTGAAGACGAGCCCGCTGGTGAAGTCGAGGTAGCGGTTGCCGTCGTAGTCCCAGAAGTAGGACCCCTCCGCGCCGGCCACGGCGAGCGGGTCGATCAGGCCCTGGGCGGACCAGGAGTGGAACACGTGCGCACGGTCGGCGGCCTTCACTGCCGCGCCGGCCTGAGGATCGGGGATGCCTTGAGGGGTCATGTTTCCAGGGTAAGGACGCGCAGGTGGGAGCGGCCATGGCCATCTTGTACACCGAGACCTTCCAGGCTCGGCAAGGTGTCGGGGCTCCGCCTCACCCGGGCCGTTCCCCGGCCGCCGCGCGGGCGGTCACGAGCCCCGACTCGTAGGCCGCGATGACCGCCTGGGCGCGGTCCCGGACGGCGAGCTTGTCGAAGATCCTCGTGATGTGGTTCTTGACCGTGGACGGGCTCAGCTCCAGGGCGCGGGCGATCTCGGTGTTGTCGAGGCCGGTGGCCATCAGCCGCCACACCTCGACCTCGCGGGGCGTGAGCTCACCGAGTCCCGTCGGGGCGGGCCGCGGATCGCGGGGCGCGGTGACGAAGGTGGAGATCAGCCGGGTGAGCAGGCGCGGCGCGACCGCGGCCTCGCCCGCGTGCACGGTACGGATCGCCGCGCTCAGGTCCTCCGGCGAGCTGTCCTTGGGCAGGAAACCGTATGCCCCGGCGCGCAGCGCGCCCACCACGTACTCGTCCATGTCGAAGGTGCTCAGCGCGAGGACCCGGCTGCCGGGCGCGGCGGCGGCGAGCTCGGCGGTCGCCGCGACCCCGTCGAGTACGGGCATCCGGATGTCCATCACGACGACGTCGGGGCGCAGCCGGCGGGCCAGGTCGACGGCCTGCGCGCCGTTCTCGGCCTCCCCGACCACCTCGAAGGACGGGTCGGGGGACAGGATCAACGACAGGCCGCGCCGCACGAGTGGCTGGTCGTCGGCGATGAGCACCCTGATCGGAGCCTCGGTCATGGTCGTACTCCTTCTTGCTCGGCTTCTCGCTCGACCGCCGCCTCGTCCGGGGGGAGGGGCAGCTCGGCCAGCACGGCGAACCCGCCGTCGGCCCGGGGCCCGGCGGTGAGGGTGCCGCCGTGCAGGGCGACGCGCTCGCGCATGCCGATGAGCCCGTACCCGCCGGAGCCGGAATGCGGGGGCGTCGCACCTCTGCCGTCGTCCAACACCTCGATGGTCAGGTGCTGTTGACGGTACGTCAGCCGTACGGAGGCGTGGGCGAACCCGGCGTGCTTGCGGGCGTTGGTGAGGGCCTCCTGGACGACCCGGAAGACCGTGAGACCGACGGTCGGCGGCAGCGGGCGAGGCGGCCCATGGACACTGAACTCGGCCGACAGTCCGCCAAGTTGGGCCTCGTCGACCAGGCGGTCGAGGTCGTCGGCGCCGGGCTGGGGCTGGGCCGGCGCGGATTCCGGCTCGTCTCCGGCCCGCAGTACGTCGAGGAGCTGGCGCATCTCGCCGAGCGCGAGCCGCCCGGAGGCCTCCAGGGTGACCAGGGCGTCCCGGGCCACCTCGGGGTGGGCGAGGTTGGCGCGGGCGCCGCCGGCCATGAGCTGCATGGTGGTGATGTGGTGGGCCACGATGTCGTGCAACTCCCGTGCGATGCGGCGGCGTTCGTCGGCCACGGCGCGGTCGGCGAGGAGCCGGCGATTGGCGTCCACCTCGCGCTGCCAGCGGCCGACGGCCAGGGCGGCGCCGACCACGATGAGCGGCGAGAGGATCGCGGAGAGGGCCTCCTGCCAGGGCGGAAACCGCCCACCGCTCTGGCTGAGCAGGCTCGCCGCGGCCGTCACGAAGACCGCGCCCGCCGCGACCCGGCCGCCGCGGGCCCGGGCGACCGAGTACAGGGCGACCATGAGGACGGCCCCGAAGTGGGTGGAGAGCGCCAGGGCGAGGGACGCCGCCGAGTCGAGGACGAGGACGGCGGCGAGGGTGGCGAGGGGGTGGGTGCGCCGGGCGAGCAGGGGCACGGCGGCCAGCGCGACGAGCAGGCACCCGGCGACGCTGACGCCGCGCTGCCCGCCGGGGTCGCTGACGAAGACGTAGCTGAGGAGGTTGATGGCACAGGAGGCCCCGGCCACGAGGGCGTCGTTGCGGGTCCAGAGGGGTTGGGGGGTGTCGGGGCGCGGCAGGGCTCGGGGGCCGGCGGGCCCCACGTCTCGGCTCATGCGCATGCCTGTCCCCTTCTTCTGTCCGTCCCGGCCAGCGTGTCACGGCCCTCCCCCTGTCGGCATCGGCGCCGGGTCCCGCCCCGGCCCAGGACCACGGTCCTGGTCGCCGCCCCGCAGGGGACCCAGGGCCCCCGCCCGGATCATCCGCAACCAGGACGCCGACCCGCCCCTCCCCCTGATGGGCTGGAGAGCAGCCGGGAGCACCCGGTCGACGTACTTCGTTCCTAGGGGGCGCCCGATGGGTCATGGGACACCCCTAGCCCGTCCGCCGGAGGACCTCGTGATCCGCGCCCTGACCGGATACTCCACCAAACACCCCTGGAAGGTCATCGCCCTCTGGGCCGTCCTCGGGCTCGCCCTGACCGCCCTGGCCCCGACCATGTTCGCCCGTGTCACCCAGAACCAGACCGGCAACTTCCTGCCCCGCAGCTACGACTCCGCCGCCGCCCTGCGCATAGCGGAGGAGCAGTTCGGGGTGGATCCCGATGCCACCACGGTGACCGTGTTGGTCGCCCGCTCGGACGGCAAGGCCCTCGGCGCCGCCGACCAGAAGCGCGTCGAGGCCGAGGCGGCCAAGCTCGGCGGGCGGCGGGTCGTCATGCCGAGGGAGGACGACGCGCCGAAGTTCCTGGTCCCGGACCGCTCGCAGACACCCCGCATCGCCCCGGCGATGACCGCGCCGGACCGGAGCTTCGAGCTGCTCTCCGTCGAGCTGACCGGGAACCCCTCGGACACCGGCGTACAGGGGGTCTACCGGGCCTTCCGGGACGCCGCCCGGACACAGTTCGCCGAAGCGGGGATGCGTACGGGCTTCACCGGCGCGCTCGCCGACACCGTGGACACCACCGATGCCAACAAGACCGCCACGACGGTCGGGGGAGCTCTCCTGACGGGGCTCATCGTCCTGCTGAACGTGCTGGTGTTCCGCAGCGTGCTGGCGGCGATCCTGCCGCTGCTCGCGGTCGCGGTCATCGGCGGCGCGGCGGCGGGCGCCGTCGCGGTGGCCGCGATGCTCACCGGGCTCAAGCTCGACGCGGGCACCCCGAGCCTGATCAACGTGGTCCTGCTCGGCATCGGCATCGACTACCTGCTGTTCCTGCTGTTCCGCTTCCGCGAGCAACTCCGGTCCCAGCCACAGCAGTTGGCGCGCGAGGCGGCCGCGCAGGTATGTGCCCGGGTGGGCACCGCGATCACCTCGGCGGCGCTGACCATCGTGGCCGCGTTCGCCACCCTGGGCGTCGCGACCTTCGGGCAGTTCCGCTCGCTCGGCCCGGCGATCGCCGTGGCCGTCCTGGTGATGCTGTTCGGCAGCCTCACCCTGATGCCGGCGCTGCTCGCGGCCGCCGGACGCAAGATGTTCTGGCCGTCCCGGGCGCTGCGCCGCGAGCCGCGCGAGGGCCGGGCCGCCCGCCTGGGCGCGCTGGTCACGCGGCGCCCGCTGCTGATGCTGACCGCCTCCGTCGCCCTGCTCGGCGCGCTGGCCACCGGCCTGATCGGCATCCGCATGGACTACGGCCAGGGCGGCTCGGGCGAGAAGACCCCGGCCGCGGCCACCGCCGCCGAGATCTCCCGCGCGCTGCCGGCCGGCGTCTCGGACCCGACCAGCGTGTACGTCACCGCCAAGGACGGCGGCCCCCTCACCACCACCCGCCTCGACGGCCTCGCCCAGGCGCTCACCCGGGTCAAGGGCGTGGGCCAGGTCGCGCCGACCGTACTGAACAAGGACCACCGAGCCGCCCGCATCGACCTCTACCCGACCGCCGACCCGCAGAGCCGCGAGGCCCGCGACCTGGCCTCCGGGCCGGTCCGGGACGCGGTCGCCCGGCACACGCCCGACGGGACGACGGCCCACGTCGGCGGAACGCCCGCGATCATCGCCGACATCTCGACCGCCGTCGACCACGACCTCAGGATCGTCTTCCCCGTCGCGGCCGCGCTGATCGGGCTGATCCTGCTGCTGCTCCTGCGCAGCCTGCTCGCCCCCGTGATCCTGATGGTCTCCGTCGGTCTCGGCTTCGCCGCCACCCTCGGCGCGGCGACCCTGCTGTTCCAGCACACCCTCGGAAAACCGGGCGTCAGCTTCACGCTCCCCCTAGTCCTGTTCCTGTTCGTCGTGGCGCTCGGCACCGACTACAACATCCTGATCACCGACCGGATCCGGGAGGAGATGCGCGGGCCGGGCCCGGCCCGCGCCGCGGTGGCCCGCGCCGTACGGCACACGGCACCGGCCATCGCGACGGCCGGCCTGGTGCTCGCCGGCTCGTTCGCGAGCCTCGCCACGACCCCGGGCAGCGAGCAGGTCGCCTTCGCGATGGCGCTGGGCATCATGCTCTCCGCGCTGGTCCTGTCGCTGGTACTGGTCCCGGCCCTGGCCGCGCTCCTGGGCCGAGCCATCTGGTGGCCGGTCCGCCCGCGCGCCACCACGGACACCCACCCGCACCCCGCCCCGGAACCCGACCGGGTCACGGCGTACTGAAACCGTGAGGCGGGCACCGGTCCGACCGGGCGCAGGGGGCGCGGGGCTGTGACATATGCGGCTCCGCCGCGTGGGCGCGAGCAACCACGCACGGCCCGCGGCCGAAGACGGGTTTAAGGGGCACGGGGAACTACGCAACCCGACCCCACCCCCGGAGGGCCCCCGCACTATTCTCAGCGCGTAGGGGCGGTGTGAGCAGGGGAGGCGCGTCCGACATGGGCAGCACTCAGCGTCTTGAGCCGGGCGATCCGGAACGAATAGGCAGCTACCGGCTCCTGGCCCGGCTCGGGTCCGGCGGCATGGGCCAGGTCTACCTCGCACGCTCGGACTGGGGCCGCACCGTCGCGGTGAAGCTGGTGCGCCCCGACCTCGCCGAGCAGGACGAGTTCCGGGGCCGGTTCCGCCAGGAAGTCATCGCCGCGCGCAGGGTCGGCGGCCAGTGGACCGCACCCGTACTCGACGCGGACACCGAGGCCCCGGTGCCGTGGGTCGCGACCGGCTACGTAGCGGGCCCCTCCCTCCAGTCCGTGGTGGCGGGCCCGCACGGCCCGCTGCCGGAGCATTCCGTACGGGTCCTGGCGCGCGGCCTCGCCCACGCCCTGAAGGACATCCACGCGGCCGGCCTCGTCCACCGCGACCTCAAACCCTCCAACGTCCTGATCACCATCGACGGCCCCCGAGTCATCGACTTCGGTATCGTCCGCGCCCTGGAGACCGGCACCGACGCCGGGCTGACCAGGACCGGCGCGCTGGTCGGCTCCCCCGGCTTCATGGCCCCCGAGCAGGTCCGCGGCGACCGGATCACCCCGGCCTGCGACGTGTTCTGCCTCGGCTCGGTCCTGTCGTACGCGGCCAGCGGCAAGCTGCCGTTCGGGGAGGCGGCGAGCGGGGTGCACGCGCTGATGTTCCGCATCGCGCAGGAGCCGCCGGACCTCGACGGCGTCCCCGAGTCGCTCCAGGAGCTGATCGGCGACTGCCTGCACAAGGACCCGTCGGCCCGCCCCTCCCTGGACCGCATCCTGGAACGCGTCCCGGAGGACGCGACGGACCCGTGGCTGCCCGCGCCGCTGGTGGCCCAACTGGGCAGCCACGCAGCGCGGTTGCTGGACATCGAGGACCCCGGGAGCGAGCCCGCACCGCATACGCACGCGGCGCCGACCGAGCTCAAGCCCCCGCCCTCGTACCAGCCCCCACCCCCGCCCCCGCCCTTCAACCCGTACCACTCCCCCGCACCGGAGCCCCCACCGACGCGCAACGCCAAGTCGACGGCGGCGCTGATAGCGGTGGCGCTCGTGGTGGCGGTGGGCGCGGGCGGTTCGGTGTACGCGTTCATGAGCGACGGCGAGCAGAGGAACAAGCCGGAGACCACCAACTCCACCTCCCCGTCCACGAGTTCAACGCACTCGGGGGACGTGAGCCCCGACGGCACGGGCACGACGACACCCCCGGCCCCCATCGACGGCGTACCGCAGCCGTACATAGGCAACTGGTCGGCCGTGATCCCGAGCAACTCGGGCCCCAATGCACGCCACTTGGTGATCCGGGCAGGCCGGGTGGGCGACCAGGTCCTCACTCTGACGGCCGACGGCGAGGGCTACCACTGCGTCTTCGAGGCCCGCCTGACCGAACCCCCCGCATCGCCCGACACCCCGCTCCAGATAGGCCCGTCCGAGGTGGCCCCGGGCTCAACAGGCGCCTGCAACCCGGGCAAGCCGAGCACGGTATCCCTGATGCCGGACGGCCGGCTGCACCGCCAGACGGTGGGCACGGGGGAGTTCCTCGACTACACGAGGGCGGGTGGCGGGTAGCGGCGCCTTTCGGGACACCACTCGAATCGAAGCAGCCCTGCCCTGCCACGCACCCAAACCTGAAAGCCTCCCCGAATGCGCCCCGTTCCCACCTGCATACTCGGCAGCGCCGATGCCCCCCAGGCCGTGGACGGTCACGATCTCGATCGGTACGTCCAGATCGGCTCGCTGACCAAGCCCGTCACCGCCACCGTACTGACGCGCCTCGCCGAGGCCGGGAAGCTCCAACTCGACGATCCTCTCGACAAGTTCCTCCCCGCGCCGCCCGGCACAGGCATCACCCTGCGCCACCTCGCCGCCCACACCTCGGGCCTGCCCCGCCTGCCACCGCACCTGCACCGACGCGACCCGTACGCCCCGTTCGACGCCCAGGCCCTGGACACCCTCGTACGCCGGCTCGACACGCTGCCCACCGCCGCCCCGGGGCACGCCGAGGAGTACTCGAACCTCGGCTACGCCCTCCTGGGCGCCGCTCTCGTCTCGGCAACGGGCACCTCTTACGAGGATCTCCTGGCGCGCCAAGTCCTGGCCCCGCTAGGCATAACGGAGATATCGGCCGACCCGCCACCACAGCGGCGGCTGCTCCGACCCGGGCTGTTCGGCCGCCCGGTCCGCCCCTGGACCATGAACGGCGCCATCCTGCCCGCGGGCGGCCTGTGGGCCACCCCCCGCGCCGCCGCCCGCCTCACCGTGGCCCTGCTGGTCGAGCAGGAACTGGGCGAGCCCACACCGTTCTGGCAGACCGCGGGCCCCCTGCGCTGGCACAACGGCGCCACCCGAGACGCCTCCGTCTTCACCGGCGCCCTCCCGGACGGCACCTGGGTCCTGATCCACCGCCTCTCGGGCAACGCCGAACAGACCGACGAACTCGGCATCGGGCTTCTGACGAAGATCGCCGAGTCGAAGGCAAGCTGAGCACACCCCTGACGGAGCTGCCGCACCACCGAATTCAGCAGCGGCGTATGGACAAACGGGTCCGGACCCGAGGGCAAACACCACCCCATAACAGCGGCCAGGTATACCCACACAGCGCCGGAACCGGCACATAACTCACTTTCCCCAGAACGGAGTTGAACGGCACCGCGAGCCCAGTCCGCGACCGGTGGGGCGTACTGCGCGGCGGCATCAGGAAACGTGCCGCCCTTGCTGCGGGGGGCGGCGTCGAGGAATCACTCGCACCCGCCCACCCCGCTCACCGATCCACGCCGCGAGCTCCGCGCCGGCCAGCTCTCGGGAGGATTCGCCGCTGAAGAGCGTGACCGGCCCGAAAACGGTGCCGGTCAGGCCACGCACCACCGTGGAGTCGTCGACTGTGACCTTGAAGGTGTTCTCGAACAAGACCGCGTCGGTCAGGTCCGCTCCCCTCAGATCGACGTCGCTGAGTGAAGCCCCCATGATCCGCGTTCCTCTGAAGCTCGCGCCCGGCGCATCGACGCCGTGCAGCGAGGCCTTGACCATGTCAGCGCCGTCGAGCCGCGCCGAACGGAGCACAGCCTCGTCAAGGTTCGCCCTGACGAGGTCGGCGCCGGTGAGATCCGCACCGGTGAGATCCGCTGACTGAAGGTCGGCGCGGTAGAAACTCGCTCCCGCTAGCCGCACACCCGCCAGGACCGCCTGGATGAACCACGCGCTCGTGAAGTCCCCGCCCGACAGGTCCGCACCTCGGAAGTCGTGCTCGATACCAAAGAGGCTGTAGCCCTCCTCGGCCAGCCAATCCTGCAACTGTCGCGTCGCCGCAGGGTCGATCGGGAGCGTCTTCGGCTCCCATTTCTTACGGGTACCAGATGACACGATCTCTCCCCCACACACAGCTTTCGACGCATCTGTGACTGCTGAGCCACCCGCAGTCGCGACCGGCGCGGACGACTCAGCGGGGCGGTCATGTCCCGAGGAAGTCGCGGATTCCGGCCAGCGGGTCGTGCCCGTTCTCCTCGGTGTACTGACGTCGGCGCGCGTCGACCTTTTCAGGAATAGCCAGGCAGCAGTAGTCCCAGAAGTCGACCAGCACGCGGAACGCGTCGTCGAGGGTGTATTCGCCCTGAACGTGCTCGACGAAGTAGTTCTCCACCCTCACACCCTGCGGGCTGATGGTGACAGTGTGCGCGTTTCCGTCCAGATCCTCCGGCGCGAAGCCCGGGTTGGCCTTGGCCTCGGCCACCAGGTCGATCGCCTCCAGGACGGACAGCGGCGAGAGCTGGATGTCGGCCGTCACCCACTGTCCCAGGACACTCAGCTCGTCAGGCCCAGAGAACTCCGGCACCTCGAACGCGTCCTCAACGTAGTACTGAGTGCGGATCACTGCTCTGTTCTCCTTCTTTCCTACTTCGGCTTCGGCATGAGCGGGTAAATGGTCTTCGCGTCACCCGTGATCGGGTCGAAATAACCTTCGAACTGGATGCCCTTCCAGTCTCCACGCCACCTGTTGTTGATGGGGTCGACCACCCGGCCGTTCTCAAAGGCCTTTTCCATGGCACGCCTGACCTGGTTCTCCGTCCAACCCGGGGGGAAGAAGGTCGTCTTGGCCCGCTTCATCGCCATGAACCCGGTGCGCGGATCACGCATCCACACATTGCCCGTGGTCAGTCCCGTCTTGTGATCGATCTCGATGATCTTCGGGACCTTCACCCTGTGGGGATCGAGGTCACGGCCGCCGGGCCGAAAATGGTATCCGACGATCTTGGGGTTGCCATTTCGATCGTACTTGAGCTCGCCCTGCAGCACGTGCTCGAAGGTGTGCTCAGGGATACGACCGCCCTCCGGTAGTCGAGGAAGCTCTTCCACCTTCGACGGATCCTGATCGGGAGTGGACGTGTCCCCGCCATAACCCGAATCCGCGACCGGCTGACCCGTGCCGGGGTCGGCGGGGTCCTGAGGCGAGTGCCCGTGACCCGCGGGGTCATGGGGGTCGCCGCCGTGACCGGAACCGGAACCGTGACCTGCTCGGTCGTGCGGACCGGTGCCGTGGCCACTGCCGCCGGACGAGCCGTGGCCGCCAGCGACCGTCCCCGGGGGGTCGCCGTGACCGCCACCGCTGGAAGGCGTGTGCGAACCTGCACCGCTGTCTGAGCCGCTACCAGTCGCGTGATCCCCGGAGTGCCCTGCCGAATTGCCGCCCGGATGGGCGTTGGCCATAACCGGTTCCTGGTGGGGAAGGTGGTTTTCCAGCAACGCCCGGTCGGCAGCGGAGAGCTCGACGTGGGCTGCGGACACCGTGCCGTCGGGGCGGGTGACGGTGTACTCGCCGTCCTTGAAGGAAAGCTTGGTGCCGTCGGACCATTCGGCGTAGGTGTCGGTGACGTGGGGGACGTTGGGGTCGTGGGTGAGGTGGGCGGCGTCCGACAGTGGGCCGACGGACAGGCCCTTGAGGCCCTTGAACACATCGGCGACCTTGCCGACGCCGAACGTGCCTGCCTTGAAGACGTACGTCATCGGGTCGACAGCCCGTCCCACTTTGCCGAGCGCGGAGACGGTCTTGGCGACCGCGCCGGTTTTCGCGGCCGAGCCGGCGCCGCCGGTGAAGACGGTGGTCAGGACATTGAAGGCCACGGCGCCGGTGGCGCGGGCCGGGTTCTTGCCCCACTCGTCGTACGCGATCAGCGCCTTGCCGGTCTCCTTCAGCGCGGTGCGGGAATCGCGGAACCATTTCGGCATCATGCGGTCGGGCGTGGCCATGAAGGCCTCCCGGGCACCGGGAAAGCTGAGTATCACCAGGCCGGTGGCGAGTTTGCCCAGCCCCGTCCAGGCCTGCCCGGCGGCGTCCCAGCCATCGGTGCCGACGAGCGTGCCGAGCCCCTTGACGGTGCCCCAGACCCCGTCGACGATGAAGCCGTCCCACACCAGGCTCTTGCCCTGGTGCCACAGCCAGTTCAGGCCGGTGTACTCGGGCTCCGCGTAGCTGCCCCACGGGGCCTTGTCCAGGTGGCTCAGGTCATCGGCGGTGGCTCCGTACTCGATGGTGCCGAAACGCACCAGCTTCTTGTCACCGTGGTTGCCGAGCACCAGGGTGGTGCCGCCCACGAGCGCGGTGATCTTGTTGTGGCAGGTGATCTCGGCTTCGTAGAACGCCTGCAACGTGGCATGGACCTCGTCCTTGATGCCGTCGTTGCGGTCCCGCTTCTTCTCATCACGCTGCCAGTGCTCGTCACCCGCGATGCTCGCGGTGAACGCGAACGCCTGGCGTTGCAGGTCTTCGAGCTTCTTCGCCAGCGGCCGCACCTCCTGGCTGTAGGCACTCAAAGCACTGGACACCTTCTCCAGGCTGTCCGCGAACGTCGCCGTCTTCGCAGCCACCGGCGCGGTCGTGGCGAACAACTGCTCCGCCTCGGGCGCCTTGTAGAACGCCGCCACACCCTGGAAGTGGGAGTGGATGCCCGCCCCGGCATCACGAAACGCCCCGGCATCCGCGGTCAGGAGCGCCGTGTCATGGTCCAGGCTGTCCAGGTCGCCGGTGAACTGAGGGATCCCCGAGGCAACGATCGACTCGGGCTCACTCACCGCCGCCCCGCCTCCCCGAGAACCCCGGCGGAGCCGGTATCGGCTCCGCCAGAGCTGCGTGCTGGGCCTGCGCGGCCATCCTCAGATCACCCTTGACGTACTCGTTCGTCGCCTCGGCCGCCCCGGTCAACGACTTGCCCGTGCGCTCCACCACGTACTGAAGATCCTTCTGCCAGTGCTGCATGAACTCACCCAGCGCCGCCGCCACCGGACCCGTCGCCAACGCCGGCCCCGTATACCCGGACGCAACCGTGCCCGCAGCCGTCGCCGTCCGCGGCAACGTGTCACTCAGATTCGACCCCGCCGTCGACAACTCCCCAGCCGACACCGCCGCCTTCTGCAACGCACCCCGCACACCCGACGGACCCACATCCCACCCCGTCACCACAAACTCCCCGCTCCCCGTTGCCCCAACTCCGGTGCCCGCAAGGCCCGTTCTGTACGTCGCTTGTGGCGTGTCAGCCGATGGCGTCGACAGCCGCCTTCGCCTTCGACAGCGTCGACTGCGCGGTGCCGTCGTTCAGCTCCAGCGTGCCGCGCACCAGCCGGATGATCTC
>NZ_LGDD01000331.1 GCF_001279695.1 Streptomyces sp. WM6378
CAGCCTGCGCCCGCACTGGCACACCCACTTCGCCGTCGAGGACCCCCACGGCCACGCGGAGAAGGCCCGCGCCAACGGCGCCACCCTCCTCGCCGACGGAATCTCCGCCACCGGCACCTGGGTCCGCCTCAAAGACCCCGACGGCGCCACCTTCACCCTCAGCGACACCGCACGCTGAGACATTCGGGGCGTACGGGACTAGCCGCGCCGGTGCCGCAGGCGGTGGCGCAGAACGAGTGCGAGGAGCCCGGTCAGCGCCAGCGCGACGCCTCCCGAGATCAGCCAACTGCCGTGCCGTCCAAGGGATTTGTCGCCCACCCTGAGGCGCGCGGTGCTCGTGTGGTGGCCCCCGTGGCTGACGACGGTGAGCGGGTACGTCCCCGCCGGGAGGTCGCCGCGCACGGCGGTGTGGCCCGAGTAGACCGTGGCGCCGTCGTCGCACTTGCAGCCGGGGTCGTCCTCTTCGTCCTCGGTGGTGATGGTCATCGGCGCCTCGAACGCCCTGGACCTGACGGTGAGGGTGTCCTCGTCGGGGTCCGGGCTGCGGTCGGCGAGCAGCACCACGATCTGGCTGCCGGGACGCACGGTCACGCGGGGTGTGGAGTCGGCCCTGCCCAGGTTGCCGCTCCTGGGCCCGGCCACGAACCGGGCGATGGCCGCGGGGGCCCGCGGTGTGGCCGTCGGCCGGGCGCTCGCCAGGGTGTGGCCGTCGCGGGTCAGGTGCGGCCCGGCCGGGCCCGCGCCGGGCATGGGCGGGCCCGGGTCCGCGCCGGCCACTCCGGGCCCGGCCCCCAGGAGCGCGAGGGCCAGGCCGGCGACTGCCACGGCGCGGGCTGCGGTGCGGAACACGGTGCTCCTTCTGGCGGGAGCCGGCCGGGCTCCCGGGTGTTCTCGGGGGTTGCTCGTCCGAGAAGAGGGAGGCCGGGCGTGTTGCGTTGCTCCGCGTCCCGGTGAATTCGCGGGAGATCAGGGCGCCTTCGGGCCCTCGCTCCCCGCCTGGCCGACCACCAGCCATCTGGACGGCAGCTCGATGCGCCGGCCGTCGGCGGTGTACTCGGTGGTGGTGAGCGGCAGTTCGCCCTCGGCGAGCACGGTCAGGCCCGCCGCGGTGAGCAGGTCCACGAGCGCGGCGTCGGAGAGCTCGCCGGGTGCGATGCCGTGGGCGAAGACCGGACGGAGCTTGGGCGGCGGTCCCGCCGGGCTCTGGGCGAGCCCCATCAGGACCGGTTTCGCGGCCTCGGCGAGCTCGACCACGAAGGCCCTGCCCTGTGCGCCGAGCAGGGTGGCGATGGCGTCGGCGACGGGCCGGCGGTCGGCCGGTTCGCACTGGTGCAGGACGCCGCGTACGTACACGTTGGCGTCGCCGAGGCGGCTGTGGAGCTCGTCGACGGCCTTGGTGTCGGCGGCGTCGAGCTGCTCGAACTCGGCCTCGCCGTCCGTGTCTTGACTGCGGGCGTGCTCGACGGCGGCGAGCGAGAGGTCGACGCCGGTCACCTTCGGGTAGCGGGCCGCGAGGTAGCGGGTCTGGGTGCCGTTGCCGCAGCCGAGGTCCACCAGGGGCAGGTCGGGCCGGTCGATGCGGGCGGCGAAGTGGGCCAGGTGGCGGGCGGCGGTGAGGGCCGGTTCCGCGTCCCAGAAGACCGCGCCCTGCTCGTCCGGCGCCTCGCGCCAGAACCCCTCCCAGGCGTCCTTGTACCGACTCGTCACGCTCATGACCGACTCCCCAGGCTGCACGCACAGTGTCAAGATCGGTCTACCGCGCGGGGTACGCACCGGACAAGAACCCGGCACATACCTTCACCTGCCGTTCGACGGGCGGGAGTCGGGGTGGAGCGGCCCGGTCAGCGCGCGCGGCGTCCCGTGCGCGGCAGCGCCACGTCGAACCAGACGGTCTTGCCGTTGCCGGTGCGGCTGGTGCCCCACTCGCGGGCGAGCGCGCTGACCACGCGCAGGCCACGGCCCGCCTCGTCGCGCGGGCCCGCGCTGAGGAGTGTCGGCAGGGTGTGGTCGTCGTCGACCACCTCGCACAGGAGGGCCTCGGCCCGCACCAGGCGCAGCTCGACCTGGCGGCCGTGCGCGTGCCGGATTCCGTTGGTGACGACCTCGCTGACCAGCAGCTCGACCGTTTCCGCGACGTCCGACAGGTCCCAGAGCGCGAGCTGTTCGCGGACCAGGCGGCGGGCCCGGCCGACCTCGCGCGGGTCGGCGTCGAGCCGCCACTCGGCGACGTGCTCGCGGGTGATGCCGTTGAGCCGCGCCATGAGCAGGGCCACGTCGTCCTTGCGGCCGCCGCGGGTGTTGAGGGCGCGGATGATCGTGTCGCAGGCGTCGTCCATGGAGGCCGCGGGGTGCGCCGCGAACTCGCAGAGCGTGGCGAGGCCCACGCCTATGTCCTCGCCGCGCACCTCGACGAGTCCGTCGGTGCACATGACGAGCCGGTCGCCGGGCTCGACCCGGATGCGGGCCGTCTCGAACGGCACTCCGCCAACGCCGATCGGGGCCCCGGTGGGCAGTTCGAGGAGCTCGCTGCGGCCGTCCGCCGACCGTACGATCACCGGCGGCACATGGCCCGCGTTGGCCATGAGGAGCTCGCCCCTGATGGGGTCGTACACGGCGTACAGGCAGGTCGCGAGGTAGTGCTCGCCCAGGCGCTGCGCCAGGTCGTCGAGACTGCGCAGGAGTTGGTCGGGCGGCAGGTCGAGCGCGGCCATGGTCTGCACCGCGGTGCGCAACTGGCCCATCATCGCGGCCGAGTTGAGGCCGTGGCCCATGACGTCGCCGACCACCAGGGCAGTCCGTGAGCCGGGCAGTTTGATCGAGTCGAACCAGTCGCCGCCGACCCGGCCGAGCAGCGTGCCGGGCAGATAGCGGGTGGCCGTGTCGCAGCCCGCCATGCGTGGGGTGACCTGCGGCAGCATCGAGTCCTGGAGGGTGTCGGCGACGCTCTCCTGGTAGGTGTACATGCGGGCGTTGTCGAGCACGAGCCCGGCGCGCGCGGCCAGTTCGGCGCCGGTGACGCGGTCCATGTCGTTGAACTCGGCCCGCTCGGCGTGCCGCAGCAGGATCATGAAGCCGAGCACCACGTTGCGCGCCTTGAGCGGGACCACCAGCATCGAACGGCCGTTGATGAGCGGCCGGATGTCGCGCTTCTCGAACTGCGAGGCGATGGCGGTGCCCATCTGCTCGCTGATCCTCGGCACCAGGACGGGGTCGCCGGACGTCATGCACTGGAAGAACGGGGTGTGCGCGGGGAACGGCATGGACTCGCCGACCGGCACCACGTCGTCCCAGCGGCCCGGTTCGTCCACGTGCTCCAGGGCGACCCGGTGCCACAGGGTCCGCTCGTCGGGCGGGCCGTCGGGGAAGCCCTCGCCCGCGATGACCTGCTCGCGCAGATAGGTGCCCGCGACATCGGTGAAGCGCGGCACGACGGCGGCGCTGACTTCCTGGATGGTGCGGGACAGGTCGAGCGAGGAGCCGATGCGACCGCTGACGTCGTTGAGGAATTCGAGCCGCTCGCGCACCGCCGCGTATTCGAGGTCGGCCGCGAACTCGGGCGAGGGCGGCTGGGTGCGCGACACGGGTTCCATGGGGTGGCGGCGCCGGGCGGGCCGGTGTTCGGCACGCCGGGGCACTCCCCAGTCGGGCGTCACCGGTACTCGGTCGTGCTGGCTGAACTCCAGGACGGGATAACCGAGTTCGAGGACCTGCGAGACGATCCGGGAGCTCTCGCCGACGCTCATGCTGGGCAGGATCTCGGGCAGCCGACGGGCCAGTTCGTCGGCTCCGGGGAAGTCGGTGTGCAGGGCGAAGCCGGGCGCTATCCGCTCGACGGAGCCGCCGTCGTCATCGGCCTCCTGGTGCAGCTGGGCCGCGTCCGCGGCGAGCACCAGGAGCCGCTCGGGCCCGGGGCCGACGAGCGGGTAGGCCCACCACAGCACGTCGGTGCGGTCCCGGCCGGGCTCGCTGAGCGCGGCCCGGCCCGCCGTGGGGTAGGAGGTGCGTCCGGTCAGCGGGCCGTCGAGCCCGGGGCCGAACTCGTCGAACACGTCGTAGTCGTCGTACCTCTGCTCCAGCGCGCCGGAAACCGGGAGCAGATCGGCGGCGGGCCTGCCGACCGCGTCCTCCTTGCCGGGACCGAACAGCCTGCGCGCACCGGAGGACCAGTGCGACACGAGGCCATCGCCGTCCACGACGATCACGGCAAGCGGGATCCGGCCGGCCACGGCGAACTGCTGCGGCAGCTTCGGCGGAGTACCACTGTCCATGGGTGGGAGGCTCCTTCCCCGCCGCGAGAATCGGCGGCTGTAGCACCACCGTACGGCCATCACGGGGCCGCGCGGGAGGCAACCCGTGAATAGGCGCACGCCCGCGCGAAACCGGCCCCCTCATTGAAGAAAGGTCAGTCCTCGTGGCCGAGTTGGAGGTCCCTTTCGGTCCGTCCGCCGCCCGCGACCTGCAGGACCGTGGCCACCGGTGGATAGCCCGCCGCGATGACCGTGTATTCGCCGGAGGACAGGTCGACGAAGCGGAAGGTGCCGTCGGGGCCTGTGGTGAGGGTGTCCACCACATTGCCCGCGGCATCGAGGAGGGTCACCCGGGCATCCTCCACGGGCCGCCCGCCGCCGGCCCGCACGGTGCCGCGCAGCACGGCCCCGCCGGCCAACTCGATGTCCTGCCGGGTCTCGCGCGAGGCCTGCACGCTGACCGGCAGCGCGGCGGGCCGGAACGCGGGTGCGCTGGCGGCCAGGGTGTACTCCCCCGCCACCAACTCCGTGATCACATAGCCGCCTTCGCGCCCGCTCCGGGTGGCGGCCACGACCTCGCCGCGTACGTCGGTGAGGGTGACGGCGGCGTCCCGCACGGGGCTGCCGTCGGCGGTGACGACGGTGCCCGCGAGGCGTCCCGCGCCGCCGAGCACCACGTCGAGGTCGACGGGGCGCTCTCCCACGGTCACGGCGACGGCCTGCGGCTGGTGCCCGCCGGCCGCCGCGATCAGGACGTACGATCCGGCGCCCGGCACGCTCAGCGCGTACCGCCCGTCGGCGCCGCTGGCCCCGCGGCCGACCTGCTGGCCCCGTACGTCGACGAGGGTGAGGGCGGCGCGCGGCACGGTGGATCCGTCGTGGTGCTGGACGGTGCCGGTGACCGGAACGCCGCTGAGGAAGCCGGGGTTGTTGGCGGTGCGGGCGTGGGGCAGGGGCGCGGTCTCGGCTGCGGGGGCGTTCTGGGACACCAGCGGTTTCTCCTTGAGGAAGAAGGCGAGGACGAAGCCGAGCACGAGCACCGGCACGAGGTACAGGAAGATCCGCGGCATGGCGTCGGCGTACGCCCGGATGTAGCCGTCGCGCAGCGCGGGCGGCATGGCGTGCACCAGTTGCGGGGTGATCGACTCGGGGTCGGGCAGGTGGGCTCCGGCCGGGAGCCGCTCGGTGAGCGCGTGGGCGAGGCGGTTGGTGAACAGGGTGCCGAAGACGGCGGCGCCGACGCTGCCGCCGATCTGCCGGAAGTAGTTGTTGGCGCTGGTGGCGGTGCCGAGGTCGGCGGGGTCGACGGCGTTCTGCACGGCGAGGACGAGGACGGGCATGACCAGGCCGATGCCTGCGCCGAGCACGGCCATCCAGATGCTGTAGTCGAGCCGCGCGGTGTCGGTGCCGAGCTTGGAGAGCAGCCACATGCCGAGGGCGGAGACCGCGCCGCCGAGGATCGGGTAGATCTTGTAGTGCCCGGTGCGGCTGATGAGCTGGCCGGAGATGATCGAGGCGCCGACGATGCCGCCCATCATGGGCAGGACGAGGAGTCCGGATTCGGTGGCGCTGGCCCCGTCGACCATCTGCAGGAACGTCGGCAGATAGCTGGCGGCGCCGAAGAGGGCGACGCCGATGACCGCGCCGACGAGCCCGGAGACGTTGAAGATCGAGTCGCGGAACAGCCGCAGGGGGATGACCGGTTCGGCCGCGAAGTTCTCGACCACGAGGAACAGCAGAGTCGTTCCGGCCGCGCCGGCGGCGAGCCCGAGGATCTGCCGCGAATCCCACGCGTACCGCGTGCCGCCCCAACTGGTCAGCAGAACCAGGCAGGTTGAGGCGGTGGCGAGCAGCAGCATGCCGAGGACGTCGAGGCGGGGCCGGACGCGGGGCCTGGGCAGCTTCAGCACGACGGTGATGACGGCCAGGGTGACCAGGCCGAACGGCACGTTGACGTAGAAGCACCAGCGCCACGAGGCGTGGTCGGTGAAGAATCCGCCGAGCAGGGGCCCGGCCACCGAGGCGAGTCCGAAGACGGCACCGATCAGGCCCATGAACCGGCCGCGCTGCCGGGGCGGCACGATGTCCGCGATGATCGCCTGCACGCCGATCATGAGCCCGCCGCCGCCGATGCCCTGGACCGCGCGGAAGGCGATGAGCTCGTCCATCGTGCGCGACCAGCCGGCGAGCGCCGAGCCGACGACGAACACGACGATCGCGAACTGGAAGACGGGCTTGCGGCCGAACTGGTCGCCGAGCTTGCCGTAGATCGGCAGCCCGATGGTGGAGGCGAGGAGGTAGGCGGTGACGGCCCAGGAGACCTTGTCGAGGCCGTGCAGATCGCCGACGATCTTCGGCAGCGCGGTCGCGACGATCATCTGGTCGAGCGCCGCGAGCAGCAGGGTGAGCATCAGCCCGAGGAAGACCATCCGCACTCGGCTGGGGCTCAACGGCGCCTGCCGCACCGGGAGTTGGTCGGCCGGCCGGGCCGCCGGGGCCGGAGCGGGCTCGGCGGCCCGCTCGTCCTTCACCAGAGTGATCCCGCCCACGAAACTGCTCCCCTCGTCGCGCTTGCGCCGACCATTTCTCGCATTACGCGACAACCGGGGCAACCGAGACGAGCGGAGCGGGAGGCGCACGCCGGGGGCTTAAGCGCTGGCGGGAGCCCCTACGGCGCACTACGGGCCGGAACGGAAATCCACCCGAACCGGTGACCGCGGGGGAGGGCCCGCGCGAGCTACTTCTCCACTTCTTCGGCCAGCTTGGCGAGCATCGCGTCGTAGATGCGGCCAAGTCCCTTGGGCGCGAAGGTCCTTTCGAAGAATCCGCCGATGCCTCCGGCGCCGTTCCACACGGTGCTGACGACGACCTTGGAGCGGCCCTCGCCCGCGGGCGTGACCGTCCAGGTGGTGACCATGGAGGAGTTGCGGTCCTTCTCGACCAGCTGTCCGTCGGTCGGCTCGGTGACCTCCAGGAGGCAGTCGCGGACGCGCTTGCTGGTGGCCTGGAGCTTCCAGTGGACGAGGGTGCCCTCGCCGTCGCCGCCCTCGCGGACCTGGTACTCGCTGAAGTGCTCCGGCAGGAGCTTGGGGCGGCCGTCCTTGTAGTCGGCCAGCGTGTCGAACACGGTCTCCGGATCCGCCGCGACGATCCGCTCCGTCGCGGCCTCGACCTGCGCCATGGCACTTCCTCCAGCACTTGTGTTTCCGGGGTTTCGGGGGTGGGCCAAGCCAACCACCTCGGGGTCGGCCGTCACAATCCGGGTTGCGATCAAGAAGGGAACATGTGTTCTATTCAGGGGTGGGAGTGACCGAACAAGGCCCACGGGAGCAAAGGAGGCGTTCATGCGCTGGGAGAATCTCGCCGATGACGACGCCCCGTCCGGCCCGGCCCGTACGGCCGCGCTCTTCGCCGCGGACGCGGTGACGACCCGGACGTTCGACACCCCCGAGTTCCGCGGGATCACCTTCCACGAGATCCGGGCGCGCTCGATCGTCAACCGGGTGCCGGGCGCCTCCCGGATGCCGTTCGAGTGGACCGTCAACCCGTATCGCGGCTGCTCGCACGCATGCGTGTACTGCTTCGCCCGCAAGACGCACAGCTATCTGGATCTGGACACCGGACTGGGTTTCGACTCGCAGATCGTGGTGAAGGTCAACGCGCCGGAGCTGCTCCGGGTCCACCTCGCCTCGCGCCGCTGGCAGGGCGCGCACATCGCGATGGGCACCAACGTCGACTGCTATCAGCGCGCGGAAGGCCGCTACCGCCTGATGCCGGGCATCATCGAGGCCCTGCGCGACCACGCGAACCCGTTCTCCATCCTCACCAAGGGCACGCTCATCCTGCGTGACCTGGAGCTGCTCAAGGAGGCGGCCCAGGTGACCGAGGTGGGCATCTCGGTCTCGGTCGGCTTCCTGGACCAGGAGCTGTGGCGCACGGTCGAGCCGGGCACGCCCGCGCCGGACCGCCGCCTCGACGCCGTCCGCACGCTCACCGAGCACGGCATCGGCTGCGGAGTCCTGATGGCCCCGGTGATCCCGTTCCTCGGCGACCACCCCGACCAGCTGCGCGCCACCGTCCGCGCGATCGCCGCCTCGGGCGCCACCTCGGTGACCCCTCTCGTGCTCCACCTGCGGCCGGGTGCGCGCGAGTGGTTCATGGCGTGGCTGGGGCAGCACCATCCCCAGCTGGTGCGGCGGTACGAGCGGCTGTACGCGGAGGGTGCGTACGCGCCGAAGTGGTACCAGCGCCGGATCACCGGCCAGGTGCACGAGCTGGCCACCGAGTTCGGCATCGGCCCGGCGCACCGCGGCGCGGCCCGCCGCATCCCGGCCGCCCCGGAGCCGACCCAGCTGACCCTGCTCTGACCCGGATCCGACGGCGTACGCGGTCCGACGCTCAGCGCCGGCCCGCCTGGATGCGGCGCAGCGCCCAGGCCGCCGAGCGGGCGAGGCGGGGGTGGGCCAGGGCCTCGTTCAGGACGTCGACGGCCTGCTTGTCGCCGAGCTCGCCCAGGCCCTCGATACAGGCCTGGGCCACCCTCCAGTACGGACTGTGCGGGGACAGCAGCGGCCGCAGGGTCTTGATCAGGGCCGGTACGGATTCGGGGGCGCGCAGGGCGGTGAGCAGGCGGACCGGGTGCAGGGCGTAGGCGGTGCGCAGTTCGTTGGTGGCCAGGGCCGCCGCCGCGCGCGCGGTGCGCGGGTCGCCGAGCCTGGCGAGCGCGTAGGCGGCGCTCACGCAGCGTTCCGGGTCGCGGTGGTTGAGCAGCAGGATCAGCGCTTCGAAGGCCCGGCGGTCGCCCGCGACGCCGAGCCGGAACGCCGCGATCTCCCGTGCCCAGAGCGGGCGTTCGGGCTCGGTGAGCACCGCCGCGAGCTCGTCGCGGTCGACGCAGGCGATCAGCCGCTCGTACGCCGCCGAACCACCGGTCTCGGCCCGCACCCGGTCCGTGAGCGACCTGAACTCCTCGTCCATGCCCAAAAGGGTAGTGGCCGCAGGGCCGTTGGCACCCCAAGGATGATCGGATCCCGGCGGCCGCGGGCAGTTTGCCCCCCGGCGCGGAGCAGCCCCTTGGCGCGGACCGGCACCCGGTGTCCACACCCCGCCCCGCGGAACCGGCGCGAGCCAGATCACACCGGTTCGACCCGACGGGGGTCTGGCGCGCTCGTTACTCGCCGGTTAACCTCAAGTGAGCGGGCAACCCCCGCCGACTCCGGTGGCCTGGTGACGCAGCCACCGCGAGTGCTTGTCGGTTCGGCAGATCTGTACGACGCGCCCCGGGACAGGGCCGTCGGCCCTTGGCACCACGACACAACTCCCGCACGCCGTGCGCCCGTTGGCGTATTCGAGCGCCCCCTGATGCCGGTCGCGTGCGCCCTCTCTCAGTCGTCACTCATCCCTGGAGTCCCGTGATGGACATCCCCCTGAACACTGTCGCCGTGGTCGGCCTCGGCACGATGGGCACCGGCATCGCCGAGGTCCTGGCCCGCGCCGGCCGCGAGGTCATCGGCATCGACATCAGCGAGCGCGCCGGCCGCCAGGCCGTGGCCTCGCTCGAAGCGTCCACGGCCCGCGCGGTGTCCCGCGAGCGGATCACCCCGCAGGAGCGGAGCGACGTCCTCGCCCGGTTCCGTACCTTCACCGACCTCCAGGCCGCGGCCGAGGCCGAGCTCGTCATCGAGGTCGTGCCCGAGTCGTACGAGCTCAAGAGCCAGGTCTTCCACGCGCTCGACTCCATCGTCGCGCCCACCGCGATCCTGGCGACCGGCACCAACGCGCTCTCGGTGACCCGCCTCGCCGCCGACTCCGCGCACCCCGAGCGCGTGCTCGGCCTGCACTTCTTCAACCCGGCGCCCGCGATGAAGCTCGTCGAGATCGTCTCGTCCGTGCTCACCGCTCCCCCGGCCGTCGACGCGGTCACCGCGCTCGCCCTCGACCTCGGCAAGGAGCCCGTCGCGGTCGGCGACCGGCCCGGCTTCGTCGCCGACGGCCTGCTCTTCGGCTACCTCAACCAGGCCGCCGCGATGTACGAGTCGAAGTACGCCTCGCGCGAGGACATCGACGCCGCGATGAAGCTGGGCTGCGGCCTGCCGATGGGCCCGCTCGAACTGCTCGACCTGATCGGCATCGACACCGCCCGCACCGTCCTGGAGGCGATGTACGCCTCATCCCAGGACCGCCTCCACGCGCCCGCCCCCATCCTCGGCCAGCTCACCGAGGCCGGTCTGACCGGCCGCAAGAAGGGCCGCGGCTTCTACACGTACGAGGGCGAGGGCAGCTCGGTCGTGGTGGCCGACGCCCAGACCCCGGACTCCATCGCGGGCTCCGGCGGCGGCCGCGAGATCCGCTCGGTCGGCGTGGCCGGCTCGGGCACCATGGCGTCCGGCATCGCGGAGGTCTTCGCCAAGGCCGGGTACCACGTCGTGCTCGCGGCCCGCAGCCTGGAGAAGGCGGAGACCGCCAAGTCCCGTATCGGCAAGTCGCTTTCGCGCTCCGTCGACAAGGGCCGGCTCACCGCCGAGGCCCGCGAGGAGACCCTGAACCGCATCACGGCCGCCGGGGCTCTGGAGGCCTTCGCCGAGGTCGACCTCGCGGTCGAGGCGGTCGCCGAGGACCTGGAGGTCAAGCAGCAGCTCTTCGCGACCCTGGACAAGATCTGCAAGCCGGGCGCGGTGCTCGCCACCACCACGTCCTCGCTGCCCGTCGTCGCCTGCGCCCGGGCCACCTCGCGCCCGCAGGACGTCATCGGCATGCACTTCTTCAACCCGGCGCCCGCGATGAAGCTCGTCGAGGTGGTCCGCACGGTGCTCACCTCCGACGAGGTGCACGCCACCGTCCGCGAGGTCACCGCGAAGATCCGCAAGCACCCGGTGGACTGCGGCGACCGCGCCGGGTTCATCGTCAACGCGCTGCTCTTCCCGTACCTCAACAACGCGATCAAGATGGTCCAGGAGCACTACGCGACCCTGGACGACATCGACGCCGCGATGAAGCTCGGCGGCGGCTACCCGATGGGCCCGTTCGAACTGCTCGACGTGGTGGGCCTGGACGTCTCGCTCGCCATCGAGAAGGTGCTGCACGCCGAGTTCCGCGACCCGGGCCTGGCCCCGGCGCCGCTGCTCGAACACCTCGTCGCGGCCGGCTGCCTGGGCCGCAAGACGGGCCGCGGATTCCGCGAGTATGCCCGGCGCTGATCCGCGGGCAGGGTGGGGCGGGCTGCTGCAACCTCCGGGCAGCTCGCCGCCGCGGGCGCGACTTCCTGCAAATATGCAGTACGTTCGCTCCATGCCCCAGCCAGCCAGGTCCTCCCGTACGAACGCCGTGCCCGACGCCCCGGAAAGCGCCGCGGGCAGCCGGGCGGCCGCCCAGCGGCTCAAGATGCGCCGGGAGCTGGCGGCCGCGGCGATGGACCTGTTCTCCGCGAAGGGGTACGAGGCCACCACCGTCGACGAGATCGCGGCCCGGGCCGGGGTGGCCCGGCGCACCTTCTTCCGCCACTTCCGCTCCAAGGAAGAGGCGATCTTCCCGGACCACGACGACACCCTGGTACGGGCCGAGGCGGTCCTCAACGCCGCACCCCCGCACGAGCACCCGCTCGACACGGTGTGCCGGGGCATCAAAGAGGTCATGAAGATGTACGCGGGCTCCCCCACGGTGTCCGTGGCCCGTTACAAGCTGACCCGCGAGGTGCCGACCCTGCGCGAGGCCGAGATCGCCTCGGTCGCCCGCTACGAGCGCCTCTTCACCCGCTATCTGCTCGGCCACTTCGACGAGCACGACCACCAGCCGGGGAACGACGACCCGCTGCTCGCCGAGGTCGCGGCGTCGGCGGTCGTCACCGCGCACAACCACGTACTGCGCCGCTGGCTGCGGGCCGGCGGCCAGGGCGACGTGGAGACCCAGCTCGACCACGCCTTCGCGATCGTGCGGGAGACCTTCGGCTCCGGCATAGGAGCGGGCCGCACGGCCAAGCCGAAGCCTGCCGCGGCCTCCGTGTCGACCAGCGACGAGGTCCTGGTCGCGGTGGCCCGCACGGACGCGCCGCTCGACGAGATCATGCAGACCATCAAGCAGGCCCTCAAGAACAAGTAGTCGTCACCCGTACCGCCCCGGTGGCCGCATCCCTCACTCAGGGATGCGGCCACCGGCGCATGCGCTGACCTGCAACGATCGATCATCGCTCATCTGCGCAGGTCAATCCGCAATTGAGAGAAACTCTTGGCACGCAGTGTCTTGTCACTTGGCACCGGGTGCCATACGTTGATGTTGTCCGGGCGGCCGGCGTGCAGAGCAACCTCGTACGCCGGCTGTCCCCACAAGCCGCCACTGGCGAGTGCGCCCGGACGCCTGCGTCACAGGCAACCCTCCCGCGCCCACCAGGCGCTGCCGCACTTGAACCACCCCGCCGAACCGACGGCACACCTCCACAGCACCACCCCCGAAGACCCTCAACGCCCCCCGTCGGGCGCTTCGCCGGAGGCAACACCGTGAAGGAAATCCTGGACGCGATCCAGTCGTCGGAGTCCACCTCCGCCGACTTCGCCGCTCTGCCGCTCCCCGAGTCGTACCGCGCGATCACCGTGCACAAGGACGAGACGGAGATGTTCGCCGGGCTCAGCTCCCGCGACAAGGACCCCCGCAAGTCCCTGCACCTCGACGAGGTGCCGATCCCCGAACTCGGCCCGGGCGAGGCCCTGGTGGCCGTCATGGCCTCCTCGGTCAACTACAACTCCGTGTGGACCTCGATCTTCGAGCCGGTGTCCACCTTCGGGTTCCTGGAGCGCTACGGCCGTCTCAGCGAGCTCACCAAGCGCCATGACCTGCCGCACCACATCATCGGCTCCGACCTCGCGGGCGTCGTGCTGCGCACCGGGCCCGGCGTGAACGCCTGGCACCCCGGCGACGAGGTCGTGGCGCACTGCCTCTCCGTCGAGCTGGAGAGCTCCGACGGCCACAACGACACGATGCTCGACCCCGAGCAGCGCATCTGGGGCTTCGAGACGAACTTCGGCGGCCTCGCCGAGATCGCGCTCGTCAAGTCCAACCAACTCATGCCCAAGCCACGGCACTTGAGCTGGGAGGAGGCCGCCGCTCCCGGTCTGGTCAACTCGACCGCGTACCGCCAGCTGGTCTCCCGCAACGGCGCCGGCATGAAGCAGGGCGACAACGTCCTGATCTGGGGCGCCAGCGGCGGACTCGGCTCCTACGCCACGCAGTTCGCGCTCGCGGGCGGCGCCAACCCGATCTGCGTGGTGTCCTCGCCGCAGAAGGCGGACATCTGCCGCTCCATGGGCGCCGAGGCGATCATCGACCGCAACGCCGAGGGCTACAAGTTCTGGAAGGACGAGCGGACCCAGGACCCCAAGGAGTGGAAGCGCTTCGGCAAGCGCATCCGCGAGTTCACCGGCGGCGAGGACATCGACATCGTCTTCGAGCACCCCGGCCGCGAGACCTTCGGCGCGAGCGTCTACGTCACCCGCAAGGGCGGCACCATCACCACCTGCGCCTCCACCTCGGGCTACATGCACGAGTACGACAACCGCTACCTGTGGATGTCCCTGAAGCGCATCATCGGCTCGCACTTCGCCAACTACCGCGAGGCGTGGGAGGCCAACCGCCTGGTGGCCAAGGGCAAGATCCACCCGACGCTCTCCAAGGTGTACTCCCTGGAGGACACCGGGCAGGCTGCCTACGACGTGCACCGCAACCTCCACCAGGGCAAGGTCGGCGTGCTCGCGCTCGCCCCCCGCGAGGGCCTCGGCGTCAGCGACCCCGAGCTGCGCGAGAAGCACATCGACGCCATCAACCGCTTCCGCAACATCTGAGGCCGGGAAGTTTCATGACAGAGCGTCAGAAGGATCGGCCGTGGCTCATGCGGACGTACGCCGGTCACTCGACCGCCGAGGCGTCCAACGAGCTCTACCGCAACAACCTGGCCAAGGGTCAGACGGGTCTGTCGGTCGCGTTCGACCTTCCGACGCAGACCGGATACGACCCCGACCACATCCTCGCCCGCGGCGAGGTCGGCCGGGTCGGGGTCCCGGTGTCCCATCTCGGTGACATGCGGCGGCTGTTCCAGGACATCCCGCTTGAGCAGATGAACACCTCGATGACGATCAACGCCACGGCGATGTGGCTGCTCTCCATGTACCAGGTGGTCGCCGAGGAGCAGGGCGCCGACATCACCAAGCTCCAGGGCACCACCCAGAACGACATCGTGAAGGAGTACCT
Source organism: Streptomyces sp. WM6378 (assembly GCF_001279695.1). Taxonomy (GTDB): domain Bacteria; phylum Actinomycetota; class Actinomycetes; order Streptomycetales; family Streptomycetaceae; genus Streptomyces. Next base: position 14,481 of record NZ_LGDD01000331.1, read on the forward strand.
CTCGCGCGGGACGCACGTCTTCCCGCCGGGCCCTTCGCTGCGGCTGACGACAGACATGATCTGTTACACCGTGAACAACATCCCCAAGTGGAACCCGATCAACATCTGCAGCTACCACCTGCAGGAGGCAGGAGCCACCCCGGTCCAGGAGATCGCGTACGCGATGTCCACCGCGATCGCCGTGCTCGACTCGGTGTTCGCGTCGGGGCAGATCCCCGAGGACCGCAAGGGCGATGTCGTGGCCCGCATCTCCTTCTTCGTGAACGCGGGCGTCCGCTTCGTCGAGGAGATGTGCAAGATGCGCGCCTTCGGCCGCATCTGGGACAAGATCACGCGGGAGCGGTACGGGATCGAGGACGCCAAGCAGCGCCGCTTCCGCTACGGCGTCCAGGTCAATTCGCTCGGCCTGACCGAGGCGCAGCCGGAGAACAACGTCCAGCGCATCGTGCTCGAAATGCTGGCCGTGACGCTGTCGAAGGACGCCCGCGCCCGCGCGGTCCAACTCCCGGCCTGGAACGAGGCGTTGGGGCTGCCGCGCCCCTGGGACCAGCAGTGGTCGCTGCGCATCCAGCAGGTCCTGGCGCACGAGAGCGACCTGTTGGAGTACGAGGACATCTTCGCCGGGTCGCACGTCATCGAGGCCAAGGTGGACGCCCTGGTCGAGCAGTGCCTCGCCGAGATCGACCGCATCCAGGAGATGGGCGGGGCGCTGGCCGCCGTCGAGTCGGGCTACCTCAAGTCCCAGCTCGTCTCCTCGCACGCCGAGCGCCGGGCCCGTATCGAGGCCGGCGACGAGAAGATCGTCGGCGTCAACTGCTACCAGTCGACCGAGCCGAGTCCGCTCACCGCGGACCTGGACGGCGCGATCATGACGGTCGACCCGGCCGTCGAGGCTCGCGTCGTCGCCTCCCTCAAGAACTGGCGCGACACCCGCTACCAGCCGCCCTTCAACCACCCGCGGCCCTGCAAGGCCCTGGAGAAGCTGAAGGAGGCCGCCCAGGGCACCGGGAACCTCATGGAGGCGACCCTGGAGTGCGTGCGCTCCGGGGTCACCACCGGGGAGTGGTCCGAGGCGCTGCGCGAGGTGTTCGGCGAGTTCCGGGCGCCGACGGGCGTCTCCTCCGCCCCGGTCGCGGTCACCGCCGAGGAGGGCACGCCGCTCGCCCTGGTCCGCGAGAAGGTGGCGCGGACGGCCTCGGACCTGGGCTCCGGGCGGCTGCGCCTGCTGGTCGGCAAGCCGGGCCTGGACGGGCACTCCAACGGCGCCGAGCAGATCGCGGTGCGAGCGCGCGACGCCGGGTTCGAGGTGGTCTACCAGGGCATCCGGCTGACCCCCGAGCAGATCGTGAGCGCGGCCCTCGCCGAGGACGTGCACTGTGTCGGCCTGTCCATCCTGTCCGGCTCGCACGCCGAACTCGTCCCGGACGTCCTGGTGCGTCTGCGGGAGGCCGGCGCGGCCGACATTCCGGTGATCGCCGGCGGGATCATTCCCCCGGCGGACGCCGAGGAGTTGCGCAAGGCGGGCGTCGCCGCCGTTTTCACCCCTAAGGACTTCGGTATCACGGAGATCATCGGCCGTATCGTCGACGAGATCCGGAAAGCGAACAAGCTCGACCCGTTGGAGGTCCCCGCATGAGCACCACCCCCGTCAACAGGCTCCGTCCCCGCCGCTCCTGCCTCGCGGTCCCCGGGTCGAACCCCCGCTTCCTGGAGAAGGCCCAGGGCCTCCCGGCCGACCAGGTCTTCCTCGACCTGGAGGACGCCTGCGCGCCGCTCGCCAAGCCCGAGGCGCGGCACACCATCGTCAAGTTCCTCAACGAGGGCGACTGGACGGGCAAGACGCGGGTCGTGCGCGTGAACGACTGGACGACCGAGTGGACGTACCGCGACGTCGTGACCGTCGTCGAGGGCGCCGGCCAGAACCTCGACTGCATCATGCTGCCGAAGGTGCAGACCGCCGACCAGGTCGTGGCCCTGGACCTGCTGCTCACCCAGATCGAGAAGACGATGGGCTTCGAGGTCGGCAAGATCGGCATCGAGGCGCAGATCGAGAACGCGCGCGGCCTGAACAACGTCAACGCGATCGCCGAGGCCTCGCCGCGTACCGAGACGATCATCTTCGGCCCGGCCGACTTCATGGCCTCCATCAACATGAAGTCGCTGGTCGTGGGCGAGCAGCCGCCCGGCTACGGCGCGGACGCGTACCACTACATCCTCATGAAGATCCTGATGGCCGCGCGCGCCAACAACCTCCAGGCGATCGACGGCCCCTACCTCCAGATCCGCAACGTGGACGGCTACCGCGAGGTCGCGCAGCGTGCCGCCGCCCTCGGTTTCGACGGCAAGTGGGTGCTGCACCCGGGCCAGGTCGAGGCGTCGAACGAGATCTTCTCGCCGTCGCAGGAGGACTTCGACCACGCCGAGATGATCCTCGACGCCTATGAGTGGTGCACCTCGGAGGCGGGCGGCAAGAAGGGCTCGGCGATGCTCGGCGACGAGATGATCGACGAGGCCAGCCGCAAGATGGCGCTCGTCATCTCCGGCAAGGGCCGGGCCGCCGGCATGAAGCGCACGACGACGTTCGAAGCCCCGGAGGCGTAAGACATCATGCAGTTCGGCCGCACCTACGAAGAGTTCGAGATCGGCGCCGTCTACAAGCACTGGCCCGGAAAGACGGTCACCGAGTACGACGACCACCTCTTCTGTCTGCTCACCATGAACCACCACCCGCTCCACATGGACGCCAACTACGCCGAGAACACGACCGACTTCGGCAAGAACGTCGTCGTGGGCAACTACATCTACTCGCTGCTGCTCGGCATGAGCGTGCCGGACGTCTCGGGCAAGGCGATCGCCAACCTGGAGATCGAGTCGCTGAGGCACGTGGCGCCGACCTTCCACGGCGACACGATCTACGGCGAGACGACGGTCCTCGACAAGACCCCGTCGAAGTCGAAGAACGACCGCGGGATCGTCTACGTCGAGACCAAGGGCTACAAGCAGGACGGCACTCTGGTCTGCGTCTTCCGCCGCAAGGTGATGGTGCCGACCGAGACGTACATCAAGGAGCGCGGCGGGGAGCAGCCCGGCCGCCCGGAGCTCGTCGAGCCCGCCAAGAAGACGGAGAAGTAGCCATGGCCCGTCTCGCGCAGACCGCCGGTCTGACCGACGTCCAGCAGGAAATCCTGGCCACCGTGCGGGACTTCGTCGACAAGGAGATCATTCCGGTCGCGACCCAGCTGGAGCACAAGGACGAGTACCCGACGCAGATCGTCGAGGGGCTCAAGGAGTTGGGCCTGTTCGGCCTGATGATTCCCGAGGAGTACGGCGGCCTCGGGGAGTCGCTGCTCACCTACGCGCTGTGCGTGGAGGAGATAGCGCGTGGCTGGATGTCGGTGTCCGGCATCATCAACACGCACTTCATCGTCGCGTACATGCTCAAGCAGCACGGCACCCAGGAGCAGAAGGACACCTTCCTGCCGCGGATGGCGCTGGGCGAGGTGCGCGGCGCGTTCTCGATGTCGGAGCCGGCGCTCGGTTCGGATGTGTCGGCGATCACGTCGAAGGGCGTCAAGGACGGCGACGAGTACGTCCTGAACGGTCAGAAGATGTGGCTGACCAATGGCGGAACGTCATCGCTGGTGGCCGTTCTGTGCCGGAGTGACGAAGGACACCCCGAGGGCACGGCCCCCCACAAGTCGATGACGACCTTCCTGGTGGAGAAGGAGCCGGGCTTCGGCGAGGTCCGCCCCGGCCTGACCATCCCCGGCAAGATCGACAAGATGGGCTACAAGGGCGTCGACACCACCGAACTGGTCATGGACGGACTGCGCATTCCGGCCAATCGCGTGCTCGGCGGGGTCACCGGCCGAGGGTTTTACCAAATGATGGACGGCGTCGAGGTCGGCCGCGTCAATGTCGCGGCCCGTGGCTGCGGAGTCGCGCAGCGTGCATTTGAGCTGGGTGTCTCGTATGCCCAGCAAAGGCACACTTTCGGCAAGCCGATCGCCCAGCACCAGGCGATTCAGTTCAAGCTCGCCGAGATGGCTACCAAGGTCGAAGCCGCCCATGCGATGATGGTGAACGCAGCACGCAAAAAGGACTCCGGGGAACGAAACGACCTCGAAGCAGGGATGGCGAAGTACCTCGCCTCCGAGTACTGCAAGGAGGTGGTGGAAGACGCCTTCCGCATCCACGGCGGCTACGGCTTCTCCAAGGAGTACGAGATCGAGCGCCTGTACCGCGAGGCGCCGATGCTGCTCATCGGTGAAGGTACCGCCGAGATCCAGAAAATGATCATCGGCCGCCGACTTCTTGAGGAGTACCGGTTCCAGGGTTGATTGTCGCTTTTGAGTCGGTATGGCCGCGAAGAACATCACACCCTGTCATCGTCTTCCGGCCTCCGACTCGGCTTCTGGCTTGCCCAGTTGCGGCTCGCAACCGATACCATCGCCGGTAAACCTGCCGCCGTCCCCCGTTGCCAGCGCGGCATCATCCGCTACGAAGGTCATCCATGCCCCACAGCCAAACCTCTGCACCACGCGACGGCTTCCTCAAGGGACGCCTTGCTCGCGGAGCATCGCCGTGGCTTCTGCCGACCGTCGCCACCGCAGCTATCAGCCTGGCCCGCTCGCGCCGCTCCAAGGGCGCAGCGATCGTGGCCGTGCCCACCACCGCCCTCGCGGCGGGCATGCTGTGGTTCTTCCGCGACCCCGAGCGTGAGATCACGCAGGGGCGGGTCATCTCCCCCGCCGACGGTGTGGTGCAGAGCATCATGCCGTGGAAGGACGGACGTACCCGCGTCGCGATCTTCATGAGCCCGTTGAACGTCCACGTCAACCGCGCGCCCCTCGCGGGCACGGTGACTTCGGTGGAGCACATCCCCGGTGGCTTCGTCCCGGCGTTCAACAAGGAGAGCGAGAACAACGAGCGCGTCGTCTGGCACTTCGACACCGAGCTCGGCGACATCGAGATGGTGCAGATCGCCGGCGCGGTCGCGCGGCGCATCGTGCCGTACGTCCCCCAGGGCACCAAGGTGGAGCAGGGCGAGCGCATCGGCCTGATCCGCTTCGGCTCGCGGGTCGACATCTACCTCCCCGAGGGTGTCGAGGTCGCGGTCGAGGTCGGGCAGGCGACCACGGCGGGGGTGACTCGAATTGACCGTGATTGATCCCGAGACGCAGGCCGGCTGGGTCCCCGAGGCGGAGTCCGAGGACGACGTCGAGGAAATGCCGCTGTCGCTGCGACTGTCGATAGCGGACACCCTCACGCTCGGTAACGCCACGTGCGGATTCATGGCGGTTTACTTCACCACCACGGGCATCCTCATCCCGCACCTCTCCGGCAGCCAGGAGACGGGCATGGCGCGGCACTCCGCCGCGACCGCCGTGATCCTGATGCTGCTCGCGGCGATCTTCGACCTCTGTGACGGTCTGGTCGCCCGCAAGCTGCGCAGCTCCCCGATGGGCGCCGAGCTGGACAACCTGTCGGACCTGATCAGCTTCGGGCTCGCCCCGGCCTACTTCGTGCTCGTGTACGGAATGGTCGCGGACGACGCCCACCAGCGGGTCGCCGCGGTGGCCGCGATCACGGTGCTGCTCGCCGTGGTGCTGAGACTCGCGCGCTTCTCGTGCGTGACGATGAAGGACGGCATGTTCCAGGGCATGCCGAGCCCCTTCGGCGCCCTCACGGTCGTCTCGATCGTCCTGCTTGAACTGCCGTTCATCCCGACGCTGCTCGCCGTCATCGGAGTCGCCTGGCTGATGGTGAGCCGGGTCGAGTACCCGAAGCCGCGGGGCATCCTCGCGGTGGCGATGCTCAGCTGGATCATCGGTGCGATGGGGCTGCTCGCGGCCTGGGCGTTCGATGCTCCGGGCGGTCAGCTGCTGCTCCAGACCGGCTGCGCGCTGCAGATCGTCCTGGCCGCCACGATCCCCCTCTTCGCGACGGCCCGCCGGGTGAACACCTTCCGCGACAACCGCCGCGAGGCGCGTGCGGCCCAGCTGCCGTAGTTCCTCACGGTGCTGAAAGGGGCCCCGGGTTCTTGAACCCGGGGCCCCTTTTCGTATGCCGTCCCGCCCGGACCGTGAGGCGGGCACCCGATGGTGGCTCGCACCCCCGACCCCCTCGGCTGCGGACCGCGGTCGCTTCTCGCGCCCCTAAAGGCCTTGGTGCGGGCCCGCACCGGCATCCTCAGCCTGTCCGGCGATTGAGGACGAGCGCCGTTCAGGCGCGACAGGGGGGTGCAGGGGGCGGAGCCCCCCCCTGCGGGGGTCGGAGGGGCGCAGCCCCTCAGGGGGGCTGGGGCGGACGTGGGGTCAGTGCGCGTTCTCCGTCGGGCGGAGGTCGCCCGGGATCTTCGCCCAGGCGAGCACCGCGGCGGCCAGCGGCAGGGCCGCGGCGAGGAGGAACGTCGGGGTCATGCCGGAGGTGAAGGCGGCGGACGCCTTCTCCAGGAGCAGCGCCCCGGCCGGGCCGCCGATCTCCGCAGCCACATGGGCCGCCTCGCCGACCGAGTCGCGTACGGACGCGGTGGCGGCCCCGTCCAGGGCGAGCTCCGGCAGATGCGTCCGGTACAGGGCCGCCGCGACGCTGCCGAGGATGGCGACGCCCATGGCCGCGCCCAGCTCGTAGCAGGTCTCCTCGACGGCGGCCGCCCCGCTGACGTGCTCCTTCGGGGTGGAGGCCATCAACGTCACCGACGCGGCCGTGGTGGCGATGCCGACGCCGCAGCCGAGCACGCCGAGCGCCACGGCGACCCCGGGGTAGGCCAGCGGCCCGGACTGCTGGAACAGCCACGGCAGCGCGAGGCCCGCGGTCATCAGGAGCAGCCCGCCGCCGATGACGTGCCGGATCGGCAGCCGGTGCATCAGGACCGGGGTCACCAGCGAGGTGACGACCAGGCCGAGCGGCGCCGGAAGCAGCCGGATGCCGGCCTCCAGCGGGCTGTAGCCCTGTCCGTACTGGAACCACTGGGTGACCAGGAACAGCGCCGAGCCGAGTGCGATCATCCCGAGGAAGATCGCGGCGGCGGCGATGCTGAACGAGCGGTTGGTGAACAGCCTCACGTGGAGCAGCGGGTGGGCCAGTCGCAGCTGACGACGGACGAAGATCGTCAGCGCGACGGCGGCGACCACGAGCAGCGTCCACGCGACCGGGTCGGTGGGACCGCCCTTGCCGAGCTGCTTGATGCCGCCGGCCAGGGCGAGCATGCCGACGATGGACTGGCCCACGCCCCACCAGTCCCAGCGGCCCTCGCGCGGCTGCCGGGACTCGGGCAGCATCCAGGCGCCGAAGGCGATGATCACCAGGGCGACCGGGATGTTGATCAGGAACGCGGACTGCCAGCCGTTCTGCTCCACGAGCAGCCCGCCGACCACCGGGCCGAGCGCCATGCCGCCACCGAAGACGGCGGCCCACACGGCGTAGGCGAGGGCGCGTTCGCGGGCGTCGGTGAAGACGTCGCGCAGGATCGACAGGGTCGACGGCATGATCGCCGCGCCGCCCACGCCGAGCAGCGCCCGGGCGGCGATGACCTGCCAGGCCTCGGTCGCGAAGACCGCCATCAGCGAGGCGAGCGCGAAGATCGCGAAGCCGGCGAGCAGCAGCCGCTTGCGCCCCCAGCGGTCGCCGAGCGCTCCGGCCGTCACGAGCAGCCCGGAGAGCGCGAGCGCGTAGACGTCGATGATCCACAGCTGCTGTACGGAGCTGGGCTGCAGGTCGCTGACCAGCGAGGGGAAGGCGACGTTGAGGATGGTGGTGTCCATCGCGATCAGCAGCAGGCTGCCGGAAAGGATCGCGAGGACGACCCAGCGCCGAGGGTCGAGGGGCGGCGTCATGAAACACTCCAGTATCGAATGAGACATCAGTGTCTCACATGGGATGGAAGCGTGCACGCGCATGGGCGCATGGGTTCAGGGAACGACAGAGCGGCCCCCCTCGCGAGTCGCGAGAGGGGCCGCTCCGGTTACGGGCTCTTACAGCAGGAAGTCGCCCGCGATGTTCTGGGCGACGCGCTCCAGGAGCGGGCCCGCGTTGGCGATGCACTGGGCCGGGTCCGGCTCCAGCTCGGTCAGCGGGTAGGCGCGGCGGATGCCCGCCTCGCCGAGCTGTCCCGGCTGGAGCAGGAGGCGGCCGCACACCGCGACGACCTCGATGCCGGCCGCACGCGCCGCCGCGGCGACGCCCGCCGGGGCTTTGCCGTGCAGGGTCTGCTCGTCGAGCGAGCCCTCGCCGGTGATCACCAGGGTGGCCCGGGCCAGGGCGGGCGCGAAGCCGAGCACGTCGAGCATGACCTCGATGCCGGGGCGGAACGCGGCGTCAAGGGCGACCAGCGCGCCGTAGCCGATGCCGCCGGCCGCGCCGGCGCCCGGGGCGAGCGCGGCCTCGGCGGCCCTCGCGCCGAGCACGCCTTCGAGGACCTTGGCGTAGTGGGCCAGGGCCGCGTCCAGGGTCGCCACGTCCTCGGGCGAGGCGCCCTTCTGCGGGCCGTAGACCGCGGGGGCGCCCTTCGGGCCGGTCAGCGGGTTGTCGACGTCGCTGGCGAGGACGAGTTCCACGTCCTTGAAGCGGGGGTCAAGGCCCGAGAAGTCGGCCGTCGCGAGGCCGGCGAGGGCGCCGCCGCCGGGGCCGACGGGCTCGCCCGCGGCGTCCAGGAAGCGGGCACCGAGCGCGGCCAGCATGCCCGCGCCGCCGTCGGTCGTCGCGCTGCCGCCGACACCGAACACGATGGTCCGCGCGCCCGCGTCGAGGGCCGCGAGCAGCAGCTCGCCGGAGCCGTACGTGGTGGCGGTGAGCGCCGCGAAGACGCCCTCGGGAAGGTGCTGGAGCCCGGAGGCCTCCGCCATCTCGACCACGGCCACCCCGTCGCGCACCGCATACGCGGCGGTCACCGGGGTGCCGACGGGGCCGGTGACCCGCGCCTCGCGGCGCTCGAATCCGGCCGCCACCGCGGCGGCCACCGTGCCGTCCCCGCCGTCGGCGACCGGCAGGGTCTCCACCCGCAGATCCGGGACGACCCGCCGCAGCCCGGCCGTCACCCGCTCCGCGACCTGTACGGCCGTGAGCGAGCCCTTGAACTTGTCCGCCGCCACGAGTACGCGGGCGGTCTCCAAAACTGCGCCGTCCGTCACTTGCCATCCCTTGCTTTCGAACAGGCAGTCGCGCCGTTTCTGACCCTATCCGCCCGGCGCGCGCCTGCCCATAGCTGCCAGGGTCCACGGACGGCGCGCCACCCCACAAAATGCGTACATTCCCCACCATAGTGGGCCGACATGAGTATGGATTCGATCGATCATTCCGGCTCCGGCGCCCCGCCGGGCGGCTCTCCCGGAGCCCCCGGCCCCTCGCCCGACCAATCCTTGATCACCATCGGCGTGCTCGCGGTGGTGGCCGTGGTCGGCTGGGCGGCGCTCGGCAAGAGCTCGTTCGACAGCGCCTCCTCGACGGCGCTCGCGTGGGTCCTGAACAACTTCGCGTGGCTCTTCGTGGTCGCCGCCGACGTCTTCCTGGTGCTGTGCGTGGTCCTCGCGATCAGCCGGTACGGGCGGATCAGACTGGGCGCCGACGACTCCGAGCCGGAGTTCACCAACCTCGCGTGGATCGCGATGATGTTCAGTGCCGGGATGGGCATCGGCCTCATGTTCTACGGGGTCGGCGAACCGCTCACCCATTTCCTGAGCCCGCCCCCGGCGACCGGCGCCCAGCCCGGCACGGGCGATGCCGCGCGCACCGCCCTGGAGTACTCCTTCTTCCACTGGACGCTCACCCCCTGGGCGATCTACGGCATCGCGGGGCTCGCGCTGGCCTACGCGGGGTTCCGCAAGGAGCGGGGCAACCGGCTGTCCTCCGCGTTCGTGCCGCTCATCGGCGAGCGCCGGGCGGCCGGCGGGCCCGGCAGGTGCATCGATCTGCTGGCCGTCTTCGCGACCGTCTTCGGCACCGCGACGAGCCTCGGCCTGGGCGCGCTCCAGGTCGCCGAAGGCCTGGACATCACCTCGGCGGTGAACAACTCCCGAACCACCCAACTCGTCATCATCGCCTCCCTGTCCGCGGCCTTCGTGCTGTCCGCCTTCTCGGGCCTGCACAAGGGCGTGAAGTGGCTGTCCACCATCAACATCGTGCTCGCCGCGGTGCTGATGGTCTTCGTCTTCCTGCTCGGCCCGACCGTCTACATCCTGGACACCATCCCGGCCTCGATCGGCGGCTATCTGCACGACCTGCTCCCGATGGCCAGCCGCACCGGCGCCTTCACGGACCGGGCGTGGCTGGGTGCGTGGACGGTCTTCTACTGGGCCTGGTGGCTGTCGTGGGCGCCGTTCGTCGGCACCTTCATCGCCCGGATCTCGCACGGCCGGACGATCCGCGAATTCCTCATCGGGGTGCTGCTCGTGCCCAGCGGGGCGACGGTCATCTGGTTCTGCGTCATGGGCGGCACGGCGATCCGGCTCGCGTCCACCGGCACGGCCGACCTCGCCGCGGCGGTGAAGGACGGCGCCGAGGCCTCGCTCTTCGCGATGCTGGACGCGCTGCCGATCGGCACGGTCACCTCGTACATCGCGATGGCCCTGGTGATGACCTACTTCATCACCAGCGCCGACTCGGCCTCGCTCGTGATGGGCTCGCTCACCAGCCGGGGCTCGCTGCATCCGCCGACGTGGCTCGTGGTGATGTGGGGCGTCCTGATGGCGGCGGTCGCGGCGGTCCTGCTCGTCGCGGGCGGCCTCAAGTCCCTCCAGACCGCGACGATCCTCGTCGCGCTCCCCTTCGTCCTGGTGATGCTGGGCCTGTGCTGGTCCCTGGTGAAGGAGCTGCGCGAGGACCCGGGCGCGGGACCCTCCCGCCACGGCGCCCTGCACGGTCTGGGTGACGCGGTCCGGGCGATGGTCGGCGACGCGATCACCGAGCAGGGCGCCGCCCGCCACCACCGACTGCGCCGGGCCGCCAAGTCCCGTACGGGTGAAGACGGTTCGGGCCCGCCGCAGGCCTAGCAGGGATGGGGCCCGATACGGCGAGGAACCCCCTGACCAGGCCCCCTACCCTTCTCACCATGACGACCGACAACGCCACAGCGCCCGACAACGACTACGCCGCCTACATCGCCGGCCTCCCCCGCGTGCTCGCCGGCGCCGCCACGCTGTTCCTCGACGCCACGGGCCGGGTGCTGCTCGTCGAGCCCAACTACCGCGAGGGCTGGGCGCTGCCCGGCGGGACCGTGGAGTCCGACACCGACGAGACCCCGCGCGGGGCGGCCCGCCGCGAGACCCTCGAAGAGATCGGCCTCGACGTGCGGCCCGGCCGCCTGCTCGCGGTGGACTGGGTCCACGGCAAGGCGCGCCCGCCGATCGTCGCGTACGTCTACGACGGCGGGGTCCTCGACGAGGACCGCCTCAAGTCGATCCGGCTCCAGGAGGAGGAGCTCCTCTCCTGGCGCCTGGTCCCCCGCGAAGACCTCCCCACCCACCTGCCGGGCCCCCTGGGCCACCGCGTACTGGCCGCGCTGGACGTCCTGTTGGAAGGGCGGGGGACGGTGGAGCTGGAGAATGGACTTCGGGTGGGGTGAGCGGTGGGCGTACCCCGGGTGCGGAGCCCGGCTCCCCGCCGCGCCTGGAAGGGGCGGACCGAAATCCGTTCGCCCCCTTCCCCCACGCCCCCTACGCTCCCCGCATGAGCAAGCCACTCGTCGCGATTCTTTCCGGGGCCGGCATCTCCACCGATTCGGGGATCCCCGACTACCGCGGGCCGAACGGCCTGTGGCGGCGCGATCCCGAGGCCGAGAAGCTGGTGACGTACGACTTCTACATGGCCGATCCCGAGATCCGGCGCCGGTCCTGGCTGATGCGCCGCGACAGCCCCGCCCTGAGGGCCGAGCCGAACGCCGCGCACCGGGCGGTCGCCGAGTTCGAGAAGTCCGGTATGCCGGTGCGAATGATCACCCAGAACGTCGACGGACTGCAGCAGCGCGCGGGCTTCCCAGAGGGCAAGATCCTCGAACTCCACGGCACCGCACGGGCGGTGACCTGTACCCGCTGCCACGCACGGTCCTCGATGGACGAGGCGCTGGCGCGGGTGACGGCGGGCGAGGCTGATCCGCCGTGCACGGTCTGCGGGGGCATCCTGAAGTCGGCGACGGTCATGTTCGGCGAACGGCTCGACCCCGAGGTGCTCGCCCAGGCGATGGCGATCGCCAAGGCCTGCCAGATCTTCATCGCGGTCGGCACGACCCTCCAGGTCCAGCCCGCGGCCTCGCTCGCGGGGATCGCGGCGGACGGGGGCGCCCGGCTGATCATCGTGAACGCCGATCCGACCCCGTACGACGCGCTCGCCGACGAGGTCGTACGCGAGCCGATCGGCACGGCGCTGCCCCAACTCCTGGTCGGGCTGGGAGAGTTGACGACACCGTCCTAGAACAGCGCGTCCTCCGCCTCCCCCCGCTCGAACGCCAGCAGCCGCTGCTTGCGGTCGAGGCCGCCGCCGTAGCCGGTCAGGCTGCCGTTCGCGCCGATCACTCGGTGGCAGGGCACGATGATGCCGACCGGGTTCTTGCCGTTGGCGAGGCCCACCGCGCGGGACGCGTTCGGGTTGCCGAGGGCTTCGGCCAGCTCGCCGTAGGAGCGGGTCTCGCCGTACGGGATCTGCTGGAGCTGGTGCCACACGCGCTGCTGGAACGGTGTGCCCTGAAGGTTCAAGTCCAGTTTGAATTCGGTCAGTTCGGCCGTGAAGTACGCGTCGAGTTGGCGGATGGCTTCCGGGAACGGGCCGTCTTCGTCCCGCTCGCCGAAGGTTTCCTGCGGGGGCCTGTGGCGCTGGCCCTCCATGTAGAGGTGGCTCAGGACTCCGTCGGTGGCCACCAGGGTGAGCGGGCCGTAGGGGCTGTCGATGACCGTGTGGGTGATGTGCACGACTGAACTCCCTTATTCGGGAAGGTGGTTGATGGCGTGGTCTTCCGTCGCCCAGAGGTACTGGACGGCGTAGGCCCGCCAGGGTCGCCAGGCCGCGGCGCGCGCGGTGAGCGCGGCGGGGGTGGAGGGCAGGCCGAGGTTCTGGGCGGCGCGGCGCATGCCGAGGTCGGTGGGCAGGAAGGCGTCCGGGTCGCCAAGCGCCCGCATCGCGATCGCCTCGACGGTCCAGGGGCCGAAGCCGGGCAGCTCCATGAGCTGGGCCCTGGCCCGGTCCCAGTCGCTGTCGATGCCGAGTTCGAGGGTGCCGTCGGCGAGCGCGGCGACCAGCGTGGTGAGGGTTGCGCGGCGGCTGCGCGGCAGGGCCAGCGTCTCCGGGTCGAGCCCCGCGAGCTGGGCGGGGGTCGGGAAGAGGTGGGTCAAGTCGCCCGTCGGGTCGTCGATGGCCCGGCCGTGTGCGACGACGAGCCGGGCGGCATGGGTGCGGGCGGCGGCCGTCGAGACCTGCTGGCCGAGCACCGCCCGGACCGCGAATTCCGGCGCGTCGACCGTACGCGGCACCCGGCGCCCCGGCGCCTTGTCGACCAGCGGCGCGAGCAGCGGATCGGCGCGCAGGCGGTCGTCCACGGCGACCGGATCGGCGTCCAGGTCGAGCATCCAGCGGCAGCGGCTGATCGCGATGGTGAGGTCGCGCAGATCGGTGAGGTGCAGCACGCATCCGATGTGCTCGGGCTGCGGGGTGAGCTCCGCGATGCCGTGCCCGTACGGGAGGGACAGCGTGCGGCGGAACGAACCGTCGCGCCACTCCTCCACGCCGGGCACGCCCGTCGCGGCGAGGTGGCCGAAGAGGTTGTCCGGGGTGAGCGGCGCGCGGAAGGGCAGCCGCAGGGTGATCGCGCCCGGCGTCTGGCGGGCGATGCCGCGTGCGGCGCGGGCCCGCAGCTCGGTCGGGGCCAGCGCGAACACCTCGCGGACGGTGTCGTTGAAGGTGCGGATCGAGGAGAACCCGGCGGCGAAGGCGACCTCCGCCATGGGCAGCGGGGTCGTCTCGATGAGCAGCCGCGCGGTCTGGGCGCGCTGGGCGCGGGCCAGGGCGAGAGGGCCCGCGCCCAGCTCGGCGAGCAGCTGGCGCTCGATCTGCCGGGCGCTGTAGCCGAGCCGGGCCGCGAGGCCGGGGACGCCCTCGCGGTCGACGACTCCGTCCCTGATGAGGCGCATGGCGCGGGCCACGGTGTCGGCGCGGGCGTTCCACTGGGGCGAGCCGGGCGTGGTGTCGGGGCGGCACCGCTTGCAGGCCCGGAACCCGGCCTGCTGGCAGGCGGCCGCGCTCGGGTAGAAGGTCATGTTCTCGACCTTCGGCGGCACGACCGGGCAGCTGGGCCGGCAGTAGATGCGGGTGGTCAGGACGGCCGTGAAGAACCAGCCGTCGAAGCGCGCGTCCTTGGACTGGACGGCGCGTACGCAGCGCTCGGTGTCGGTGTGCATCGGGGCGGGGGCGACGGGGGGCATGCGTCAAGCATCGGGCACGACCCCCCGCCCCGGCTGGCGAAAATCCGACATCGACCTTGCGGGGCCAGGGGCGGTCAGATGCGGTCGGCGGCGATCAGCAGATAGTGGAAGCTGCCTTCGCGGTACGCGGTCAGGAACGGGTCCTCGACGCCGGTGGCCAGGGAGGACTGGGCCCGCAGCTCCCAGTACGGGATCGCGTCGGCGGTGAGGTCGACGACGTTGATCGGGACGAGACCGTTGGCGGCCATCGCCTTGAAGTACGCGCTGCGGGGGTGGATGTTGCAGGTGTAGTGCTCGTCGATGCGGCTGACCGCCTTGGAACGGCCGCCGGTGACGTCGTTGTAGCAGCCCGTAATGACGACGTAGCGGCCGCCGAAGGCCAGCTGGCGGGCGTGCTCGGAGAACAGCTCGAAGAGGTCCACGTACATGGTGGACTCGTTGTTCCAGATCCCCTGGAAGGCACCGGTCGGGAAGCCCGTGTCGAGCATGTTGCCGAAGTGGTAGCGCACCTTGTCGTCCACGCCGCGCTTGCGGGCCTGGCCGTTGGCGAAGTCGACCTGGGACTGGGAGATGGACACGCCGTCGACCTGGCAGCCGAAGCGTGCGTTGGCCATGATGCTGGTGCCGCCCCGGCCGCATCCGGCGTCCAGGAGGCGCTGGTCGGGGGCTATCGGGCCGAGGTGGTCGAGGAGGACGTCGGCCTGGGCCGACTCCAGCCGGTGCAGTTCCTCGACGATGCGCGCGTCCCGGGTCTCCTGCGGGCCCTCCAGGACGGAGGGGTCGTAGTCGCCGAGCCCGTAGTGGTGGTGGTAGAGGCCGTCGACATCGCCCAGGCGCAGGTTGACCGGGTCCTGCTCGTTGTTCCAGTACTCCGCGACGGCCTTCTGGTAGGCGGTGCGCAGTACGCCTGCGGGGGCAGGGGTGGTGGTCATGGGGGCTCCTTACTTGGGTGCGGGCATACCGCAGGGGTGGTGACGAGGCGGGAGGGCGGGCTCAGGCGTCGTTGTAGCGGAGGCTGCCGCTGTGCCATGCGCGGTTGCCGCCGAGCCAGGCCCACACCCCCGCGAGGAAGTGGCGCAGCTGGGGCGATCCGGTGACGGCGAGGGCCGCGGCCTCACTCTCGTAGGTGCGCACCAGCTCGTCGTGGATCTCCACGCTCCGCTCCACCGCCTCACCCGGCGAGCACCGCTCCTCCTCGGTGATCACGGTGGGCAGATTGAACTCCACGCCCGAGGAGTGGTGTTCCTTGGTCATCGAATACAGGTCGTTGACGAGCGTGCCGGCCGTGCCGGCCATCGTCACGACGCGGCGGACCCGGGGATCGGCGTACTCGCGGGCCGCCAGCGGATGGCCGCTCAGCACGTCGACCAGGGCGATGCAGGGCAGGAAGCTGTTGATCTGACGGTGTGCCAGATATTCGCGGACGGTGGGCATGTGGCCCCGGGACCGCCAGGAGCCCTCCTGTCCGTAGCCGACGAAGAGGACGGCGACCTCGTGGCGGAGCCGGGCCAGTTGAGCGGGGTCCGCGTACCTGGCGAGGCCCTGGAGCGCCGAGCGCAGGGCGACCCGTACGGGGTCGGCGCCCATGTCCGCTTCCCACGCGGACGCGTAACGGGCCGGGAGGTGGGCGGGGTCGAGGGCCGCATGGGCGAGACCGAGCTGCGAGCCGAGGAGTTCGGGCCGGGACCCCATGGTCTCGTCGTCGCAGTAGTAGTCGTCCGTGGCCCACTCCGCCAGTGCGCACCGGGCCGCGGCGAGGAGCCGGTCCGGGTCGTCGGTGTCGGGGTGGGCCAGCATCATGAGGCGCCCGAAGTCCGCCGCGCGTACGCGGTCGAGCCGTCCGGCATAGAGCCCGACTTCTTCGGCCCAGGCCACCAGGCGGTCGTTCACCTCCTGGCCGAGCGCCGGGTCGTCCCGGATCGCGGGCGGGCAGTACAGCTCCGGGACACCGGCGCCCTGCCCTTGCGCCCTGCTCGCGGCCGGCTTTGCCGGCGCGATGCGGGCGGCGGAGGTGCCGAGTCCCGTCGGCCCGGTGGGTATCGCGGTGCCCGCCGGGCGCGGGGCGGTTCCCGGCAGCGCCTTCGGAGCGGCGGGGAGGGTTCCCCGGCGGTGGGTGAGGAGCGTGGCCACGAGCCGCGCCGTGTGGTGGCGGGCCGTGGGTGCGGTCATCCGGGACAGCTGTGACACGGGTTCTGCTCTCCGTTCGCGCTGGTCGACGTCTTCGTCAGGACGGCTGAGGCCCGTGTCGTGGCTGACGTCCGCGTCGGGACGGCCGACGCCTGCGTCATGGCTGACGTCCGCGTCAGGACGGGCTGTGGAAGACCTCGACGTTTTCGAGGACGCCGAGTGCGTCGGGCACGAGAACCGCGGCCGAGTAGTAGGTGCTGACCAGATAGGAGATCAGGGCCTGGTCGTTGATGCCCATGAACCGCACGTTGAGGCCCGGCTCGTACTCGTCGGGGATCCCGGTCTGCCGCAGGCCGACCACGCCTTCCTCGGCCTCGCCCAGGCGCATCGCGAGGATGGCGGAGGTCCCCTCGTCCGAGACGGGGATCTTGCCGCAGGGCAGGATCGGCACGCCCCGCCAGGCGGGCACCGGATGACCGCCCACCTCGGCGCTGTCGAACGAGAGGCCCCGCTTGTTGCATTCGCGGGCGAAGGCGGAGATGGCGCGGGGGTGCGCGAAGAAGGCCTTGGTGCCGCGCCGCATGCTCAGCAGCTCGTCCATGTCGTCCGGGGTGGGCGGGCCGGAGTGGGTGGAGATGCGCTGACTGTGGTCGGCGTTGTGCAGCAGCCCGAACTCGGGGTTGTTGACCAGCTCCGATTCCTGGCGCTCGCGCAGCGCCTCGATGGTCAGCCGCAGTTGCTGCTCGACCTGGTCCATCGGGTCGTTGTAGAGGTCGGCGACCCGGCTGTGCACCCGCAGGATCGTCTGGGCCACGCTCAACTCGTATTCGCGGGGCGCCAGTTCGTAGTCGACGAAGGTTCCCGGAAGCACCGGCTCACCGGTGTGGCCGGAGGCGAGGGCTATGTTCGCCTCGCCCTTCTTGTTCTGCGGCCTCGCCTTTTCGTCCTGTCGCCGGCGGACGTGGGCCCGCAACCGCTCGTTGCGAACTGCCACTTCCTCGTACGCGGCGCGGGGCAGCGCCAGCACGGTGCACGCCGTCATGGCGCGTGCCGTGAACTCCCACTCCCCCGGCTCCTCGGCCACCGCCTGCCCGCCGAAGAACCCGCCGTCGGACAGCACGCCGCGCCGGGTCTCCTCGCCGTACCGTCCGGTGCCGGCCTTCTCCACCTTGCCGTGCGCGATCAGGTAGACGTGGTCGACGGGCCCGCCCTGGTGGGCGATCACCTGACCGGGGCCGTACTGCTCCTGTCGGCAGCGCTCGGCGAGCGCGCGCAGCGCCTCCTCGTCCTCGAACCCACGCAGCAGCGGCAGTTCGCCCAGTTCCGCGGGGACGACCCTGACCGTGGTCCCCTCCTGGACGAAAGTGACCCGGCCGTCGCCGACCTCGTACACCAGGCGCCGGTTGACCCGGTACGCGCCACCCTTCACCTCCACCCAGGGCAGCATGCGCAGCAGCCACCGGGAGCTGACGCCCTGCATCTGCGGGACGCTCTTGGTGGTGGTCGCCAGGTTCCGCGCGGCGGCGATCCCCAGGCTGAGCTGTGCCCGGCCCGTCGGCTGCTCGGGCTGTTGCCGGTACGCAGCGGTCGACATCCTGGTCCCTTCGGTCGGGGCGCATGCGCCAAGAAGGAGCCATCAGAATCACCCGATCGGGTGGCGAGAGGCTCCTGCCGGGCAAGTGAACCAGCGGGTAATGATGTTGGTCGACACGACTGCCGACATGTCGACGTATTTACGCCACGGGTGCGACGCGGTCGCTTCGGCCCGTCTCGGCATCCCGCGACCGGTCAGCGGCGATCAACTCGACCGGGATAGCTCGACATACGGTGCTTTGATCAAGCCGATTCATGGCGACACCACGGCAGCAGGCGCCACAAATGCGGTCAGCGAGGTGGCTGATAACACGCGGTCAAGATCATGTCTCGGGGTGGCACCGCACCACGGAAGCGGGCAGCGGTCCGGCCGCCCGGAGGCGGGTTCGACGGCTGCGCCCTCAGTCGCCCAGGACCTGGGCGAACGCCTGGTACGCGGGCTCGTCGAACAGCACGAAACGGATCTCCCGCAGCGGAGCGCCGCCGTGCTCGCGAGCCACTCGGATCGCGATCCCCGCCCCGCTGTCGATCGGCCAGCCGAAGATGCCGGTCGAGATCGCCGGGAAGGCGATGGTCGCGGCGCCCAGCTCCCTCGCGAGCTTGAGGGACTGCTCGTAGCAGGAAGCGAGCAACGCCGTGCGGTCCTCGTCCTTCGACCAGACCGGGCCCACCGTGTGGATCACATGGCCGGCGTGCAGCCGCCCGGCCGTCGTGGCTACCGCCTGTCCCGTTGCCAGGCCCCTGCCGTACTTCGAAGCCCGCAGCTTGCGGCAGTCCTCCAGGATGGCGGGGCCCCCGCGCCGGTGGATCGCGCCGTCGACCCCGCCGCCTCCGAGCAGCGAGGAATTCGCGGCGTTGACGATGATGTCCACGGTCTGCTCCGTGATGTCGCCGCGTACGAGGACGATCTCCGCCCGGGTCGATGTCATCGCTGGTCGGCCTTTCGCAGGGCTCGCCATGCCGCCTTCGCCGCGTTGTGGCCCGACATCCCGTGCACCCCCGGGCCCGGCCACGCGGCCGACGAGCACAGGAACACCGACGGGTGGCGCGTCGCGTACGGGAACAGGGAGATCTTCGGGCGGAGCAGCAACTGGATGCCGCGGGCCGCGCCGCAGGCGATGTCGCCGCCCACGTAGTTGGCGTTGCGCTCGGCGAGTTGGGGCGGGCCCGCGGTCGCACGGGCGAGGATCCGGTCGCGGAAGCCGGGGGCGAAGCGCTCGATCTGCCGCTCGATGGCGTCCGTGAAGTCGCCCTCCCACCCGTTGGGGACGTGCCCGTACGCCCAGAACACGTGCTTTCCCTCGGGCGCGCGGGACGGGTCGACGAGGCTGGGCTGGGCGGTGATCAGGAACGGGGTGTCGGGGGCCGTGCCGCCGGAGGCCTGGCTCAGGGCGGTGCCGATGTCGCGGCTGGAGGGGCCGATCTGGACGGTCCCGGCGAGCCGGGGCTCCTTCGCCGTCCAGGGCACGGGCCCGTCCAGGGCGTAATCGATCTTGAATACGGCGGCGCCGTACTTGTAGCCGTCGTACGCGCGGCCCAGGCCCGCGATCCGGGCCAGCGCGGTGGGCGAGGTGTCGAAGAGGTAGGTGCGGGCCGGCGGCAGGTCGTCGAGCCGCTTGACCTCGAATCCGGTATGGACGGCGCCGCCCAGGTCGCGCAGGTACGCGGTGAGGGCGTCGGAGATCGACTGGGAGCCGCCGCGCGGCAGCGGCCAGCCGTTCTCGTGCGCGGCCAGCGCGAAGAGCATGCCGACGCCGCCCGTGGCCAGACCATTGAGCGGGGCGATGACATGGGCGACGAGCCCGGCCATCAGGGCCCGCGCCCGGTCGTCCCGGAAGCGCCGCATCAGCCAGCTGTACGGCGGCAGGCCCACGGTCCCGAACCGGGCGAGGCCGATCGGGTCGCGCGGCAGCGCGGTCAGCGGCAGCGACATGAAGTCCCGTGCGAGCACGTCCCACTTGCCGAGGAACGGGGCGAGCAGGCGGCGGTACGTTCCGGCGTCGCGCGGGCCGAAGGACGCGGCGGTCTCGGCGACCGAGCGGGACAGGACGGCGGCCGTGCCGTCGTCGAAGGGGTGCGCCATCGGCAGCTCGGGGTGCAGCCATTCAAGGCCGTACCGGTCAAGCGGCATGTTCCGGAAGGCGGGCGAGCCGATGCCCAGGGGGTGGACCGCGGAACACGGGTCGTGGCGGAAGCCGGGGAGGGTGAGCTCCTCGGTCCTGGCACCGCCGCCCACGGTGTCCTTGGCCTCGAAGACCTCAACGCGCAAGCCTCTCCTGGCCAGTTCGACCGCAGCGGTCAGCCCGTTGGGGCCCGCCCCCACGACGACTGCATCGAGCATCGACGGCACCTCGGACTCCTCACGCCACGACCAGGACCCCCAGGATATTCCGGTGCACCGACAATCCGGCCCGGGGTAGCGTCCGGCCGGTGAACTCGAACGCGGACGCCGCCTTCAGCCACCGTATTTCCGCAGTCGCCGAGCGGCTCACCGAGGTGCCCGGGGTGCGGGCCGTCGCCCTCGGCGGCAGCCGCGCCCGCGGTACGCACCGCCCGGACTCCGACTGGGACCTGGGCCTCTATTACCGGGGCGACCTGGATGTTTCCGCCCTGGCCCGGCTGGCCGAAGAGATCACGGGCGCTCAGGTGGAGGTGGCCGGGCCCGGCGGCTGGGGCCCCTGGGTGAACGGCGGGGCCTGGCTGACCCTCGACGGCGTCGCGGTCGACTGGATCCTGCGCGACCTCGACCGGGTCGAGCGCGTGTGGGCGGACTGCGCGGAGGGCCGGTACGAGATCGGCGTACAGCCCGGCCATCCCCTCGGCTTCTGGTCGCCGACGTACCCCGGCGAAGTGGCCCTGGGGCGCGTACTGACGGACCCGCAGGGCGAGTTGACGGACCTTCAGAAGGCGGTACGGGACTATCCCGAGCCGTTGCGGGCGGCGCTGGTCGCGGCGTCCTGGGAGGCGGAGTTCTCGGTGGCGGTCGCCCGGAAGTCGGCCGGGGTCGGCGATGCGCTGCACGTCTCGCTCTGCCTGTCCCGGGCGTTGGGCATCCTCGCCCAGTCGCTGCACGCCCACCACCGGCGCTGGCTCCTCAACGAGAAGGGAGCGTTGGCCTCGGCGGCGGCCCTTCCCGCGACCCCGCCGAACTTCGCCGAGCGCGCGACGGCGACCCTGACCGGCCTCGACGCGGAGGCGGTGGAGCTGGCGGCGGAGCTGGTGAGCGAAGTACGAGCGGCATTGTCCTGACCACCCCCGGGGCTCCGCCCGGTGCCACATGGACACCCTGCCAGGGATCAATCCGCTAGGGGCGCGGGGAACTGCGCGACCAGCCACGTACGGCCCGCCGCAGAAAAACGCCAGCGGCAGGGGCGAGCCCCTTCGGAGGCTCGGGCGCCTCACTCCCCCGCCAGCAGCCCCCGTATCCGCTCCGCCGTCGCCGCGTCCCGCGCCGCGGTGAAGGGGAGCGCATTCCCCCCGGTGATCCGGAACGGTTCGCCCGCGACCGTGGTCTGGGCGCCGCCCGCCTCGGCGACCAGGAGCAGGCCCGCCGCGTGGTCCCATGCGTACTCCCAGGAGAAGGCCAGCGCGTCGAGTTCTCCGCGGGCTATCGCCAGGTATTCGAGACCGGCCGAGCCGCACGGCCGTGGCTGGACTCCCTCGGTGCGCAGGGTGAGGAGGGCGCGCTTCTGCTCGGGTGTCGTGTAGTCCGGGTGGGACGTGGCCACCTCAAGGATCGCGCCGGGTGCGGGTGAACCGGCGTGCAGTGGCTCGCCGTTGAGGGTGGCGCCGCGGCCCCGGATCGCCACGGCCATCTCGTCGAGCGCCGGCGCGTACGTCCAGGACGCGAGGAGTTCGCCCCGGTGGGCGAGGGCGACCAGGGTGCAGAATCCGGCTTCGCCGCGGACGAACTGGCGGGTGCCGTCCACCGGGTCGACGATCCACACCGGCGCCTCGCCGCGCAGCGCCTCGTACACCTCCGGGTCCGCGTGCACGGCCTCCTCGCCGACCACCACCGAGCCGGGAAGTATCGCGGTGAGGGACGCGGTCAGGTGCTCCTCCGCGAGCCGGTCGGCGACCGTCACCAGGTCGTGCGGGCCGTTCTTCTCGACGACCTCGTGCGCGGCGAGCTGCCGGAAGCGCGGCATGATCTCGGCGGCGGCCGCCTTGCGGACCGCCTCTTCCACTGCTGCCAGGTCACCTGCGAGAAAACCTTCGTCGATCATGCGTCCCAGCAAAGCACGCGGCACTGACAATCAGCGAGCCGCCTGCGGACCGCCCGCCTCAGCGCGCGGCGTAGTCGACCCGCGCGAACGGCCAGTCCTTGGCGAGCCAGTCCCGCACCGCCACGTACACGGGCACGTCGAGCGCGGCCCGGTCGGCCCGCACCCACGAGGACACCGCGGTGACGGCGGCGTCGTCCCGGTCGGGGTAGATGTAGACGCACCCGATCACCTCGGAGGACGGCCGTCCTTCCAGCACCGTGTAGGTGAATCCGCGTCGCTGAGCGAAGTCCGCGGCGTGCTTTTCGAGGTCCCGCAGATTCGCCTCCAGGGTCATGCCCGCCTCCGGCGGCCAGTTCCGTCCGACGAAGCCCGGGGTCGCCCGGATGTGCGCGATGCTCCCCGTCCATGCCGCGTGATCGCGCTCGTTGTGCTCCGGACCCAGTGGCAGGAGCCGGAAGTCCCCGGCGTCGAGTCCGCCCGGAACCAGGAAGCCGACGGGTACGAAGGCGGGCGCGGCGGAGCCGCCGGGAGTCTCTTGATCCGTCATCCGGGCAGGCTAGCCCGGCGCGGGAATGGGCCCCAGCCATTTACGGTTGGACCGCGAGGAACACATGGAGGCAAATCGGTGCACGGCGAATACAAGGTCCCCGGCGGCAAGCTCGTCGTGGTCGACCTCGACACCCGCGACGGGGTCCTGCGGGACGTGGCGGTCGCGGGCGACTTCTTCCTCGAACCCGACGAGGCGATCCTGGCGATCAACGGGGCCCTGGACGGCGCCCCCGCCGACACCGACGCGGCCGGGCTCTCGGCCCGGATCGACGCGGCGCTGCCACCCGGCACCACCATGTACGGGCTGACCTCGGAGGGCGTGGCGGTCGCAGTGCGCCGGGCACTCGCCCACGCCACCGACTGGAACGACTACGACTGGCAGCTGATCCACGAGGCCCCGCAGTCGCCCGCGCTGCACATGGCACTCGACGAGGTGATCACCGCCGAGGTCGCCGCCGGGCGCCGCCCGCCGACTCTGCGGGTGTGGGAGTGGGGCGCGCCCGCCGTGGTCATCGGCAGCTTCCAGTCGCTGCGCAACGAGGTCGACCCCGAGGGCGCCGAACGCCACGGCATCACCGTCGTGCGGCGGATCAGCGGCGGCGGCGCCATGTTCATCGAGCCCGGCAACACGATCACGTACTCGCTGTCCGTGCCGGACGCCCTGGTGCAGGGCCTGTCCTTCGCGGACAGCTACGCCTATCTCGACGACTGGGTGCTCGGCGCGCTCGGCGACATGGGCGTCAAGGCCTGGTACCAGCCGCTCAACGACATCGCGACCGAGGCCGGCAAGATCGCGGGCGCCGCGCAGAAGCGGATCGTCGCGGACGACGGCGCGGTGCTGCACCACGTGACGATGGCGTACGACATCGACGCGGACAAGATGCTGGACGTGCTGCGCATCGGCAAGGAGAAGCTGTCCGACAAGGGCACCAAGAGTGCCAAGAAGCGCGTCGACCCGCTGCGGCGGCAGACCGGCCTGCCGCGCGAGGCCGTGATCAAGCGGATGATCGCTTCCTTCCGTTCCCGGTACGGTCTGTCCGAGGGCAAGGTCACCGACGAGGAGATGGCCCGGGCCCGCGAGCTCGCGGCGACCAAGTTCAGCACCGCGCAGTGGACGGCTCGCGTGCCGTAGCCGGGGTGGGGAGAGGGAGCGGGGCATGGCGGAGCAGTCGCTGTACATCGACGGGCCCGCCGTTCCCGCGCTGCGGGTCGAGACCGCGTCCGGCCGGCGGCTGCTCCTTCGCCAGGGCGCGGACCCTGTCCTCTTCGCGGTCCAGCGGGCGACGCCCCGCGCGTGAAGGCCTACCGGCGCCAGTACCGCGAGGGCTTGCTGCCCCCGGTGCTCCTGTGGTGGGTCAGCGGCCTCAACTCCCCCGTCGTACTCGACGGTCACGACCGTCTGACGGCCGCGCTCGCGGAAGGCGGGCGCCCCGAGCCCCTCGTCCTGACCAGGGCGATGCCCGACGGCTGGGCCGAGCAGGCGATGCGCCGACGGATCGAGGCGTACGAGGAGCACGTGCGGGCGCAGGAGGCGAGGGGCGGGCCGCTCGCCTCCACGCGGATCTCCCATGCGTCCCGCGGGTTCGCGGCCGATCTCACCGCCCTGGACGACGCCGCCGGCCTGACCCGCGCCTGGCCCCTGCCGGGCGGCCCCGAGGCCTGGCAGCGGGAGGTCGACGGCTACGCGCCGGGCTGGGAGCCGGGCCCCGCGGACTGACGGGTTCCGGCCGACAGCACGACGTACAACAGCAGCGCCGAGCCGAGGCCCACCGCCCAGCCGTAGTCCGCGAGCGGTTTCAGGAACGGGATGAGGCCGTCCGTGGGGAACGGGCCCGCCTTGGCGCCCTTGTCGTCGAGGGTGGAGTACGAGCCGCCGATCGCGAGCACCCCGCCGACCAGGAAGGCCGCCACCGCCCGCCAGTTCCAGCCGCCCGTGTACCAGTAGCGGCCGCCCGGCCGGTACAGGTCGGCCACGTCCAGGACCGTGCGGCGCACCACCCAGTAGTCGGCGATGAGGATCCCGGCGACCGTGCCGAGCAGCCCGCCCACGACGCCGAGCCAGGTGAAGATGTACAGCTCGGGCGTCGAGGTCAGCTTCCACGGGAACATCAGGACGCCGACGATGCCCGTAATGAGCGCTCCCCGACGGAAGTTGATGAGTTTGGGGGCGAGATTCGCCAGGTCGTAGGCCGGGGACACCACGTTTGCCGCGATGTTCACGGAAATCGTCGCGACCAGGACGGTCAGCAGCGCGAACAGCAGGCCGAAGACGTTGTCCGTCTTGGCGACCAGGTCGACCGGGCTCCAGATCGGCACCCCGTACACCGCCTGGGAGCCGGAGGTCACCAGGACCGACAGGAGCGCGAACGCGGTCATGGTCGTGGGCAGCCCGAGTGTCTGCCCCCAGACCTGGGCTCGCTGGCCCTTGCCGAAGCGGGTGAAGTCCGGGATGTTCAGCGACAGCGTCGCCCAGAAGCCGATCATGCCCATGAGGGACGGGAAGAAGACGGGCCAGAAGTCGGGGCCCCAGCCGTGTTTCGAGGGCTGGTCGAGGAGCGGGCCGAAGCCGCCCGCCTTGTGGGCGATCCAGGCCAGCAGGACCAGGGCGCCGACGATGACGAAGGGCGCCGCCCAGTTCTCGAAGCGGCGCAGGGTGTCCATCCCCCGGTGGATGATGGCGAGTTCGAGTGCCCAGAAGAACACGAAGCAGAGCCAGAGGGTCCAGGGCTGGCCGCCGATCGACGCCACATCCGCCCAGCCGCCGAAGATCTTGCCGAGCAGGACGAAGATGCCCTGGCCGCCGATCCAGGTCTGGATGCCGAACCAGCAGCAGGCGACGGCCGCGCGGATCATCGCCGGGAGGTTGGCGCCACGCAGCCCGAAGGAGGCGCGGGCCAGGACCGGGAACGGTATGCCGTATTTGGGGCCCGCGTGCCCGGTCAGGAGCATCGGGACCAGCACGATCAGGTTGGCGAGGGCGATGGTGAACACCGCCTGCTTCCAGTCCATGCCGAGCGCGACCAGACCGGAAGCAAGCGTCCAGGAGGGGATGTTGTGAGCCATGCCGACCCACAGGGCGGCGAAGTTGTACGTCGTCCAGGTGCGCCCCTCGGGCGGCACCGGCCGCAGGTCCTCGTTGACGAACCGGCCGTCCCGGGGGCCGGCCGTGGTGGATATGGCGGTGGTGTCGGTCATGGGCAGGCCATTCGTTCGGGGAAGGCGGTGAGGGGCGAACGGGCCGTGCAGGTAAGGGAATTGACGGTACGTCAGTGCAGGGCGGGGATGACCTGCTGTCCGTAGGCGTCGATGACTTCCTCGCGGGCGTCGTGCATGGCGTACAGGGCGAACTGGTCGACGCCGAGGTCGCGCAGTGCCTTCAGCTTCTCGATGTGGGCCTGGGGCGGGCCGAGCAGGCAGAAGCGGTCGACGATCTCGTCGGGTACGAAGGCGGTGTCGGGGTTGTCGGTGCGG
>NZ_LGDD01000332.1 GCF_001279695.1 Streptomyces sp. WM6378
GCACCTCACGCTCGCGCTCGGACAACACCAGTTCGGCCAACCGCGGCCCCGGACGCCCCATGCATATCAAACGACGCATCAACGACTCAGGTCACTAGGTGGCCGGCAGAGATACGTCTAATACAGCTTCTGGCATGGGGTGATATCTCTAAGCGTATGGAGCGCCCCGAACTTCCCTTTCCCCAACTGCACGCGTTCGTCGTACTCGCCGAGGAACTCCACTTCGGCCGCGCGGCCACCCGCCTGGGCATCGCCCAGCCGCCGCTGAGCCAGCAGATCCGGCGCCTGGAGGACAAGGTCGGCCATGCGCTGTTCAGCCGCGAGCCTGGACACATCGCCCTCACCGCCGCTGGCCGGGAACTGCTTCCCGCCGCCCGGCAGGCCCTCACCAGTGTCACGGACGGCCTGGCGGCGGCCCGCGAGGTCGGCGCCGGAAGGGCCGGACGCCTGCGGATCGGCTTCGCCGCCTCCCTGGCTTTGACCGTCCTGCCCGGCCTGCTGCGAACCTTCCGCGAAGGGTTTCCCGCCGTGCGGTTGGACATCCGGGAAATGACCACCGCGCCGCAGTTGACCGCCCTGCGCGAGGGGACCATCGACATCGGCCTGCTGCGTGAGCCACCCACCGACGACACGGAACTCGGTTTCGCCACCGTGCTGACCGAGCGCTTCGTGGCCGTGCTGCCGTCCGCACACCCCCTTGCGGCCCAACGAGCCGTCCGCGTCGAGCAGTTGGCGGACTCCGCCTTCGTACTGCTGCCCCGTTCCGTCGGCCCGCCCCTGTACGACCGGATCACCGACCTGTGCACCGCGGCGGGCTTCACCCCCCACGTGGTTCAGCACGCCGTGGAATGGCAGACCGTCTGCGCCCTGGTGGAAACCGGCCTGGGTGTGTCACTCGCCCCGGAGAGCATCCGGCGCATCCGGCTCAAAGGCGTCGCCTTCCGCAAGATCGAGCCCGGCACCGCCCGCACACGCGTCGCCGTCGCCTGGCGCAGGAACGACCCGAACCCCCTTGTCGCGCGCCTCCTCGCCGTGCTCGACTGCCGCACCGTTCCTGCCGGTTCGCAGGACTCGGCGGAGCGGAGCCTCGGCGATGCTCCAGCAACTCGGACACGGAATCAGGCTCCGCCGCGGCGTCCTTGAACTACCGACGGCCTTCGATACGGACCTTGAACTCGGCCGGGCATCCCTTCAGATCCAGGCGGTGGCCCTCAGCCGACAAGTCACCCTGGCCGAGCCCACCGGCGACCTCCTGACCATCCGGATCCCGGCCGGAACTGCCCCACGAACCGAACCGGGACACATGGCAGCCCTGCAATCCCTGCTCGGCACAGGCAGAGCGGAAGCACTCGCGAGCATCGTCATCTCCGGAGGACTCACCGGCCGGCAACTGGCCTCCCTGCTCGGCGTGTCGAACGCCGCGGCGAGTCGGCACGCCGCGGTGTTACGGCGTGGCGGCCTGATCCAGACCATGCGGAAAGGGCAGTGCGTCGCGCACGTCGCCACACCCCTCGGCTACCGCCTGGCCCAGCCAGAAACCGTCACCGGGCCGTGATCGCCTCCCTGATGTGATGCGCCGGAGATGAGAGGCGAATGGGGGCTTCCGATCCTGTTGCGGGCCGTTGCATCCGGTGCCCCGCGTTCTGCGCGCTACTGGCGCGGGTGGTCTTCCTCGTCGTAGGTGCTGATCTCGATCAGGTTGCCGTCCGGGGCGCGCAGATACGTGCTGGTGATCGGCCCCCGGGCTCCGGTGCGCGGTACGGGGCCTTCTTCCACGGGCACTCCGTTGGCGGCGAGGGCGGCCAGGATCTGGTCGTGCGGTGTGTCGGTGATCCGGATCGTCGGCCCCGCGTCCGGGGCGTACCGGCCGAGCGTTCGCACACAGGCGTCCCGTGCCGCGGTGGAGAGCAGGTCGCGCGAGGCGGTGAACAGCCGGTACAGGGCGGGTCCATGGCGGTCGGCGAGCTCGGCGTCGTGCGTCAGGACGTCGAGCTCGTTGGCGGCCGTCACTTCGAGGAAGGCGCGTGCGTCCGCCTCGGACAGGGGGTGGTCACGGCCGGTGAAGCGGTCGCGGAAGAGCACCGGGCGCCCGCTCCCCAGTCTGGGATAGACGACGCCGCGGTCACAGCTCGCGTAGAGGTGAACCCATGCCTCGGCCCGTTCGCCGATCAGCTCGACGAGGTGGGCGCGCTCGGAGGTGTCCGCCAGGGCTTGGCCGAATCCGTCGGTTCCGTACACCGCGTGGCACAGCCCCGCGGCCCGCAGGTCCGGAGCGGCGCCCCACTCGCCCAGGAGGCGGGCGACGCGGATCAAGTGCTCCAGGAGCGTTCCGCCGGGGTGGTGCGTCTCTGCGGCGCCCCGGGCGCGCAGGAACTCCTCGACGGCGGGCCAGTTCTCGGCCGAGGAATCGACCGGCGGCATCAGGCCTCCCGGTTCGACTGGCGAGCCACCTCTGCGACCAGCCGGGCCGTGGCCGGGGTGTCGATCCCGTGGGCGGCTCCGGCTCGCAGGACCGCCCCACCGATGGCATCGAGTTCGAGCGGTCGGCCCGCCTCGGCGTCGCGCTGCATCGAGGACTTCATCGCGTGCGGGGCCCGGTCGAAGAACGAGAGCACGGTGTCCGTCGTCACCGGTGTGCCCGCGGCCCGCGCCACGGCGGTGATTTCGTCGACCACGGCGAGGAGTTCCGGGCGCCGGTCGGTGCGGACGGTTCCGACATCGGTCCGGTGCCGGGTGGTCAGCAGGGCGAACGGGGCGAGGAAGGCGAGCTTGTCCCAGAGCATCGCGGTCTCGTCGGTGCGCAGCGTCACGCCGAGGCCGGCGTGCCGCAGCCGGGCCGCGAACTCGTCGAGCGGCGCCGCCAGTTCGAGGTGGGCGAAGGGACTCGTGTGGCTGATGTGCCCCGGTGCGGTGCGGGTGGCCTCGACCTTGATCGTGCCCGCCACGACCTTCGCCGCCGGGTAGCGTTCGCGCAGCACGGCCAGGTGGTCGAGACCGTTGAGCAGCGGGATCACGAGCGCGTCGCCGAGGACAGCGGCCGGTACGCGGTCGAGCGCCTGGTCCAGCGCGGTCTGCTTGACCGTCACGACGACGGCGTCCACCGGCTCCCGCAACCGGGTGTCGGCCTGCACCGCCGCGGTGAAGTTTCCGTACTGCGTGCTCTCGACGCGCAGCCCGTCCCGGTTCAGCGTGGCGGCGGTCTCCTCCCCGGCGACGCAGATGACGCGGTGTCCGGCACGGGCGAGCAGCGCGCCGATCAGGCCTCCGACGCCGCCCGGTCCGAGGATGGCCACCGTCAGATTGGTTGTGATCACGTGCGCTCCTGTCGTCCTTGAGAGACCTGTACGGGTTCGGACACAGGCTCTGTGGCGGGTCGACCCCCGCCCGCCGTTCCACCGCTCCGGATCGGCGGAGACGACGGGCGGGTTGCCGCCCTGGGCCCTGCATCGATGATCAAGCATCCCGGAAACCCAAGTCAATCCACGGGTTTGCTGCCAAATACCCAAGCGATAGCTTGGGTCACCGTGACTCTTGACGATCTCCGTGTCTTCACCGCGGTCTGCCGGGCCGGCTCCCTGAGCGCGGCTGCCCGCGACTTGTCCTGTACGCAGTCCGCCGTCAGCCAGCATGTGAAGCGGCTTGAGCGGGAGCTGGGCCTGAGCCTGCTCGAACGGCACACGCGCGGCGTGGTGCCGACGCCGGCCGGGCGCATGCTGAACGCGGCGGTCACCGAGGGCCTGGGCTGCATCGACCACGCGCTGCGCCGAATAGAGGAGGCGGCACGCGCGGAGGGCGGCTCGGTCCGGGTCACGACGGGAGCCACGACCGTCCGGCACTTCATGTCGGCGGCCGTCGTCGACTTCCGGCGGCGTTTTCCCCGGGCCAGCCTCGAATTCCAGACCGAGACCTCCAGTCGCGGCTGCTTCGACGCGCTCGCCGCGGGCGGCGTCGACCTCGCGTGGATCACCCTGCGGCCAGCGACGCGCGCCATCGAGCAGCATCCCGTCGTCGAGCTTCCCTGGTCGCTCGCCGTCTCGGCCACCGATCCGCTGGCAGCCAAGGCCTCCCTGGAACCGGCCGATCTCCAGAACGCCCGGCTCATAGGGCTCCCGGAGAACTCGACCTCGCGCCTCCAACTCAGTGCCTGGCTCGCGGAATCGGGGGTCCGGCCGGTGTTCGACACCAGTGTCACCGACTGGGACACCGCGATCCTGCTGGCCGAGCTGGACCTGGGCCACGCCGTCGTCCCGGCCCTGCCCGCCTGGAGCGGCCCCGGCCACCCCGATCTGCGGCTGATCCCGATCCCCGCGCTCCCGGCGCTCACTGCGGGCTGGGCGGTGCGCCGCTGGGACGACCTCTCCCCGCTGGCCCACGCGTTCGCCGAGCTGGTCGCGCACCATTGCGGCGCGCAGACCGTCCTTTGATGGAGGCCGATGGGGGCGGCTGCGTCGTTCAGCCCCAGCCGGGTACCGGTGGGAGCGGCCACCTCAGCGGAGCCGGCAGCGGAAGGTCCAAGCGGAGCCGCGATGCTCCGCCGCGTCCCGCGAGCCAGGCGAGCAGGGCGCGGCCACTGACGCGGGGGCCGGTCGCGGACAGCGTCCAGGTCCGGCCGAGGTCCTCGGCGCCGATACGGGCGAGGGTCAGCAGCCGGTGGTAGGCGTCGGCGCTGCGGGCGAGGTGGGTGACGCCTTGGCCATGACTCCAGCCCGTCAACAACGAGGGTTGGTCGGCCTGTTGGTCGGTCAGCGAGGCGAGCGTGGCACCGAGACGGGCGGCAAAACCGCGGACGCCGTCCAGGACGCGAGCCACGTCTGGCGCGGTGGTGGCGATGTCGTCGGACACGGGTTCGTACTTTACGGGCGGCCCCACGCAGGCGGGAAGCGACGGTGCTCAGCGCCCGGAGGCGTTGAGCACGTACTCGCGCGAGGCGTGGACTTCGGCGCCGCACGGCTGCGCGGATCACGGGCCGCGATAAAGTCCCCGCATGTCGGACGCGTTGGCAACAGCGATAACCGCAGCGGCGGGCCTCGGCGGGGCGCTCCTCGGCGCGGTGCTTCCGCAGCGTTTCAATGCCCGCGAACGGGCCGCGGAGGCCGAACTCGCCGATCGCAGGCGGTCGTTCGAGGAGCGCCGAGAGGCGTACACGGCCATGAACCGCGCCAGCGAGCAGTTCCACACCCTCCTCAAGGACGCCCTGCACCGCATGCGCGACAGCGTGTACACCGAGGAGGACCGTACCCGTCTCGAAGAGTCCCGCAGGGAGTACCGCGACCGCTATGCGGCAGCCCAGATGATCGTCCCGCTGCGGATCATGGAGGCGTCGCGGGAACTCAACAAGGTGCTCGCGGAGGTCGACGCGGCGGCCAAGCGGATCGACCGTGGCCTCGCGCGTGACGGGGAGACCGCCGAGCACCTGCTCGTCGAGGCTAGACGGGCAGAGCCCCGGCTCGTGACGATGCGGACACTGATGCGAGAGGACCTTGGGATCCGGGACGAATGACGCGGGTCGTCAGCGACGGGCGTTCTGTGAGTCGGGCAGGACTACGAGCAATAGGCGGGGTATTTCGGCGGCAACCCCTCAGAGCCCGGCGGGCGCGCACTCGGACGTCCGCGGTCAGGGACCCGCCTCAGACGGGTTCGGCACCGGGAGGACGTTGCCCGCCGCGTTGCACCGTACGGTCCAGATGCCCGGGGTGCCCGCCTCGTGGACCCGTACGTCCACGGCGGGTGGCTGCCTGCCGCCGGGTACTTCGGCGTTGGCGGCGGTGCAGACGAGCTGGGTGACTCCCAGGCCGCCGCCGTTCATCTTCGCCACCGGGACCGGAAGGTAGAGGTCCACCGCCCCGGACCCGGCCGTCGCGGTCGGGCGGCCCGGCATCGGGGGGACCTCGGTGATCAAGCCTCGGGCCCGTTCGGCCGCGTCCGGGCCCGCGAGCAGGAGATCAAGGGCCTGCTGTGGGCCGGCCGGGGAACTGACGCGGCGGGCCACGGCCTGGACGCCGAAGGGGCTGACGAAGTACAGCTGCGCGTAGGCGGCCACGCTGCCCGGTTCGCGCAGGCCCGACGCGGGCGGTCCGGCCGCTGCCGGGCCGGTGGTTCCGATGCCGCAGCCCGTGAGGGCGGCCATCAGCACGGCCGATGCGCAGACGAGGTGGCGTTTCATTTACGGCTCCTCACCCAGTGTCCCGATCGGCAGGGTCACGGTGAACACCGCACCTGCGCCTGGGTAGTTGGCGGCAGTCAGGGTGCCGCGGTGCAGGCGCACGTTCTCCGCGGCGATGGCGAGGCCGAGGCCGCTGCCCTCGGAGCGGGTCCGCGCGGCGTCGCCCTTGTAGAAGCGGTCGAAGACGTGTGGGAGGACGTCCTCGGGGATGCCGGGGCCCCGGTCGACGATCTCGATCACCATGCTCTCGTCCGTGACGCGTACCCGGACCGTGACGGGTGGTGCGCCGTGCCGCAGGGCGTTGGCGATCAGGTTGGCCAGCACGACGTCGATGCGGCGGGCATCGACCCGTACGCGCTCGTCGCCTTCCGGAAGGTCGGTGACGACCTCCTCCGGCTCGCGCCAGCCGCGTAGATCGAGCGTCTTGCGGACGAGGGTGCGCGGGCTGACGTCGTCGAGGTGGAGGGCGGCGGCGCCCGCGTCGAAGCGGGAGATCTCCATCAGGTCCTCGACCATGCGGGCGAGTTTGCGGGTCTCGTCGCTGATGAGGAGCACCGCGTCGGCGGTGTCCGGGGGCAGTTGGCCGGAGTGGGCGTCCTCGTCGAGCGCGTCGGTGACGGCGGCCATCGCGGCGAGGGGGGTGCGCAGTTCGTGGGAGACGTCGGCGGCGAACCGGCGGGCGTTCGCCTCCATGCGGCGCAGTTCCCCGTCGTCCCGCTCCAGCGCCGTGGCCATGGTGTTGAAGGTGCCGGTCAGTTCGGCGAGTTCGTCCTTGCCCGTGACGTCGAGCCGTGTGTCGAGCGCGCCCGAGGTGATCTTCTCCGCGGCCGTACGCAGTTGGCGTACGGGGCGCAGCACGCGGCGGGCGGCGAACAGGGCCGGGACGGTGGCGAGGGCGAGCGCCGGGATGGCGCCGGCCCAGGCCGCGGTGACCAGGGCGGAGATGTCGGCCTGCTCGGCGCGCAGGGTGAGCGCGGCATAGACGACGAGGCCCGACGGCTTCCCGGCCGCCGCGCCCCGGGTGTCGTAATTGACGGGCATGGCGATGAGCAGGCGCGGGCCCGCGGTGCGTTCGTACACCGTGGTGTTGTCCCGGCGGGCCGCGGTGCGCAGGGAGGTGCTGATGGGGCTTGCGGTGCCGATGGGCGGCCCGTCGTTCCGGGACACCGCGGTGTTCCAGCCGCGTGAGCCACCTACGCGGTCCAGCTGTTGCGTGAGGCCGCGCAGGTCGGTGTCCGTGGGCTCGGTCGGCAGGTTCGGGGCGAGCGAGTCGACTTGGAGCCGCAGGTCGTGCACGGCCGCGCTCTGGGTGCGCTGGAGGATTCCGCTGCGGGCCTGGCGGAAGGTGAGGGCCGCGGTGATCAATGCGCTCAGCGCGGCGACCAGCAGGAACGCGACGACCAGGCGCGTGCGCAGACCCCGTGCCGGCGCGAGTTTCACGCGGGCACCGGGCCGAAGCGGTAGCCGAAGCCCCGCACGGTCTGGACGTACACCGGGTGGCGCGGATCGTCCTCGATCTTGGACCGCAGCCGCATCACACAGGCGTCGACCAGGCGGGCGTCACCGTAGTAGCTGTGTTCCCAGACGTCTTCGAGGAGTTGGCGGCGGCTGAAGGTCTGCTCCGGCGCGCCGCTGAGGAAGAGCAGCAACTTCAGCTCGGACGGGGCAAGTTGGAGCACCCCGTCGCCCTTGCGGACGCTCAGCGCGCTGCGGTCGATCTCCAGGTCTCCGACCACCGTCGGTCCCGCCTGTACGTCCGTGGCGGCCTGCGAGGGGGCGATCCGGCGCAGCACCGCCCGCATCCGCGCCTCGATGAGCGCACCGCTGGCGGGCTTCACCACGTAGTCGTCGGCGCCCGCTTCGAGCCCGACCACCACATCCATGTCGTCGCCGCGCGCGGAGAGGATCACGATGGGGAGCTGGCTGGTCTCGCGGATGCGGCGGCACACCTCCAGTCCGTTCATGCCCGGCAGCATGAGGTCGAGGAGCACGAGGTCCGGCTTGAAGGCGGCCAGGGCCTCCATGCCGTCCTCACCGGTGCCGACCGCCTCCGTCTCGTGCCCGTAGCGGCGCAGCCCCAGGACGACACCGCGGCGTACGGCCGGATCGTCCTCGATCAACAGCACGCGCGTCATGAACCGGGTCCTTTCCACAGGGCCAATGCGCATTCAAGGTAATAAAGGTAATAGCGGTACTAATACTGCCGCATCGCACTCACGGTGCCTGTCACTTCTGTCCCGGCGAGGCCGACACCGTGACGGCTTGAGAGGTGTCTTCACCGCAATTGCTGGATGTCGACGGTGCCCGCGCCCGGGGCCGGAACGGGGATCGACGCCCACAGGGCGACCCCGATCACCGCCAGGGCGGCCACCGCGGCCGGGCCCCGGCGCCCTCGCGCCCAGCCCGAGCGGAACCGGACCGGGTCCTCGACGAGCCGCTTGGTCACCGCCGCGGCAGCGAGCGACACCGCGACGGCCGCCGCTGTGGCGCCCCACTCCCCCAGCCCCGACAACCGCGGCAGGAGCAGCAGATAGACGGGCCAGTGCCACAAGTACAAGCTGTAGGAGAGCTCTCCCAGTCGGCGCGGCAGGAAGCTCCCCGCGATCCGGGCCGCGCGGGTGCCGGGCACCTGCGCGATGACGGTGATCAGTACGGCCGCGGCCAGGGAGTGGAGGAAAAGGCCGCCCTTGAAGAGCAGCGGGGCCTTCTCGCCGTCGGTCACCGTCCAGGCCATCGCGAGCCCGGCCGCCAGAACCAGGCAGAGCGCGTCGGCCGCACGGCGCGGCATCCTGGTGGCGAGACCCCGTACCGGTGCGGTCGCGGCCAGCGCGCCGAGCAGCAGGGCGACGGCCCGCGTGTCGGTTCCCTCGTACGCCCGGGTCGTGTCCACGGCGGCCCCGAGCGTGACCATCAGGGCGAGCGAGGCAAGGACGCCGAGGACCGCCAGGACCGCCACCGTGCGCTGGGCGTGTCGGCCCCGGGCGGCGATCACCAGCACCGGCGGCCAGAGCAGATAGAACTGCCACTCGACGGCGATGCTCCACAGGTGGGCGAAGACGCGGGTGTCGGAGGCGTTCCAGTAGCCGATCTGGTCGGTGATGTAGTGCCAGTTGACCGCCTGGGCCGCGACCCACGGCAGGTCACCGAGTGCGAAACGGAGCTGCTCCGTGGTGCCGAGGACCCGGACCGCCGGCACGGTGACCACCACGACGACGACCAGTGCGGGCAGCAGGCGCCGGGCCCGGCGTGCCCAGAAACCGGGGAGCGCCACCAGCCCACCGCCCTGAGCGGCGCCGAGCAGCAGCCCGGTGATCAGGAACCCCGACAGGACGAGGAAGAGGTCGACGCCGAGGAACCCGCCGCTCAGGTGCCCGGCGTGGAACAGCAGCACGGCCGCCACCGCGAAGCCGCGCAGCCCGTCGAGAGCGGCGATGTGCGCTTGGCCGCTGCCGCCGGGGCGCGGGGAGCGGTGGCGGGCCGGCGCGGTGGACGCGAGAGGGAGAGCGGGCATGGGAGCTCTTCAGCCGCCGCACTTGAGGTTGGCGTACCGGGCGTCGCCGGTCCACGAGCCCTTCGCCCACGCGTCCACGGGCGCGGCCTTGAACCCCGCCTGCGAGCCCAGCCGTTCGCTCAGCCACTTGGCGAAGGCGGCCGCCCCTTGCTGGCAGTTGTGGATACCGTCCGAGGAACGCTGGGCCTTGGCTGCGGCGGCATCGGTACCCCACAGTTGCGCGGAGTCGAGGAATACGGCCGCCCCGCCGCTGTTCTTGGCGGCTTCCTCCGCCGCCTTGGGGGCGGCACGCATCTGGGGCTCGTGCTTCTTGTAGAAGTCGTCGATCTTGACCGGCGGAGCCGGCACGAGGACGAGCTTGGCACCCGCGTCCTTGGCGGTCCTGGCGAGCTTCTCGTAGGCGGCGCGCTGCTTGTCCTGCGGGCCCCAGTCGTAGGTGGTGATCTGGTAGGCGATGACGGTGGGCTTGAACGACCCGATGTTGGCGGCCAGTTCCTTCCAGGTGTCCTCGGATATCTTGCCGGTGATCTCGTCGCCGCCATCGACGACCGTGCCGCCGCCGTCGGACGAGGCGTCCTTGAAGTCCACGCCGCTGGACTTCAGAGCCGCCCCCAGGGCCGGTGCCTCCGCGCCGGCGATGGAGTCACCCACCCACAGCACCTTCGCACCGCTGTCGGCCGCCCCCGCCTTCGTCGGCCCCACGGCGTCGGCGCTGCCCTGGCTGCCACAGCCGACCAGGGCGACGCCGAGCACGGCGGCGACGGCTGTTGTGCACACGGTGCGGGGAAGGTGTCGGCGGGAAGCAAAACGCCCGGTTGAACCGGAATAGTTGCTGTTCATGCCCCCAGCAAAACAGCGCCCCGGGGGCCACGGGCCGGTCGTCATCGTTCGCTCACACAACGCAAAAAGAGCTGTCAAAGAGCGGCCGGGCCCGTCTCGGCCCTGAGGCTCGACGACTGCCTGCACACGGCACGCGGGCGCCACGCCTCCGCTTGCGGTGCGGGGCTCAGGCGGTCTCGCGCACCCGGCGGCGGTTGGCGGCGACGACGATTCCGCCGGCGACCGCCAGGGCCATCAGGACGGCGGCGAAAAGGGTGGCTCCCCTCGTCAGCCCCACCGCATCACTGAGATAGCCCGCCGACACCGGCAGCACACCGGCGAATGCGTAACCACCGACGTTGAGGGCCGCGTTGGCCTCCGCGAGGCGCTGGGACGGGACGGTGGAGTTGAGCAGGGACAGGCCGCCCAATTGACCCATGCCCTGGCCCGCGCCGGCCAGCAGCGCGGAGGCGATGAGTACGGGGACGGACGAGGTGTGCACCGCGATGACGAGGGCGACCATGCTGAGGGTGGTGCTCGCGGCTCCGGCAGCCAGGATGGTGCGTCGGGACAGTTTCTGGACCGCGAACTGCACACCGGTCGCGGTGAGGAACATGGCGAAGGCCATGGCTCCGGCCACCACCCGGCTGGTGGTTCCGAGCAGTCCGGACAGCAGGGACGGCCCGAGGGACAGCACGAAGGAGGTCGCCGTGATCCCGGGCGCGAACACGGCGATTCCCAGGGCGAGTTGGATGCCGGCGCCCTGCGGCACGCCGGGAATACGCACCCAGCCGCCCCCGGAAGACACCTCGGGCCGACGTACGGGCATCCGTACGACTGCTGCGACGGCGGTGATCAGCAGCGCCGCCTCGACGACGAAGACGGTGACGGTGGGGGCGGGCAGCGTCTCGGACAGGATCCCGGCCAGGAGCGGGCCGAGGCCCGCACCGAAGACCATGGCGCAGGAGGCCAGCAGGGCGGCGCGGTGCTTGCGCTCCTGCCCCGCCACATCGGTGACGGCCGCCATGCCGGCCGAGACGACGGCCCCGACTGCGATCCCGGTGAAGAACCGGGCCACCACCAGCGCGACCACCGACGAGGCGGTCGCGAAGATCGCGCACGCCGCCAGCGCGAGAGCCAGGGCCGGCAGGAGGACGGGCTTACGGCCGAGCCGGTCGGACACCACGCCCGAGACCAGCAGGGAGCCGAGCAGGCCGACGATGTAGAACGCGAAGATCACGGTCAGGGTGCCTTTGGAGAACCCGATGTCGCGCTGCCACAGCACGTACAGCGGGGTCGCCGCGTTGGACAGGACGAACACGGCGGTCACGGGCCAGGCCGCCAGCCAGATCCACCGGGCGGGAGCTTGCGAAGCCGCCGCGAGCCGCCCTTGCGGCGCCTTGGCTCGCCGGTCCTCAACCACCGCGCTTGCAGGCGTTGTCCGACTCTCCGACATGGTCGTCCCCTCCACCGAGTCCAGTACGAGATAAGTCGAACTTAGCATGCAGTACGATGAAAGTCGTACATAGGTTTCGGATGCGAGGAGGGCCCATGACATCGACGACGCGCCGGGCGGCCGCCATCAAGACCCTCGCGGAACCCGAGGGCCTCCCCCAGCCACTCGTCGAACCATCCCTCGACGACCTGCGCCTGGAAACCGTGCTCGGAGCGCTGAGCGACCCCCTGCGCCTGACCATCGTGCGCAAGCTGCTCCTGGAGTCGGAGCAGTTCGACCACCCCTGCGGCTGGTTCGGCATCGACCGCCCCAAGTCCTCCCTGACCCACCACTTCAAGGCGCTGCGCGAGGCGGGCGTCACCAGACAGCGGCAGTACGGCCTCGAACGCCGCAGCCAGGTACGCGTCGACGACCTCAACGAGCGGTTCCCGGGGCTTCTCGATCTGGTCGCGGCGTGGACGCCTGAGGGGCAATAGGGCCGTCAGCCGGTGCCCCTCTGAGGCATTCCGTGGCCGGCCGGCGTGCGCCGCACCTGGCGACGTCCCAGCTGGGCCGAGAGTGCGTAGAGCAGTGCCAAGCTGATCAGCCAGCCGACCACCGCGGAGAACTGGTTGATCGTGAACTTGAACGCCTGGCCCAGAAGCAGGTCCACGAGGAGCGCGGCACGCAGAGGGCGCAGCGCGGCGTTCCCGTCGCGGCGCAGCAGGGCCGTGCCGCGGACTGCGAGTACGAGGGATGCCAGTGAGCAGGCGAGTGCTCCGGCGATCGCGGTCCACTGGGTCTCGTCAGCGAGGTTGCCCGTGAGGCCGTCTGCGGCGACGGCGATCAGGAGGAGTGCCGCCTGAAGTGTCGCGCCCCACGCGGCGATGCGGACGAACCGCCGGTCTCCGGACACCCGGGCCATCAGCCACGCGCGTGCGCGCCGCGCCGCGTGGTGGTGCGGGTGAAGGTCCCGGGCCGGGCGCTCGGGGACCGCTTCGAGCAGGGCCGCCAGGGCCGTGTCGAGCTCGGTGGCCGGCGCTCCGGTGTCACGCAGGCGGCGCAGCGCTTCGTCCCGCTCCTGCGGGGTGAGGCCCCGGAGAATGCCATTGAGCGCGGTTTCAGCGGCGAGAGCCGAGCGGGTCGCGACGGGAGCCTCCTCCCGGTCCGTACGTTCGCGCCGCGTGGCCCACCAGGCGAGGCCGGTCAGCGCGACGAACGTCAGGTAGATGATTCCCGCGGCGGGCCGGTAGAAGTAGCCGTCGACGGAGACCAGCTTGCCCACCTCGTCGATGAACAGGCCGAACCCGATGCCGCCGACCACTGCCCCGCGCTGCCGGGAGGCGACTCCGCTCCATGGGGCCAACACCCGTCTCCCCCACGGGCTGGCCCCCCTCGGCAGGGGTGTTCCCAAGTGCGCAGGGGGGATCCATTTGCCAGCCCTCTGCTGCGTTCCGCTGCCTCTGAAGGCGCGGAACCAGGATCGGTTGGGGAGCGTCCCAAGGGCATGCATAGAGGACTGCGGCACGCATCGGCAGGGCTGCTGGCTCTGGCAGTGGGCCTCACACTGTCCGGCTGCGACGGCCTCGCCGGCTCGGGGACGGCACGGCCCATCGACCGGACGGTCACCGTCCAGGGCCGAACGATCACCACGACCACAGAAATCGGCGGATGCCAGTCAGCCCGGCTCACGGCGCACGAGAGCGGGAAGAGCGTCTCTCTCAAGCTGAAGGTGAAGTCGACGAGGAAGAGTGGCGAGGCCTGTCCGGATTACATCGGCCTGAGGCCCGTGAGCACCACCTTGCGGCAGTCCGTCGGCTCACGTTCCCTGGTCGACGCCACGACGGGCAGCACCCTGAACGCCCGTTGACATCGGCCGTCGCGGCAAGCGGGCACGGTGTGGCGTGCTCGGCCGGCTCGCGCGGGCCGATGCGGACCTGACCCAGGTTTCGCCCGGCCCCAGAACCCGCGTCGCGCCGCTTCCCCTTTCGTCGTGCCCATGAGGCCTACTGGTGTCCAGGCACCGACCGCCCGATGCGCCGACGGCAGCCAACTCCTGGGCGGGGCCCATTCGATCAGGCTCCATTCAAGGGATCTTGATCGTTTCGGCGATATACGTT
The DNA here is from genome assembly GCF_001279695.1 of Streptomyces sp. WM6378. GTDB lineage: Bacteria > Actinomycetota > Actinomycetes > Streptomycetales > Streptomycetaceae > Streptomyces. The sequence goes on from NZ_LGDD01000332.1 coordinate 14,049, forward strand.
GCGACAACGTCCCAGACACTCATGAAGGTTGAGAAGTTATGAGCATGACCGAGGGCACCACTCCCGACCCCCAGCACGAGCTCCGCCCCCGCCAGACGCCCCGCAGCAGACGGGACACCCTGAAGTTCGCCGCCATGGCGGCGGGCGCATCCGTCGTCGGGGCGGCCGTCACGGCCGGACCCGCGCAGGCCCAGGAAGCGGCGCACGGGTCCGGCCGCAAACCCGCGTTCGTCGTCGTTCCCGGGTCCCACGGCAACGCGGCTGTCATGACGCCGCTGATCAGCGCCCTGACCCGGCGCGGCCGCACCGCCGTCGCCGTCGACCTTCCCGGGCACGGGCCCGAGGCCGACTACCCGCTCTGGTACAGCACGCCGCAAGACCTCAACGCTCTGCAGAACGAGGTCTCCTCCATCTCGAACGTGCGGCTCGCGGACAACGTCGAGCGCGTCATCAGTGACATCGAGGCGGTCGGCCACGGCGCCCCCGTCGTCCTCGTCGGCCACAGCCTCGGCGGCGCGACCACGACCGCCGTGGTCAACAAAGTCCCGCACCTCATCCACCGGGTCGTCTTCATCGCCGGGTTCTGCTGCTCGCGGCTCAAGTCCGTGTACGAGTGCGTCACTTCGCCCGAGTACGCCACCAGCAAGCTGAAGTTGGTGCCCCTGTCGGCCGACGGTGCCGTGGTCAAGGCGAACCGCTTCAACTGGCGGACTGCCGACCCGAAGGTCCTCGCCGCGCTCAAGGAGGCGTATCTGCAGGACGGAACGGACGCCGAAGTGCGCGCCGCACTGGCCGGGTTGCAGCCCGACGAAACCATCTGGGTCTCGTTCGAGGACTGCAGCATCCGTCCCGAGGCGTGGCGGCGTGTGCCGCGTACGTACATCCGGCTGGTCCGGGACCAGTCCATGCCCATGCCGCTCCAGAACCGGATGATCGCCGACGCGGACGCGACGGTCCCGGGGCGCCCGTTCCAGGTCATCGACCTCGACGCCACCCACCTCGGCATCATTGTGAGCCCGCAGGAGACGGCAGCCGTCCTGGACGGACTGGGCTGAGCTTCCCCCCGGCCCGCAACGCCGCCAGCACCGTGTTCACCGCGTGTGAGGACTGGTCCTCGCCCGTCGCGCGGCGGTGGTAGTCCAGGCCGCCCGGGTTCTCCATGTTGATCTCGATCACGTAGGGGAAGGCACGCGCTTTCGTTCGTCGGCACATTGGGGATGCATTCCTGTACCGCGCTTTGGCGTTTGGCCATGCCGATGATGTCCCGGCCGTAACTGATGTACCGCGACCCGGCGTTGCCCGTGGCGGAGCTCAGCAGTGCCGAGCGGTTGCGGTCCTTCTCGTTGACGACGTGGACGTCCGCGCCGCAGCCCTCGTGAAGTCCTCCGCCGACGCATAGGACTCGCTCAGCGTCGGGAAGTCACCGCCCGCCGCGAATTCCCGCGACGGACTGCTGCGCTTCAGCGGGACCGTCCGCGTCGAGCCGCGACATCAGCCATGCCTCGGCCTCGAAGAGGCGCCGCTCGACCTCCGCGGCATCGGCGCCCCGCACGATCACGAAGCACAGATGGGACGCGCTGTAGAACGTCACCGCGCCCGGTGCGATCTGCTCGTTCACCTCGTAGTGGGTCACCCACGGGAACGGCGGCCTGCCGGGCAGCGACACGGGGCGGCCCTGCGGCAGGATCGAGACGGATCCGTGCACCTCGGCGGGCGGCGCGGTCGCCGGCGGGTCCACGGGCAGATCGCAGGACAGCCGCAGTGAGGCAGTGTGCAGATCCACCCCGTACGTGGCCCGGGTCAGCGCGGGAATGCGGTCACCGCCGACGCGTGAGGCGATCTCGCACAGCACCAGCTCGTCGTGCGGTGTGTGGAACACCTCCAGGTGGTACGCGCTCGCGGGCGGGACGTCGAACGCGTCCAGCGTCCGGTCGAAGAACTCCTCCAGCCTCTTCGCGAAGGCGTCCTCCGGTCGCAGCTGCAACGATCCGTTGTTCTCTCCGGAGAACACGCCGAGACAACTGCGCAGATAGCGCGAGGAGGCCACGAAGCGGTAGCCGTCGCCCAACACCGCGTCGACGTGGTACATCTGCCCCTCGACGAAGTCCTCCACCATGAGGTCCTCGCGCCAGGGGGTCCTGCTGAACGCCACCAGGTCGTCCTCGCCGCGCAGCACCGAAATGTCGCGCGAGCCACCCTGTTTGACCGGCTTGACCACCACGGGATAGTCGAACTCCTCGATGAATTCGGTGAGATCGACGAACGAATCCAGGCGGGCGAAGCGAGCCGTGGGTACGGTGCGGCTCGCGACCTCCTTCATCACCACCTTGTCGCGGAACGACAGGGCACTCTTCGCCGACTGCCCGGGAATTCCCAGGCTTTCGCGCATTCGCGCGGCCCGTTCCAGGTCGTATTCGTTGTCCGTGACGATGTGTGTGAACGGCTCTTCCCGGGCCAGCCGCCGGATCATGAGTTCCGGGTACGGAACCGCCTCGCAGTTCTCGACGTGTTCGTACCGCGCGAAGGAATCCGTGTTCTTCAGTTCGTGGTGGCTGAACACCTGCAGCCGGTCGACCAGTTCGGGGAGCATGGCCGCGTAATCGAGTTTCGGACCGTAGTTGATGACTGCGACATTGCTCATGGGCTGTCGTCCTTCCGTGTGGGGCATGGGGCGTGATGCGTCAGTGGAGGCCGGCGCACGCGCCGGGGGTGGTCCGGTGGCGGATGTCCCACTGGGTGCGGCGTACGTAGGCGCGCTGCAGCCAGCGGTCCCGGCCGTCGTAGCGCGCGGTGAACCGCGAACGGGCGTGCAGGCCCTTGCGGTTGTTGACGAGCAGCACTCCTCCCGGGCGCAGGAACACCTCGTGGGCGACCGCGCGGCAGACGCCCTGGAGCCGGTCGAGAGCCGAGCGCGCGGCGTCGTCCAGCGGGTGGACACCGTTGGCGGCCGCCGACGGTTCGGGGCTGTGCTCGGGCCCGGCGATCATCGGCGCCGGATCGGACAGCACGTCGACGCCGCCCGCGACGTCCCGTACGTAACTGCCGGGCGCGTTCATACGGAACCGGGGGCTGCGCAGCGTCTCCAAGGTCGCCGGGCCGAGGGCGCGGGAGATGTCGCGTGCGTCCGCGTAGTAGGTGGCGGCCACGCCTTCGTGGTCGGCACGCAGGCAGCTGAGGACGAGGAAGTCGGGGCTGGCGAGGTCGTAGCGGCCGCTCGCGTCGCGGACGATGTCGTTGTGGAAGTTGAGGAAGACGGACGACCCCTGGTTGGTCTGGGTCGTGGCGCCGCCCTTCGCGCATCCGGGCCGAACCGGCCTGGAGTCGCTGCCCGTGGTGATCGGCGGCAAGCTCGGCACCGAGGGCGCCGCCGCCAGTATGTACGGGCCGGGGCTGCTCGCGGCGGGCTTCACCGCGGTCTTCGGGGACGGTTGCTCGATCGAGGACTTCCGCGAGTGAGCACGGTCCCTCGCGCCGTCCGCGCTGACGGTCGCGCACAGCTGACGCATCCGCGTTCCGAGCCGGTGGCGCCCCCGTTCGCCGGGGGACCACCGGCTCATCCGCGTACCCGGTTGGCGAGCAGCGTGCCGGCTGTGGCGAGCACGAGGCCGCCGAGCGTGAGCGGGCCGAGGTGCTGCCCGAGCATGAGCGCGGCCAGTCCGGCGGTGACCATCGGCACCAGATAGAAGAGGCTGCTCACCTGGCTCGTCCCGTGGCGCTGGAGCAAGCCGTAGAGCAGCCCCACGCCGACGATGGAGTTCACGAGCGCCGCCCACAGCAGGGCCGGCCAGTACCCGGCGGTGAAGGTGACGTCGAACCCTTCCACGAGGAACGCCGGCACCAGCGCGGCCAGGGCCGCGGCAAGCAGCTGGACCGCGTTGCCCATCACGGGCTCCATGCCCGCGCAGAAGCGCCGCTGGTAGACGGTGCCGAGCGAGATGCCGAGCAGACCGAGGACGAGGAAGGCGATGCCGACCAGGTGATCGCCGCCGAGGGTGAGGCTCTCCGAGACGGCGAGGACGACCCCGCCGAGACCGAGGCACAGCCCGAAGTACTGCCCGCGGGTGACCCGTTCATGGAGTACGGGTACGGCGATGAGCGAGGCGACCAGCGGGTACAGCGCGATGACCAGCGCGGCGAGACCGGAGGGCACCCCACGGTCCATGCCGACGTAGATGCTGGAGAACTGCACTCCTTGGACGAGCACGCCGGCCACCACCAGGTTCCCCAACTGCCTTCCCCTGGGCAGCTTCTGACGGAAGATCAGTCCGAGCCCGAGGAGCACACCGCCCGCCAGCGCGAAGCGCAGCCCGGCGAAGGTGTAGGGGGACGAGTGGCGCAGGCCGAACTTTCCGGAGATGAAGCCGGAGCTCCACACCACCACCAGGGCCATCCGGGCGACCAGATCGCGGCCGCCCCGTGCGCCCTTCTCGGCTGGGGCGGCCCTCGCGGCTTGGGGCAGTAATCGGGTCCCGTCCGACGTCGCGGTCAGGTTCACGCGCATGACATCTCCCGGCGCTCTGTGACGCTCCGCGGCCCGCCGTCGGTTCGGTTCGCCGGGGCGAAGCGTCTGTGCTTTAAAAAGCACGCTAATGCAAGATATCGTCCATCGCATGCCGTCGGGGCTCTTCCTGCATCAAGCTGCACACCGACAGGCAAAGCAAAGAGAGCTCTATTTTTTCGTTGCATCCAGCACGTTCGTACGGTATTTTGCACACGGGTCGACGACGCGCCTTGTACGCTCCGCGCCAGGCCGCCGCCCCGAGCACCTCACTGCCGGGAACACGACATGGGGACCGATGAACGCAGACCTTGATCCACAGCCAGCGCACCAGTTAGCCGAAGCGCAAGATCAGGAAGAGCTCTACCAGCTCGCGGTCAGCGTGCAGGCGCTGAGCGTGGCCCAGGCCGCCGAGACACTCGGCTGGGACACCGCCCGCGCCTGCCGCGCCCTCCATCTGCTGGTCAACGCACGGCTGTTGCAGCCGTCGTCCGGCACTTCCGACATCTTCCTGCCCGTCGCGCCGAAGGCCGCGGCCCTGCGCCGGCTCGCTCCGCTGCAACAGCAGATCGAGCGCATGGAGCGCCGCTCGGAGCAGATCCGCGACGAACTCGCGGGCTTCCACCGGGTCCACGAACGGGCCGTGCGCAGCGCGGGCGCCTCCGACGGCTGCCGACCCGTGACGGGCGTGAACGCCATCCGCGACTGGCTCATGACGTCCGCCATGAGGTGCCGCCACGAGATCCTCCTCGCCCAACCCGGCGACGGCTGGCGGGCCGACAGCACCCTCCTCGAAATGACGGAGCCCCTCGCCTCGCTCCTTGGACGCGGCGTCAAGGTACGCACGCTCCATCAGCACACCGCCCGCTACGACACGGCGACCCGCAGGGGCGTGGCGCGCGCCGTGGACGGAGGTGGCGAGGCGCGCATGTCGAGCGGCCCCCTCTCCCCAATGGTCGTCTTCGACCGGGAAACCGCGCTGATTCCCGGCGACGACGGGCAGAGCGCCGTGGCCGTCTCCCAGCCCGGCATCGTGCACTTCATGACGGAGGTGTTCGAGCAGACGTGGATGGCGGCGATGCCCTTCGACGGCCAGATCCGCGCGGCCCAGGCCGGCGAGCTGCTCACCGGCATGCGCCGGACCATCATCGTGCTCCTCGCGGAGGGACAGACCGACGCGATGATCGCGCGGCGCATCGGGGTCAGCGTGCGCACCTGCCGCAACCACATCGCCAAGATCTACCAGGAGCTCGGCGCACAGAGCCGATTTCAACTCGGCGTCCTCGTCACCCGGTCCGGCCTGCTCGGCCCGGCCGAGGACGCTGCCCCCTGCTCCACGCCGGTCAGAGCCTGACGCTTCTCTAGGATGCACCCATGAGCAATCCCCCGCCGTCGGAACCCGCCCCCGACCAGGCAGCCCGCGACCCCGAGCTGGGCTTCCCACGCCCGGGCGAGGTGCTCCGCCGCCTCCGTACCCACAAGGACATGTCCTTGCGTCAGGTCGCGGCCGAGTGCGGCCTTTCGGTGTCGTTCCTCGCCGCGCTGGAGCGTGGCGAGACCGACATCGCCCTGGAGCGGCTCGGCCGCCTGGCCAAGGTCTTCGGGCACGACGTGGGATCGTTCCTGGGGTTCTCACGGGGACGCTCCATCCCCTCCGTCTTTCCCGCGAAGGACCAGGAGTCGTTCGACCGGGCCCCGGGTGTGCGTTATCGCGTGCTGCGCGTGCCCGAGCTCGGGTACCAGGTCCTCACCGCCGACTTCGAGCCGCACTCGGGTCTCCTGGAGGAGTTGCAGCACGAGGGTTCCGATCTCATCGTGATGACGGAGGGCACCGTGATCGCCCGGTACAACGGCAGCGACCACGAACTGCGGGCGGGCGACTGTGCGCAGTGGTCGGCCGGCTATCCGCACAGCTTCCGCAACGACACCGACGAGCCGGCCCGGTTCGTGGCCGTGCTCTTCTCCAGCCTCTACTGACCCGGCCCGGTGGGACGAGCAGCGCGCACGCCGAAGGGGTGCCCAGGCGGAGAGCGCCCGGCACCCCCAAGGAGCGTTCGCGCGCGTCAGGCGCTGTGGTCACTCCTTCTTCCGCGAGGAGGCCACCGACTTCCCCGTGGCGCTCCCCGCAACGGCGTCTTCCAAGGGTGCGACGGCCAGGACCTCCTCGCCCGGCACTCCGGCTCCCCCGTGTTCTTCCCCGTCCTGGCGCCGGGCACCGAGGTCACCGCCACCTCCCACCAGGAGGGCGTGGTCGGCATCGTGTTCACCACGGGCGCCACCGCCGAACTCGCCCTGCGCAACGCGCTGTCGGCCGCCGGAGAGATCCGCGTACGCATGAAGGACGACGACGCGGACAGCTGATCCCCCCTGCCTCGTCCCCGCCTGGAAAGCCGTCCCCCACTCCCTGGACCCGCTCCCCGCGGGTCCCCCCTTCCTGCCCGCCCCTCAGGTAACTGCTGACCGAAGGAAGGAACGCGCATGCCCGGTGCCCACGCGACACCCGTCAGCGAATGCGAGAACACCTCCGTCGTCGGACACATCCTGCTGCCCGACGACGTGCGCGACACACTCGCCAACGGACTGGCCGAACTCGCCGCTCCACCAGGGGACATCGACTTGGCCATGACCCACTACCACCAGGTCTTCGCCCGGCTCCCCCTGGCGACGCTCCAGCAGATCCTGGGCTTCGGCCGGCACAACGACACACCCGGCGCCCTGTACACCCGCACTTCTCCCCCAGGACGCCCAGCTTCCCCCGCTCCTGGGACGGCCTGCCCAGCCGCCACAAATCGACGTTGGTCTCCGAGGGCACCCCTGCGGTGGCCGGTGACGCGGACGTGCTCTTCGACCCAGTCCCGATGATCAAAGGTCCGGCCGGCTTCCCCGAGATCTCCAGCGCCGCCAACGGAGTTCACTCCCTGAGCCCGGTCGCCGAGACGTCCCTCGCCCTGTTGCAGACGGCGTGCCGCGCGGTGGCCCACGAGTTCAAACTGCGGTCCGGCCGTGCCCTGCCCACCAACAACCGCAAGGGCCTGCACGCACGTTCACGCTTCGTCGGCCACTACGACGGCCAGGACAGGTGGCTCCAGCGCACCTACGTCCGCCGAAGCCAGTGGCAGATCCGCTACCGCGCCATACCGGGCACCCGCCGGATCCACTGAGGCGGGCCTTGACGGGGGGGGGTCGGCTCCGCGCGGCCACGAACTACGGGACCCTGCCTCCCTGTTGGACCCGGGGCATGGTTCCCCTACGCCCGGTCCCGAGCCATGCCGATCAGGCGGTCCAGAACCTTCCCGTCGCTGACCCGCAGGCCGTCGTGCTCCCACTCGTTGGTCACCCAGGTCCGCAGGCCGCGTACCGCATCGGCCGTCGCCAGTGAGTCGGCGGTGTCGACGTACATGTCGTCGTGGTAGACGGCTGCGAACACCGGGACCTGATTGGCCGCCAGGACGTCAGGGGCGTACAGGTCGGGCCAGTCCGTGCGGTTGGCCAGCAGGTCCGCGGTTTCTCGCAGGGGGCGCAGCGCCGGGTCGGACTCGAACATCCAGGGGTAGATCATCTCCCCGGTGAACAGCACGGGGGCGCCGTCCGTCAGTGCCTGCGCGGCGTCGAACTCGGGGAACTCCGAGCGGACCCGCTCGGCGGCCCAGCCGGTCGGCCCGGGGTCCACCGAGCGCTGGCCGTAGATGGATTCGTGCAGTACGGCGTAGAGCGGGCTGTCGGCGAAGGACAGCTTCGACTGGACGCCCGCCAGGAACGTGTCGGACAGCTCGGGCCCGGAGGTTCCCTGGACCCAGGCGTCCTCAAGGAGGTAGTGCAGGAGGTGGGAGCCGTTGCCGGTACCGAGCAGCAGGCCGAGCGCCTGGAAGGCCCGTACGGTCAGCCGCCCGCCGTCGGGCAGCTCGGCGGGTGCGGCGAGGAGGTGCTCGGCGACCCGGCGTACGGCCTCGACGTCCTCGGGGTAGCGCGCGTAGTGGGCGGCGTTCTTGCGGGCGACGCGCGGGTAGGCCGCCCGGTACACATCCGCCGCGCTGCTGCGCAGGCCCGCCAGACCACCGGTGACCAGCGCCTCGCGCAGCCCCTCGGGAGCCTGCGACAGGTAGGTGAGGGTGCAGAAGCCGCCGAAGCTCTGGCCGAGCAGGCTCCACCGGCCCTGGTCCCCGAGCAGCTGACGGCGAATCAGTTCCGCGTCGCGGACGATCGAGTCGGCGCGGAAGTGGGAGAGGTACTCGGCCTGCGCCTCGGCGCTGCCGCGCAGGGGCAGGGTCTGTCGGGTGGCGGGGGTCGAGCGTCCCGTGCCTCGCTGGTCCAGGAGCAGGACCCGATAGTCCTCCAGTGCCCGGTCCAGCCAGCTGTCCCGGCCCACCGGCCGGGCGGCCCGCCCGCCGGGACCGCCCTGGAGGTAGAGCAGCCACGGGAGTTCGGCACGTTCCTTGGCGGCCGCGACCACCTCACGGGCGTACACCTCGATCTGCTCGCCCTGCGGCGCTTCGTGGTCCAGCGGCACCTGGAAGAGACGGTCGGTCAGGACGACGCCCGGCTGTCGGATCACGACGGACATGGGACTCCTCTGTGTGTGACGGGTGCGGCGGGGGTGTGCGCCTCGGAACGACGGGTGTGCACAGGGGGCTGTGCTGTCCCGGACATGGCCGCCACCTTGCCACATGGTCCGGCTCGGCCCACCGGTGGACGAAGGCGGGCGGGCTTCCTGACGCGTGCGGGGCAGGGGCCTGCGAACGTTCCGGCGGCCCGTGGTGTACGAAGTGCTACGTGAACGAACCGATTCAGCCCGCGACCGTCCGCGTGTTCATAGCGCTCGCCCCGCCCGACGACGCGAAGGAAGAGCTGGCGCGAGCGCTGCGACCCGCCTACGACGCGTACCCGCGCCTGCGGTGGAACCGCATCGAGGACTGGCACATCACCCTGGCCTTCCTCGGCGAGCTCCCGGTCGAAACCGCCCCGCTCCTGCGGCAGCCGCTCGCGGATCTCGCGGCAGCGCGCCGGCCGCTGCGACTGGCGCTGCGCGGCGGCGGGCACTTCGACGCGCGGGTGCTGTGGAGCGGGATCGAGGGGGACCTCGACGGGCTGCACCAGCTCACGGCCGATGTCCGCGGCGTGGTCAAGGAGTGCGGCATCGTCTTCGAGGACCGGCCGCTACGGCCCCATCTGACGCTGGCCCGGGCCCGCCGCGACGACCCCTCCAGCGTCGTGACCGTAGCCTCCGACCTCGCCGCCTTCACCGGCCGTGAGTGGGAGGCCGAGCGCCTGCACCTGGTGGCGAGCAACATCGGACGCGGCCCGGGTCCCATCCACTACCGCGACATCGAGGCGTGGCACTTCAGCGGCGGCCGGTGAACGGCGAAGGGCGTCTGCCCCTGGACTGAGACGGCGGCGCACGGTGGACTGCTTCTCACCACCGATCCTCACGCCGCGAAGGCGTCGACCGCCTCGGCGATGTCGTCCCCGGTCAGGGGTTGCTGCATGTCGCTGAGCAGGCGCGCCAAGGCGGGCAGGGCAGTCTCCTGGCCGGCGAGGGCCACGCTCGCGTAGTCCCGGTCCGGGATCAGGACCATGGCAGCCCGGTAGCCCGGGAGCCGGCCGTTGAGATACATCTGGCCCGACGGGCCCAGCGCCCATCCGAGCCCGTAGGACATGGGGTCGTCGGGCCGGGTGCGCGGACGGCTGACCTCCTCCAGGAGAGCCCGGTCGGCGAGCAGGCGCTCGCCGACGGCCAGGAGCTCCGACACCGAGGACCACAGGCCGCCACTGGGCCGACGGGTGCGGGGATAGCCGAGCGACGGGAGTTCGGTCGTGCCGCTCCACCCGGTGACGGACGCGGCCGGGGTCTCGAAGTCCGTCCGTGCGAAGCCCCAGGGGGCGAGGAGGCTCGCCCGCAACGCGCTCTCGTACGTCGTGCCGTTCAGCGTGGCGAGGACCGAGCCGGCCAGGAAGTAATTGCCGTTGTAGTACGACCACCGGCGCCCGGGCTGCCGCTCGTTCCCGGCGCGGACCACGAGCCGGGCGGCCTCCAGGAGCGCGCCGTCCCCGTCGCCCAGCGCCGCCACCGTCGCCCCGTCCACCGATTCACGCAGGCCGGAGACCTGACCCAGGATCTGTTCCACGGTGATGCTCCTGTCGGCCCGCCAGTCCGGCGCGAGGCCGGGGAGCAGTTCGACGACAGGGGTGTCCAGTGGCACGCCCTCGTCCCGCAGTGTGCGGAGCAGCGCCGCAGAGGTGAAGACCTTCGTCAGTGACGCGATACGGAAACAGGATTCCGCCGTCACGGTGTCCGGCCCGAGGGCGGCCGTCGTCCGTGCGCCTCCCGTCGACGAACCCGCCGCCACGGCCGGAACGTCGCGAAGCCCTGTCTGTTCTGCCATCAGCTTCTGAAGATTCACGGTGCTCATGGTATGAGCGGGGCTCGGGACCGGGGGAGGTGGTGGCACAGGTTGAGGAGAGCGCGCATGGGGCGGGAACCACGGCGATCCTTCCGGTCGACGCGTCGCCCTCCCCCGTGCTTGGCATACTTCACCGATGGACAGACCGACGCCGTCCTGGCGCAACACGACGCACGACTGGGCCCGCACCGTGGACGCCGACCACCTCTCGTGCGTCCGGGGCGACTCAGCCACGTTCGCTCCCGGCGGCCTGCGGCACCTCGTCCTTGAAGTCGTCGCTTACGCAGCCGACGAGGCGGAGTCCAGGGGTGCGGGACGGTGCGTGATCACCCTCCATGCCGATGGTTCCGTATCGGTCGCGGACAACGGGCGAGGCACCGACACCCGCTACGACGCGGACGGCCGGCCCGTCAAGAAGCCGGTCATGGCGACGAAGGACCTGCGCTTCTTCGATCACCCCGAAGCGCAGTCACTTCCCGACGGTCACCCGCGCCGGGGCATGTCCGTCGTCGCGGCGCTCAGCGAATGGCTCGTGCACACCAACCGCCGGGCGGGCGGAGCGTGGGTCCAGCGCTACGTGCACGGGGTCCCCACCACTGGCCTGACACCGACCGAGAACGACGGCACGACCGGCACGACGGTCCATTTCCACGCTCACCAACTCCTTTGCCGTACAGGTGATTTGACGGCGAGTGAGCTGACGCGGTTCGTCGCGGCGTGGCCGCACCTGACCGTCGAGGTGGGCGACCACCGGATCAGCTGACCTGGCGGCCACACCGCCCACGCGCTCCCCCTGCTCGGATCGATGCACGCCACTCGCCCTGTTCACGCTGGGGAAAGTGGTTTGCCGGCCCGGTGCCCGATGCGTACCGTCGCCGTCCATGACCCCGAATCTGCGTACTGAGCGACTGCTCCTGGAGCCCTATGTCCCTGAGGACGAAGAGGGGTTCGTCGCCCTGTTCCAGGATGCGAGCGTGTCGCAGTGGATGGGCGACGGACGGGCCACCGAGGCAGCGGACCGGTCCCTGTTCGGGCGGATCTTCACGAAGGTCTATGCCCAGCAGCTCTTCGATGTCTGGGCCGTTCGCAGGGACGGTCTGCTGATCGGGCACGCCGAGATCAAGCCGACCGATGTGGTCGGGGGCCACGAGATCATCTACGCGCTGGCCCCGACGGCGTGGGGCTCGGGCCTCGGAACGGAACTGGCCGAGGCCCTCGTCGCCTACGGGTTCGGCCCGCTCGGCCTGGCCGAGGTACACGCCACCGTGGCCGCGCCGAACACCGCATCGCTGAAGTTGCTGGCCAGGATCGGCTTCGAGCACGTCCGGGACGTGATCGAGGACGACGGCAGCACTACTCGCGTACTGACTCGCGCCCTGCCCGTCCCCAACTGAGCCTCTCCGGCCCCGCACGGTCCGCGCGGCTCACAGCAACCCCGCCCGAGCCGCCTGGATGCCTGCCTGGAAGCGGGTGCGGGCGCCCAGCATGTCCATCAGTTCGTGCACCCAGCGTTGCACCGTTCGGGGCGAGACTCCCAGGTGGCGGGCGATGCTGTCGTCGGTCAGGCCGGCCGAGAGCAGGGTCAGGAGTTCGCTTCGGCGGTCGCCGGCCGCGCGTCCGGGGTCGTCGGCGTCCGGGACGCGTGGGGCCCGGTGCCAGTACACCTCGAACATGGCCACCAGCGCGTCGAGGAGCGATGACGGCCGCACGAACAGCGCGCCTCGCAGCTCCGCGCCGTTCGACACCGGCAGCATCGCCCATCGGTCGTCCACCACGGCCAGTTTGCAGGGGAGTTCGGGCAGTACCCGGGCCTCCTCCCCCGCCTCGATGAACTCGCGGAGCTCGGCCAGTCGGCCAGGTGCGCGCACCGTGTTCGCCTCGTAGACGACTCGCATCCGAACTCCCCTGGCCAGCAAGGGCAGTTCGACCCCGGGATCGGCCCGCATGATGTGCGGGGCCTTGTCGAAGAGCAACACGTCGTGGCGGGCGCCCTCCTGCATGCTGCGCCAGCGGTCCGCGATGGCGGCACGTCCGGTCACCATCTCCACGAGGCCCGCGGCGGACGGTCGTCGCGCCCGGTGATACGTCCGCATCAGCTCGCCGATGCGGCCCCGGGTCCGGCACAACTCCTCCTCGCGGCGCAGCAGAAGGGCCTCCACGGCCACGTCCGGCGCCGCGGCCGACCACTGCGGCCGCGCCCCACGTCGGCACACCAGCCCTCGCTCGGCGAGCAACTCCAGTGTCCGCGCCACCTGTTCGTCGCGCAGGGTCAGGTCGGCGGCGATCCGTTCCGTGGTGCGACCCGGCCGGGAGAGGACGTGGAGGTAGACGCGCTCTTCCGGTTCCGGTACGCCGAGTGCCACGAGCAGACCGTCGACGGACGGGTCGGTCGCCGGTCTGGTTGAAGTCCCGTACACATAGGGGGAGTTGGGGTGCATCCTGACCGCCTCTTCCTCGGTCGCGCCCGGTCGCGCGGCGCGAGCGCCTACCGCCTGTGGACCCGCTCTGTCCACCCCCGGGGCATCATGTCATGTTCCCGCCATGGCGGGTTCCGGATCCCGCCCGCCCCTGGAGAGTTCCGGCCGCCCGCCGCCACCATGAGCCCGGCCCACCCGCCGCCTTCCCCCACTCCCTCACCCAGAGGAGACCGGCACATGGGTACCCGCATACGCCCCCCACGGCAGTTCCGCAGAACCAACCGCGCCAGATCGGCCGCTGCCGGTCTGCTCCTGGCCGCAACCGTCGTCGCCCCACTCGGCGTCGGTACGGCGACCGCGTCCGCCGCCACCTTCAGTCCGTACGACGCGCACATCAAGGACAGCGTCTGGGGCGGTTACGTCGCCCAGGGTTCGTTCACCCGCATCACCGGCTCCTGGGTCGAGCCGCACGCCACCTGCAACTCCAGCAACGACCTCTTCGCCCCTTGGGTCGGCATCGACGGCTACGGCTCACAGACGGTGGAGCAGACCGGGGTGCAGACCGACTGCTCCAGCGGCAGCCCGCAGCTCTCGGCCTGGTACGAGATGTACCCGGCCCAGCCCATCTACTGGGACGATCCCGTCTCCGAGGGCGACAGCATGACCGGCACCGTGGTCTCCGACGGCGGCGGCGACTACACCCTCACGCTGACCGACAACACCCGGGGCTGGACCGAGCACACCACCCAGAACCTCGGCGCCCAGAACGTCAGCGCCGAGGCCATCATCGAGTCCCCGACCCAGAGCTACCCGTCCTTCGACCGGCTCGACTTCTCCGGCATCAGCGTCGACGGCCAAGTCTTCGACGCCTACAACCCCGAGCCCCTGACCAGCGGCGGGTACAGCCCCGGCCCACTCCAGAACGGCGCCTTCTCCATGAGTCCGGGCGGCAACTCCCCACACGCCCCGCACCCCGCGACCCGCCCGAGCACCATCCGTTACTGATCGCGAGTTCCAGCCGGGCCGCCCACGCGGACGAAGCGTGGGGCGGCCCGGTTCAGCGGGTGCCGAGCAGGTGATCCATCGCCAGCTGGTCGAGGTGCTCGAAGGCCATGCCCCGCTCCCCCGCCTCCTCCACGTCGAAGTCCTCGAAGGCCGTACGGTCGGCGAGCAGTCCGGCGAGGCCGTCCTCGGCGGTGGGCCGGGCGAGGTCGTCCAGGCGTGCCGCGCGCAGCGCCTCGCGCACCTCGGGGTCGGCCCGGAAGGCGGCCGAACGCGCCTTCAGGATCAGGTAGTTGCGCATGTTGCCGGCCGCCGACGCCCACACCCCGGCCATGTCCTCGGTGCGCGGCGGCTTGAAGTCGAAGTGCCTCGGGCCCGTGTAGTGCGCGGATTCGAGCAGGTCCACCAGCCAGAACGCATCGCGCAGGTTGCCGGAGCCGAAGCGCAGGTCCTGGTCGTACTTGATGCCGGACTGGCCGTTCAGGTCGATGTGGAAGAGCTTGCCCGCCCACAGGGCCTGGGCGATGCCGTGCGTGAAGTTGAGCCCGGCCATCTGCTCGTGACCGGTCTCGGGGTTCACGCCGACCAGTTCCGGGCGTTCCAGTCGCTCGATGAACGCGAGCGCGTGCCCGACCGTGGGCAGCAGGATGTCGCCGCGCGGCTCGTTGGGCTTGGGCTCGACGGCGAAGCGCAGGTCGTAGCGCTGCTCGGTGACGTACTGCCCAAGGAGGTCGAAGGCTTCCTTCATCCGGTCCAGGGCGACGCGCACGTCCTTCGCGGCGCCCGATTCCGAGCCCTCGCGCCCGCCCCAGGCGACGTAGGTGTGGGCGCCCAGTTCCACGGCCAGGTCGATGTTGCGCAAGGTCTTGCGCAGGGCGTACCGGCGGATGTCGCGGTCGTTGGCGGTGAACGCGCCGTCCTTGAAGACCGGGTGCGTGAAGAGGTTCGTCGTGGCCATCGGCACGACCATGCCGGTGGCGTCGAGCGCCTGCCGGAACCGCTTGATGTGCGACTCCCGCTCGGTGTCCGGGGTGCCGAAGGGGATCAGGTCGTCGTCGTGGAAGGTCACCCCGTACGCGCCGAGGTCGGCGAGGCGCCGGACCGACTCGACCGGGTCGAGGGCCGGGCGGGTCGCGTCGCCGAACGGGTCGCGCCCCTGCCAGCCCACGGTCCAAAGACCGAAGGAGAACTTGTCCTCGGGGGTCGGGGTGAAGCGTTCCGTCATCCTCTTCGCCACCTTCACGCGGGTCCGTTCGGCGCCTGCCGAGCTATTTGTTTTGTTACCTGACAAATACTGCACGATCGCTTCGGCTTCCGTAACCCTGGGGCGTCGCCTAATTTGGTGCACCACATTTGTCACCCGCACGGCCAAATCACTCCCGCCCCCTCGAACCCCGCAAGAGAGGTGCCCGGATGCCGCACCGCCCGGTCGTCATCGGCGTGGACAGTTCCACCCAGTCCACCAAGGCCCTGTTCGCCGACGCCGTCACCGGAAGGACGCTCGCCGTCGGCCGCGCGCCGCACCACGTCGACGGCTCCGCGGGAGCCCGCGAGAGCGACCCGGAGCGGTGGTGGCAGGCGCTGCGGGAGGCCGTCGCCGCCGGCCTGAAGGAGTCGCGTGCGCCGGCGTCCGCCGTCACCGCCATCGCGGTGGCCGGGCAGCAGCACGGCCTGGTGAGCCTGGGCCGGGACCACCGGCCGCTCCGCCCTGCCCTGCTGTGGAACGACACCCGCTCCGCCCCGCAGGCCGCCGCCCTCACCGCGGCGCTCGGCGGCCCGGCCGCCTGGACCGCCCGCACCGGTTCCGTACCGGTCGCCGCGATGACCGCCGCCAAGTGGCGCTGGCTGTGCGAGTACGAACCCTCGACCATCGCTCGCTGCACGGCAGTCCGGCTGCCCCACGACTTCCTCACCGAACGACTCGCCGGGGTCGCCGTCACCGACCGCGGGGACGCCTCCGGCGCCGGCTGGTACTCCACCGCGACCGGGTCCTACGACACCGAGATCCTCCAACTCATCGACCTGGAAGCCGAGTTGCTGCCCTCCGTGGCCGCGACCGGCGGCGCCCGCGTCGGCACCCTCACCACGTCCGCCGCCGAAGCGCTCGGGCTGCCGCCCGGTGTCGTCGTGGCCGCCGGGACCGGTGACAACATGAGCGCGGCCGTCGGCCTCGGGCTCGGTGGCGCCGGGCTCCTGGACCATCCCGTGCTCAGCCTCGGGACCTCCGGCACGGTCTTCGCCGCGACCCGCACCCGGCCCGCCAACCCCGCGCTCAGCGGGTTCGCCGCCGCCGACGGCGGGTACCTCCCACTGGCCTGCACCCTGAACTGCACGCTCGCAGTCGACCGCGTCGCCACCCTGCTCGGTCTCGACCGCGACGACGCGGCACCCGGTGGTGAGGCCGTGCTCCTGCCCTACCTCGACGGCGAACGCACCCCCGATCTCCCGCACGCCGCCGGGCTGCTCACCGGCCTGCGCCACGCCACCACACCGCAGCAACTCCTCGGCGCCGCCTACGAAGGCGCCGTCGTCACGGTGCTGCGCGCGCTGGACGAGGTCCTGCGCGCCTGCGGCCTCGACCCCGACTCCCCCGCCGTCGCGGCCAGGCCATTGCGCCTCATCGGCGGCGGTGCCCAGGGCCGCACCTGGGTCGAGACGGTACGCCGCCTGTCGGGACGGCCCCTCGTCGTCCCGAGCGGCACGGAGCTGGTGGCCGTCGGCGCGGCCGCGCTCGCCGCAGCGGCCGCGTCCGGCGCCGATCCGGTCGCGATCGCCCAGGGCTGGGGAGCCGGTCGGGGTGCTGACCTCCCGCCAACAGAGCGGGACTTGGAGTCCTGGGAGCGCATCGTCTCCGTACTCGACAGCGCGGCACCCACGCTGCTCAACGGCGGCTGAGTCGAGGCTCGCGGCAGCACGAACACGCGGACACATCAAGGGAGTTGCCCGAAGCATTGACGAATCCCGAGCCCGGATCTAGCTTCATCGCGTCGCACTTCGTACGTCATATATGAGACGCGAGATCCGAGGCACCCCATGGCCTTCACGCCCACCCCCATCCCCTCCCGCACCCAGTTCGTCCTCGACGCGATCCGGCACGCCATCCTCACCGGCGCGCTCAGGCCCAGCCAGGCCCTGGTCGAGACGGAGTTGGCAGCCCAGTTCGGGGTGTCGAAGACCCCGGTGCGGGAGGCGCTCAAGACGCTGGCCGGGACCGGCCTTGTGACGATGAGCCAGTACAAGGGGGTCGCCGTCCGCCGGGTCGACGCCGACATGGCTCGCGAGGTGTACGACGTACGGCTGCTGCTCGAACCGGAGGCGGTGCGCCGCACAGTCGCCCGCAAGGCCCCGCTGGCAGCGGCCGAGGAGGCGCTGGACCGTGCCGACCGCGCGCAGGACGGGGCCGAACGGGCCCTGGCCAACCGGGAGTTCCACCGCGCGCTGTACCTTCCGTGCGGCAATCCCCTCCTTACCCGGATGCTCGACGAGGTGCGCGACCAGGCCGCCCTGGTGTCGGCCGTGGCATGGGCAGCGCAGCCGTCGTGGGAGCGGGAGGCGGCCGAGCACCGGGCGGTCCTGCGCCACGCGCTGGCCGGGGACGCGGACGGCGCGGCCCGCGCCCTGCACGACCACATCGGGTCGTTCATCCGGCGGGCGTTCCCCGAGGACGCCGGTCGGCCTTCCGACAAGGACAGCGCGTGAACACACCCGACTTCGCCGCCCAGCGGGAGGCACTCGCCGATGTCGTGGCGATCCCCGTCACCCCTTTCACCACTGACGACACCCTCGATGCCGCCGCGCACCGCGCCCTGCTGAACCGGCTGCTCACCGCCGGCATCCGCACGCTCACCCCCAATGGGAACACCGGCGAGTTCTACGCCCTGAGCCCCCAAGAGCGTGCCGCTGTCCTGGAGTTGACGTGCGAGGAGGCCGCCGGGCGATCCGCCGTGCTCGCCGGTGTCGGGCTTGACCTGCCGACCGCGATCGCCTCCGCCGAGCAGGCGCGGGCGGCCGGCTCCCAGATGGTGATGGTGCATCAGCCCGTCCACCCCTATGTCTCGCAGGACGGCTGGGTCGACTACCACCGGGCCATCGCCGACGCCGTGCCCGAGCTGGGCGTCGTCCCCTATGTAAGGAATCCGCGACTGGGCGGACAACTCCTGTCCACACTGGGCGAGTTGTGCCCGAACGTCATCGGTGTGAAGTACGCGGTCCCGGACGCGACCCGCTTCGCCGCGTTCGCCCGCGACGCGGGCTTCGAACGGTTCGTCTGGGTCGCCGGTCTCGCCGAGCCGTACGCCCCCTCCTACTTCGCGGTCGGCGCCACCGGCTTCACCTCGGGCCTCGCCAACGTCACCCCCTCCCTCTCCCTCGAACTGCTCTCCGCCCTGCGCGCCGGCGACTACGCGGCGGCGATGCAACTCTGGGAGCGGATCAGGCCCTTCGAGGAGCTGCGCGCCGCCCACCAGGCGGCCGACAACGTGGCGGTGGTGAAGGAGGCCCTCGCGACGCTCGGCCTGTGCCGCCGCGACATCCGTCCCCCGAGTAGCGAACTGCCAGAAGAACAGCGGGCGTTGGTCGCCGACCTGATCTCCGGGTGGAGGACATGACCGTACGGCCCGAGCAACTGCGCAGCCATCAGTGGTACGGGGCCGACGGGCTGCGCGCCTTCTCGCACCGGGCCCGGACCCGTCAGCTCGGCTATCTGCCCGAGGAGCACCTGGGCAAGCCCGTCATCGCGATCCTCAACACCTGGTCCGACATCAACCCCTGCCATGTACACCTGCGCGAGCGGGCGCAGGCCGTGAAGCGCGGGGTGTGGCAGGCGGGCGGCTTTCCCCTCGAATTCCCGGTCGCCACCCTGTCGGAGACTTTCCAGAAGCCGACGCCGATGCTCTACCGCAACCTCCTCGCGATGGAGACGGAGGAGCTGCTGCGCTCCTACCCCGTCGACGGCGCCGTCCTGCTCGGCGGCTGCGACAAGTCCACCCCCGCGCTGCTGATGGGGGCGGCCTCGGCCGACCTGCCGACCGTGTTCGTGCCCGCCGGACCGATGCTGCCCGGCCACTGGCGCGACGAGGTCCTCGGGTCCGGCACCGACATGTGGAAGTACTGGGACGACAAGCGGGCCGGCCTGATCGGCGACTGTGAACTCGCCGAGCTGGAAGGGGGGTTGGCACGCTCGGCCGGGCACTGCATGACGATGGGCACGGCCTCGACGCTGACGGCGGCGGCCGAGGCCCTCGGGGTCACTCTGCCGGGTGCGTCCTCGATCCCGGCGGTCGACTCCGGCCACGACCGGATGGCCGCGGCGAGCGGGCTGCGGATCGTCGAACTCGTCCACCAGGACCTGAAACCGTCGCGGATCCTGACGGCCGAGGCGTACGAGGACGCGGTGGCCACCGTGCTCGCCCTGGGCGGCTCCACCAACGCGGTCATCCATCTGATCGCGATGGCCGGGCGGTCCGGGGTGCGGCTCACGCTGGACGACTTCGACCGGATCGCCCGCACGGTGCCGGTCCTCGCCAACCTCCGACCCGGCGGCCGGTACCTGATGGAGGACTTCCACTTCGCCGGCGGGCTGCCCGGGTTCCTGTCCCGGCTCACCGACGTGCTCCACCTCGACCGGCCCACGGTCGCGCACGACACGCTGCGCGAGCAGCTCGCCGGGGCACTCGTGCACAACGACGACGTGATCCGGCCGCGTTCGAGGCCGCTGGCCGACGAGGGCGGGGTCGCGGTGCTGCGCGGCAACCTCTGCCCGGACGGCGCGGTCATCAAGCACATCGCCGCCGAACCGCGCCTGCTCAAACACACCGGGCCCGCGATGGTCTTCGACGACTACCGCACCCTTCAACGCACCATCAACGACCCGGCCTTGGCCCTCACCCCGGACCATGTCCTCGTGCTGCGCAACGCGGGCCCCAGGGGCGGCCCGGGGATGCCCGAGTACGGCATGCTGCCCATCCCCGACTACCTCCTCAAGCAGGGGGTACGCGACATGGTGCGGATCTCCGACGCCCGGATGAGCGGCACCTCGTACGGCGCTTGCGTGCTGCACATCGCACCGGAGTCGTACGTCGGCGGCCCCCTCGCGCTCGTCCGCACCGGAGACTCCATCACCCTCGACGTCGAGTCCCGCAGCCTTCAACTGAACGTGCCCGACGGCGAGTTGGAGCGGAGGTGCACCTCCTGGACGGCTCCGCCCGTACGGTACGAGCGTGGTTACGGCGCCCTGTACGGTGAGCAGATCACCCAGGCCGACACCGGGTGCGACTTCGCGTTCCTGACCGGGACGGGCAAGGTCGCGGACCCGTACGCGGGTTGAGCCGCCCCTCCGGACACCCCTCGCGCAATCTTGTCCGAAACTCGCACCATTACAGAACGTCACAGAGGTGAGTTCCTCAGATCATCGGGGCATGAGGACTACCAGGGGCTTTGCGATTCGGCTCCGCTTCGCGTCCTGCTAATGGGTCACGGAGAGTGAGATAATCCGGGTGTCGGCGCGGTATTCGGCACCTGACACACAAGAGACGGGCAGGCGCGACGTGGGCGCTGACGAACTCGCCTTCTGGCTGCGGACTCGCACCGTGGGCGGCACCATCATCATCGAACTGCACGGCGAGCTGGACATGCTGGCCCATCATGAACTCGGCCCGCGCATCCATGCGTTGGTCTGCCGAGCCGACGCCGATGTGGTCCTGGATCTGCGTGCGGTGACGTTCCTGGACGCGGGCGGCATCCGGCTGCTCCTGGCGGTACGCGAACACGTGGCTCGCCGGGGCGGTGTGCTGCGCCTGATACGCGGCACCCCTCGCATATCCCACATATTGCGGATCGTCCGCCTCGACGGCTCCTTCACCGTGCTCGACACACTTCCCCGCGCCCTGGCCGAGGGCGCCGCCACCGACGAAGGCAGACGAGCCTCCATGTGATGCCGTGCGCCTACTTGTTCCGAATTGCCTTCACCAGCCCGGCGACCAGGTTCGCCCGCCCGGCCATGGCGTCGACCACCAGATACTCGTGGTCGGCGTGGGCACCGCCACCGACCGCTCCGAGGCCGTCCAGGGTCGGCACCCCCATGGCGGCCGTGAAGTTGCCGTCGCTTCCGCCGCCGACCGCCTTGCCCACGATGCCGGGAACCAGCCGCTCGGCCACCGCGAAGAGCTCGGCCGACGCCGACTCGGGCATCGGAGGCCGGCCGACCGCGCCCTCGACCGTGATCTCCGCCCCGTCGAGATGCGGAGCGAGCGCGGCGAAGGCGGCTTCGATCCGCTCCTTCTCCTCGGCCGTCTCGACCCGTACGTCGACGACGACGGTCGCCTCGGCCGGTACGACGTTGTCGAGGGTGCCCGCCGCCGCGACGGTCGGAGTGACGGTCGTGCCGATCTCCGGGCGCCCTAGCGCCGCGATGTCCAGGACCTGGTGGGCCGCCTCGATCAGGGCGTTCACCCCGGCCGCCGGCTCAAGGCCGGCATGCGAGGCGCGGCCCGCGACGGAGACCTGGAACGTGCCGCAGCCCTTGCGGCCCGTCTTGAGGCCGCCCCCGTCGGCGGCGCCCTCGAAGACGAGCACCGCCCCGCAGGCCAGGGCCCGCTCCTCGATGAGCGCGCGGGAGGAGCGCGAGCCGACCTCTTCGTCCGCGGTCACCAGGATCTCGACACCGGAGCGGTCCTCAAGCGCCGCCAGACCGTGAATGGCCTGCACCAGACCGCCCAGCATGTCGAAGACCCCGGGGCCCGTCGCATGCCCGTCCTCGACCTTGAAGGGGCGGCGGGCCAGGGTGCCGAGCGGGAACACCGTGTCGTGGTGGCCGAGGATCAGCACCCTGGGTTCGCCGCCGCCCGACCAGTGCACATGCGGCCCGGCCTCGCTCCCCACGAGGACGGCGTGCCCGCCGAGGCGGCTCTCGATGACGGCGGCGACCGTCTTGGCCGATGCCGCCAGGGCGTCGAGGTCTCGCGACGGGGACTCGACCTCGACCAGCGTCCTGAGGTCCTCGATCATCGCGTCAACGCTCACCGTGTGCATCGTCATGCCGCCAGGGTAATGGGAGCCTGAGCAGCCCCCTTCGCCGGAGCGCTCGCCGCTTTCGCCGCCGCCGGCTCCCCCGACGGCGACGCCCCGGCCCAGTGACGGACGTACTCCAAAGGGACATGCCGAGATCGCCGCTCTCTGGGTACCCGCTCCTACAGAACCCACAGCGACGACCGGCATGCAGAGGTGAGTGATGTGACCGCACCCGAAGACGGGTTCACACCCGAGAACTGGGCCGCGCGCGACAGCGGTACGCCGCTGATCGGCGTCCGGCCCCGCGCCGACGTCGACCTGGCGCTCAAGTACCTGACGGCGCGGTCCGAGGCGCCCGCGCAGTTCGCCCTCGGCGCGGCCGCCGCCTACCGCTGGGCCATGGGCCGCGCCGCCCGCGCACCGGTCACGGGCACGGACGCCCGCCGCGTACCGGATCTGCGCCTGCTGACCGCCGAGGTGGACGCGGCGGTCGTCCAGTTGGAGGACCCCACCACCGAGGCGGGCGTCCGGGACTTCACGCGCGGCGTGCACGACGCCCTGGCGTGGGTGTGCGGATACAGCGACGGCCGGATCTGAGCCTGCTCCGACGATTCAGGACGCGTCGGTCCGGGAGAAGACGTGCTCGTCCAGGATCAGGCCGATGGCGACGGCGGCCGGGATCGCGACCAGGGCTCCGACGATGCCGAGCAGCGCGCCGCCGAGCAGCACGCCGACGACCGTCACCAGGGGATGGACATCGACGGCGAACCTCATCACGCGCGGCACGATCAGATAGTCCTCGGCGACCCGGAACGCGACGTAGAAACCCGCTGTCGCGAGCGCCACGGGCAGCGACACCGACAGCGCCACCAGGCTGACGACGAGGCCGCCGATCGTGGTGCCGACGATGGGGATGAGGTCCATCAGCGCGATGAAGACGCCGAGCGCGGCGGGGTAGGGCACGTCGGTGACCACGCACCAGATGAACGTGGCGAGCCCCGCGATCACCGAGGTCACCACGTTGCCGAGCATGTAGCGGCCCACCCGGTTCAGGATCTCGTCGGTGACGGCCCGGGCGTGCGGGCGTTTGCGGGCCGCGACGAAGCGCAGGCAGAACGCCTTCAAGGACGGCAGGAACGCCATCACGTACACCGTCACGACCATGACGACGACGGCCGAGGTCACCGCCCCGACCACCAGCCGGCCGGCGCCGAGCAGGCCGCCCGCCAACCCCGCCGCCCCGCCGTTGGAGAACTGCGCCTTGACCTTGGCGATGACGTGGTAGCGGTCCTCGAACCTGCCGAGCGCCGAGTCGTGGTCCTTGAGTTGCTTCAGCCAGTCGGGCACCGCCTTGACCAGCGCGTTGACCTCGTCGGTGACCGGGGGCACGACCAGCGCGAGGAACCCGGCGAAGAACGCGATCAGCACGATCAGGACCAGCAGGACGGCCCAGCCGCGGCGCACCCGGTGCCGGGTGAGCCAGGCGACGACGGGCTCCAGGGCGAGCGCGAGGAACATGGACAGGAGCAACAGGGTCAGCAGACTGCCGACTTCGAGGACGGTCTGTACGGTCAGCCACGCCAGCGTCGCGCCCAGGCCGACGGCGAAGCCGATGGCGAACCAGGACCTGCCGCCGACCACGATCCTCGTCCGCCGCGCTCGCCGGGTCCGCGACGCGGGCCCCACGGAGGACGTCTCGGCCGGCTCGTGGCCCCCGCCCGCGTCAGACCCGGCGGACGTCATCGCGGCCCCCCTGTCCGCCCGCTGCGGGTGAGGCGCAGGCCGGCGATGACTGCATCTGCCAGTACCTCTCTTCGAGGCCGGGGCGGCGTGCGGGTACGCCGCCACACGGAGCGGCCGCCCCACGCGACACGACAGCGGCGGCTGCCGGAGCGGCCTCTTCCAGCTCCGACCCTAGCCAGGTATCCCGTCGGTGGCCTTGCATGCGGCGCTCGTACCGCTCTTCCAGGCGGGCATGTGCGGCTTCGCGCTCACCGGCGACCTCTTCAACGCCTTCGTCTTCTTCGAGCTGATGAGCGTTGTTGCGTACGCCCTGACCGGCTACCGCGCCGAGGAGGCAAAGGCCGTCCAGGGCGCGCTCACCTTCGGGGTGATCAACTCCCCCGGCGCGTACGCCACTTTGACGCCGGGGCGCTGGCCGCCGGTCTGCCCCCGGGTCTGGCCGACGCGGTGGGCACGGCCCTGCTCGGCGACCTCGCACTGCCGGGCGTCGTGACCGGGTGAGCAGCAGTGAACTCCTTTACAGTGATGTGTAGTTGGGTGCGCGGCGGCCCCTCGTGGTGAACGAGGGGCCGCCGCGCGAGCTCGGCTCACATGGGGTCAATGCCGCTGCTGTCGGCCGACGTCTTGCTCTGCTCCTGAAGACGGCGGGCCTTCTCCTTCAGCCGCTCGCGCTCCGCCGGGTCGGACGCACGCTCGGCGGCCTGCTCCAGTTGCTCCGCCTTCTGGCGCATCTGCTGGGCACGGGCACCGAACTCGTCTGCAACGCTCATGATCACTCCTACTGCTCGGGGGGTGCAGATGTCTCCAGACAAACAGCGCCCTGAGCCCCACGCATCCCGAACGGTCACACACAGTCACCGCGTGGGGTACTGAACCCAAGCGGGCCAAGCCGTCCAGGACTCCGCGTCGTGTCGGCTTCGCTCACCCGCCCGCTTTCTGCGAGTGGGCCGCCCGGGCGGAGAGGTCGTCGAGCCTGAGAGCGTTGGCCGGTGGGTCCGGCAGGACGATCCGCCGCCGCGTGCTGCCGTCGGGCGTGACGTGGAGCAGCTCGCCCGGCTCCATCAGCCGCCACTCGGGATGCTCGTCCATGCACTCACTGGCGATGACGACCGCCGGGGTGTCGGCGAGATCCCCGGAATGGACCCGCATCCGGCCCGCGCTGCCGCTGTGGTCCAGGTGCCGGGCCCCGTGCAAGCCGCCCGCCTCGCGCTCCAGTACGTACAGCTCGTGCGTGGCCGGGTAGCGCAGGGCCCACAGTTCGTCCGGGGTGGTCAGGATGAAGTTCAGGGAGTAGACGGGGAGTTGGGCTGCCACCCAGCGCGTGGCATGTTCGATGCCGGTGCCGATGTCGCCCCGCGCGGCGCGGATCTCGCGGGTGATCAGCGCGAAGATCCGCTCGGAGTCCGTGTCTCCGGTGACCAGGGACAGATCCGGGCCAAGGCGGGCCTCCAGGGCTTGCAGGTCTTCGACGACACCGTTGTGCGCGAACAGCCGCCCGTCCTGCTGGAACGGGTGGGTGTTGGGGGCGGTGAGGCCGCCGGTCGAGGCGAGCCGGATGTGGGCGAGGAAGGTGGCCGAGCAGATCTGCCTGGCCTGTTGGGCGAATTCACGGTCCTCGTACGCGGCGTCCGGGGCCTTGCGGACCTGAGGCGTGCCGTCGGGGTCGAAGTACCCGAGGCCCGTACCGTCCGGGTCGCGATGGCTCTGCGCCGTGAGGCTGTCGGGGGCGTCGAGCAGCCAGAAGGTGGCCCGGCTGCGGCGCGGGGCACTGCTCAGTCCGAACAGACGGCACATCGACGCCACCTCCACGCTCGGCACCGGACCCGGCCCCCGCCCGGGCATGGTGCCCCCGCTTCAGGGTGAACGCAACGCGGGGCACGGACCTATTTCGTGCCGTTCAGGGTGAAGGTGGCGCCGTCGGGGTCTTTGAGGCGGACCCAGGTGCCGGTGGCGGAGATGCCGTCGGCGAGGAGGGTGGCGCCGTTGGCGCGGGCCTTCTCCGCGTGGCCGTGGGGGTCCTCGACGGCGAAGTGGGTGTGCCAGTGCGGGCGCAGGCTG
>NZ_LGDD01000333.1 GCF_001279695.1 Streptomyces sp. WM6378
CCAGACCCCCGAGGGGCTCCGCCCCTCGGACCCCTGCGGGGACTTCGTCCCCTGCACCCCTTTTCGGGGCTCCGCCCCGGACCCCCGTTCGCGCCTGAACGGCGCTCGTCCTCAAACGCCGGACGGGCTGAGGAGGGGGCTGGCGTCCGTGTATGCCCGCCCGGCCAGGGGTGGGTCCCGTCCGTGCGTGCCTCCCGGTCCGGGGTGGGCCGACGTTCTTGATCGCCGGACGGGGCGGTGGGGGAGGCTTGCATGCGCGTCGGTTTGGAGCCCGTCGTCCGTTGTGGGCAGTCGTTCCGCGGGGCGATGGAGGTCTCCCCTGCTCCATAAGAGCTTGGGGGAGGGTGGGCAGAACGGACCACCAAGCTGCGGACCAAGGGGATGGGGGTCTGGGGGCGGAGCCTCCAGAAGGCGTTGGGGCCGAGCCTGTTCAACCCCGCGGAACGGGTGGGAGGGTGGGCAGGCACCCTCACCGCAGGCACCCCTCACGCATCCGCGACCGAGTCGAAGTCCACCTCCCCCCGCGCCACCCCCAGCGCGTCCGCGTCCACCGACCTCCGTAGGGCCTCGTGCAGCTTCGCCGGGGTCAGGACGCCGAGGAAGCGGGCGCCGTCCACCACGGCGACCCAGCCCGCGTCGTACTGGAGCATCTCGCTGAACGCCTGCTTGAGCGGGGCCCCGACCGGCACCCACGCCTCCATGCGCCGGGCCAGGTCGGCGACCGAGCCGGCCCCCGCGAGGGAGAGCTCGTCCGCCGCGACCCAGCCGTGCAGCTCGCCCTCCTCGTTGAGCACCACGGCCCAGCGTGCCTCCTCGCCGCGCAGCCGGGCCGCGGCCGCCTCCGCGGGTTCGTCGAGCCGTACGATCGGCGGCTGTTCGAGGTCGTCCGGTTCGACCGTGGTGACCGAGAGGCGCTTCAACCCCCGGTCCGCGCCCACGAATTGGGCTACGTACGAGGTGGACGGCGCGCCCAGGACCGACGCCGGGGTGTCGAACTGCTCGATGCGCCCGGACCCGTACACCGCCATGCGGTCGCCCATCCGTACGGCCTCCTCGATGTCATGGGTGACCAGGAGGACCGTCTTGCGCACGGTCGCCTGGAGGCTGAGGAACTCGTTCTGGAGGCGTTCGCGGACGACCGGGTCGACCGCTCCGAACGGTTCGTCCATGAGCAGGACGGGAGGGTCCGCTGCCAACGCCCTGGCCACGCCCACCCGTTGGCGCTGGCCGCCCGAGAGCTGCGCCGGGTAGCGCGGGCCGTATTTGGCCGGGTCGAGGCCGACGAGGTCGAGCAGCTCGGCCGCCCGCGCCCGGGCCTTCGCCCGCTTCCAGCCGACCAGCGCCGGGACGGTCGCCGTGTTGTCGAGGACCGTACGGTGCGGGAAGAGCCCGACCTGCTGGATGACGTAACCGATCCTGCGGCGCAGCTTGACCGGGTCGAGCGTGGCGATGTCCTCGCCGTCGACGAGGATGCGGCCGGAGGTGGGCTCGATGAGCCGGTTCACCATCATCATCGTGGTCGTCTTGCCGCAGCCGGACGGGCCGACGAGCGTGACCAGTTCGCCCTTGGCGACCTCGAAGGACAGGTCGTCGACGGCACGGGTGCCGTCCGGATAGACCTTGCTGACCTGCTCGAACCGGATCATGAAGCCACGCTAGGAGCCCTCGGCCCCGCCCGCACTCGGGCCGGTCCGGGGGAGTGGGAGCCGATCAGGGTGCCGCGGGGAGCAGCATGCGGAAGACCGCGCCCTCGCCCGGAGCGGTCTCCAGCTCGACCTGCCCCTTGTGGGCCTGGACGAGCGCCGAGGCGATCGCCAGGCCAAGGCCCGCCCCGCCCCCGGTCTGCCGACTGCGCGAGGCGTCCACGCGGTAGAACCGCTCGAAGACGCGGGCCGCCTGTTCGGGGGCGAGACCCGGGCCCGAGTCGGCGACCTCGATGATGCCGTGGCCGCCGACGGCGCCGACCCCGATCCGTACCGGAGTGCCGGAGGGAGTATGTGCGACGGCGTTGCCGACGAGGTTCGCGACCACCTGGCGCAGCCTTGCCTCGTCGCCGAGCACCGGGGCCGGTCCCGGCACGCCTTCGCCGCCCGGCCCGGTCAGCGTCACCTCGCGGGTCGGGTCGAGGGCCCGCGTGTCGTGCAGGGCGTCCACCGCCAGGGTGCGCAGATCCATCGGGGCGAGCTGGAGCGGGCGCTGCTCGTCCATGCGGACCAGGGTGAGCAGGTCCTCGACCAGGCCGCCCAGGCGCACCGCCTCGCTCTCGATGCGGGTCATCGTGCGCTTCACATCGGCGTCGTCGGGGAGCGCGCCCATCCGGTACAGCTCGGCGAAGCCGCGGATGCCGGCCAGCGGCGTGCGCAGTTCATGGGAGGCGTCCGCGACGAAGCGCCGCATCTGCTCCTCCGACTCGGCGCGCGCGGCGAACGCGGACTCCAGCTGCGCCAGCATCCCGTTGAGCGCACTGGTCAGCCGTCCCGCTTCGGTACGCGGTGAGGCGTCCGGCATGCGGTGCGAGAGCGGGCGTCCGGCCGCGATCTCCGCCGCCGTGGCTTCGATACGGCGCAGCGGACGTAGTCCCGCCCGTACCGCGAACCAGCCCGCCACCCCGAGCAGCAGGGCCACGACGACGCCGATGAGCTGGAAGGCCGTGGCGAGGTGGTCGACCGTGGAGGAGACCTCTTCCAAGGGCGCGGCCACGACGACGCCGGCGGGCAGCGCCGGGTCGCCGCCGGCGACCGGCACGATCAGCATCCGCCAACTGCCGCCGCCGTGATCGCTGGGCACCTCGAAGGGCTTGCCCAGGTGGGCCCGCAGCGCCTTCGCGTCCATCACCGGCCACAGCGGCCGGGGGTCGCCCGCCGCGACGGGCTGGCGGAACTGCTCGGTGACCTTGCCGTCGTCGGCCGCGAAGGCGATCACGTACTGGCTGGGCAGCCAGGCCCGGCCGGACCGGCCCGCACGCGGCGCCGGGGTGCCCTCGACGCCGACCCGGTGCGCCACCGAATCCCCGAACCGGTTCAGCTGCTGGTCCACCCGCTGCACCAACTGGCCGCGCACCGAGCTCAGGACGACGGTGTCGCTCACGGTGAGCCCGAGCGCCACCAGCGCCATGGCGAGCAGCACGAGCCGCGAGCGCAGCGAAAGGGCGGCGAAGCGGCGCGGCAGCCACCCGAACCTCGCCCGGAGGTGTCTCAGCATCGGGCGGGCACCTCAGGACTGCGGCCGGCGCAGCACATAGCCGATGCCGCGCACGGTGTGGATGAGCTTGGGCGCGCCGTCGGCCCCGGAGTCCACCTTGCGGCGCACGTACGAGATGTACGACTCGACGATGCTGAGGTCGCCGCCGAAGTCGTACGCCCACACATGGTCGAGGATCTGCGGCTTGGACACGACGCGGTCGGCGTTGGTCATCAGGTAGGCGAGCAGCTTGAATTCGGTCGGGGAAAGGGAGACCGGCCGCCCCGCCCGCAGGACCTGGTGGCCCACCGGGTCGAGTTCGAGGTCGCCCGCCACCAGGCGGCCCTCGCCGCTCGGGCCGCCGGTGCGGCGCAGGATCGCGCGGATCCGGGCGATCAGCTCCTCCAGGCTGAACGGCTTGGTGACGTAGTCGTCGCCGCCCGCCGTGAGGCCGCTGATCTTGTCGTCGACGCCGTCCTTGGCGGTGAGGAAGAGCACCGGCAGATGGTCGGGGCCCGGGCCGCCGCCGGGCTCCTCGCGCAGCCTGCGCACGACGGCGAAACCCGTCATGTCGGGCAGCATCACATCGAGCACCACCAGATCCGGGCGCTCCTTGGCGACGGCGGCCAGCGCGTCGGCCCCGGTGGCCGCCGAGACGACCTTGAAGCCGACGAAGCGCAGCGAGGCCGACAGCAGTTCCCGGATGTTGGGCTCGTCGTCGACGACCAGCAGGCTCGCCTCGGGCGTGGCCGTTTCCATCGGGTTCCTCCTCGTGGCGGCGTGGGCGGTGGGTGCGCGGTCAGCCCCGGCCACCGCCGAAGCCGCTCGCGCCGCCCTGGGTGACGGTGGTCGCCGCGACGTCCCCGGAGGCATTCTGACTGCCGCGGACCGTCACCGTCTGGCCGGGCTGCAGGTCGGACACCTTGCCGCTCTTGGACTCGGTGACCTGGGTGCTGCCGGCCGTGGTGACCTTGACGACGTTGCCCTGGGTGTCGGTGACGTAAATCGTGCTGCCGTCGACGAGCTTCACCGTACCGATGGTCAGCCCGCCCGCCGCGCCTGGGATGCCGCCGCCCTGCCGCTGGCCGCCCTGCCCGGCACCGAAGCCCTGGCGCTGGCCGCCCTGACCGCTCTGCGCGGCGCCGCCGCGGGCGGCCGCGGACGGCGTGCTGCCCTGGCTCTGGTTCTTCTCCACCAGGGCGCCGCCGGCGAAGGCGAGCCCCGCCACCAGACCGCCCGCGAGCAGCAGCGTCAGCCAGGGCAGCTGCTGCCGCGGCGGTGCGCTGAGCTCGGCCGAAATATCCCGGGTGTCCGGTGGCTCGGCGAGGATGTCCTGCGGATCGCCGGTCTCCGTGGGGCCGACGCTCTCCAAAATCTCGGCGTTGCCGAACATGTCCTCTCCCTGTCCGTACATGGGGTTCACTCGTGCCGCAGGGCTTCGATGGGCCGCAGACCCGCGGCCCGGTTGGCTGGGTAGCCGCCGAAGAACAGCCCGATGGCCACGGCGATCGCGAAGGCGCCGACGACCGATTCGGGGATGATCACCGGCTTGATGCCGACGATCGTGAAGTGCGAGCCGATCAGACCCGCCGCGACGCCGAGCCCGCCGCCGATCAGCGAGAGCAGTGTCGACTCGGCGAGGAACTGCCCGAGGATGACGCCGCGCGGCGCCCCGATCGCCTTGCGGATGCCGATCTCCCGGGTCCGCTCGGTGACCGTGACCAGCATGATGTTGGTGATGCCGATCCCGCCGACGAGCAGGGAGATCGCCGCCACCGCGCCGAGCAGCACCGTGAACGTCTTGTTGGTGTCGGCCTGCGTGGTGAGCAGGGAGGCCTGGCTGCTGACCCGGAAGTCCAGCGCGTTCGGGTCCTTGATGCCGTGCCGGCCCATCAGGACGGTCGTGATCTCGTTCTGCGCCTGGGTCGTCGCGTCGGCGGACTTCGCCTCGACGAGGATCTGGCCGATCGACCCGAACCCGGTGAAGGCGTTCTGCACGGTCGGTAGCGGCGCGATCACCACGTCGTCCGGGTCCTGGAACCCGGTGCCGCCTTTGGTGGCGAGGACGCCGACCACCGTGAACGGCGTGCCGCCCAGCGTCATCTTCTTGCCGACGGGGTCGTCCGTCCCGAACACGTCGGTCGCCGTGGTCGAGCCGATCACGGCCACCTTGCGCGAGCCGAGCACGTCGTCGGAGCTGAAGTAGTCGCCCTTGGTCACCTTGCTGTTGGACGCCTTGAAGTACGCCGGGTAGGTGCCCACGACCTGACTCACCGAGTGCGACGTGCCCTCGTACAGCGCGGTCTGGGATGTGGTGGTCTCCGGGGCGACCGACTCGATGTGCGGCGCGGACGCGGGGTCGGCGAGCGCCCGCGCGTCGTCCACGGTCAGCGGCTTGGTGACGGTGGCGCCGGACGAGCGCGAGCCGCCGAAGCCGCCGCCCGAGGACACCGTGAGCGCGTTGGTGCCGAGCTTCTCGATCGAGTCCTTCACGGCCTGCGAGGAGCCGTTGCCGACCGCGAGCAGCACGATGACCGCGGCCACACCGATCAGCACCCCGAGCATGGTCAGCGCGGAGCGCACCTTGTTCGCCGCGAGCCCGCCGAAGGCGAAGCGCAGCGTCTCGAACGGGTTCACCGGCCGCCTCCGACCAGGGAGTCGTCCTCGCGCAGGGCGGGCGGCGGACCGTAGACGGGAGCCTGCCGCACGTCCTCGACGATCCTTCCGTCGACGAGCCGGATGACCCGCTTGGCGTGCCGGGCCACCTCGTCCTCGTGCGTGATCAGCACGACGGTGCGTCCCGCCGCGTTGAGCCGGTCGACGACGGCGAGGACCTCCTCGGTGCTGTGGCTGTCGAGGTTTCCGGTGGGCTCGTCCGCGAGCAGCATCGCGGGCGCGGTGACCAGCGCCCGGGCGACGGCCACCCGCTGTTGCTGGCCGCCGGAGAGCTCGTTGGGGCGGTGGTCCATCCGGTCGGCGAGCCCGACCAGGGTGAGCGCCGCCTCGGCCCGCCGGCGCCGCTCGGCGGGTTTCACACCCGCGTACGCCAGCGGCAGCTCGACCTGGGCGAGCGCGGGGGTGCGCGGCACCAGGTTGAAGGACTGGAAGACGAAGCCGATCTTGCGGTTGCGCACCAGCGACAGCTGGCGCTCGTCCAGGCCGCCGACATGGATGCCGTCGAGCAGGTACCGGCCGGAGGTCGGCACGTCGAGGCAGCCGAGGATGTTCATCAGGGTCGACTTGCCCGAGCCCGAACTTCCCATCACGGCCACGAAGTCGCCCTGCTGTACGACGAGTTCGACGCCGATGGCCTGTCCGCTCACCGGGTCGATGGGCCCGCTGAGCGCGTGGACGGCCGCGTCGCCGTGACCGTACGTCTTGATCAGGGAGCGCACCTCGATCACCGGCGCCGGAGCCCAGGGCCCGTCGCCGGACGCCGCCTCGGGCAGCGCCGCGGTCGTGCGCGGCCACAGGGGCGGCGTCATCCGCGGCCACCCCCGCCGCCACCGGCACGGAAGCCACCGCCGCCACCGCCGCCGGTGCCGCCGCCCCCACGGGTGCGCGCGCCACCGCCGCCGCCGAGGCCGCCGGGGAAGGCGCCGCTCGGGAAGCCGCCGTTGCCCGTCGCGGACACGCTGGCCAGCTGCACCTTCTCGCCCTCGCTCAGACCGCTGAGGATCTGGTCGGAGCTGTCGCCCTCCAGGCCCACCGTGACCGGAGTGCGCTCGGTGGTGCCGTCGGCCTTGACCACGGTCACCGTGCGGTTGGCGCCGGTGCCGGTCACCGCGGCCGTCGGCACCGACAGGGCACCGGACGCCTCGCCCGTGACGACCTCGATGCTCGCGCTCAGCCCGGTGCGCAGGTTGGTGGTGGGGCTGGTGATGGTGAGGGTGGCCGCGTACTGCACGGCGCTTCCCGAACCGTTGTTGCCGCCGCCCCCGCCGGAGCCCGATCCGGAGCTGACGGGCAGTGAACTGACCGACAGGACCTTGGCGTTGAGGACCGTGCCCGACTCCGCGTTCAGCGTGACCGTGGCCGCCTGGCCGGGCTTCACCTTGAGCGCGTCGGCCTCGGAGAAGTTCGCGGTGACCTGCATGCCGGACGGATTGGTGAGGACCACGAAGCCGGACAGGGCCGAGGAGGAAGCCGAACTGGCGTTGCTGGAGACGGAGTTGGACCCGCCGCCCGAGCCGCCGCTGCCCCCGCTCGTGCCGTTGCCGCCGGTTCCGGTGACGGTGTCGCCCGTCTTCGCCGACACGGACGCCACGGTCCCGGCGACCGGGGCCGTGAGCGTGGTCCCGTCCACCGCGCGCTGCGCCGCGTCCACCGCGTTCTGCGCCTGGGTGAGCTGCGCCTCGGCCTGCGCGAGCTGCGCGGGGTCGACCGTCGGCGAGGCGGCCGGGGCGGGCGCGGTGTTGGCGGAGCCCCGCGTCGAGGAGCCGCCGCCCGAACCGGAGGCCGTGCTCGAACTCGGCTGGCCCTCCTGCACCTTGGTGAGGTTGGCCTGGGCCGCCGTCAGCGACGCCTCGTCCTGGGCGAGGGTCTCCTTGGCGGCGGTGGCGTCCACCTTGCCGAGGACCTGGCCCCGGGACACCTTGTCGCCCGGCTTGACGTCGACCTCGGTGAGCTTGCCGCCGGTGGTGAAGTTCACCCCGGCGTCGCTCGGCGAGGCCAGCGCGCCGGAGCCGGACACGGTGGCGAGGACCGTGCCCTTGGTGACCGCGACGGTCTTCGAGCCGGTCCGCGCGGGGGTGTCGCTGTGGCTGGTCACTGCCGCGTAGGCGCCGCCGGCACCCGCCAGGACGGCCACACCGAGCACCGAGTTGATCAGGACGGCTTTGCGCCGTCGTGGGAGCACCTTCATGACGGCGGATCCTGGCCGCCCGCACTTTGGAACCCCTGGGAGCTTTCTGGGAGTTCCCTGGGAGCGCCGACACAGGCGAAACTTCGCATTGCGGGCGTCAGGTTACGTATCGGATCACCACGGGTGCCCCGGGAGCCCCGTACGGGCCCGGACGCCCAGGGAACTCCCAGCCCTTCCCCCGGAGGCGCCCACCCGGGTGCGGTTCAGTCATGGGTCGCCGACGGCGTACCACTCCAGCGAGGCCGTCGTCAGCCCAACGCACCGAGGAGACACCGGACATGACCTGGACCAAGCGCCGGCCCGCCACCGCGCGCACCGCGATCGCCGTGCGGGCCGCCGTCTCCGCCACCGCGGTCGCCGCCTGCGGCCTGCTGCTCGCGGCCTGCTCGTCCTCGGCCGCCGCCCCCAGCACTCAGGCGAAGCCCGCCGCCTCCAGCTCCGCCGGGGCCAAGGGCATGGACGCCTACCGCCAGTGCCTGGCGCAGCACGGGGTCACGATGGCGCCCCGGCCGAGCGGCAGCGGCCGGCCGGAGGGTGCCGGAAGGCCGAGCGGCGCGGCCCGGCGGCCGGGCGCAGGCGGCGGGTTCGGCGGCTTCGGGGGCGGGGCCTCCGCGGATCCGGCCCAGCGACAGGCCGCCCAGGCCTGTGCGAGCCAGCGCCCGCAGTTCAACGGCCGGGGCGGCGGCGACAGCACCGCGATGAAGGCCTTCACCAGTTGCCTCAACGACCACGGGGTCGTGCTTCCCTCAGCCTCCCCGGGAGCCGGGGGCGGCATGCGCGGCCTGAACACCTCGGACCCCAAGTCCGCGCAGGCCTTCGCGGTCTGCAAGGCCCTGCTGCCGCAGCGCCACTCGGGCGCGCCGAGCCCTTCGGCAACCCCGGCGGCCTGAAGTGAGCGAGCCTCCTCCGTCCGGCTGGGAGCAGCCCGGACGGAGGAGGCGGCCTTGTGGGCAGGGTGGTGGGACCTACACGTGCGGTCGGTGCCCAGGCTCCTGCTTGGGGAAGTGCTGGGTCGCGCCGGGCAGGGTCGGCTTCGGCAGCGTGGCCACCTCGCGCTTGGCCTCCTCCAACTGCTTCGCCGTGTCGTCCGGCAGCTTAGGCGGCCGGGGCGACGTGCTGCTGAAGCGGAAGGCGGAGGTCAGGTCGCCGAAGGTGCGGCGGCGCCACTGGCTGATGTTCGGCTCCTTCACCCCCGTGAAGTGCTCAAGGAAGCGCAGCGCAGAGGTGTGGTCGAAGGCTTCGCTCGCCACCCAACCGCCCACGGTCCAGGGCGAGATGATGATGGCGGGCACCCGGAATCCGCCGCCGATGGGCAGCCCGCCGACGAACTCGTCCGCAGTGCCCGCCTTCGGGGTCGGCGGCGCCACGTGGTCGAACAGGCCGTCGTTCTCGTCGTAGTTGAGGATGAACGCGGTCTTCGCCCAGACCTTCGGATTGGACGCGATGGCCTCGATTTTCTGCGCCACGAAGTCGGCCCCCGCGGCCGGCAGATAGTCCGGGTGCTCGGACTGGTAGCTCGTCGGCATGATCCAGGAGACCGCCGGGAGCCGGTCGTTGCGGGCGTCATCCTCGAAGGTGCCCTCGGGCTGCGGGCGCACCCCGCGCTCGTACAGCGGTGAGCCCGGCTTGGCGTCGCGGAAGGCCTGGAACTGCTCCAGCACGTTGCAGCCGTAGTCGTCGTCCTGCTGGTAGACCTTCCAGCTGACCCCGGCGGCCTGGAGCCGCTCGGCGTACGTCGTCCAGCGGTACGGCGTGGGCGCGGAGTTGCTGGTGACCGGGCCGCCCTTGGTGCCGCCCGGGTCGATGCTGGCCGTCATCCAGTACAGGCGGTTCGGCCAGGTCGGGCCGAAGACGGAGCAGAAGTAGTTGTCGCAGATGGTGAAGGTCTCCGCGAGCGCGAACTGGAACGGGATGTCCTCGCGCGTGTAATAGCCCATCACATAGGGCCCGTTGACGCCGTCCGCCTTGCGGTGCGCGGGCAGCCACTGGTCCATCTTGCCGCCGTTCCACGCCTGGTGCTGCACGGCCCAGGCGTGGCTCGTGGACGGGATGGCCTGCGCGCTGGTGCTGTGCGTGTCCAGGTGGAACGGCAGCAGGTAGCCCCGCGGGTTCACCGCGTCGGGCTGGTAGAACACCGAACGCCCGTTGGGCAGCTTCAGGGCGCCCGGATCGCTGAATCCGCGCACGCCCGAGAGGGTGCCGAAGTAGTGGTCGAACGACCGGTTCTCCTGCATCAGCATGACGACGTGCTCGACGTCGCGCAGCGAGCCGTTGCGCGGCGGTCCGGCGGCGACGGCCTTTTGCACGCTGGGCGGCAGCAGGGACAGCGCCGCCGCGCCGCCGATGGCTCCGGCCGAGCCCAGCAGTCTGCGTCGTGTCAACTCGGCCATGAACGCCCCTTCCAGAGCTGTCGGTTGAGACCAGTGACGTGGACCTGCCAGTCAGTGTGCCGTTGTTGGGTGTGGGGCGGTGGAGGGAACCGGTGAACTCGCGCCCAACGAAGAGCAAGGGCTTGCCAAAGCCCGGGCCGGAGCCTCACCCGGCCCGGGCGGCGACCCCCTCCGCAGGGGTGCGCCACGCACGGAAGTCCCTTAGTCTCGACGAACCTGACGGATAGTCAGCATAAGGAAAGGATGAGGTGATGATCGACATCCTGGACCGGCGGGTCGCCGAGGGCGAGGAACGGATCCGGCTCGACGTCACCGGCTCCGGCGTCGGCGTCCTCACCCTGTGCCGGCCGGACAGGCTCAACGGGTGGAGCTGGGAGTCCAGCCGCCAACTGGGACTGCTCGCCGACCGCATCCGCTTCGACGAGTCGGTCAGGGTCGTGCTGCTGCGGGCCGAGGGCCGCGCCTTCTGCGCCGGCATCGACGTCACCGCCCCCGGCGGCGCCATCACCGGACGCTCCCCGGCCGAACGCACCCACCACTACTACGAAGGCATCCGCTGGGTCCACGAGCGCTTCGCCGCCTTCGCCGGACTGCCGCAGCCCGTCATCGCCGCCGTCCAGGGCTACTGCCTCGGCTTCGGCTTCGAGCTGGCCCTGATGGCCGACATCAGGATCGCCGCCGCCGACGCCGTCTTCGCGCTGCCCGAGACCGGGATCGGCGTGGCCGTCGACGCGGGCGGCGATCTGCGGATCGCGCGGGACGCGGGCGCCGGCTGGGCCAAACTGCTCGCGCTCACCGGCCGCCGCATCGACGCCCCCACCGCCGAACGCATCGGACTCATACAACAGGTCGTATCCCAGGACGAGTTGGACTCCATCGGCAGCGATCTCGCGGCCGAGATCGCGGCCAACGCGCCGCTGGCCGTCCGGTCCGTCAAGCGCAACATCGACGCCTTCGCCGACGCGGGTCTCGCCGCGGCCCTCGACCGTACGGCCCTGGCCGCCGCCCTCACCCTCACCTCCGAGGACGCCCGCGAGGGCTATGCCGCCAAGGCCGACCGGCGCCCGCCGGCCTTCGACGGGAAGTGAACGCGGCTACCCCTCGAACGGCCCGCGCCCCAACTGCTCCCGCACGCTGCTCACCGGCGGCGTCACCAGAGCGCGCCGCTGCCAGTTCGCACCGTCCACCACCAGCGTGTGACCGCTGATGAACCTGGCGTACGGGGAGGCGAGGAAGGTGGCCGCCCAGCCGAGCTCGCGTGGCAACCCGACCCGCAACGCGGGCTGGCGCAGGGCCAGTTCGCCGTCATCGGCGGCCCGGTCGAGACCGGCGCGGATCGCCTCCGGCAGATCGGGGTGCGGCATCAGGCCGGGCACCAGGCCGTTGACCTGGATGCCGTACGGCCCCCACTCCACGGCCAGCGTCTCGACGAGATTGCGCACCCCCGCCTTCGCCGCCGCCGAATGGGCGTGCCCCGGGCCGCCCGTCCAGGCGTACGAGGCGCCGATGCTGATCACCGAGCCGGGGGTGCCGGCCGCGAGGTGGCGGCGGGCGAACTCGCGGGTCATGAACCACGTTCCGGTCAGCGTGATGTCCAGGACCGCCCGCCAGGCGTTCGGCGACAAGTCCTCGGCCGGAGAAGGGAAGTTGGCGGCGGCGTTGTTCACCAGGACGGCCGGGACGCCGAGCACCGCCTCGGCCGTGTCGAAGACCTCGACGATCCGCTCCGGCTCCCTGATGTCGCACACCGCGGCCGCCACCCGCCCGCCGAACCCGGCCAGCTCCTGCTCGGCGGCCTTGAGCCGGTCCGCCGAGCGGCCCACGATCATGAGATCGGCGCCGAGCCGCGCGAACTCGGCGGCCATCGCCTTGCCGAGCCCCGACCCGCCCCCGGTCACCAGGACCACGCTGCCGTCGTACGTCCCGGGCGGCAGCGCGCACGCCCCGAGCGGGGGAGGCGCGGACAGCCCGGGGTGGGTGGGACGCGGAGGCGGTGCGGCGTCGTCCGTCATGGCGCATCCTTACCGGCTGCCGCGCCAAACCGCCATGGCCGTGCGAGGCCCGGCTCCGCCGCGACCTGACGGCGCATGGCTTCCTCGTCGGGCCGGCCCGGTTCCGCCGCATGTCCGCACACCGGGCGCGGGCCCGATCCGCCGAGCTGTTTCCTTTCGTGCAAGCGACCGCTTAGTATGCCCGCGAGCAGTGGAACGTACTCAGCGGTACGCAGCCGTATCGCGCCCGGCGTATGGAGGCCCCGAATGCAGGCATGGCGAGTGCACGAGAACGGCGAGCCGGGCCAGGTGATGCGGCTAGAAGAGGTGGACCGGCCCGTGCCGGGCCCGGGCCAGGTGCTGCTGAGGGTGCGCGCCGCGAACATCAACTTCCCCGACGCGCTGCTCTGCCGGGGCCAGTACCAGATCCGCCCGCCGCTGCCGTTCACGCCGGGCGTGGAGATCTGCGGCGAGACCGAGGACGGCCGCCGGGTGATCGCCAACCCCGCGCTGCCGTACGGCGGGCTCGCCGAGTACGTCGTCGCCGACGAGGCGGCCCTGCTGCCCGCACCCGAGGCCCTGGACGACGCCGAGGCCGCGGCCCTGCACATCGGCTACCAGACCGGCGTGTTCGGACTGCACCGCCGGGCCCACCTCCAGGAGGGCGAGACGCTGCTCGTGCACGCCGCCGCCGGGGGAGTGGGCAGCGCGGCCCTACAGCTCGGCAAGGCCGCCGGGGCACGCGTCATCGGCGTCGTCGGCGGCCCCGAAAAGGCAGCGGTGGCACGGGAGTTGGGGTGCGATCTGGTCATCGACCGGCGCACCGACGACATCGTGGCCGCCGTGAAGGAGGCCACCGGTGGGCGGGGCGCCGATGTCATCTTCGACCCGGTCGGCGGTGACGCGTACGCCAAGTCCGCGAAGTGCGTCGCCTTCGAGGGCCGGATCGTGATCGTCGGCTTCGCGAGCGGTTCCGTTCCGGCGCCCGCGCTCAACCACGCCCTGGTGAAGAACTACTCGATCGTCGGGCTGCACTGGGGGCTGTACGCGCAGAAGGACCCGGCCTCGATCGTCCGCTGCCACGAGCAGCTGACGAAGCTCGCCGCCGAGGGCGCGATCAAGCCGCTCATCAGCGAGCGGGTCCCGCTGAAGGACGCCGCGGCCGCCGTGCAGCGCGTCGCCGACGGCACGACCACCGGCCGTGTGGTCGTCCTCCCGGACGGAGCAGCCCGATGACCGACGCCGCCGAACTCCGTACCCGTACGCGGGAGTTGCTCGCCGCTCACCCGCCCGCCGGCACCGAGCCCCTCGACTTCCTCAAGGCCCGCTTCGACGCCGGGCTCGCCTGGGTGCACTACCCGGTCGGCCTCGGCGGCCTCGACGTGCCGCGCTCGCTCCAGGCCGTCGTCGACGCCGAACTCGCCGCCGCCGGGGCGCCCGACAACGACCCCCGCCGGATCGGCATCGGCCTCGGCATGGCCGCGCCGACCGTCCTCAGGTACGGCACCGAGGAGCAGAAGCGGCGCTTCCTGCGCCCGCTGTGGGTGGGCGAAGAGGTCTGGTGCCAGCTGTTCAGCGAGCCCGGCGCGGGCTCCGACCTCGCGGCGCTCGGCACCCGTGCCGTACGCGACGGGGACGACTGGGTGGTCGACGGGCAGAAGGTGTGGACGTCCAGCGCTCACCTGGCCCGCTGGGCCATCCTGATCGCCCGCACCGACCCCGGCCTGCCCAAGCACCAGGGCATCAGCTACTTCATCTGCGACATGACCGGCCCCGGTGTCGAGGTGCGACCGCTGCGCCAGATCACCGGCGAGGCCGAGTTCAACGAGGTGTTCCTCACCGGTGTGCGCATCCCCGACGCCCACCGGCTCGGCGAGATCGGCGAGGGCTGGAAGGTCGCCCAGACCACCCTCATGAACGAGCGGGTCTCCATCGGCGGCATGCGCATCCCGCGCGAGGGCGGCATGATCGGCCCGGTCGCCCGCGCCTGGCGAGACCGGCCCGAGCTGCGCACCCACGATCTGCACCAGCGGCTGCTCACGCTGTGGGTGGAGGCCGAGGTCGCCCGGCTCACCGGCGAGCGCCTTCGCCAGCAGCTCGTCGCGGGGCAGCCCGGCCCCGAGGGCTCCGGAATGAAGCTCGCCTTCGCCCGGCTCAACCAGGAGATCAGCGGTCTGGAGGTCGAACTCCTGGATCAGGACGGCCTGTTGTACTCCGACTGGACCATGCGCCGCCCCGAACTGGTCGACTTCACCGGCCGCGACGCCGGATACCGCTATCTGCGCTCGAAGGGCAACTCCATCGAGGGCGGTACGAGCGAAGTGCTCCTGAACATCGTCGCCGAACGCGTCCTCGGCCTGCCCGCCGAGCCGCGCAACGACAAGGACGTCGCCTGGAAGGACCTGGCCCGATGACAGCGCAGACCGACGCGGAAGCCACCCCCGACCTGCTGTACTCGGAGGCCGAGGACGACCTCAGGGCGGCCGTGCGCTCCCTGTTCGCCGACCGCACCGACACCCCGTCCGCGCTCGCCCGCGCCGAGTCGGACACGCCGTACGACCCGGAGCTGTGGCGCTCGCTCGGCGCCGGGATGGACCTCGCGGGGCTGCTCGTACCCGAGAAGCTCGGCGGACAGGGCGCCTCGCACCGCGAGGCCGCGGTCGTTCTGGAGGAGATCGGCCGCGCGGTGGCGCCGGTCCCGTACCTCACCAGCGCCGTCGTCGCCACCGAAGTGCTCCTGGCGCTGGATCCAGAGGTCGACGAAGTCGCGTCCCTGTTGCGGGAGTTGGCGTCTGGGCACCGGACCGCGGCTCTCGTCGTGCCGTTCTCGGCAGGCCCGCACTCGGTGCGGCTGCCCGGGACGCTCGCCGGGACCGTCAGCGCGGTCGCCGACGCGGCCACCGCCGACGTGCTCCTCGTGCCGACCGGCGAGGGCCTGTACGCCGTCGACGCCACGGATGTCGCGGTCACCCCGCTCACGCCGCTCGACCTGACCCGCCCGCTGGCCGCCGTCACCCTCGACGGCGTCAGCGGCACGCTGCTGGCCGACGCGGACACGGCGCTCGCCGCCGTGCGCCGGGGCCTGCTGGCCGGGGCCGGGCTGCTCGCCTCCGAGCAACTGGGCGTCGCCGAGTGGTGCCTGACCGAGACAGTGACGTACACCCGCGAGCGCAAGCAGTTCAACCGGCCGGTCGGCTCGTTCCAGGCGCTCAAGCACCGGATGGCGCAGCTCTGGCTGGAGGTCGTCTCCGCGCGGGCCGCCGCCCGCAACGCCGCCGACGCGCTCGCCACCGCCAGCCCCGAGGCGCCGCTCGCGGTGGCGGTGGCCCAGGCGTACTGCGCCCGGGTCGCCGTGCACGCCGCCGAGGAGTGCGTGCAGCTCCACGGCGGCATCGGCATGACGTGGGAACACCCGGCCCACCTGCACCTGAAGCGGGCCAAGTCGGCCCAGATCGCACTCGGTTCGGCCGGAGAACACCGGACGGCGATCGCCGAACTGGTCGATCTGCGGGCACCCTGAGGGCGGGCCGGGTGTTGCCCCGTCCTCCTGCGGACGGGGCAACACCCGGCAGTCCACCCTGCGGACGGCGAGCACCCGGCTCCCTCGCGCCTTGGCATCATCGGCCGATGAGTGATCACCAGCGCACCGAGCCCGCCAAGACGGCCGACGACCGTACGTCACTGACCGCGTT
The DNA here is from genome assembly GCF_001279695.1 of Streptomyces sp. WM6378. GTDB lineage: Bacteria > Actinomycetota > Actinomycetes > Streptomycetales > Streptomycetaceae > Streptomyces. The sequence goes on from NZ_LGDD01000333.1 coordinate 16,118, forward strand.
CCTCGACCACCAGCGCGAGACCCTCGCCTGGAAGTGCGCGGGCCGCGTGCGAGGACTCCCGCTCCGCGGCCGAGGCCTTCAACTCCCTTGATGAAACAGTGGAGTTCCGCGAGGAGGCCATCTCGCTGCGCTACATCCTCACGCACATGATCGAGGAGTACGCCCGCCACAACGGCCACGCCGATCTGCTCCGCGAGGCCATCGACGGCGCGACGGGCGAGTAGCCGCCCTCGCCCCCGCCTCCCACGGCCCCGGTCCGTGCCATCCGCGCGGACCGGGGCCGTGCCGTTTTTGACCACTCCTTTACTGGCGGGTTTAATTGCGATTTGTTCGCAATAGCAGTGGATCTTCAGCAAGGGGTGTGGGCCGCATGACCGCCCGTTCCATACGTGCCACGGCCGCCGCCGTACTGGCCGGGGCGCTCGCCGTCGGCACGGCCGCCTGTTCCAGCCCGGGCGGTGGGGCGGCCGGAAGCGGCAAGAAGGACTCCGCGGTCGTGGGCATCGCCTACGAGCCCGAGACGCTCAGCCCGCTGCTCGGCTACGGCAAAGACGGCAACTCCAAGCTCTTCGACGGGCTCCTCACCTTCGACGCGGACATGAAGCTGCGGCCCGCGCTCGCCACCGCGCTGCCCGAGGTGAGCGCGGACCGGCTGACGTACACGTACAAGCTGCGCCAGGGCGTGAAGTTCAGCGACGGCAAGCCGTTCACGGCCAAGGACGTCGTGTTCACCTACACGAAGATCCTCGACCCGAAGACCAACAACCCGTCCAAGGGCGAGCTCGACGCGGTGAGGTCCGTCGAGGCCAAGGGCGACGACACGGTGGTCTTCACCCTCAAGTACCCCTACGCCCCGTTCGCCGAGCGGACCGTGCTGCCCGTCGTCCCCGAACACGTCGCGGCCCCGCAGGACGTCAACTCGGGCGCCTTCTCCAGCGCGCCCGTCGGCACCGGCCCGTACACGCTCACCAAGTGGTCGAAGGGCGAGAAGATCACCTTCTCGGCGAACCCCTCCTACTGGGGCGGCGCGCCCGCCGTGAAGAAGTTCACGATGGCGATCATCAAGGACGACGACGTGCGCGCGACCCGGCTGCGGGCCGGCGACCTCGACGGCGCGATCCTGCCGCCCAACCTCGCCAAGACGTTCAAGGGCGACAAGGGCAAGAAGACGTACGCGGCGAAGACGTACGACTACCGCAACGTCACCCTGCCCACCGGCAACAAGGTCGCCGGTGACACCGCCGTGCGCCAGGCCCTCGACCTCGCCGTCGACCGCAAGGCCATGGTCGACCGCATCCTGGAAGGCGCGGGCAAGCCGGCCTACGGCCCGGTGCCGACCGGCAGCCCGTGGTTCGCCGCCGGCACCGAGCGCGCCCACGACCTCGGCAAGGCGCGGAAGATCCTCGACGACGCGGGCTGGAAGCCGGGCGCCGACGGCATCCGCGAGAAGGACGGCGTCAAGGCCGCCTTCCCGCTCTGGTACCTCTCCGGCGACAAGCTCCGCCAGGACCACGCCCTCGCGTTCGCCTCCGACGCCAAGAAGGCGGGCATCGCCGTCACCACCCAGTCCGGCACCTGGGAGGTCATCGAGCCCCGCATGAAGCAGGACGCGGTCCTCGCGGGCGGCGGCTCGCCCGGCGACCCCGACTTCGACCAGTACAACCTGCTCAAGTCCTCGCTCGCCGGCGACGGCTTCAACAACATGGCCTCGTACGTCAACGACACCGTCGACAAGGCCCTCGACGACGCCCGCAAGAGCGGCGACCAGGCCGTCCGCAAGACTGCGTACGACACCGTTCAGCGCGAGCTCGTGAAGAACCCGGGCTACACCTTCCTCACTCACATCGACCACCTGTACGTCGTCAACGACAAGTGGGACGGTCTTTCCACCCAGGTCGAACCGCACGACCACGGGCTCGCGTCCGGCCCCTGGTGGGACGTCGAGAAGTGGACCCCCAAGAAGTGAGCCGCCGCCTTCCGTGGGAGGCGATGGGCCGCATGGCCGGACGGCGGATCCTGTCCGCCGTTCCCGTCCTGCTCGCCGTCACCTTCGGCGTCTTCGCGGTCGCCGCCGCGTCCCCCTTCGACCCCGTCAAGGCATATGCGGGCACAGCCGGACTCACCGCGTCCCAGGCCGAGTTGGACCAGCTGCGCGCCAACCTCGGCGTGGACCAGCCATTCGTGCAGCGCTGGTGGGACTGGCTGACCTCGGCCCTCGGCGGCGACCTCGGCGACTCCGGCGTGCTGCGCCAGCCCGTCGCCGACGTCATCGCCGAACGCATCGGCTGGTCGGCGCTGCTCGCCACCGCCGCGTTCGCCGTCGCGATCGTGCTCGGCACCGCGCTCGGCGTGCTCGCCGCGCGCCGCCGCGGCGGCTGGCTCGACCGCTCGGTCAGCTCCGCCGCCTACACCCTCGAAGCCGCCCCCGCCTTCTGGCTCGGCCTGCTCGCCATCTGGTTCTTCGCGCTGAAACTCGGCGCGCTGCCGGCCGGGGGCCTGACGGACACCGCGAGCGACACGGTCACTTCCGGCCAGGTCATCAGCCACCTGGTCCTCCCGGCGTGTGTGCTCGGCCTGTCCCAACTGCCCTGGTTCTTCCTGTACGTACGCCAAGGCGTCGGCGACGCGCTGGCCGAGGACCCGGTGCGCGGGGCGCGGGCGCGCGGCCTCGCCGAACGCACCGTCCTGACCGGCCACGCGCTGCGCTCCGGCATGCTCCCCATGCTGACCCTGATCGGCTCCCGCGTGCCCGAGCTGATCACCGGCGCGCTGCTCGTCGAGACGGTCTTCAGCTGGCCCGGCATCGCCGCCGCCACGGTGCAGGCCGCGACCTCCGTCGACTTCCCGCTGCTCGCCGCCCTCACGGTGCTCGCGACCGCCGCCGTACTCCTCGGCAACCTGCTCTCCGACCTCCTGTACGGACTCGCCGACCCGAGGGTGGGATTCGATGGCTGACGTACGCCTCGGCAGATCCACCCGCACCGTGCGGGTGCGCACCTCGGCCGTCATCCTGGCCGTCGTCGTGCTCGCCGTCGTCCTCGTGCCGCCGCTGGCCCAGCTCGACGAACAGGCCGTGTACCTTGCCGGGAAGCTCCAACCCCCGTCCTGGGCCCACCCGTTCGGCACCGACGACGTAGGTCGCGACCTGCTGCTCCGCTGCGTGTACGGGCTGCGGGTCTCCCTGCTGGTGGGCGCCGTCGCCGCGCTCGCCGCGACCCTCATCGGCACTGCGGTCGGCGCCGTCGCCGGAGCGTTCGGGGGGTGGACGGACCGGGTCGTCATGCGGCTCGTCGACACCTGCTCGTCCGTACCGCACCTGCTGCTCGGCATCTTCGTCGTGGCGATGTTCCGCCCAGGAGTGTGGCCGGTCGTGGTGTCGGTCGCGCTGACGCACTGGCTCTCGACGGCCCGCATCGTCCGCTCGGAAATCCTGTCCCTGCGCTCGCGCCCGTACATCGACGCGGCGATCTCGGGCGGCGCCTCGCGATGGCGGGTGACGGTCCGTCATCTGCTGCCCGCTGTGTGGCCGCAAGCCGGTCTTGCCGCGGTTCTCATGGTGCCGCACGCCATGTGGCACGAGTCTGCCCTGTCCTTCCTCGGCCTCGGCCTGCCCGCCCACCAGGCCAGCCTCGGCAACCTCGTCCAGAGCGCACGCGGCTCGCTGCTCGCGGGCGACTGGTGGCCGACGCTGTTCCCCGGCCTCCTCCTGATCGTGCCGACCCTCGCCATCGCGGGCCTGGCCGGAGCCTGGCGGGAACGGCTCAGCCCGCGCCGCCGATCGGAGCTGATGTTGTGACCGCTGTGACCTCGGTGACGTCTGAAGCCCCGAACGTGCTCTCCGTACGGAACCTCTCCGTACGCTTCCGGATGCGGGGCGGCGGACACATCGCCGCCGTCAACGATGCCTCCTTCGACCTCGCGGCGGGGGAGTGCCTCGCGCTCGTAGGCGAGAGCGGCTGCGGAAAGTCCGTCCTCGCCTCCGCGCTGCTCGGCCTGCTGCCCGCCAACGCCGAATCCGAGGGCGTCGCGCTGCTTGAGGACGGCACGGACCTGATCACCGCCGACGAGCGGCTGCTCGCCCGCACGGTACGGGGCCGGCGCGTCGGCCTCGTACCGCAGAGCCCGGCCGCCCACCTCACCCCAGTACGCACGGTAGGCAGTCAACTGGTGGAAATCGTAAGGGAGTTGACGTCGGTCCCGCGCAAGGCGCTGCGCGCGGCGGCGCGGGACGCGGCCGGGCGCGCGGCCTTCCCGGCGGACCACCTCGACCGCTACCCGCACGAACTGTCCGGCGGGCTCGCCCAGCGTGCCGCGACCGCGCTGGCCCTGGTCGGCGACGCACCCCTGCTGCTCGCGGACGAACCGACGACGGGGCTCGACCGCGCACTGGTCGAGCGCACGGCCGACGAACTGCGCCGCACCGTCGACGAGGGCCGCGCCCTGCTGATGATCACGCACGACCTGGCGGCCGCCGCCCGGATCGCGGACCGGGTCGCCGTGATGTACGCGGGCCGCATCGTCGAACTCGCCGACGCCACCAGGTTCTTCGGCGAGCCGGGTCCCCGGCACCCGTACGCTCGTGGTCTGCTCGATGCCCTGCCGGAACGATCCTTCCAACCCATCCCCGGCATGCCGCCGGAGCTGGGAGACCTCCCGGCGGGGTGTGCGTTCGCACCCCGCTGCGACCTGGCCGACGCGCTCTGCGGCACCCAACCGCGGTTCGACGGCCGGGCCGCCTGCCACCACGCCCACGCGGAGGAGCCCAGCCGTGCTTGAGCTCAGCAACATCACAGCCGGTTACGAGCGGGGCAGGCCCGTGGTGCGCGACGTCAGCCTCGCCGTGTCCCACGGCGAGGCGGTCGGCCTGCTCGGCCCCAGCGGCTGCGGCAAGTCCACCCTGGCCAGGGTCGCGGCCCTGCTGCACCGACCCGACGCCGGAACGGTCGTCCTGGACGGCACCACCGTCACCGACTACCGCCACCGCGCCCCGCGCGCCCTGCGCACCACCGTGGGCGTCGTCTTCCAGTCGCCCCGGCTCTCCGCCGACCCGCGGCTGCGGCTGCGCGACCTGATCGCCGAGCCCCTGAAGGCGACCGGCCGGCGGATCGAGATCCGCGAGCGCGTGGACGCCCTGGCCCACGCGGTCGGCCTCGGCGGCGACCTCCTGACCCGCAGCGCCCACGAGGTCAGCGACGGCCAGCTCCAACGCGCCTGTCTGGCACGGGCGTTGGTGCTCCGTCCGCGCCTGCTGATCTGCGACGAGATGACCGCGATGCTCGACGCATCGACGACGGCCGCGCTGGTCGCGGCGGTCGAGAACTACCGCCGCGAGACGAAGGCGTCCCTGCTGGCCGTCGGCCACGACCAGGTACTCCTCGACCGCTGGTGCGACCGCACGGTCAGCTGGGAGGCCCCGCCGCAGGCCTGACCGGCGGGTGACACGGGGACGAAGGACCAGCCAACTCCTGTCAGCCGCACGTCAGTTGTGCGCAGCGCGACGCATACTCGGTCGCGTCCGTCCCTCGTTCCCCGGGAGCGCACCCATGGCCCATCTCACCCGCCGCAGTGCCGTCGCCACCCTCGCCGCGGCCGTCGCCGTGCCCGCCCTGGCCGGCACCGCCCGCGCGGCCGCCCGTCCCTCCCGTCCCAGGCCCCTGCGCAGAACCCACGCGCACAACGACTACGAGCACACCCACCCCCTCTTCGACGCCCTCGCGCACGGCTTCACCAGCGTCGAGGCCGACATCTTCCTCGTCGACGGCCGACTCCTGGTCGGCCACGACCCCAGCGAGCTCGACCCGAGCCGCACCCTCGAATCCCTCTACCTCGACCCGCTGCGCAGGCTGATCCGGGCCAACCACGGCTCGGTGTACCGGGGTTACTACCACCCGCTCCAGCTGCTCATCGACATCAAGACCGAGGGCGCGGCCACCTACCTCGAACTCGACCGGCACCTCGTCCCCTACCGCCACCTCTTCAGCTCTTACGCGCACGGCCGGGTGCGGACCAGCGCCATCACCGCGGTCATCTCCGGCGACCGGGGCGCCCGCACGCCCATGGAGGCGCAGCAGGTGCGGTACGCCTTCTACGACGGGCGGCTCGACGACCTCGGGACGGCCGCCACCGCCTCCTTCATCCCGCTGATCAGCGAGGCCTGGACCGACCACTTCACCTGGACCGGCGCCGGGCCCTTCCCCGCCGCCGAACGCGCCGAGCTGCGCGACCTGGTGGCCCGTAGCCACGCCGGCCGCCGGCGGCTGAGGTTTTGGGCGACCCTCGACGTCGCCGGACCCGAACGCGACGCCCTGTGGCGCGAGCTGTACGCCGCCGGGATCGACTGGTTCAACACCGACGACCTCGCCGGACTCGAAACCTTCCTCCGCGCCCACGGCGAGTAGCGGGATCACGCGCAGTCAACACCCGTACGGCGGACATGTCTTGAGCCGGTGAGCAGCGCCTCCTCCGCCACACTGACGCCCGAGTGCCGCGAATCCGGCGCGGCGGAGGAGGCTCGTCATGGCTGTTTCGATCTCGGTGGTCCTGCTGCTGGTGGTGCTCGCGGTGATCTTCCTGCGGAGCGGCGGGCTCAAGCCCTCGCACGCGATCGTCTGCGCGCTGCTCGGCTTCTTCCTGGCCGGTACGAGCATGGCGACGACCATCCAGAACGGACTCAACGCGACGGCAGGGGTGGTCGGTAGCCTCAAGCCATGACCAAGGCCCGCCGGAAGATCACCGCCGAGGAGCGGCGCGCCCGCCTCGGCGCCCGCCACCTGCTCACCCCTGCCGCCCGCGCCCATGCCCCGGAGGCGGTCGCCGAGGCGGTGCTCGGCCTGCACGCCACGGACCCCGCGTCCGTGTACCTCAGCGTCGCCGCCCGGCTGAAGGACCCTGCCGTGGCGGACCTGGAGCGCGCGCTGTACGAGGACCACACGCTGGTACGGATGCTCTGCATGCGGCGCACCATGTTCGTGGTGCCGCGCGAGCTCGCCCCCGTCGTGGACGCGTCGACCGCCCGCGCCGTGGCGGCCCGCGAACGCAAGAACCTCGCCAAGGTCGTCCAGGAACAGCTCGGCTTCGACGAGCGCTGGTTCGCCGCGACCGAGGCCGCGGTGCTGGCCGCCCTGCAGCGGCGCGGTGAGGCCACCGCCGCTCAACTCGCCGATGACGTACCCGACTTGAGGTCGCAGATCGTCCAGGCCGAGGGCAAGCCGTACGAGGCCCGGCCCCGCATCACCAGTCGCTTCCTCGGCGTGATGGCCGCCGAGAGCCGCATCCGGCGCGGCCGGCCGCTCGGCACCTGGGCCTCCAGCCAGTACCGCTGGATCCCCGCCGAACCGCACCCCGACCTGCCCGTCGACGAGGCCAAGGCGGAGCTCGCCGGGCGGTACCTGGCGGCGTTCGGGCCCGCCACCACGGAGGACGTCAAGTGGTGGACGGGGTGGACGCTCACCGACACCCGCAAGGCGCTGGCCCGCACCGACGCGGTCGAGGTCGACCTCGACGCCGGTCCGGGCCATGCGCTGCCCGCCCACCTCGAACCCCCTGCCGAGCCCGAGCCCTGGGCTGCGCTGCTTCCCGCCCTCGATCCCACCCCGATGGGCTGGCGGCATCGCGACTGGTACCTCGATGCCGATCACACGGCCGAACTCTTCGATACGAACGGGAACATCGGGCCGAGCGTCTGGTGGAACGGGCGGGTCGTGGGTGGGTGGGCTCAGCGGGCCGACGGCTCGATCGTTACGGAGGTCCTCGCGGGGGTGGGGGTGGGGCGGGACGCGCGGGCGGCGATCGACGTCGAAGCGGATCGGCTTGCCGCGTTCTTCGGCGATGTGCGCATCAAGCCGAGCTTCCGCACGCCATTGGAGCGGCGGCTGGCTCAGTAACCCCTGGCGGGGTGCGGCTTTCGGGTGCGGGCCTGGGGGGCTGGTTGCGCAGTTCCCCGCGCCCCTTACGGGGTCCGAGCTGCAACTAGGTGGGCTCAGAGCTAGTGTTGCGCCCTCATGACGCATACATGAAACTCCCTCAGCTTCCATGGACACTTCAAGCAGGCACCTCTAACGTCCGGTGGCGGCGCGACGACTTTCGTACGTACGCATACCGAGGAGCCGCATGTCCCGCAGAGTGTTCGCCCGCGCACTGGCCCTGACGCTCGCCGTCACCGCGGGCACCCTGGTGGGGCCGGCCGGTGTCCGGGCCGCTGAGATACCCAAGGCACCCGGGCACCGGCTGGTCAGCCAGTACGAGGGTGCCCCCGCGGCCGCGCAGCCGGTCCCGGCGCCGGTGCCCGCGCAGAACCCGTTCATGGCGACCAACGGCCGCAACGGCATGCACGGGGACTCCTGGGGGAGCGGCACCCACCCGTACTCCGGGCCGCTCGGCCGTGATCCCCAGGTCACCAGCGAGCAGATCGCGCCGCTCGGCGGCGAGTGCGCCACCGCCACCTTCGACGCGGCGGGCCGGCTCATCACCGTCTGCGGCACCTTCCAGGGCTTCAAGCTGAAGCTCCTCGACCCGCACACCCTGGCCACCCTCGCCGAGTACCAGTTGCCGCAGCGCTCCTCCACCGTCGAGGCGATCACCCGGCTCGACTTCGAGAAGATCTTCAAGGACACCTCCGGCGGCGCCTACTTCTACCTCGACAACCAGGACCGGGTGGTCCTGGCCGACTCCCGCCACCACATCCTGCGCATCGCGCACCGGCAGGCGGCGGACGGCAGTTGGGCGTTTGTCGTCGACAACGACTGGGATCTCTCCGGCGTCGTTCCGCACGACTGCATCAGCTGGACCAACCTCTTCCCCAGCGGCACCTGCGACCCCGTCACCTCCGTGATGCCGGACTGGCAGGGGCGCATCTGGTGGGTGACCCGGCTCGGCCGCGTCGGCACGGTCGACCCGGCGACCGGGGCCGTCCACTCGATCCAGCTAGCCGGAGAAGAGATCCAGAACTCCTTCTCCGTGGCCGAGGACGGCGTCTCGATCGTCTCCGACCACGCCCTCTACAGCTTCCGCGCCGCCGCCGACGGCACCCCCGTCGTGCAGTGGCGCCAGACCTACGACCGGGGGACCGGCACCAAGCCCGGCTCCGTGAACCAGGGTTCGGGCACCACCCCCGACCTGTTCGGCGACGGCTATGTGGCCATCACCGACAACGCCGACGACCGCATGAACGTCGTCGTCTACCGACGCGGCAACGACGTGCCCGACGGGCAGCGCGAGGTGTGCAGGATCCCGGTGTTCGGCTCGGGGCAGTCGACCACCGACAACTCCCTCATCAGCTGGGGAAACAGCCTCGTCGTCGAGAACAACTACGGCTACGAGAACCTCACTTCACTCACCTTCGGCCGGAGCGTCGTGGGGGGAGCCACTCGGATCGACGTGCGCAAGGACGGCAGCGGCTGTGACACGGTGTGGCAGAGCGCCGTCCGCTCGCCCTCCGTCGTGCCGAAGCTGTCGACCGCCAACGGGCTCCTGTACTTCTACGAGAAGGAGCCCAACGCGCTCGGCATCGACGCCTGGTACCTGACCGCGGTCGACTTCCGCACCGGCGCCGTCCGCTGGAAGAAGCTCACCGGAACCGGCCCCGAGTACGACAACAACTGGGCGCCGATCACCATCGGCCCGGACGGCACCGCGTACGTCGGCGTCTTCAACGGCATCGTGGCCGTGCACGACCGGGACTGAGGCCCCAGGGGGCGGCGGGGCTCAGATCAGCCGCGACCGGATGAGGAACCGCACGCCTTCCGGCGCTTCGAGCGAGAACCCGCTGCCCCGGCCCTCCACCACGTCGACGATCAGCCGGGTGTGCCGCCACAGTTCGTACTGGCTCGTCGACATCCAGAACGGGACGCGCTCAGCCACTCCCTCCACCGCGAGGGAGGCGAGCAGGACGTCCGAGCCGCCGGTACGGAACTCGCCCTCCGGGTAGCACATGGGCGCGCTGCCGTCACAGCAACCGCCCGACTGATGGAACATCAGCGGGCCGTGCTTCGATCGCAGTGTGCGGATCAACTCGCGTGCCTCAGGCGTGAGTTCAACTGGTGGTGCGTCGGTTCCCGGGGGTGTTCCCGGGTGTTCCGCGGGCGTCATCTCTCCCTCGCTCCTCCGGCCCGCACAACAGCCCCCTGCGGGCCATGGCGTGCGGATCCGGTAGCCACACCTCACCATGCGGGTGGTTGCAAGCGGGTTGCAACCACCTGGCGTCCGGGGGCCTGGCACCACCCCCTTCCGGGCCCCAGGCCTCCTGACCGGGGCCCGGCTCCTGCCGCAGGATCGTGAGCGAGAGATCCGTACGGCGAGAACAGAAGGCAGGGGGCTCGGCGATGACCGGTCACACTCGGCGGAACGTGCTGCGGGGCACGGCGGCGATCGCGCTGGCGGGAGGCACGGTGGCGCTGCGCGGCGGCCCACCCGCGCTCATGGCCCCCGCCGCCTTCGCGACCCCGGGCCGAAGCCCCTTCCGTGAAGGCGTCTTCGCGCCGGTGGCGGAAGAGCTGACAGCGTTCTCGCTGCCCGTCGCCGGCCGCATCCCGCACGAGCTGAACGGCCGCTATCTGCGCAACGGCCCCAACGCCTTCGGCATCGAGGACCCGCGGGCCCACCACTGGATGATCGGCCCCGGCATGGTGCACGGCGTCCGCCTCAGGAACGGCCGCGCCGAGTGGTACCGCAATCGCTGGGTCCGCTCGGCCGCCGTCGCCGGGGAACTGGGGGAGAAGTACCCGGGGCCGGTGCCCGAGGACGACTTCGCCTGCAACACGCAAGTGATCCCGTACAAGGGCCGCATCCTCGCGATGCAGGAGAGCGGGCCGCTGCCGTACGAGCTGGACGGCGAGCTCAACACGCTGCGCCCGTACGACTTCCGCGCCACGCTGAGCGGGTCCTTCGCCGCGCACACCAAGTACGACGCCCACGCCGACGAGTTGCACGCGCTCGCGTACTACCCGACCTGGGACCACGTCCGCCACATCGTCGTGGACCGCACCGGGAAGGTGACCAGGACGACTCGGATCCCCATGCCGGCGGGCTCGATGGTGCACGACTTCGGGCTCACCGAGCGGCACGTCGTCGTCATCGACATCCCGATCACCTTCGATCCGGAGGCGGCCCGCAGCGGCGCGCCTGTGCCGTACGCGTGGGACGACCACCATGCGGCGCGGGTCGGGGTCATGCCGCGCGGGGGCGGCCCGGTCCGCTGGTTCGAGGTGGACCCCGTCTTCTACTCGCACACGCTCAACGCGTACGACGAGGGGGCGACAGTGGTCATGGATCTCACCACGTACCCGGCGCCGTTCTTCGTCGCCGGGCGCGGCTCCGGTGGCCCGGCCGCGACGGGGACGCCCGCGCTCGACCGCTGGACGATCGACCTGGAGCACGGCCGCGTCCACCAGCGGCGGATCGACGACCGGCCCCAGGAGTTCCCGCGCGTGAACGAGGCGACGGTGTCCAGGCGCCACCGGTACGGCTACTCCGCGGCCGCCGCCGAGTTCTTCGCCGCGTACGAGACGGTCGACGGGGTCCCGCCGGACAAGGCGTTCAGGAGCGCCCTGATCAAGCAGGACCTGCTGCGCGGCACCTCACAGGTGCACCGGCTGCCGAAGGCGGCGGCCGCGGGCGAAGCCGTGTTCGTGCCGCGCGACGCGCACGGCCACAAGGCGGCCGAGGACGACGGCTACGCGCTCGCCTACGTCCACAATCCGGAGCGGGGCGCGAGCGACCTGGTGATTTTGGCCGCCCAGGACTTCACCGCAGAGCCGGTCGCCCGCATCCACCTGCCGGGCCGGGTACCCCTTGGTTTCCACGGCAGTTGGGTACCCGACGCCTGAGGTGACACCGTGTCAGATGAGGTCCATCGCCGCCACCTCATCGGGGCTGCCGTAGCTGACCGGCCCCTGGAAGCGCCGACGGGCGGTGGCGAACCACCAGACGGTGGCGATGAGCAGCACCGCGCCGAGCGCGATCGGCGCGTAGTTGAAGTTGTCGACGGTGATCGGGGAGGCCTGGGGCAGCATGAACAGCACGCTGCTGAGCACGATCCAGATCACGGCGACCGCCGCCACCGGCCTGCCCCAGCGCCCCAGGTTCCACGGGCCGGGCGCGAAGTCGTTCAGCCGCAGCCGCAGGAAGATGGGCACCCCGTACGCCAGGTACAGGCCGACCACGTTGACGCTGACGATGGCGGTGAAGGCGGTGTGGGACCACAGGGCCGGAATGATCAGCACCAGCGCACAGGCCGCGGCGAGCCACACCGCCTTCACGGGGGTGCGGGTGCGCAGCGACACCGAGTGCCACCAGCGTGACCCCGGCATCGCCCCGTCCCGCGAAAAGGCGAAGATCTGCCGGGTGTTGCTGGTCATGTTGGCCAGGCCGCAGAACAGCATGGCCCCGATTACGATCAGCAGGAGCAGCTTGGCGGTGCCGGCGCCGAGCGCGTCGACGAGGATCTGCACGGGTGGGGCCGCCGAAGTGATCTCGGCCGCGTAGTCGCGGATCGCGTACACGAGGGCCAGCATGAGGACGAGTCCGGCGAGCGCCGAGTAGATGATCGCGCGCATGATGCCCTTGGGCGTGTTGACGGTGGCCCTCACCGTCTCCTCGGACATGTGGAAGCTGCCGTCGAAGCCGGTGAACGTCCAGCTCGTCACGAGGAGGCCCAGCATCGCGGCGTACAGACCGTTGCTGAACCCGGTGCTGTTGACGAAGTGCGTCGCGAACGAGGCCGGCTGGTGCGAGGAGGGCTTCACGGTCAGGGCGACGACGATCACCACCATGCCGACCAGGAGCCACCACACGGAGATTCGGTTCACCAGGGCGACCAACTGCACGGTGTAGGTGTTGGCGAGCGCCTGGACCAGCAGGATCGCCGTCGCGATGGCGACCGTCTGCTGTTGCGTGGGCTCGTACGAAGGCCACTGCATCCCGATGAACGCCTGGATGAAGGTGGCGGCGGCGTAGTTGGTCGCGGCGGTGCCGCCCACCTGGCCGACGAAGTTCAGCCAGCCCGTGTACCAGGACCAGGCGCCACGATGGCGCTTGGCGAGCTTGCCCGCGGAGAAGTACAGGGCGCCGCTGGTGGGGTAGGCGGACGCGATTTCGCCCATCGCGGCGCCCACGAACAGCACCATGACCGAGACGCCGATCCAGCCGAAGACGAGAATGCGGGGGCCGCCCGCTCCCATTCCGAAACCGAATGCGGAGAAAATTCCGGAGATGATGTTGATAATGGTGAAGGATATGGCGAAATTGTCGAAGGCGTGAAATCTCCGGGTGAGTTTCCGGGGATATCCCATGGCGTGCAGCGTGGCATCGTCGTCGAGTGCCACGGATGATTCCCGGTCTCGGCTCGACGAGCGGGTGTGGGACGTGCGCTCGGACACAGTGGCAACCTTTCCTCGGGGGTGAAAAGACGCGTAGGTCTCGCGGGCGGGTCTGCGGCGCCGGTCGTGCTCAGGCCGTTGCGGGGGTCGGGAGTCCGCAGGACCTCCTGGCCCTGGTCAGCTGTTCTCCGGGGTCGCCGAACGCGCTCCAGGGCATGCGCGAGGCGTACGGGCCCATGGCCGTGAGGACTTCCCGTGCCTCGAATTCGCGCTTCGCCATGAACAGGGCGTGCGCCAGATAGGCCAGATCGAGGACCGGCGTGAAACGGTAACTGGCAGCCTGTGGAAACCAGTTGTGGTAAATGCCGAGGATGGTCGCGGCCCATTGCGGCTGTTGCCAGGTGTGGTCCGCGAGGAGGACGTTCGGGTCGTAGTCCTCGACGAGGGCGACCAGAGGCAGGAGCCGCAGCGCGGAGGTGGCGGGCGCCCGGTGGCTGAGGAACGAGGCCACGTCCCACCGGGCGCTCGCCGAGCCGCCGTGACGGGTGAAGAAGCAGGCCAGAAACCGGTGATGGGCCTCGCGGTGCCAGGGGTCGAGCCGCAGCACATGGGCGAACATCTGCCAGGGGCCGGGCGGCGCGGTGAGCAGCCCCCTCGGGGCGGGATCGCGGGGGCCGTCGATGCGGGCCAGGGCCAGTTGGGCCACCCACGGGGTCGGGTCCTGGGGCAGCAGGCGCGCCGCCCGCATACAGGCCGCCTGCGCTATGCGCAGCAGGGCATCGGCCCGGGCGTCCCCGGCATCCGCCATGCGCAGTGCGCGGATCATCGCCACGCGCGCCCCCAACAGGGCCGCTTCCGGACCGGGTTCCTCGGCCATCCAGCGTTCCGCGAGGTCCGAGTCGGCTGCTTCCGAGGCCAGCACCAGGGACCGGTGAGCCCTCAACTCGTAGTCTCCGCGCGCCTCTTCGAGCACGTTGTGGGCGCCGAGGTAGCGCCCCGCCCGCACGTCCGTGCACGCGCGTGCCAGCTCGCGATCGTCGGCCGCCGGATGCCACACGTAGTGTCCCTCGAACGAGCCGGCAGCCACGATCCTCTCCCCGTCCCCACAGACGACACCCTGCGTCCTACGAATTCCAGCCATGCGGAATTACGCCGGAGTCCGAGCTCTTGCGCAGGTTCACCGACAGCGATCCACACCTTACTCATCCTTTAGGGGTATCGAAACTCACCGCCCGGAATATCTGGTTCCGTGCCCTTTGGGTATGGGTTGCAGGTCGGGTTGAGGAGCGCATATCCATTGGCTTCGAGTCAGTTTTCGGTGGCGCATTCCCGCTCTTGTTGCGGGCGGGTATGTATTCGGCATATTCGGGGACGCGGGTGCCGCCTCCGTGCTACGGCCCACGTCGGAGCGCGGCGCCCGCCGGCCGTCGCCGTGGCCGACAAAAGTCCAAGTCCGGCCGACGGATGTCCGTGGACGGTGTGCCGCGTGGTGCACAGACTGCCCACCACGCGGTCGGCCACGCCGCCGGCGAGCACCGTTCACCGCTCCCACATCAGAAGGAGTGCCCGTGTCCTCCCCCACCTTCAGAGCAGTCGCCGCCGTCGGCGCCGCGGTTCTGGCGCTGGCCGCCGCGGTGGCGCCGCCCGCGGCGGCCGCGTCCCCGGATGCCACGTACACGATCAGCGTCGGATCCCCCGTGCCGTACGCGCACCCGACGGACACCCCCGCCTCGACCTATGTCGACAAGGACGGCACGTTCTACTTCCAGCAGTCCGCCGCCCTGTACGGCGCGAAGGACCCCCGGTACTGGGACTTCTTCACGGGCACCGACATGGACAGCGCCTCGCGGTCGAGCGCGATCAGCGACGCGGTGAACCCGGCCAACGCCAACGACAAGAACAACGACACCACCTATCGCTGCAACAACAGCCCGACCGGCCTGGAGGCGACGTACGCGGTCGGCAACGCGGGCTATGCGCAGAAGAACTACTGCGACCTGTCGGGGATGTGGGTCGACCCGGACACCGGCGACTGGTACGGCCTTGTGCACAACGAGTTCACCCCGGCGCCGTTCAACGACGGCATCCACTTCGACGCGATCGACTACGCGGTGTCGAAGGACCAGGGCCGCACCTGGACCATCAAGGACCACGCGATCACCTCGCCGTACAGCACCAAGCGTGGCGACACCACGCAGTTCCCGCACGAGACGTACTCCTACGGCGACGGCGACCAGCGGTTGTTCGTCGACACCGCGTCGGGCTACTTCTACGTCTATTACGGCTCGCGGATCGTCGCGAAGGGCGGCAACTGGGAGGACAGCCTCGCGCATGTCGCCCGTGCGCCGATCTCCTCGAAGATGGCCCGGGGCTCCTGGCAGAAGTGGTACGACGGCCATTGGTCGCAGCCGGGTGTGGGTGGTCTGGAGAGCAACATGGTGCCGGTCGACGGTGCCAGTTCCACCGGGTACACGCCGGTCGCCGGTGACTACGACCCCGCCAACGCGGGCACGGTGAGCCAGCAGATCGCGGCGGGTCAACTCCCCACGAAATCACCGCTGTTCGTCATGAACATCACCTACAACGCCTACCTGGGCCTGTACATCGGCGAGCCCGAGGCGGTGAACGGGACGGCGCCGCAGCGCTTCTACGCGACCGACGACCTCGCGAGCCAGAAGTGGCACCTGATCGGCGACACCGGCAGCTACACCAACAACTCCTGGTACCGCTGGTTCCTCGACGGCGCGAACCGCACCAACTCCACCATCGTCGGCAAGACTTTCAGGTCGTACTGCTCCATCGACTGCCAGGGCGGTGCCGGCGGCGAGTACGTGGACGTCACGGTGGGCTCCTCGGCGCCCGCCGCGCCCCCGGTCGACGTCACGAAGTCGTACCGGATCGGCAGCGGAGACGGCCGGGTCCTGGCCCAGGTCCCGGGCGGCTCGTCGACGACCTCGGGCGCGTCGGCCACCGGATCCGCCCTGGAGTCCTGGGTGTTCACGGCAGACGGCGACGGCTCGTACCGCATCGCCAACGCGTCCACCGGCCGGCTCCTGGGCGTCCCCGCCACCTCCAAGGCCGGTCGTGCTTGGGGCGCCAAGCCGACCGTCGCCGCCGCCGGGTCGGGCGGCCCCACGGTGGGACAGCAGTGGTTCATCGTCCCCGTGGCCTCCACCGGGTCCTATCGCCTGGTCAACCGGTACAGCGGTCTCGTACTCGGCCTGTCCGCGCAGGCCGGCCGGCTCGCCGAGACCACGCCGACCCGCAGCTGGACCGACACCACGGGCAGCGCGGTCGGCGGCGCCCGCAGCGCGGCCGAGCAGACCCTCACCCTCACCCCCACCGGCTCCGCGACCGGCGGTTCCCTGGACGGCACCCACACCCTGGTGGCCTCGGGCAAGGCGCTCGACGACCCGGGCCACTCGACGACCCAGGGCACCCAGCTCATCACCTGGAGCCCCAACGCGGGGGCCAACCAGAACTGGGTCTTCACCCGGCAGTCCGACGGGAGCTACCAGATCGCCAACGGCGAGTCGAAGCTGTGCGTCGACGTCAGCGACAGCTCCAGCGCGGCCGGGGCGAAGGTGATCCAGTGGGCCTGCACGGGCGGCGCCAACCAGCACTGGGCGGTCACCGCCCTGGCCGGCGGCGGATACACGGTGACATCCAAGTCCAGCGGACTGCTGCTCACCACGGCCGCCACGACCGACGGAGCACTGGTCACCCAGCAGCCGGACACCGGCTCGGCGCTCCAGCACTGGTCGATCGGCTGAGTGCGCGCGGGGCCCGGTCGTCGCCGCAGGAGGGGATCGACGACCGGGCCGCCCGCTGGACACAGCGGCGCCGGGCGCCCACCGGAAGGGCACCACTTGAACGATCAAAATCAGCGGGGGGTTAGCATATGAGCGCCGCCTAGCTCGAAAGATGAACCTGTGACTGTCAATGACGACTCGTTCACCAACTGGAAGAACCGCGAGGAGATCGCGGAGTCGATGATCCCCATCATCGGGAAGCTGCACCGCGAGCGGGACGTCACGGTCCTGCTGCACAGCCGCTCCTTGGTGAACAAGTCGGTGGTCAGCCTTCTGAAGACCCACCGATTCGCCCGCCAGATAGCCGGCGAGGAGCTCTCGGTCACCGAGACGCTGCCCTTCCTGCAGGCTCTGACCACCCTCGATCTCGGCCCCTCCCAGATCGACATCGGCATGCTCGCCGCGACGTACAAGGCGGACGACCGCGGCCTTTCGGTCGAGGCCTTCACCGCTCAGGCCGTCGCCGGCGCCATCGGCGAGAACAAGATCGA
The DNA here is from genome assembly GCF_001279695.1 of Streptomyces sp. WM6378. Lineage (GTDB taxonomy): Bacteria > Actinomycetota > Actinomycetes > Streptomycetales > Streptomycetaceae > Streptomyces. The sequence goes on from NZ_LGDD01000333.1 coordinate 33,734, forward strand.
GTGCCGTGAGGGCCGCGACGTCGTCCTGTACGGCTTCGGCCGCATCGGCCGCCTCGTCGCCCGCCTGCTCATCGAGAAGGCCGGCTCGGGCAACGGCCTGCGGCTGCGCGCCATCGTCGTGCGCGGCGGCGGCGAGGCGGACCTGGTCAAGCGCGCCTCGCTGCTGCGCCGCGACTCCATCCACGGCCAGTTCCAGGGCACCATCACGGTGGACGAGGCGACGAGCACGATCATCGCCAACGGCAACACCATCAAGGTGATCTACGCCAACGATCCGTCCGAGATCGACTACACGGCGCACGGCATCAACGACGCCATCCTCATCGACAACACGGGCAAGTGGCGAGACCGCGAGGGTCTTTCGCAGCACCTGCGCCCCGGTATCGACAAGGTCGTCCTGACGGCCCCGGGCAAGGGCGACGTCCCCAACATCGTCCACGGCGTCAACCACGACACCATCAAGCCGGACGAGCAGATCCTGTCCTGCGCCTCCTGCACCACCAACGCGATCGTCCCGCCGCTGAAGGCGATGGCCGACGAGTACGGCGTGCTGCGCGGCCACGTGGAGACCGTCCACTCGTTCACCAACGACCAGAACCTCCTGGACAACTACCACAAGGCCGACCGCCGCGGCCGCTCCGCGCCGCTGAACATGGTCATCACCGAGACCGGTGCGGCCTCGGCCGTGGCCAAGGCGCTGCCCGACCTCAAGGCGCCGATCACCGGCAGCTCGATCCGCGTGCCCGTCCCGGACGTCTCGATCGCCATCCTGAGCCTGCGCCTGGGCCGCGAGACCACCCGCGACGAGGTCCTCGACTACCTCCGCGACGTGTCGCTGCACTCGCCGCTGAAGCGCCAGATCGACTTCACGACCGCTCCCGACGCCGTTTCCATGGACTTCGTCGGCTCGCGCCACTCCTCGATCGTCGACGCGGGCGCGACCAAGGTCGACGGCGACAACGCGATCCTCTACCTCTGGTACGACAACGAGTTCGGCTACTCGTGCCAGGTCATCCGGGTCGTCCAGCACGTCTCCGGGGTCGAGTACCCGACCTATCCGATGCCGGTGCTCTGACCGCGCGGACCCGCTGACCTGGAGGGCAACCGGATGCGACGGCATCCGGTTGCCCTCCGGGCGTTTCCGGGCGGGCCCGATACCGCGATGCCGCCTATCGTGAAGAGCACAAGATCGAAGAGGCGTCGCGCGGGCAGGTGCATCGTGAACGGGTCCGGCATCGACTACGAGGTGGTGTTCCGGGCGCTGCCCGGCCCGGTGGCCCTGCTGACCACGGACCTCGTGTACGCCGAGGTCAACGACTCCTTCCTCACCATGACGGGCCGCACCCGGGGGCAGGTCGTCGGCCACTACATTTTCGACGTCTTCCCCGACAACCCCGGCGACCCGGACGCGAGCGGCATGCGCAACCTGTTCGCCTCGCTGCGCCGGGTCGCGGAGACCGGCGAGCGCGACACCATGGCGCTGCAGCGCTACGACGTGGTGGATCCCTCACGTCCCGGCGTGTGGGAGGAGCGGTACTGGAGCCCCGTCAACACCCCCGTATTCGATGAGGACGGCAAGGTGGTCCTGATCCTGCACCGGGTGGAGGAGGTCACCGAGCTCATGCGCGCCCGCGACCGGGCCGGCGGGGCGGACGGGGACCGGGCCAGAGTGCTTGAGGCCGAGCTGTACACCCGGGCCCGGGAACTCCAGGAGCTCAACGAACGGCTGCGCCGGGCCCACGCCCGGGAACACGAGGTCGCCCTGTCCTTGCAGGCCGCGATGCTGCCCGCGCCGGGGCCGCTCGGCGAGCGCAGCGCGGCGGTGCGCTACCGGCCCGCCGTCGGCGCGCTCAACGTGTGCGGCGACTGGTACGACCTGGCCGAGCTGCCCGGGGACCGGCTCGCGGTCGCCGTCGGCGACGTGGTCGGCCACGGACTGGCCGCCGCCGGGGTCATGGGCCAGCTGCGCAGCGCGCTGAGCGCGGCCTCCCGCGTGGCCGACAGCCCCGCCCGGGCCCTCGACGTGCTCGGTCTTTACGCCCGCTCGGTCGAGGGCGCCGAGTCCACGACCGCCTTCCTCGCCGTCATCGACTGGAGCGATCACACCCTGGCCTACAGCAGCGCTGGCCATCCCCCCGCGGCCCTGCTCCACCAGGACGGCACGGTGGAATTCCTGGACGGTGCGACCGACCCTCCGCTCGGTGCCCGCCCCGAGCCCGTGGCCCGCCCGCAGGCGACCGCGGCCTTCACCGCCGGGGCGAGCCTCGTCCTCTATACCGACGGACTGGTCGAGCGTCGCCACGAGGACATCGACAAGGGCCTACGCCGACTCGCCGCATCCCTCACCCGCCACCACGGCGCCGGCCCGGAACCCCTCGCGGACGCGATCCTGGCCGACCTGATGCCGTCCGGCGGCGCCACCGACGACACGGCCTTGATCGTCATCGGCTTGTGAGGTCGTCGTTGGCCTGTGGGGCGCGACTCTGCCCGGGACCGCGCATCGCGCCGATCCCGGGCTGATGGAGCGTCAGGCCGCGTGCCTACCAGTAGTGCCTCCGTCCGCCGACCGCGTGGCCGACCGATCCCAGAAGCCACAGGATGGCGCCGATGACGAGCAGGATGATTCCGATGGTCCACAGGATGGAGATGCCGGTCACGAAACCGACGACCAGGAGGATGACTCCGAGGACGACCATGGTGCCCTCCGATCTCGCGGAAGAGTTCCAGCTCCTGATATCCAGCGTAAATCGGTGCTGAGCATTGTGGGCGGTCCGAGCACCATGATCCTGCTCCCGACGGCCTCGCAACCGAACCAGCGGCTTTCCCGCGGAGCGTCTGGCGCTACCCGTTGGTCAACCGCACCTGCACATCCACCTCCTGGTCGCCCGCCGCGCTGCCCGCCGCTTCCACGGCGAAGGCCGCCGCGAGCGTCCGGCGCAGCCGGTCCACGGCCACGGGCCCGCCCTGCAGATCGGCCGTGACGGGCCCGGCGAGCAGCACCCCGGCGACCTCGGACGGCGCGTGGTCGACGACGAAGCTTCCGGCCCAGGCGGCCGGGCGCGGCCCCTCGCGCCGGCCGGGCACGGTGCCGGCCCGGTCGGAGGCGAAGTGGGCGCCGAGCACCTCGAAGACCGCGTCCGCGTCGGCCGCGGAGCACTCGCCGAGCATGACCTGCACCAGGTCGGGGGAGTCGGCCCCGGCGCCCGGGGAGGCCGAGGAAGGTGAGTCGTTCACGCTGTTCTCCGTGCTTCTCGCTCGCTTGAAGGGCCAGTTCGAAAGGGGCGTGGCGTCAGTCCCGACAGAGACAGAAGGAGCAGTCCAGGGCCACAAGGCAGTACGTTGCGATGGCCATTGCGGCCTCCTCGGTGTCTCGTTCGCTCAGAGTTCACCCATTGCCGAACCTCTCCGGCCGAAACCTCGCCGTTCACCCGCCGCGCGGCAGGATTCGGGTGCGGAGCCGGGGCAACCCGTCGCGCCCGGGGGCCCACGAGATGTTGTGGTCTGGTAACGGCGGCATGATCGGCAGAGGGCGGCAGCCCCCGGGCAGGGCGGAACGAAAGGCGTGGGCACATGGCACGTGCGGCTCTCTTCGATGTCGACGGGACCCTCGTCGACACCAACCACCTGCACGTGGTCACGTGGTGGGAGGCGCTGCGCCAGGCCGGACACGACGCGGCGATGCACGACATCCACCGCGCCATCGGGCTCGGCTCGGACGACCTCGTCGCGCACCTGCTCGGCGAGGACCACGACCAGGACGAAGACGGGAAACTCGCCGCCGCGCACACCGCCCTGTACGGCACCTACTTCGAGCGGCTGCCCCCGCTGGACGGAGCCGGGAACCTGCTGCGGGAGCTGGCCGCCCGGGGCTGGCGCATCGTGCTGGCGACGTCCGCGGGGGGACCGGAGCTGAAGGCGCTGCGCCGCGCCATCGACGCCGACGACGTCATCGCGGGCGTCGCGAGTGCGGACGACGTGAGCGAGGGCAAGCCGGCCCCCGACCCGGTTCGGCGGGCACTGGAGCTGGCCGAGGCCGATCCCACGGAGGCGGTGTTCGTGGGCGACACCGTCTGGGACATGAAGGCGGGACGCGCCGCGGGTGTGCGCACCGTGGCGCTGCTCTGCGGAGGAATCGCCCGAGCGGACCTCGAAGAAGCCGGCGCGCTGGCCGTGTACGCGGACACCGCACAACTGCTGTCGCAGCTCGACACCAGCATCTTCGCCCAGATGGAGCGCGGCGAATGAACGCCGCAAGCCGGATGACCTGAAAGCTTTCTGCGCGGCACTTCTCGACCAGCTCGCGCACCGACCGCACCGGAAGGCACTCTGGCACCCAGGGTGCCCTTTCGTATGTGCCGGTGCGAGGTTTCCTCTCCGCGCCCCGTGGTAGTCCGCCAGTGCGTTCCTTACGTACGAAGGAACGAAGGCGCTGGACGGGTTGGGACCATCAGCCGCCGGCGCCGCCGTGTCAGGCCCCGAGTCGGCGTCAAGTCAAGGGGTGGTGACCTCGGTCGCGATGAGGTCGGTCAGGGCCGGGAACCCCGCCGTCGGTCAGGGCCTGGCGCCGGCGGTCGGCGACGACCTCGTAGTCCGAGGGCTCGCGAGCCCCCGGACCTCATGCCTCGCTGAGGCACCACGTGTCGTCCCACCGTGCCGGTTCGTAGGGCCCGGTGTCGAAGCACTGCAGGGCGGGGAGGGTCGCCGCCGCGCTCAGAGTGGGCAGCGGCGGCAGCGGACGCAGTGGCCGCAGCGCCTGCGGCTGGGCGGTGAGGGTGAACCAGACGACCTTGCCGCCGGGGGTGGTGTGGGTGCCCCAGCTGTCGCTGAGGTGGGCGACCAGGGCGAGCCCGCGGCCGCGTTCGGCGAAGGGCCGCGGTCCGCGGAGGCGCGGCAGGCGGGGGTCGGTGTCGGCTACGGAGGCGGTGAGCCGACCGCGAGCCCAGCGCAGTTCCAGGACGCAGTCGTGGTCGCCCCGGGCATGGCGGTGGACGTTGGTGAGCAGTTCGCACACGCCCAGGCTCACGGGCTGGATGACGCTCTCCAGGCGCCAGTGGCGCAGGTGGGCGGCGACGATGCGGCGGACCTGGGGAATGCGGTCAGGCGTCGCGGCGAGGCTCAGGGTGTACTTCCGGGGACTGTCGATGGTGACCACTGCGGCTCCCTTGTCGGCAGGAGCGGCTCGCCGGCCACTCCCGCGTCCGCAGCCACGCGAGGCCTACCAGAAGTAGCCGATTGAGCACAGCGCGGATTTCTCCAGCATGACCCGTACGGCCGCATCCGCAACACGAAGCGCCGGGATCTGTGGCAGGGGGCATCGGTGCCCGCCGCCGGCCCGTCGGCGGGCACCCGCCGCGCGGCGGCGGGATAGTGGAAGCGACCGTGGCCGACCGGCTGGTGTGGGGGACTCCTGGAAGCGAGGGTTTTCGTGACGCCCCCATCAACAGACTCCACGGCCCAACTCGGCTCCGGCGCCCCGGTGTTCGGGGCGCCGTGCTGGGTGAGCCTGATGGCCCGTGACCTGAGTGCCGCTATGGATTTCTACGGTGCGACGATGGGCTGGACGTTCGTGCCGGCCGAGCTGGGTGAGGAGTTCCGGGTGGCGTTGGCGGACGGGGTTCCGGTGGCCGGGATCGGGGCGCTGGCGCCGTCCCTCCAGGTCGCGGTCGCCTGGACGCCGTATTTCGCGGTCGAGGACGCCGATGTCACCGCGGCCCGCATCCGCGAGCGGGGCGCCACCGTCGCGGTCGGCCCCGTGGCCCTGCACACCGGGCGCGGTGCGCTGGCCGCCGACCGCGACGGGGCCGTGTTCGGGATCTGGCAGGGCCTGCTCGTGTCGAACTGGGAGACGTGGCGCGACACCGCGCCCGCCTGGACGCGGCTGCACACCCGCAACGCCTTCGACGCCGCGATCTTCTACGGGGAGGTCCTCG
>NZ_LGDD01000334.1 GCF_001279695.1 Streptomyces sp. WM6378
GGGCCCCGGCCCCGGACGACCTCCGGGCCCCGGCTCCCGCCCCGCCGCACGACCGTGCTCATTCACTCATCCCGTGACTCCCACACGACACGCAGCATGGAAGAAAGGCGGCACACCGATGACCCGGGTGCTGGTGGTCGAGGACGAACCACAGCTCGTACGGGCACTGGAGATCAACCTCCGGGCGCGCAAGTACGTCGTCGACGCCGCCGCGGATGGAATGACCGCACTTGCCCTCGCCGCCGCGAACCCGCCGGACGCCGTGCTCCTCGATCTCGGACTGCCCGACATGGACGGCATCGAGGTGATGAAGAGGCTGCGCAGCTGGTCCCGGGCGCCCGTCCTGGTGGTCTCTGCCCGCAATACGTCCGACGAGAAGGTCGAGGCGCTGGACGCCGGCGCCGACGACTACATCACCAAGCCGTTCTCGATGGACGAGTTGCTCGCAAGGCTCCGTGCGGCCACCCGGCGCACCGAGTCCGAGGCCCGTGGCGAGGAGGAACTGGCCGTCGTCGCCACGAGCGGCTTCACGATCGACCTCCTTGCAAAGAAGGCCAGGCGTGGTGGCACGGATCTGCGGCTCACCCCCACCGAGTGGCACCTCCTGGAGGTACTGATCCGCAGCCGCGGGAAGCTGGTCAGCCAGCGCCAGTTGCTGCAGGAGGTGTGGGGGCCCAGCTACCGTACGCAGAGCAACTATCTCCGCGTCTACATGGCCCAGTTGAGGCGCAAGCTCGAAGCAGACCCGTCCCGCCCGAAGCACCTGATCACCGCCCCGGGGATGGGTTACCGCTTCGAGGTCTGAGCCAGGACCCCGGAAACCCTTCCAAGCCTCCAGCGGATTCACCACCACCACAGAGATCGGAATCATGGCGCGCGGCAAGCTCCGTATATACCTCGGCGCGGCGCCGGGTGTCGGCAAGACGTACTCGATGCTGTCCGAGGCGCACCGGCGCGTGGAGCGCGGCACTGACTGCGTGGTCGCGTTCGTCGAGCACCACGGCAGGCCGCGTACCGAGGTGATGCTCCACGGCCTGGAACAGGTCGCGCGCCGTGAACTCGAATACCGGGGTGCGGTCTTCACCGAGATGGACCTGGACGCAGTCCTGGAGCGTCGCCCGTCGGTGGTTCTGGTGGACGAGCTGGCGCACACCAACATCCCGGGCTCGCGCAATACCAAGCGCTGGCAGGACGTCGAGGAGCTCCTGGCGGCCGGAATCGGCGTCGTGACCACCGTCAACATCCAGCACCTGGAGTCCCTTGGGGACGTGGTGGAGTCGATAACCGGCGTGCGGCAGCAGGAGACCGTTCCCGACGAGGTCGTTCGGCGCGCCGACCAGATCGAGCTCGTCGACATGTCGCCGCAGGCGCTGCGCCGCCGCATGGCGCACGGCAACATCTACAAGCCGGAGAAGGTCGATGCGGCGCTGTCGAACTACTTCCGGCCGGGGAACCTCACGGCGCTGCGGGAGTTGGCGCTGCTGTGGGTCGCCGACCGCGTCGACGAGTACCTCACCGAGTACCGCAGCGAACACCGGGTCAACACGATCTGGGGCTCGCGTGAGCGCATCGTCGTCGGCCTGACCGGAGGACCCGAGGGCCGCACGCTCATCCGCCGCGCCGCCCGGCTCGCCGAGAAGGGCGCGGGCGGTGAGGTACTGGCCGCCTATATCGCGCGCAGTGACGGACTCACCGCCGCCTCGCCCAAGGAACTCGCTGTCCAGCGCACCCTGGTGGAGGACCTGGGCGGCACGTTCCACCACGTCGTGGGTGACGACGTGCCGACGTCCCTGCTCGAATTCTCGCGCGGCGTCAACGCCACCCAGATCGTCCTCGGCACCAGCCGACGCAAGGGCTGGCAGTACGTCTTCGGCCCCGGCGTGGGCGCAACGGTCGCCCGGGACTCCGGGCCGGACCTCGATGTCCACATCGTCACCCACGAGGAGGCCGCGCGCGGCCGGGGCCTGCCGGTGGCACGCGGCGCCCGCCTGGGCCGGGGCCGGAGCCTGTGGGGCTGGTTCACGGGTGTGATCGGACCGGTGCTGCTCACCCTGCTCCTGACGAACATCTCCGTGGACCTCGGCCTCGCCAACGAGATGCTGCTGTACCTGGTGCTGACGGTCGGCGCCGCGCTGCTCGGCGGACTGCTGCCCGCGCTGGCCTCTGCGGCGATCGGCTCCTTGCTCATCAACTGGTACTTCACTCCGCCGGTCCACGAGCTCACCATCTACGACCCGAAGAACATCGTCGCCATAGCGGTCTTCTTCCTGGTCGCGGCCTCGGTGGCGTCCGTCGTCGACCTGGCGGCCCGGCGCACCCACCAGGCGGCGAGGCTGCGAGCCGAGTCCGAGATCCTCTCGTTCGTCGCGGGCAGCGTGCTGCGCGGCGAGACCAGCCTGGACGCCCTCCTGGAGCGGGTGCGGGAAACCTTCGCGATGGCGTCGGTTGCTCTGCTGGAGCGTGCGAGCGAGGTCGAGCCGTGGACCGTCACCGGAAGCGTGGGTCCGGGTGCGGTGACCCGGCCCGAGGACGCGGACGTCGACATGCCGGTCGGTGACCGCATGGCGCTCGCCCTGACCGGGCGCGCGCTGCCGGCCGAGGACCGGCGCGTGCTCGGCGCGTTCGCCGCCCAGGCCGCCGTGGTCCTGGACCGCCAGCGGCTCAAGGAAGAGGCCGACCAGGCACGGCTGTACGCCGAGGGCGACCGCATCCGCACCGCGTTGCTCGCCGCGGTGAGCCACGACCTGCGCACCCCGCTGGCCTCCATCAAGGCATCCGTCACCTCACTGCGCGCCGATGATGTCGAATGGTCCGAGGCGGACGAGGCGGAGCTTCTAGAAGGGATCGAGGCGGGCACCGACCGCCTCGACCATCTGGTCGGCAATCTCCTCGACATGTCCCGCCTCCAGACCGGCACCGTGACCCCGATCATCCGTGACATCGACCTCGACGAAGTCGTGCCCATGGCGCTCGGCGGGGTTCCCGAGGACAGCGTGATCCTCGACATCCCGGAAGACCTGCCGATGGTCTCCGTCGACGCGGGCCTTCTGGAGCGGGCCGTCGCCAACGTCGCGGAGAACGCGGTCAAATACAGCCCCGAGGGCGAACGCGTGCTGATCTCCGCCAGCGCCATCGCCGACCGGGTCGAGCTACGAGTCGTCGACCAGGGACCGGGGGTGCCGGACGAGGCGAAGGACCGCATCCTCGCCCCCTTCCAGCGCTACGGCGACGCCCCGCGCGGCGCCGGAGTGGGCCTCGGCCTGGCCGTCGCCCGGGGCTTCGCCGAAGCCATGGGCGGCACCCTTGCCGCCGAGGACACCCCCGGCGGCGGCATGACCATGGTCATCACGCTCCGGCAGGCTTCGGACCACCTACCGGTCAGCCCGGATCTGCCGGGCGCGGTGACCTCTTAACTCTGCCTCCCCATACGTCGGTTCGGCGCCGACGGCCAGTCCGCGGTCCGGATGCCGCGAACCGGCGCGGGCCCGGGGAAGGCCACTTCACGGTGCCGGGTTACGAGGCGAGCTTGGCTGCGATGAGCTTCTTGGCGCTCGCCGGTTCGGCGGTCATCCGGAGGGCGTCCCAGTCGAGTCCGAGGGCTTGAACGGTCTTGCGTGCCTCTTCCGCGCGGACGGGGTCGGCGGCCTGGCCGCCCTCGGCCATCGCGTAGAGCGCGGCGGCGTACTCCTCGCGCTTGCCCGGACCGGCCTTCTTCCAGAAGGCGAGGGTCTTGCCGAGCCGTTCGAGAGGAGTACGGGTCGGGTTGCCCTCGGCGTCGGGCTCGGCCGTCCGCTCCCAGCGCTTGGCGAAGTACTTCCACGCCTTGTACGCGGCGAGGCCGAGGCCCACGGCGGCGGCAGCGCCGGCGAGCGCCCAGCCGACCGGGGTGGCCAGGAGCGCGCCCGCGCCGGCGGTGGCCCCTGCCGCCACGGCGATCGAGGTGACGAGGGAGGCAACGGCGCCCGCCGTTCCCAGGGCTCCGCCCGTGGCCGTGATGATCTTCTTGATCCGGCCCCGCTCGTTCTTCCGCACCGCATACGCCTGGATCATGGCGAGGGAGACCTGTTCGGGAGCACCCGTCCGGTGGCGGCCGACGTGCTCGGCCGCCTCGGTGAGGGCGTGGTGCATGGCGTCCCGGGCGTCCTGGCGTTCCTTGCGTTTCGCCGTCGCCTCCAGAACACTGAGGTCCGCCTCCAGGAGTCGGCCTTCCAGCTCGTGGACCTCCAGCCGCGCCTGCTTCAGGATGTCCAGGTCCGTCCCTAGAGGCCGGTCCATGGGGGAGCGGCCCATCTCCTGGACGCGGGCCTGATACATGTCCCTCTTGGCCGTGTACAACTCGTGGACCGCGTCCATCAGTTCACGGCACGCGGCGAGTTCCTGGTCTGCCGTGGCCAGCACCTTCTTCGGCCCTTCCGTCTCCGAGGCCATGAGCGTGCGCAGCGCCGCGACCCGGGCCTGCGCTTTGGCGGCCTTGCGGGCGTAGCGTCCCGTCTGGAGCAGCGACGCGGGCAGGGCCGCGGCCCCGCCGGCCGACAGGACCGCGTTGTACACCGCGGGGGTCTGCCCGGCGAAGTTCATCGCTCCGCCCGCCCCGTTGAGAAGGTTGCCCACCAGGCCGGAGGCGCTCTGACCGACATCCGCGCGGGCGCTCGCGAGATCGCGGGCCGCTTCGTGGTGCGGCGTGCTCCCCACCGGATGGGAGTCCTTGCCTCGCTGCGCGGTGCGCATCGCTCCGATGCCGGTGGCGAGTCCGGCGCCCGCGGCGATACCCGAGGCGAAGGGGGCCGCCATGCCGCCCGCATAGGAGGCAGGGGTACTGAAGGTGGGGTCGGTGAACTGATCCCCGACGGTCACGGCGGTGGTCGTTCCGACGTTCTGCGCGGTCGTGTCGAGAGTGTCCTTGACCCTGCCCGTGGTGACTTCGGCGCCCTCGGTCTCCCGCTGGACGGGCACGGACGCCGACCTGAGCACGGCCGTGACGGCGGTGTTGCCCGCCGACCGCTGCAACGCCAGCACATCGGACGGCGACAGCGCGCGGCCCGCCGTCCGGGAAGCCGGTGCGCCCGACCGGCGCGGAACCGGAGCATTGGCCACCCGGTGCGACGGCCCACCCCGCTCGGCACGCTCGTTCACGCTGCTCCTCCCGAAGACGTCCACATGCGTCACACATCAACATTGCGATCCTTCACCCCGGTTTGCACTGCGGCAAGATCGACAGCCGGGGACGGCAATCAAGGTTCTGCTAACGAGCCAGTGGGCGCCGGATTCCCGGCCGGGGCGGGCGTAGCGTCGACGTCACGCGCCCCGGTCGCCCCCCCCCGTGACGGCCGGGGCGCCCATGCCTGTTCCGGGGGCTCTGCTCGACCCGTCCTTGCCCGCGACCGCCGCCCACGTGAATTCGGTACGACGAGGGCCGCGAGGACGACACGGGCACGAGAGGGCGTCGACCGCAGTGAGGAAGGGGGGAACGGTGAGTTCGGCGCGACCGGGAACGGTCACTGCGGCAGGCGGATTCGCGATGCTCGCTGGAGCGGCCATGGCCGTAGCCGGCGGCTTCGGTGCCGTGTGGACCGTGCTGTGGATCTTCGATGCGGCCCCGGGGCACAACCGGTGGCTCGGGGGCTGGGCCCTGTTCGCCTGGTGCCTGCTGATGCTCGGCATGGGCATGGACCTGCTGTGGAGCGGCCGGGGAATCCTGCAGAGCCGACCCAGTGCCCTGGGCCGAGCCGAGAACGTCCTCGCGCTCGTCAGCCTCGTGGCCGCTCTCGGCGTCGCCGGAACGCTGAGCCCGGCACTGTTCGACGATTCGGTCTCTGCCGGGCAGTGGCTGCCCCCGCTGGCGGGCTGCGGGACGGTCTTCGCCCTCGCGATGACGGGAATGGCGCTGTGCTCGGCGAAGGCGACGCAACACTGCCTCGGGCCACAGACCGAGGACCCCCTCATGGCACCCGTCGCGGCGGAGTTGGCAGACGGAGCGTCGCTCGGTGCACAGGTCGCGGTGCTCCAGATTCCGCACGAGACCATCCACATCCACGCGCACGGTGCCGTCTTCTTCTACGGGCACTGCGCCCACCTCGTGCCGGGCAAGGGGAAGACGTTCGCCGTGCGCTGGCAGGACATCGAGAGGATCGACCACTCCTTCTCCAGGGTCCGTCATCAAGGCACGACCTACGAGTTCGGGTACCGGTACTGCCTTTGGCACCGGGGAACCCGGCACCGGATGACGGCCGGGGCAGCCGCCCCCGTGGAGACGGCGCTGACGCACTTCGTCCGCCTGGCGGAGCCGAAGATCGCGGAGGCTCAGCTCCCCCGGATGCTGGAGCGCCTCCGGCAGGGCGGGACAGTCGATTTCAAGCTGGCCGCCATCACACCGGAGGGCCTGCTCCTCCACGACTGGCTGCTCTTCGTCAAACGCCGCACGCTCATGACGTGGGCCGAGTTGGACCACATCGAGGTGGGTCCGCAACTGGACCTGGAGGCGCGGCCGCGCGGCATCGTCGTCCACACGAGAAGCGGGGAACAGAGGCGGGCGATGTGGGAGCCGAACGGCATACCCAACCGGATGGCTTTCCTGGCTGTGCTGGAGCACTTCGGCGTCGACGTCCGCGAGACGCAGCCGCGGTGATGTCAGGCGCCCGACACACCCCCAACGGGAGCAGCGGGCTTCCGGCTGCCGGAGACACCTTTGGTGGTAGGGGTGCCGGTCGCGTAGTGGACGTACTCGCGCTCCAGGCGGAAGCCGGCGGTCCAGGCGAGCAGGCGGCTGGGGCGGTTGTAGCGGGAGCAGGTCCAACTCGTGGTGCGGCCGCGCGCCTCGACGCCGGCGCACAGGGCGACGACGCAACTCAGGGCGAGCTGCTCGCGGCGGTGTTCGGGGACGGTGACGACGGCGATGTCCTCGTACCGGCTGCCGAGGAAGTAGGTGCAGGCGACCGCGAGGAGCCGGCCCCGGTGGAAGGCGCCCCAGGCGTGCCCGGACCCGGCGAGTCTGGCCGGACCGCCCCAACTGGCCTGAATCCAGGCCGAGTCTGCCCCCAGCACGGCCAGTGCCGTGGCGTCGGCCTCGACCACGCGCCGTACCGTCACACCGCGCGGAGGGCGAGGCCGGGCCGGTGCCTCGGCGTGGACGTACACCATCCGCTCCCACGGCACGACCCGGTCGAACGCCGAGCCAAGGGCCGGAAGAAAACGGGCCGGGGCCAGCACGTAACGGTTGGCGAGTGGGGCGAGTGCGCCCGGTTGCAGCGCTCCTGGGTCCCCGCTCAGCAGGACGTGCCCGGCGCAGGTGATGGCGACGGTACGAGGCCGGTCGGCACGGTCTGCCCAGAGGCGGCCGGTTCGCGTGGCGAGGACGTGCTCGGCCAGCGAGGTCGGCCCAGCCGTCCCGCTGGGAAACCAGCGCAGATAGGAGGGGAGTTCGCGCAGCGGAAGCTCGATCAAGGGAGTTCACCTGATTCTGGGCGTGGGGAACGAGAAGGGGCGGACTGTCCGCCGGAACAGTCCGCCTCTCGGGCGTCCGGTGGAGTTAGCAGGACGCTTTGCTGCCGTGGTTGGCCTTCTTCTTGCGGCGGTCCTTCTTCTTGCGGGCGCGCTTGGACATGGGTGGTGGCTCCTTCAGGGTGTGCTTGAGGTGGTGTTCTTCAGGCGGTGTGGCCGACGAGCAGCGAGGCGAGGTTGTTGAGGCGCTGCAGGGAGCGGCCCTCGGTGGCGGCGGGCGCGGGGTCGACCTGCTGGTCGCGGTCGTAGTAGGCGCCGTTGACGATCTCGGTGGCCGGGTCGCAGAGGCGTACGACGTGGGCCGCGCCCTCGGCAGCGTTCACGCCCTCGTGCGCATACAGCGGGAGGAGGGCGGTGTCGCAGATGCCGGGGTGGACGGAGACGGCGGCGACCCGCGGGTCGGCGGCGAAGACGGTCAGTGCCAGCTGCGACTGGGCGTAGGCGGCGAGGCGGGAGTAGCGCTTGGTGCGGTTGGGGTCGTTCCACTGGATGTTGCCCGTGCGGTGCAGCGACGACGACACGTTGACGACGCGGCCGCCCGGGTCGCTGGTGAGTGCCGTCTCCAGGAGGCAGGTCAGCAGGTAGTGGGCGAGGAAGTTGACCTGGAAGGCGATCTCGTTGCCGTCGGCCGTAATGGTGTGCCGCTCGGGGGCGGCCATACCGGCGTTGTTGACGAGGACGTCCAGGTGCGGATGGTTTGTCGCAACCCGGTGGGCGAGCGCCTCGACCTCTTCGAGCCGGGTGAAGTCGGCGGCGTACGAGCAGAGTTGGCCCGCCTCGACACCGGCCGTGGCAATGAGGCGGTCCGTGGCCGTCTGGGCCTCGTCGGTGGTGCGGCCGTGGACGAGGACGGTGGCGCCCCGCTCGGCGAGCTGCCGCGCGGTCTCGTATCCGATGCCGGAGGTGGCTCCGGTGACGAGGACCGTGCGGCCAGTCAGGGGTGCAGAAGTCATGGTGGGCTTCCTGGATGTGGGCACGCCGAAATCGCCCCGAATCAGGGGCGGAGCGTGCTGTGGGAGGAGACGCGCGTACGCCGCCGGGCGTGGGCGCGGCGGCGGCGTACGGCGCTGGGAGGCGCGGCTCAGAGAGCCGACGCGGGAACAGCGCGCACTACCGGAAGCGCCGGATTCGGCGGCCGGTCGTCATAGCGCGGACTGCTGTTCACAGACTCCATACAACTGCTCTGCGGATGCGGCCTCAAGAGAACCGGGCGGCCCTTGACGACCCTCTGATGCGGCATACATCTCACCTACGAGTAGGGCTGCATCCTCGACGGGGCCACGTCACCCATGGCGTGCCAGACCAGCGACGAACCGGCGAAGATGTCTGCGCTGCCCCGGGTGCCGCCCCGTCGCACGGGTCAAGGGGCACGCTGGGGCAAGTAGTTGGCGCCGAGCTTCCGGTGGGCAGTCGGTCGGGCAGGACTCACCCATCATGATCGGGAGCTTGTGCATGACCGCGACCATGGCGCGTTTCCCTTCCCGGCGGGCGGCGACGCGGCGGAAGTACGTGTCGAGAGCATCACTGGATTGGGGATGCCGGCTGGTGCCCAGCCTGAGCACAGTGAGTGGGGTCTGAACACAATGGGCAACACCGCCCGTGGGGTATCGGGCGCAGCGTGATGACCTTGGCTCATCGCGCGAGCGCGATTTCGCCGCTGACCAGCGGCGTGTGCCTATGGCTCGTGTTCCCCCTCGGACACAGTGCATGTGCACATAGAAGAGCGGGTTGTGACTCAACGGTCACGATCCGCTCTTTTGCATAGTAGGTCAGCTTGAGGCCGAGGGCTAGGTAGAGCTGCTGCTTGTCTTCAGGGGCGGCGGTTGCGAGGGCGGCGTGGATGCTGCCGAGCTGTTCGACCAGCTCGCGGATCTGGTCCTCGGTGAGCACGGTTCGTTGCGCCTGGTCGGTTTCGTTGAGCTGTCGTTGTGCGGCTGCTTTCTCGGCTTGGGTCTGGGTGATCCAGCGGGTGATGAGTTCTGGGTCGGTGCCGCGGTCGAGGCCTGCGCGGTAGTGGGCGATGCGCCGGTCGCAGTCGGCGATGGTGATGCGGGCGACTTCCAGTGCGGGGGCGGTAGTGAGGGTGTTCTCCTGGCTGCGCTGGAGTTCGTGGAGGGCCCGGTCGAGCCGGGCAGGGGCGAAGGACTGGGCGATCCATGAGTCGAGCCGGGGTAGCACGGCGTCTTCGCGGACGTAGATGGTCGGCGGGTGATCGAGGGCCCTGGTGCGGGCGTATTCAGCGGTGTAGCGGCAGCGGTAGTGGGGGTGGCCGTTGTTGAAGCTGCCTTGCATGGTGCGGCGGCAGATGGAGCAGTGGATGCGGCCGCGCAGTACGTAGGGGTGTGTGGTGGTGCGTGGTGGCCGTGGGTGGTCGCGCTGCTGGTGCCGTGAGCTGCGCTGGGCCTGGGCGGCTTTGAAGTCGTCGAGGCTGACGAGTGGTTCGTGGACCGGTTGTGCGGACCAGATCCACTGGTCGGGTTTGTTCCAGGACTGTTTGGTGCGGTGGCCGAGGGTGATGTCGTCGATGTCGAGCAGGACTTCGTCCTTGCGCTGTTTGTTCCAGATTTCGTGGCCGGTGTAGCGGGGGTTGGCGAGGATGGCGGCGACGGCGCTCTTGGACCAGGCAAGACCGTCCCGGTGGGGATTGCGGGCCCGGTCGTGGGCGGAGGGGCAGGGAATGCTGTCGAGCGTCAAGCCGATGGCGATGGCCAGGTATCCCTTGCCGCGCAGGTACTCGGAGAAGATCCGCTGGACGATGGGTGCGGAGACGGGATCGGGTACGAGCCGTTGCAGCCGCTTGCCGTCGGCGGCTTTGGCGGGGTTGGGGTGCGGGCCGGCGTCCTCCAGCGTGTAGCCGTAGGGCGGGCGGCCGCCGAGGTAGCGGCCTTCGAGCTGGGCCTGGGAGGCCGTGGCGGTGCGCACGCGGATCTTGATGCGGTTGCGTTCGCCTTTGCTCATGCCGCCGAAGACGGACATGACGAGGTCGTGGGCTTCGTTGTCGGGGTCGATAGGCCCGCCGACTTCGGGGACCCACAGGGGGACGTGGAAGTGGACGAAGAGGGGGAAGGTGTTGCCGAACTGGTTGCCGTAGAAGGTGCGTTGAGGTTCTCCGATGACAACGGCGTCGAAGCCACGCTGGGGGTTGCGCAGGTCCTGGAGGAGGGCGGCTGCTTGGGGACGGCGCTTCCATGGCAGGGCGCGTGAGTGGCCGGAGTCGAAGTACTCGGCCACGATCTGTCCGCCGACTGGTTCGATCAGTCCTTTGGCCCGGAGGAGTTGCCAGTTCTTGGAGGCTTCGGGGTCTTGGAGGTCTTCGGTCGAGCAGCGTCCGGCGAAAGCGAATCGGGTCACGTCGTACTCCCGCAGCGATAGTGGTGCGACCGGCGGCCGGTGGTCGTCCGTGGTACCTCTGGTTGGCGAAGAGGGCCAGTCGCGGGCTGCTGGAACCAGGGGCGCGGATCAGGGGAGCCGTGAGGGTCTTCCGGACCTGTTTGCGGAGGCGGACACGAGAATCCGCAGAGCGGGAGGCTCGTGCGGGAGTTTCACTTCGAGCCGGCCTGCCCGGTCGGTGGCCAGGCAGTGAAGCCGAGACCGGTCCGATGTGACGGCGGACGTGCCATTAGCGTGCTTCCCTACGGCTGGCTGACGATCGCAGCAGCGGTCAGCAGGTTGTTCTTGCCGATCGGTCTGTCCCGGAGTGGAGGGGTGCATTGGCTGGTCCACGGTGATCTCCAAGGGGCGGACGTGGCTACCCTCTAAGGAGGATTTGGACCATGAAATGCGCCACGAGGCAGGGTGGCCGCCCGTCAGCGAATTTCGGCCCGGGTCGGTTTCCAACTGCCGAGCCCTGGATGCCGGTGCGTGATAGGGGGACGGGGATGTAATGGAGTTCCGGTTCAACCCGATGTCGGCGATCAGTAGCAGGGGTCGCATGCACTTCACGGTCTTCGCCGAGACCTTCGACGCCGACGTGATGTGTCGCCTCCTGGACTGCGTCGCCGGACACTTCATGCACAAGGTCTCACGTGTCCTGGACGGTCACTTTGCCCACCGCTCCCGCAAGGTCCGCGCCTGGCTCGCCGATCACCCCGACCGGATCGAGGCGCACTTCCTGACGTCGTACTCGCCGGAGCTGAACCCCTACAAACTGGTCAACGCTGACCTCAAGCGCAGCCTG
Organism: Streptomyces sp. WM6378; assembly: GCF_001279695.1. Classification (GTDB taxonomy): domain Bacteria; phylum Actinomycetota; class Actinomycetes; order Streptomycetales; family Streptomycetaceae; genus Streptomyces. The sequence continues at coordinate 11,675 of NZ_LGDD01000334.1, forward strand.
CCCCCGCACCACGGGGCCCGCGACCAGGACCAACTCGCTGCCGAAACCCGCAGATGCTTCCACCGCCGCCAACGCCAACCACACATCCGATACACCCTCGAATAGAACCCTTTGAGTTTCGGATCAATACAAGTCACACTTTTCGCCTGGGTGGCGATGGATCAAAAACGTGCCGACGGATTGTGACGGCGCCCCGAGGCGCGACGGGGTACGGGGAGGGGTACGCATCATGGATCCGCTGACATTTCCGATGCTCGCCGGGGCTCTCTACACGGCGGTGCAGCAGCGACGCGCGGGCAACGAACCCGACCCTGCTTGTGAGACAGCCACGCAATCGACGCAGAAAGCGTCAGGTAGAGAAGACCCGGACAGCAATGGGATCGACGCCACGTGAGGAAGTTCCTCTTATGACGTCAGCGCGATGGCCGTAAGCAGCAGCTCCTCCCGCGCGAGCCACCGTCCGCTGAACCCCGTCAGGGGGACCCCGTCCGGCCGGTGCCCGGGCCGCAGGAGACGCGCCTCGAAGGTGCCCGAGGCCGAGTCCTCGCCGTACGCGAAGGTGATCTCCGCATCCTTGAAGTCGATCGCGACCCCGGTCAGCGGGAACCACGTCTTGTACACGCACTCCTTCGCGCTGAACAGCAGCCGGTCCCGGCGCACTCCGTCACCGGGCGCCTCCGCCCAACTGACCTCGCTCGGCAGCGCGATGGACGCCAAGACCCCTTCCGGGAGCGGCCCGTTGGGCTCCGCGTCGATGCCGACGGCGACCACGGAAGCCGAGAGGGCGAGCGCTGCGCCCCTGTAGCCCGCGCAGTGGGTCATGCTTCCCACGACGCCCGCCGGCCACTGCGGCACGTTGCGCACACCGGGCAGCACCGGCGCGGCAGGTAGCCCGAGTTCCGCGAGCGCGCGCCGCGCACAGGCACGTACGGTCGCGAACTCGGCCCGCCGCCCTGGCACCGCGTTCGCGACGAGCGCCGCCTCCTGCGGATAGAGCTCGTTCTCGCCTTCGTCCCCGAAGGCCTCGGCGCACACGACGATCGTCGGCAGCAGCTCATCGATCATGCGCGTGCCTCCACCGGAGCTTCTCCGCTGAAGGGGGCGATGGTGCGCAGCAGCCCGCGCGGGTGGCCGCGTTTGCGCCACTCGCGGGGGTAGCCGATGGAGACCTCCTCGAAGCGGACGCCGTCGTACCAGGTGGTGCGGGGGATGTGGAGATGGCCGTAGACGACGGAGGCGACGTTGAAGCGGGTGTGCCAGTCGGCGGTCAGCTCGGTGCCGCACCACTGGGCGAACTCCGGGTGCCACAGCACGTCCGTGGGCTGGCGCACCAGCGGCCAGTGGTTGACGAGGACGAGGGGGACGGAAGGGTCGTGCGCGGCTAGCCGCGCCTCGGTCTCGGCGACGCGGGTCCGGCACCACTCCGCTCGGCCCGGGTGGGGGTCGGGGTGCAGCAGATACTCGTCGGTGCACACCACCCCGGCGTCGTAGGCGCGCTGGAGCGATTCTTTTGCGGTGGTGGTGCCCGGGACGCGGAACGTGTAGTCGTACAGCGTGAACAGCGGCGCGACGGCGAGCGGCCCGCCGGGCCCGGTCCACACGGGGTAGGGGTCTTCCGGCGTCACCACACCGAATTCCGAGCAGAGCTCGACCAGATGCCGGTAGCGTTCTTCGCCCCGGAGCTGGACGGAGTCCTCACGAGGCGTCCACAGCTCGTGGTTGCCCGGTGTCCAGATCACCTTGGCGAACCGGCCCGCCAGCAGGCGCAGCGCCCAGGCGACGTCGTCGAACTTCTCGCCGATGTCGCCCGCGACGATCAGCCAGTCGCCGTCCGAAGCGGGCCGCAGCGAGTCGACCAGCGTGCGGTTCTCGGCGTGGACGACATGCAGATCGCTGACGGCCAGGAGGTTTCCATCAGGCACGGTGCCCTCTCTCTCGTTGATCAGCCTGCCGCCGCTTCGACGGCGGCGGTGGCGGGGAGTGGGAGGCGTGGAGCCGGGCGTAGAAGCCTGGTACGCACAGGAGTTCGCCGTCGGTGCCGCGCCGGGCGTCGGCAACGCCAACGTGCCCGGAATCAGCTGCAGTTGGTGGAGCGCGAGTGCGCCGGTCGCCCCGCCCTAGGGACGCAGCAGCCTCAACAGCACGAAAGGACACCCCTGTTAGCCGACGGCACGCGGGCCGCCAGGTGGACGGAGCCGGCCAGCACGCCGACCCGGTCTATTGGAGCGCACACGGCGCCCGGATATCCCTAGTGTCCGCGCTGACGCCGAGTATGGGGCCGCGAACTGATAGGGAGACGGGGTGGAAGTCTAGGGATTCACCCACTGCGCGGGCATGTCCAATGATTGCCAGGACCCACAAAGGGCTTTGCGGGCCCTGATGGCTCAGGGAGTGAGGTCGCTCGGCCCCCTGGGCGTTCGCCATGTGCCACGGCCCTGTCCCCCCGTCGCAGTGCCCCGCACGCGCCCGCCTGTCAATACGTCCCGGTCGGCTCTACCTACTAGGAGATCACTCACATGACGACGTCCACCGAAGGGGGCCTGTGGGCGCGGCGCTTCCACCCCGCGCCATCCAGCCCCAGCCAGCTCTTCTGCTTCCCTCACGCGGGTGGCTCGGCGTCTTTCTACTTCCCCGTGTCCGCCCAACTGGCTTCCGTGGCGGAGGTGTTCGCGGTCCAGTACCCGGGTCGGCAAGACCGGCGCAAGGAAGTCAGCCCCAGCGATATCGCCGATTTCGCCGACCAGGTCTACGGCGCGCTGCGTCCCACCTTGACGGCCCGGCCCACCACCTTCTTCGGCCACAGCATGGGCGCCACACTGGCCTTCGAGGTGGCCCGTCGTCTCGAAGCAGACGGTGGTGAGCTCGCCCACCTCTTCGCCTCCGGCCGTCGCGCACCCTCCCGGATCCGCGACGAGAACGTCCACCGGAAGACCGACGAAGGCATCGTAGGGGAACTGAAACTCCTCGCCGGAACCGACACCGCGCTCCTCGGCGACGAGGAGATCCTGCGGATGATCCTGCCGGCGATCCGGAGCGACTACCAAGCCATCGAGACCTACCGCTGCGCGCCCGATGTCACCGTCCGGGCACCGCTGACGGTGCTCACCGGCGACAGCGATCCAAAGACCTCGCTCGACGAGGCAGAAGCTTGGCGCGGCCACACCACCGGCCCCTTCGACCTGCGCGTCTATCCCGGCGGACACTTCTACCTCACCGCCGAGGCCGCAGCTGTCATCGCCCTCCTGAGGCAGCATCTCGTCACTCTGAGCCAGCCGGGCTGCGCCCGGTAAACCAAGGACGGCCCGGCCAGCGCCGCGCGGGCGGCGCGCCTGCTCGTTCAGTGAGGTGTTGACCGCTATGTGCCGCGAACAACTCGCCCACAACACGCTGTTCCGGCCCCGCGCCTCGTACGCGGGGCCGGAACAGCGGGCGGTGCCGGCGGCAGCCGGGTAGCGCGCGGCCCGGTGGGCGGGGCCGACGCAGCGGTCAGCGGAACCGGTTGATCGCGTCGAGGTGCTTCGCGCGCATTTCCTCGTCGCGCACGCCCAGTCCCTCGGCCGGGGCCAGGCACAGCACGCCGACCTTGCCCTGGTGGACGTTCCGGTGCACGTCGTGGACGGCGAGCGCGGTGTCGGCCAGCGGGTAGGTGCAGGAGAGGGTGGGGTGGATTCTGCCCTTGACGACGAGGCGGTTCGCCTCCCAGGCCTCGCGATAGTTGGCGAAGTGGGTGCCGACGATGCGCTTGAGGTGCATCCACAGGTAGCGGTTGTCGAACTCGTGGTGGTAGCCGGAGGTGGAGGCACAGGTGACGATGGTGCCTCCCCTGCGGGTGACGTAGACGGACGCCCCGAAGGTCTCCCGGCCGGGGTGCTCGAAGACGATGTCCACGTCCTCGCCGCCGGTCAACTCCCGGATGTGGGCGCCCAGCCGCTTCCACTCCCGCGGGTTCTGGGTGTGCTCGTCGGTCCAGAAGCGGTAGTCCTCGGCCGAGCGGTCGATGATCGCCTCCGCTCCCATGGCCCGGCACACCTCGGCCTTGCGCTGACTGGACACCATGCAGACGGGGTTGGCGCCGCCGGCGAGGGCGAGCTGAGTGGCGTACGAGCCCAGGCCGCCGCTGGCGCCCCAGATCAGCACGTTGTCGCCCTGCTTCATACCGGCGCCGTTGCGGGAGACCAGCTGACGGTAGGCGGTGGAGTTGACCAGACCCGGCGCGGCGGCCTCCTCCCAGGTGAGGTGGGCGGCCTTGGGCATGAGCTGGTTGGCCTTGACCAGGGCTATCTCGGCCAGGCCGCCGAAGTTGGTCTCGAAGCCCCAGATCCGCTGGGCCGGGTCGAGCATGGTGTCGTCGTGTCCGTCCGGGCTCTCCAGCTCCACCGACAGGCAGTGCGCCACGACCTCGTCGCCGGGTTTCCAGACGTTGACCCCGGGGCCGGTGCGCAGCACCACGCCGGCCAGGTCGGAGCCGAGGATGTGGTAGGGCAGGTCGTGCCGCTTGGCGAGCGGCGAGGTGCGCCCGTAGCGCTCCAGGAAGCCGAAGGTCGGCAGCGGCTCGAAGAGGGACGACCAGACCGTGTTGTAGTTGACCGAGCTGGCCATCACCGCGACCAGCGCCTCGCCGGGTCCCAGTTCGGGCATCGGCACCTCGTCGACGCGCAGCGACTTGCGCGGATCCTTGTCCGCGCTGGCCATTCCGCGGAACATCTCGGTGTCCTTCTTGTGGACGGTCACGGCCCTGAAGGACTCTGGTAGGGGAAGCGCGGCGATGTCCTCGGGGGTGTGGTCGGGCGCGCTGATCGCGGCGCGCAGCTCGCTCAGGGCATGGCTGTCGGGCATGGTGGATCGGCTCCTTTCGAGCGATTCGTCAGGTCGTACGGTGCAGTGCCGGTTCAGCGTGGTGAGGCACCCTCCAGCCCGGCACCGGGCCCCACGGCCGAGTGGAGACGGGCGTAGGCCCCCGCGGCGGCCAGGAGCTGGTCGTGGGTGCCTTGCTCGACGATGCGGCCGCCTTCCATGACGACGATCAGGTCCGCGTCGCGGATGGTGGAGAGGCGGTGGGCGATGACGAAGCTGGTGCGGCCCGCGCGCAGCGAGTGCATCGCGCGTTGGATGAGGGCCTCCGTGCGGGTGTCGACGGAGCTGGTCGCCTCGTCCAGGAGCAGGATCGAGGGCCGCGCGAGGAAGGCCCGTGCGATGGTGATGAGCTGCTTCTCGCCCGCGCTGACGTTGGTCGACTCCTCGTCCAGGACGGTGTCGTAGCCGTCCGGCAGGGTGCGGATGAAGCGGTCGGCGCACATGGCGCGGGCGGCGGTCACGATCTCCTCGCGAGTGGCGTCGGGACGTCCGTAGGCGATGTTCTCGGCGATGGTGCCGGAGAAGAGCCAGGCGTCCTGGAGCACCAGGCCGATGTGGGAGCGCAGGTCCTCGCGGGTCAGGGTGGTGATGTCGGTGCCGTCGAGGAGGATGCGTCCCGCGTCGGTCTCGTAGAAGCGCATGAGGAGGTTGCCGAGGGTGGTCTTGCCCGCGCCGGTAGGACCGACGATCGCCACGGTCCGGCCGGGCTCGACGGTGAGGGAGAGGTCCTCGATGAGGGGGGTGCCGGGGGAGTAGCGGAAGCAGACCTTCTCGAACTGGACTTTTCCGACGGCCTTTTGGAGTCCGGCCTTTTGGAGTCGCGCGGGGCGGTCTGGGTCGGGTGTTTGCTCGTCCGCGTCCAGGAGGTCGTGAATCCGCTCCGCGGAGGCGAGGGCGGACTGCAGGCGGGCGGCGATGCCGGCGACCTCGACGGTCGGCTGGCTGAACTGCCGGGAGTAGAGGACGAACGCCTGGACGTCGCCGACGGACAGGGCCCCGGCGACCACGCGCAGCGCGCCGACGACCGCCACGACGACATAGCCGAGATTGGCGACGAACATCATCGACGGCTCGATGGCACCGGAGACGAACTCGGCCCGTGCGCCGGCGCGGTAGAGGGCTGCGTTGTGCTCGTCGAAGGCGCGCTCGGCCTGCTCGCGCCGCCCGAAGCCCTTGACCAGCGCGTGACCGGTGTAGACCTCCTCGACGTGGGCGTTCAGAGCTCCGGTGGCGGACCACTGACGGGCGAACCGCGGTTGCGCGCGATTGCTGATCCGGGCCGCGAGTACGGCGGACACCGGTACACAGGCCACCATGATCAGTGCCAGCAGCGGCGAGATGACGAGCATCAGCACCAGCATGCTCAGTACGGAGAACATCGCTGTGATCAGCTGGCTGAGGGTTTGTTGGAGGGTCTGCTGGAGGTTGTCGACGTCGTTGGTCACCCGGCTGAGCAGCTCACCTGCCGGGTGGCGGTCGAAGTACCGCAGCGGCAGGCGGGCGAGCTTGGCCTCCACGGACTGGCGCAGCGCGAAGACGACACGCTGTACGACGGCCGAGACCAGTCGCCCCTGGAGGAGGGTGAGGAGGGAGGCGGCGGCGAAGAACACCAGCGCGATCAGCAGCACACGGGCGATCCCGTCGAAGTCGACTCCGCCGGATCCACGGGTGTGCCGGATGCCGTCGAAGACGAGGTCCGTGGCCTTGCCGAGGAGCATCGGGCCCGCCGCGTTGAGCGCGACGCCGCCGATGCCGAGGGCGACCGCCAAGGCGACCGGGGCGCGGTGCGGCCGCAGCAGTGCCAGAGTGCGGCGGGCGGGGCCGTGCCGCCCGCGGCTAGAGCTGTCCGCCGAGCTCATGGGCGGCCTCCTGAGGGGTCGTGGCGGTTCCGGTGTCCGAGCCGGAGCCGCCGTAGTGGCCGGTGAGCGCGGTGAGTTGGGATCGGGTGATCTCCCGGTACGCCGTACTGGTGCGCAGCAGCTCCTCGTGCGTTCCGGTGGCGACCACCCGGCCCCCGTCCAGGACCACGATGCGCTGTGCGTGCTGGACGGTGCTGACGCGCTGGGCGACGGTGAGTACCGTCGCCTGGGAGATCTCCGGTTCCAGCGCGGCCCGCAGCGCGGCGTCCGTGGCATGGTCCAGCGCGGAGAAGCAGTCGTCGAAGAGATAGATGTCCGGCCTGCGCAGCACGGCGCGGGCGATCGCCAGGCGCTGCCGCTGTCCGCCGGACACATTGGTGCCGCCCTGCGTGATCGGTGAGTTCAGTCTCTGCGGCAGGCGCTCGACGAAATCCCGGGCCTGCGTGAGCTCCAGCGCGTGCCAGAGCTCGTCGTCGGTGGCGTCGGGGTTGCCGAAGCGCAGATTGCCGGCGACGGTGCCGGAGAAGAGGTACGCCCGCTGAGGGACGAAGCTGACGGTGCGGCGCAGCACCTCCGTGTCCAGTGTGCGGACGTCGACGCCGCCCACGTGGACGCGGCCCTCGGTGGCGTCGAAGTGCCGCAGCACGAGATTGAGCAGGGTGGTCTTGCCGCTGCCGGTGCTGCCGAGGATCGCCACCGTCTCGCCGGGACCGGCGCTCAGGTCGATCCCGCTCAGCACCGGCTCCTGCGCTCCCGGATACCTGAACCCGGCGCCGTACAGGGCCAGTTGGCCGGGCGCGGGCACGGCGCGTACGGGCCGCGGCGGTGTCGTCACGCTCGGCTCGGTCGCCAGCACCTGCTGGATGCGCTCGGCTGAGACCCTTGCCCGCGGCATCGCCAGACACACGAAGGTGACCATCACCACCGACATCATGATCAGCATCAGATAGCTCAGGAACGCGCTGAGCGCACCGAACCGCATCGCCCCGGCGTCGATGCGGTGCGCGCCGAACCACACCACAGCCGCCATGAAGGCGTTCAGTACCAGCAGCACGACGGGAACGATGGTGGCCAGCATGCGGCCGACGTGCAACGAGACGTCACACAATTCGGAATTGGTGCGGCCGAATCTTGCGCCTTCGTGACCGTCGCGCACAAAAGCTCGTACGACGCGGACTCCCGTGATGCGTTCGCGCAGCAGGCCGTTGATGCGGTCCAAGTATTTCTGCATACGGTCGTAGAACGGATCGGTGCGGCCGAGAATGAGCCCGAATGACATTCCGAGGGCCACCATCAGCGTCACCAGGAGCAGAGAGAGCGGAATGTCCTGCTGGAGTGCGAGCGCGATGCTTCCCAGACACATCAGGGGCGCCGACACGACGACGCCGAACGCGGACAGCACCAGCATCTGCACCTGCTGGACATCGTTGACGGTGCGCGTCATCAGCGACGGAGTGCCGAACTGCCCGACCTCGCGCGCCGAGAAGTCCAGCACCCGGCGGAAGACGGCCGAGCGCAGGTCGCGGCCCATCGCCATGGCCGTACGCGCGCTCAGCGACACCGCACCCACGGACGCCGCAACCTGTACGAGCGCCACGGCCAGCATGCCCAGGCCGGTCCGGGTGATGTAGCCGCTGTCGGCCTTGACCACGCCGTTGTCGATGACCGCTGCGCCCAGCGTCGGCAGGGCCAAGGTGGCCAGGATCTGGGCCAGTTGCAGCAGCCCCAGCAGGGCGACGAAGCGCCGGTGGGGACGCAGCTGGGTTCGTAGGAGTCTGAACAGCACCGGGCGACGCTCCAGGAGACGGGCAGGTCCGGTCGGGGCGCGGATGAGGCGCCCACCGGGCCTGGGCGGGGCACACCCGGAAAGTGCAGCGCACCTGGCACAGGAAAATTCGTAGTGTCCGGTGGCGGGGTGCCGCGGGCCGTACCGGATGCGGCGCCGCCTCCCGCACAGGCCAAGAAATGACGCTGGTGGGGACTCCGGAATTCCGTAGTGTTCCCGGAATTTCTTGACACCACGACCGGCCGCTTGGAAGCGTGCGCTTACCCGGCGTCCGGACCGCGGTTTTTTCGACGCCATTCGACACCAAGTGGCCAACAGCTTGAGTGGCCAACATTTCAAGTAGCAGACTCGGCTCTGCGTTTGGGCGGTCTGTTCTGTGCGGAGGAAAGGAATGAGATGTCCAAGCGTGCGCTGATCACCGGAATTACCGGGCAGGACGGCTCCTATCTTGCCGAGCATCTGCTCGCGCAGGGGTACCACGTGTGGGGCCTGATGCGGGGTCAGGCGAATCCCCGGAAGTCGCGGGTCAGCCGGCTCGTCTCCGATCTGTCCTTCGTCGACGGTGACTTGATGGACCAGGCCAGCCTGGTATCAGCTGTCGACAAGGTGCAGCCCGACGAGATCTACAACCTCGGCGCGATCTCCTTCGTGCCGATGTCCTGGCAGCAGGCCGAACTCGTCACCGAGATCAACGGCATGGGCGTACTGCGCATGCTCGAGGCGATCCGCATGGTCAGCGGCCTGAACGGCTCGCGCAACGGCGACGGTAGCCAGATCCGCTTCTACCAGGCGTCCTCGTCGGAGATGTTCGGCAAGGTCGCCGAGACCCCGCAGTGCGAAACCACCATCTTCCGGCCGCGCAGCCCCTACGGCGTGGCGAAGACCTACGGGCACTTCATCACCCGCAACTACCGTGAGTCCTTCGGCATGTACGCGGTCTCCGGCATGCTGTTCAACCACGAATCCCCGCGCCGTGGAGCGGAGTTCGTGACCCGGAAGATCTCCCTCGCGGTAGCCCGTATCAAGCTCGGCTACCAGGACAAGATGTCCCTGGGCAACCTCGATGCCGTGCGCGACTGGGGCTTCGCCGGAGACTACGTCCGCGCCATGCATCTGATGCTGCAGCAGGACGAGCCGAGCGACTACGTGATCGGCACCGGCCAGATGCACTCGGTCCGCGACGCCGTCCGCATCGCCTTCGAGCATGTGAACCTGAACTGGGAGGACTACGTCAGCATCGACCCCTCGCTGGTGCGCCCGGCCGAGGTGGAAATCCTTTGTGCGGACGCCGAGCGCGCCCGCACCCAGCTGGGCTGGGAGCCCACCGTCGACTTCCCCGAACTGATGCGCATGATGGTCGACTCCGATCTGCGCCAGGCATCCCGCGAGCGGGAGTACGGGGATCTGCTGCTGGCCGGCAGCTGGTAGTCCGCCCGCGCCCACGGGATACCTCGGCGCACGGAGTGTGCCCGGGTGTATCCCGTACCACTTCGATACGGCGACCGCGCCGCCACGCGGCGCCAAGGACACTACGGGATTTCGCGTAGTTCTCCCTGTGGAATGGGTGTGTGCAACACAAGGCCGCGACCGACCGCCGTATCCCGGCGGACCGGTCTGGCACCATCGCCAGGAGGAGGCAGCAGGGCCACGACGACCGCCGCGGAAGGAGTTCCGCGGACGTGGAGCCCGCGTGACGAGGAGAGTTGCTGGCCAGGGGTTCCGTAGATCATGTACTCTGGCGCACGTCGGACATCACCCTTTAGAGTGATTTTTGGTGCGATGTGGTGATGTCCGTCACATGCGTTGTGTCTCCGAGGTGCGAGGAGTCCCAGGGTGCGGAGCCAGAGCGTAGATTCTGACTTAGGCGGCGCCTTGGTCGGCCGAGGCGACGTCGTGCGCGAGCTCAACCGCTGTGCCCGCAATGCGCGTTCCGGGCGCGCTTGCTCGGTAGTCGTGACCGGCCCGGCCGGAATCGGCAAGTCCGCCCTCCTGCACGCCTTCCTCAGTGGGCAGGCCGGTCGGCACGCGACGGTTCTGCAGGCCAGCTGCGAGGAGGGTGCGTCGAGCGCGGCATTCAGCGGGGTACGCGCCCTGCTCGGCTCGATCGCACAGGGCGCCCCATTTGAAGGAGCCGCCCGCCACGCCCTGCCCGCCCTCACCCCCGGCGCGCCGGCCGGTGAGTCGCCGCACGCCCCGGCTGTCCAGCACACCTTCCACGGCCTGCACCGCCTCGTGCTGGACATGCTGAGCCGCCGCCCGCTCGTCCTGGCCCTGGACGACATCCATCACTGCGACGAACTCTCCCTGCGCTGGCTGGACTTCCTGCTGCGCCGGTCCGGCGGCCTCCCCCTGCTCGTCGTCCTCACGCAGCAGGCCGAGGCCGCCGCCCTCACCCGCCGCACCCCGGCCCACCACGCCCTGACAGACCTGGCCACCCACCGCCGTACGACGACGCTGCGCCTGCGACCGCTGACCGAGCCGGATGTCGCGGAGATCGTCCGCGGGTTCTTCCCGGCACCCGCCGCCCCCGTCTTCCTCGCCCGCGCGCGGGCCGCGACCGGCGGCAACCCCCGCCTTCTGGGCCGGCTGCTGCGCGAACTGCGTGCCGAGGGCACCGGTCCGGACGCGGGCGGTGCCGACCGGATCGCCGAGACCGGCGGTCGCGTCCTGGCGTCCTGGGCACGCGAACTCCTGGACCGCCGGCCACCCTGGGTCGAACAGGTCACACGGGCGGTGGCGGTCCTCGGCGCGAGCGGGACCGACCACGTCGGCGCCCTGGCCGCCGTCCCCGCCGACGTCGTCGCGGACGCGCTGACGGTGCTGCGCGAGGCCGGACTGCTGGTGCCCGGTGGCCGGCACCTGGCGGACGGCGCGGTGCGAGCCGCGGTACTGGCGCCCCTGGACGCCCAAGCGCTGTCGAGCCTCCACACACGGGCAGCCCTGCTGCTGAGCGACGCGGGCCGACCCGCCGAAGAGGTGGCCGACCACCTCCTGCACGTGCCCTCGATCCCCGAACCATGGATGCCCGGCGTGCTGCTGGAAGCCGCGGCCCGCGCCGAGCAGCTCGGCGCCCCGGAAGCCGCGGCCCGCTACCTGTACCGGGTGTTGGAAGTGGACCCCGACAGCGTGGAGGTCCGCTTCCGGCTGGCCAGATCACTGGCCGAGACCGCCCCGCCCGAGGCCATCGGCCTGCTCCGCGAAGCGCTGGCGCCGGGTGTCGACGTACGCACCCGGGCGCGGATCGCCGCGCAGTTCGGCACGACCGGCCTGGCCGCACGCGAGATCTCCGTCGCCCTGGACATCCTCGAAGACGTCCTGGACGCGCTCGACGCCGAACTCGGCCCCGACCCCCTGCCCGCCGACCGCGAACTGCGGACGCTCGTCGAGTCGGTGCTCCTGATCGTCGGCTCGCACGGCCGCAGCACGTTCGCCGCGACACGGAAGCGGGCCGCGGCGATGACCCTGCCTGAGGGCGACACCCCCGCCCAGTGCCAGAAGCTGGCGGCCATGGCCGTACTGACGGCACTCGACGACCAACCCCCCGAACCGTCCGTGAATCGCGCACTGCGCGCCAGCTCCTGCCCCCAACTGCCGCTGAAGAGCTGGTCCCTGATCAACTCCGCCATCGTCCTCGACCTCGCCGACCGCACCGATGACGCGCTTCGCGCGCTGGACCGCGTCCTGCGCCACGGCCGGGAGAACTCCGCCATATGGACCTATGCCCTGGCCCTCTCCATCCGCGCCGGGATCCAGCACGGCCTGGGAGCGCTCCCGGACGCGCTCGCGGATGCCAGTACGGCGGTCCGAATCAGCAGCGCGGAACGGTGGGGCGAGGTCATGGTCCTGCCGCGCCTGGCCCTGGCGGGCGTACTGGTGGACCGGGGCGAGGCCGCGTCCGCCGAGGCGCTGCTGACCAGCATCGAGCCCGGCCGGCGTGAGGAGTACGTGTGGACCCACCACCGCTACCTGATGGCCCACGGCCGAGCCCGCCGCGCCTTGGGGGACGCGGAGGGCGCACTGGCACTGTTCCGTGAGTGCGGCAGGTCACTGGAGGAGGCCGAAGTGCACCACGCGGCATACCTGCCCTGGTGGGTGGAGGCGGCCTGTGTACTCGCGGAGCTGGGCCGCGCGGAAGAGGCCCAGGAGCCCGCCGCGCACGGCACCCGGCTGGCACGACAGTGGGGCACCCCGCGCGTCCTCGGCCTGGCCGCCCTGGCCCGCGGCGTGGCCACCCCCGGTGACGGCGGCGTGGAACTGCTGGGCGAAGCGGTGCGCGAACTGGCCTCCTCACCGGCCCGCGTCGAGCACGCCCGCGCCGAACTCGTCCTGGGAAAGGTCCTGTTGGCGGACGGCGACCGACCCGCCGCGCGCGAGCACCTGCGTGCCGCGGCCGGTCTCGCCCAGCGTTGCGGCGCCCTCGCGCTGGGTCAGGATGCTCGCGCCACCTTGGTGGCCGCGGGTGGCCGCATGCGCAAGATGACCGGATCGCCCCTGGACCTGCTCACCAGCATGGAACGCAAGGTCGCCAGTCTCGCCGCCGGCGGCGCCGGCAACCGCTCGATCGCGCAGTCGCTGTACGTCAGCCTACGCACCGTCGAGATGCATCTGACCAGCGTGTACCGCAAGTTGGGCGTCGCCGAGCGCGCACAGCTCGCCGAGGTTCTCCGCTCCTCGGGCGGCCGCGGAGCTCGGGCGCCACGGTCGGCACCGCGGCCAGGCGGACAGGGCTTCGGGTGAGCGGACCGAGGAGGCGTCTGTGGCGGGACTGAACGACGAACAGCCATACGCTGGGTTCCTGTGGGCGGGGCGTCGACGCACCGACTCGTCTCTGCTCGAACGCGAGCAGGAGCAAGCAGAGTTGACGGAGGTGGTGGCCGCTCTCGGCGAAGGCCACCCTGCCGTCGTCTCGGTGACCGGCCGCCCCGGCTTCGGCCACAACGCCCTGCTGCGCTGGACCGCCCGGCTCGCCGAGGAGCGCGCGGTACGCGTCCTGCGCGTCAGCGGCTCCCCGGCCGAACGCGACCTTCGGCACGGAGCCGTCATCCAGCTTCTCACCCAGCTGGGTGAGGTGACTGAACGCGCGCTTCGGGTACTGCGCGAGTACCGCGAGCCGGACGGCCTGCCGGGCCTCCTCGAACTCCTGCACACCACCCACCGCACACCCACACTCGTGACGGTGGAGGACGCGCAGTGGCTGGACCCGGCCTCCCTGCACTGGCTACAGGCCATGGTGCGCCGCCTGTCCGCGGGCTTCCCCCTTGTACTGCTCGTCGGCCGTACCGGCACCGACCCGCACGGCCCCGACTGGCTGACCGACACCGCCCCTTCCGCACGGCTGACCCGCCACCTCACCGTCCGCGCGCTGAGCCCCCGCGCGGTCGCCGCCCTCGCTGAAATGATCTTCGGCGCCCCCTGCGACGAGCCGTTCGCCGCCGCGGCCGCCCGGCTATCCCACGGCAGCCCCGCCGTACTGCACGCGGCACTGCACTGCCTGGCAGACGCCGGTCAACGCCCCACCGCCGACCTCATCCCGCAGCTGCACACTCTGATCACCGGCATCATCGGCGAGCGCGCCGGGCGCGCCCTGTGGGGCCTGACCGACGAGGCCACCGCCGTCCTGCGCGCGCTGGCCGTCGGCGGCGACCTGCTGGACTTCACCCTGATCTCCTCCCTGGCCGGGCTGCGCACCGTACGAGAGTCCCAGCTGCGCGCGGCGCTGGAAACCGCCGGCTTCACCGTTCCCGACGGCCCCCACGAACGCATCCGCCTGCCCGTCGTCAGGGCCCGCATCCTGGAGGACACGCCGACCGACGAACGCGCCGCCCTGTATGCCCGCGCCGCCCACCTCGCCCACCGGACCGGCGCCGGCGACGAGGACATCGCCGCCTTCCTCCTCCATGCACCCCCCATCGGCGAGCCTTGGGCGGTCCAAGCCCTGCACGGCAGCTTCGGCGCCGCCATGCGCCGCAGTGAGTTCGCCCGGGCCGCCGCCTGGCTGAACCGCGCCCTCGACGAGCCCCAGCACCCCGCTCAGCGCGCACAGACCAGCCTCGACCTGGCCGGCGTCGAGGCCATGACCTCCCCCGAAGCGAGCGACCACAGGCTCGCCACCGTCGCCAACAACCCGGGCGAGGGTGAACGCTGGGCCCAACTGCGCCTGCAGGCTCTGGACATGGGCCTGGCCCGCGGCGACGCTGCTTGGGGCAGCCGGGTCGCCACCCAGGCCCTGGCCACCGCCCACGGCAGCGAGCGCGACGACCTGATCGCGCTGTACTGGTACGCCGCCCAGGCCGGGCCCGAGGCCGCCGACGTTCCCGCCGCCGGTGTCCCCGCCCTGCCCCAACACCCCCTCGTCCCCGCTCAGGCCGGCCTCCGCGCCGGGCAGCTCGCCGCCCGCGGCGAGTACCGCGAACAGGCTGCGGAGCTGGCTCGCCGGGCTCTGGAAGCAGGCCATGACGCACCCGTGATCCCCCGCCTGGTCGCCGTCAGAGCACTCTGGCTCACCGACGCCGCCACCGAAGCCGAGGACCACCTCGCCGCCATCGTCGCCGAACTGCGCCGCCGCCACCGCCGCCCCACGCTCGCCCGCGCGCTGGTTCTGCACGCCGAACTGCACATGCGCGGCGGCCGCCTGGACGCCGCCGAACGCGCGGTGGACGGTGCCGAACGGGCGCTGCCCGCCGCTGCCTGGCACCCTTTGGCCGTCCCGCACCACATGGCCGTACGCACCGCCATCGCCCTGGAGACCCGCCAACGCGACCAGGCCCGTGCCCTGTACGACGCCCCGGCACCGCCCGGATCCGAATGCGGCGTCCACTGGCCCTTCCTCGTGTTCACTCGCGCCCGCGTGGCCATCGACGAAGAACGCTGGGCCGAGGCCGTCGAACTGCTCAAAGAGACCGGAAGATGGCTGCTGCGCAGACAGTGGATCAACCCCGCTGTGCTGCCGTGGCGCTCGCTGGCCGCCAGAGCCTGTCTCACCCTCGGCGACCGGGAACAGGCCCAGCGCCTGATCTGCGAGGACCTCACCCTCGCCCGCCGCTGGGGCGCCCCGAGCGCACTGGGCCTGGCCCAACTGTGCGCCGAATCCCTCGCCCCGCACGAACCGGCCGCCGGACCCCGCGAATTCACCCCCGTCCCTCGCGGGCCCAACCAGCTCGCCTATGCCTCGGCCCTGGCCGACATCGCCACGGAAGAGGCCACCAACGGCGACCGCACCACCGCGGCCCGTCTGCTGACCGAACTGTCCCGCCACACCGTCACACACATCTCCAGCCGCTTGGCCGAACGCGCGCGGTGGCTGGCCACCCGGCTGGAACAGACCGCCACGCCCGACGACGACTCCACCCTCCCCAAGGAGTGGGCCGTCCTCTCACCCGCCGAGCGGCGGACCGCCGAACTGGCCCGCTGCGGCCTCGGCAACCGCGAGATCGCCGAACAGCTCTCGGTGAGCCGGCGCACCGTCGAGCTGCGGCTGAGCAGCACGTACAAGAAGCTGCGCATCACCTCACGCCAGGAGCTCCGTGCGCGGAGCAGGCCGATGAAAAGGACATGATCGATGCTGCTTGAGCGGGAATCCGAACTGGCCCGGATCGGCACCGCAGTGCGTCAGGCACAGGCGGGCCGTTCCTCCGTACTGCTGGTGACCGGCCCTCTGGGCATCGGCCGGTCCTCCCTCCTCGACGAGGCCGGCACCCCTCCCCCCGACAACTTACGGGTGTTACGGGCCAACGCCGCCCCTGTCGAGCAGGACTTCGCCTTCGGCATCGTCCACCAGCTCCTCGGCCCCCTCTTACCCGACGACCTCCCCACCCCCGGCGACCACAACGTCCCCGCCTCCGAAGCCGTCCTGCACGGCCTGCGGTCGATACTCGCCGAAGCCTGCGCCACCACCCCCGTACTCCTCCTCGTCGACGACCTGCAGTGGGTCGACCTTCCCTCCCTGCGCTGGCTCGCCTACCTGACCCGGCGCACGGACGGGATGCGCGCCGCCCTCGTGTGCACCCTGCGTGACGGCGAGCCCCGAGCCCGGCACCCGCTCGTCGGCGACCTGGCGGACGCCGCCGACATCCTGCGCCCCGCCCCGCTCTCGCTCGACGGCACTCGGGCCCTGATCCACCACCAGCTGGGCGAACCCGCCGAGGACAGCTACGCCCTCGCCTGCCACGACACCTGCGCCGGCAACCCCCTCTTCCTCCAGTCCGTCCTGCGCGACCAGGCTCTCAACGGCCACCGCCCCACCGCCGAACAGGCCGACCAGGCCCGCACCTTGTGCCCCGCCCAGCTCCGCGACCGGCTGACCAGCTGCCTCCACACACAGCCCGCCCCCGTACGCGACCTGGCCGCGGCCATCGCTGCCTTCGGCGACCACGGCGAGCCCGAACTCGTCCGGCGCCACGCACGACTGGACACCATCGGCTACCAGCGGGCCCTGCGCGCCCTGCACCGCCTCGGCCTGCTCGCCCCCCACGACGACACCCCACGCTTCCTCCACGACGTCGTATGCCACGCCGTCGACTCCGCCCTCACCATCGCCGAACGGGAACGCTCCCGGGACGCCGCGGCTGAAATCCTCCACCAGGCCGGCCGCCCGGCCGAACACGTCGCGGACCTGCTGATGGGGGTCATCGACACCCGGCGTCCGTGGGCCATAGGGGTGCTACGGACGGCAGCGGACGCCGCGCTGTGCCGCAGTGCGCCGGACGCCGCCGCCCGCTACCTGCGGCGCGCCCTGCTGGAGAGCACCGCGGGCGACGGCGAACGCGCGCGCCTGCTGATCGACCTGGCCAAAGCCGAACGCGGCATCGACCCCGCCGCCTGCGAACGCCACATCAGCCAGGCCGTCCGCCTGCTGTCGTCGGCCACCGACCGGGCCGCGGCTACCTTGCTCATCCCGCCCAGCTTCCTCGGCGACGCAACCTCCTCGGCGGCGGACCTGCTGCGCAACGTCTCCGAGGACTTCGAGCCCACAGAGCCGAGCCAGAGGTGTCCCAGCGATATCGCCCTGCGCCTGGAAGCGCGCCTGTGGCAGGCCGGGCACGAGAACCCGGCGGAGCTGACCGGCGCGGTGGAACGCCTGCGCTCACTCGGCACCCCGCCCCCCTTGGACACCGGCGGCGCCCGCGAACTGGTGGCCGTCCTGAACAATGCGGGGGTCCTCTCAAGTGCCCTGCCGGCACCGGAGGTCGCAGCCCTGGCCGGACAGATCCTGGAATGCGAGCCGGTGACCTCCGAACCCGCCCGCATCGCACTACCGCTGGTCGCGGTGGCCCTGTACGCCGCCGACGCGGTGGAAGGCATCAACACCCGCCTGTCCTGCGAGCAGCACACCGAGCGCCCGCATGCGGGGGTGCACGCCGAGAACGCCCTGATCCAGCTCGCCTGTGGGCGCCTTACCCAGGCCCGCGAACAGGCCGACCGGGCCGCCGGACTGTCCGACGAGGACTGGCGCGTGCCGACCACGTTCGTCCGGGCCGCGGTGGCCATGGAGTCCGGCAACATCCAGCTGATCGAACGTCTCCTTGAGGACCCCGGGAGGTGCTGGCCGGCCAGCCTCGCCATGACGGCCATCCGACAACTCCTCAAGGCCTCGCTCGTCGCCCGCCGCGGCCGCGGCGCCGCCGCCCTGAAAGTCCTCTTGGCCTGCGGCCGCCAACTGGAATCGGCCGGCTGGCGCAACTCCGTCCTCTTCCCCTGGCGGCCCCGCGCCATCGTCCTGCACCACCGGCTGGGCGAGACCCGGCCGGCTCTGGCCCTGGCGAAGGAGGAACTGACCTGGGCCCGGCAGTGGGCGGCTCCCGCCGCTCTCGGCCGTGCCCTGCGCCTGAACGCCCTCCTGCCCGGTGGAGACGGCGAATCCGCCTTGCGCGAGTCCGCCGAGATCCTTCGCACGTCCGCCAACACGCTTGAGCTGTCCCGTACGTTGCTCCAGTTGGGTCGAACTCTGGAAAACGGCAAGGAGGCGAGGACGGTGCTGCGTGAGGCCGTTGATCTCACCACCGCCTGCGGCGCCCCCTGGCTGACTGAGCGCGCACGCGCGGCCCTGGGAACCGCCGCCCCCAGCCAGGAGGCACCGCTCACCCAAGGCGAGCGCAAGGTTGTCTCCCTGGTGAGCCGGGGTCTGACCAATCAGGAAATCGCCGATGAACTGGGCGTGAGCACCCGCGCGGTGGAGAAGCACCTGACGTCGTGTTACCGGAAGTTGGGCGTCTCAGGGCGGCGGGAGCTGCTCGCAGGCCAGAGCGCACTCGGGTCGCACTGAGTGCGTCGTGAGGAGCGTCTCTTACGGTGCGGGGGATACCGGCGGTAGGAGTTCGGAGTGTTCGGGGAGCCGAAAGGTCGAGGCGGACCGTACCGTGCGGGAGTGTGAGACCACAGGATTAGGGGTGGGGCACGGGTCAACGTTGACGCTTGTTCAGATCGGTCCTTAGTGTCAATTGTGTCGGGGAGTTCGGAATTTCTTTCCGGCAGCTTCCGGGCGGCCCTCGGTTCCCGTGGCCCGCTTCATTCTCCGGTTCTCTCCTTCTCGCTCGATGTCTCTTGATTTTTGGTTCACATACGGGGGTTGGAAAGGATGTCAGTCCCTTGATGCTTCCTGCTCTGGTGGATTCTCTGCAATTTTCGGCAGGCCACAGTACGGTCGGCGCGACCGGTGCGGCGGTCCGAGGGGAGGAGTGGCCGAGCGTGTGCATATCCGTACTGGATCCGGCACTGACGATCCGTCAGGCCAATCAGGACTTCTTCCGTCACTTCGCGACCCCCGCCGCACCTTCCGTCGATGTACTGGCCCCTCCCCCCTCCGATTCCTCGACGGCGGCACCCGACATCTTCGGGCGTAATTTCCGCGATCTGGTGCACCCCAGCGTGCGGCAGCCGCTCATGCGGCAGTTCGAGCGGCTCCTGGAGGGCCGCCGGGACCGCTTCGCCACGAACGTGGTGGCGCTGCGGCCGACCGGCGACGTGTTCACCGGCAGCCTCACGGCCGCCGCCGTGAGCGGCTACGGCCCCGCCCCGGCCGCCGTCCTCGTGGTGATGCAGTCGGGCCAGAGCTCGGCGGACGACGCATTGGTGGCGCCGAAAAGGAAACTGCTCAGCGAGATCGACGCGCGAATTCTGGAGGGAATCGCGGCGGGCCTGTCCACGGTTCCGCTGGCGTCCCGTCTGTATCTCAGCCAACATGGCGTGGAATATCACGTCACCAGTCTGCTGCGGAAACTGAAGGCTCCCAACCGCGCGGCGCTGGTCTCCCGCGCGTATGCGATGGGGGCGCTGACGGTGGGGACCTGGCCGCCCCGCGTCGTTGAGGACTTCATCAAGTAACACTCCTACCCGCATTCTGGTGGTTCACCGCGCGGACGCGGGCCGAGGTCTGCCTTTGCGACCCGGACTGCTCCAAGGGCGAGCCGAGGAGGTACTGGGCGCCGGGGGTGCCGCCGAGCATCCGCGGCGCCTCCGGCCTGTCTGCGCACGGCCGGCCCCAGGCCCGGCCGACTCTACGGAATTCCATGGTCACCCCCATAGAGACTGGGCGCGTGGCGTGCGGGAAGTCGAGCTGCCTCGTGCAGGGCACGCAGCTAACTCAGTAGCTGTGGAACAGCAGTCCCCAGTGCCGGCTGTCCCCCTCGAAATCCTCTGCTGTCCGACGGTCTTGAGATGGGTTGGAACGTGGCGAACATGGATCAGGAACAGAAACTCCGCGACTACCTGAAGCGGGCCAGCGCCGACCTGCGGCGTTCCCGGCAGCGGGTGGGCGAGTTGGAGGCGGCGACTCGCGAGCCGATCGCGATCGTGGGCATGAGCTGCCGCTTCCCGGGTGGCGTAAGCAGCCCCGAAGAGCTCTGGTCCCTGCTCGCCGCTGACGGGGACGGCATCACGACCTCACCCGATGACCGCGGCTGGGAGCAGCTGGCCGAGGACGCGGGGGAGTTCTCCGGTGGATTCCTCCACGACGCTGCCGAGTTCGACGCCTCCTTCTTCGGGATATCCCCCCGCGAGGCACTCGCCATGGACCCGCAGCAGCGACTGCTGCTGGAGTCCTCCTGGGAAGCCTTCGAGCGGTCCGGCATCGACCCGGCGGCGGTCAGGGGCAGCAGGACAGGCATGTTCGTCGGGGCGATGCCCCAGGAGTACCGGGTGGGTCCGGACGACGACGTCCAGGGCTTCGCCCTGACGGGCACGACCACCAGCGTCATCTCGGGCCGACTCGCGTACTTCTTCGGGACCGTGGGCCCGGCGGTCACCATCGACACCGCCTGCTCGTCCTCCCTCGTGGCCCTGCACCTGGCCGCCCACTCCCTGCGTCAGGGCGAGTGCTCCCTGGCACTGGCCGCCGGCGTCACCGTGATGTCCAGCCCCACCACCTTCGTGGAGTTCAGCCGCCAGGGCGGGCTCTCCGCCGACGGCCGCTGCCGCTCCTTCGCCGACTCCGCAGGCGGCACTGGCTGGGCCGAGGGCGTGGGCGTCCTGGTCCTGGAGCGCCTCTCGGTAGCCCGCCGCAACGGCCACGAGATCCTGGCCGTCATCCGGGGCTCCGCCGTCAACCAGGACGGCGCCTCCAACGGGCTGACCGCGCCCAACGGACCCTCGCAGCAACGCGTCATCGAGCAGGCGCTGGTCAGCGCGCGACTCTCGGCCAACGAGATCGACGTCGTCGAGGCGCACGGCACCGGCACCGCACTGGGCGACCCGGTCGAGGCCCAAGCGCTGCTGGCGACCTACGGCCAGGGCCGGGACGCCGAACACCCCCTGCTGCTGGGCTCCGTCAAGTCGAACCTCGGCCACACCCAGGCGGCGGCCGGCATGGCCGGCGTCATCAAGATGGTGCTGGCCCTGCGGCACGGCCTGCTCCCGCGCACCCTCCACGTGGACGCGCCGTCCTCGCACGTCGACTGGACACAGGGGGCCGTGCGCCTGCTCACCGAGCAAGTCCCCTGGCCGCAGGGCGAACAGCCGCGCCGCGCCGGCATCTCCTCGTTCGGGCTCAGCGGCACCAACGCGCACACGATCCTGGAGGAGGCCCCGGCCGCCCCGTCCCCCGAGGCCGACCAGGAGGGCACCGCGCCGCCGGCCGCCGACGCATCCTTGGCGGTCGGCGACGTCCCCTGGCTCGTCTCCGGCCGCACCCGCGAGGCGCTGTGCGCCCAGGCGGCGCGGCTGCTCGAACACCTCACGGCTCACCCCGGTCTCGCGCCCGTGGACGTGGCCTACTCCCTGGCCACGGCCCGCTCCGGCCTTGAGTACCGCGCCGCGTTCACCGCAGCCGACCTGGACCGGGCTCGCGCCGCCCTGACCGCGCTGGCCGACGGCATGCCGGCTCCCGGCCTGGTGCAGGACACCGCCCGGACCCGGTCCAAGCTCGCCTTCCTCTTTGCGGGCCAGGGTTCCCAGCGGCCGGGCATGGGGCGTGAACTGGCCGCCCGCTTCCCCGCCTTCGCCACCGCCCTCGACGAGGTCGTGAGCCACCTCGATCAGGGGCTCGAACGGCCCCTGAAGGACGTGCTGTTCGCCCCCGAGGGCACGCCCGAGGCCGCCCTCCTCGACGAGACCGGCTACGCCCAGCCCGCGCTCTTCGCGATCGAGGTGGCGCTGTACCGGCTCGCCGAGTCCTTCGGCATCAAGCCGGACTTCCTCGCCGGGCACTCCATCGGAGAGATCGCCGCGGCACACGTGGCCGGGGTCTTCACCGTGGCCGACGCCGCGGCCCTGGTGCTCGCCCGCGGCCGCCTCATGCAGGCGCTGCCCGAAGGCGGCGCCATGGTCTCCCTCGAAGCCACCGAGGAGGAGGTCCTGCCCTTGCTGGCGGACCGGGCGGACCGCGTCTCGATCGCCGCAGTCAACGGGCCCGCCGCCGTCGTCGTCGCCGGCCGGGCCGACGAGGTCAGCGCCGTCGCGGAGCACTTCGGCGCGTTGGGCCGCAAGACCAAGCGGCTGCGCGTCTCGCACGCGTTCCACTCGCCGCTCATGGACCCCATGCTGGAGGACTTCCGCACGGTCTTCTCCGGGCTCGCCCCCCAGGCGCCCGTCACCCCGGTCGTCTCCGGCCTGACCGGGACCCTCGCCACGGTGGAGCAGCTGACCTCCGCCGAGTACTGGGTGAACCACGCCCGGAACACCGTACGGTTCGCCGACGCCGTCGATTGGCTCCACGGCCACGGCGCCGCCACCTTCCTGGAGCTGGGGCCCGACGGCGTCCTGTCCGCCATGGCCCAGAACTCCCTGGCTGCGACCGGCACCGCCGACGGCGCCTCCGACTCCGCCGACGCCGTCCTCGCCGATGGCATCCCCGCCACGCTCGCCGTGCTGCGGCCGGGCCGCCCCGAGGTCGAGACCCTCACCGCCGCGCTGGCGGGCCTGCACACCCGCGGCGCGGCCGTCCAATGGGAGCTCTACTTCCAGGGCACTGGTGCCCAGCGCACCGCTCTGCCCACCTACGCCTTCCAGCGCCGTCGCTACTGGCCCAAGAGCCTGCCCGCGACGGGCGGTGACGTGCGCGCCGCCGGCCTGGGCGCGGCGCACCACCCGCTGCTGACGGCGGCCGTGTCGGTCGCCAACTCCGACGGCCTGCTGCTGACCGGTCGACTCTCGCGGCGCACCCACCCCTGGCTCGCCGACCACGCCGTACGCGGCACGGTGCTGCTGCCGGGCACCGCCTTCCTGGAACTGGCCGTGCGCGCCGGGGACGAGGCCGGCTGCGGTCGTGTGGAGGAACTCACGCTGGCCGCCCCGCTGCTGCTTCCCGAGGAGGGCGGCGTCCAGGTGCAGGTCTGGGTGGGCAGCCCCGACGAGTCGGGTCGCCGCGCCGTCAGCGTCCACTCCCGCCCCGACGGGCCGGAGGAACTCCCCTGGACCCAGCACGCCTCAGGCACCCTCGTCGCCGGCGAGCACCACGCCGACTTCGACGCCACCGCCTGGCCGCCCGCCGACGCCCAGCCGCTGGACCTCGACGGCTTCTACGATCGGATGGCCGACACCGGCTTCGGCTACGGCCCGCTGTTCCAGGGCCTGCACGCCGCCTGGCGCAGCGGCGACGACGTCTACGCCGAGGTGACGCTGCCCGACACGAACGGCTCCGACGCCGACTCCGCGGCGTCGTTCGGGATCCACCCGGCCCTGCTGGACGCCGCCCTGCACGCCGCGGCCTTCGCCGACCTGGGCGAGCACGCCCGCGGCGGCCTGCCCTTCTCGTGGCAGGACGTGACGTTGCACGCGAGCGGGGCGACGACGGTCCGGGTGAAGCTGACCCCGGCCGGCGACGACGCCGTGGCGATCGCCGTCGCCGACACCACCGGCGCCGCCGTCGCCTCCATCGGCTCGCTGGTCCTGCGCCCGGTGCCCGACGAGCGGTTCGGCGCCGCCAACTCCCTCGTCCGGGAAGCCCTGTTCGAACTGCGCTGGACCGCACCACACCAGTCCCCGCAGACGGCGCCCGCCTCGGTCGGCGTCCTCGGCCCGGACCTCTTCGGCCTGGAGCGGGCGCTTTCGTCGCCGGACCTCACCGTCATGGCGCTGCCCGGCGCGGACGGCACCCGAGCACCGGACGTGGTACTCGCCCCCCTCGCGGGTGCGGACGCCGACACCGGTGACGAGGTCGTCACCTCCGTGCACGCCCGCACCGCCCACGTCCTGGCATGCCTGCGGAGCTGGCTGGACAGCGAGCAGTACGCCGGGTCCCGGCTGGTCTTCGTCACGCGTGGCGCCGTCGCCACCGACGCCCGACAGGCGCCGGACCCGGTGGCCGCCGCCGTCTGGGGCCTGGTGCGCGTCGCGCAGAGCGAACACCCCGGCCGTTTCGGCCTGTTGGACCTCGACCCCGCTCTCGACGAGCCCGCCGCGCAGCCGCTGCTGCGGGCCCTGGCCCTGGACGAGCCGCAGACCGCCGTCCGCGGCACCGCCGTGCTCACCGCGCGGCTCGCCCGTGCCCAGGCATCGCAGACCACTGCGGAATGGGCCCCTGAGGGCACCGTGATCCTCACCGGGGCCACCGGCGGCCTGGGCCGCGTACTGGCCCGGCACCTGGTCACCGAGCGCGGCGTACGGCACCTCCTGCTCGTCAGCCGCCGCGGCGCCGACGCCGAGGGCGCCCGAGAACTCGTGGCCGAACTCACCGAACACGGCGCCCAGGTGGCCATCGCGGCCTGCGACCTGGCCGACCGTGCCGCCGTGGACCGGCTGCTGGCCGGGGTGCCCGCCGAGCACCCCGTCACCGCCGTCGTGCACAGCGCCGGCACCCTCGACGACGGCGTGATCGAGTCACTCACCCCCGAGCAGATCAGCACGGTCCTGCGGCCCAAGGCCGACGCCGTCTGGCACCTCCACGAGGCCACCCGGGATCTGGACCTGGCCGCCTTCGTCGTCTTCTCCTCCCTCTCCGGCACCGTGGGCACGGCGGGCCAGGGCAACTACGCCGCCGCCAACGCCTTCCTCGACGCGCTCGCCCAACTGCGCCGCGCCCAGGGCCTGCCGGGGCTCTCCCTGGCCTGGGGCCCGTGGGAGCCCACCGCCGGAATGACCGGCGGCCTGTCGGACGAGGACCTCGCGCGCCTGGCCCGTATGGGCACCCCGGCGCTCACCGTGGAACAGGGCACCGCCCTCTTCGACGCCGCCACCGCCATGGACGCCGCCGTCCTGCTGCCGACCAGGCTCGACCTGTCCGTCCTGCGCCTCCAAGGTGCCCAGGGCGCGGTACCGCCGCTGTGGCGCGGCCTGATCCGTACCCCGGCCCGCCGCTCGGTGGTCTCGGCCTCGGAGACCGCCGTCACCCTCGTGCAGAAGCTCTCCCGGCTGGCGGAGACCGACCGCCGGGAGGTCGTGCTCGACCTCGTGGCCGGTCAAGTGGCCGCCGTACTCGGCCACTCCAGCACCGCCGACATCGACGCGCGGCGCCCGCTGCGGGAGCTGGGCTTCGACTCGCTGACCGCCGTCGAACTGCGCAACCGGCTCAGCGCGGCCACCGGCCTGCGCACCGCCGCGACGGTGGTCTTCGACTACCCGACCGTCGACGCCCTCGCCACGCACATCCTCGCCGAGCTCATGGGCTCGGAAGCCGTCACCGCGACCAGCGCTCCCCGTGCCGCCGGCACCGCCACCCACGACGACCCCATCGTCATCGTCGGCATGAGCTGCCGCTACCCGGGCGGGGTCGCCTCGCCCGAGGACCTGTGGCAGCTGGTCAGCGAGGGCACCGACGCCATCTCGGGCCTGCCCACCGACCGGGGCTGGGACCTGGACGCGCTCTACGACCCGGACCCGGACCGCATCGGCACCTCCTACTCCCGCTTCGGCGGATTCCTGCACACCGCTGCCGACTTCGACCCCGCCTTCTTCGGCATGAGCCCCCGCGAGGCCCTGGCCACCGACTCCCAGCAGCGGCTGCTGCTCGAAGCGTCCTGGGAGGCCATCGAGCGCACGGGCATCGACCCGGCGTCCCTGCGCGGCAGCCGGACCGGCGTGTTCGCGGGCGTGATGTACAACGACTACGCCACGGTCCTCTCCGGCGGACAGTTCGAGGGCCACCAGGGCAGTGGCACCGCCCCGAGCGTCGCCTCCGGGCGGATCTCCTACACGCTCGGGCTGGAAGGCCCCGCCGTCACCGTCGACACCGCCTGCTCGTCGTCGCTGGTCGCCATGCACTGGGCGATGCAGGCACTGCGCGCGGGGGAGTGCTCCCTCGCACTCGCCGGCGGCGTCACGGTCATGTCGACGCCGGGCGCCCTCATCGAGTTCTCCCGGCAGCGCGGCCTGTCTCCGGACGGCCGCTGCAAGGCGTTCTCCGATGGCGCCGACGGCGTCGGCTGGTCCGAAGGCGTCGGCGTCCTCGTCCTGGAACGCCTCTCCGACGCCCGCCGCAACGGGCACCAGGTCCTGGCCGTGGTCCGCGGTTCCGCGGTCAACCAGGACGGTGCCTCCAACGGCCTGACCGCCCCCAATGGCCCCGCCCAACAGCGGGTGATCCGGCAGGCGCTGTCCGCCGCCGGCCTGTCCGTCACGGACATCGACACGGTCGAGGGCCACGGCACCGGCACCGCCCTCGGCGACCCCATCGAGGCGCAGGCCCTGCTCGCCACCTACGGCCAGGACCGCGACCCGCAGAGCCCGCTGCTGCTGGGCTCCGTGAAGTCCAACATCCGCCACGGCGTGCTGCCCCGTACCCTGCACGCCGACGAGCCGTCCTCGCACGTGGAGTGGGGCTCCGGAGCGGTGCGCCTGCTCACCGAGGAGACGCCCTGGCCGCAGGCCGGCCGGCCGCGTCGCGCCGCCGTCTCCTCCTTCGGTTTCAGCGGTACCAACGCCCACCTCATCGTCGAGGAGCCGTCGGCCGCCCCCGACCAGCGCGAACAGCCGGCGCTCACCCCGGCCGTCGTGCCCTGGACGCTGTCCGGCAAGAGCCGCGCGGCCCTCCGGGACCAGGCCGCCCGCCTGCGGTCCTTCCTCGACGAGCGCCCCACTCTCGACCCGGTCGACGTCGCGCTCTCCCTCGCCACCACGCGCACGGCCTTCGACCAGCGCGCCGTCGTCACCGGCGACCGCGACGAACTGCTGCGTGCACTCGCCGACCTGGCCGCCGACCGGCCCGGCTCCGCGCTCACCGAGGGCGAGATCGGCGGCGCGGGCAAGCTGGCCGTGGTGTTCTCCGGGCAGGGCAGCCAGCGCCCCGGCGCGGGCCGTGAACTCGCCGCCCGCTTCCCCGCGTTCGCCCAGGCCCTCGACGAGGTCACCGCCGCCCTCGACCCGCACCTGGGCCGTCCCCTCAAGGACGTCCTGTTCGCCCCGGAGGGCAGCCCCGAGGCGGCGCTGCTGGACCACACCGAGTGGACCCAGCCCGCGCTGTTCGCCGTCGGGGTCGCGCTCCACCGGCTGCTGGGCACGTGGGGCATCCGCCCCGACGTGCTGCTGGGCCACTCCATCGGCGAGATCACCGCCGCGCATGTCGCGGGCGTCCTCTCGCTGTCCGACGCGGCCCGCCTGGTGACCGCCCGGGGACGGCTGATGCAGGCGCTGCCCGCCGGCGGCGCGATGATCTCCCTCCAGGCCGGCGAGGACGAGACGGCGCCGCTGCTCGCCGGGCGCGAGCACGAGGTCTCCCTCGCCGCCGTCAACGGCCCCCACAGCGTCGTGGTCGCCGGAGACCTGGCCGCCGCCGAGGAGATCGCCGCCCACTTCGCCGCCCAGGGCCGCAAGACCAAGCGCCTGACGGTCAGCCACGCCTTCCACTCGCCGCTCATGGAGCCCGCGCTCGACGGGCTGCGCGAGGTCGCAGCCGAGCTCACCTACCACGCGCCGGACGTGACCGTCATCTCCGGCCTGACCGGACGACCCGCCACCGACGACGAACTGCGCTCCGCCGACTACTGGGTCGCGCACGCCCGCGGCGCCGTCCGCTTCGCCGACACCCTGCGCGCCGCACACGACTCCGGCGCCGGCACCTTCCTCGAAGTCGGCCCCGACAGCGTGCTGTCGGCCGCCGCCCAGGAAGCCCTCGGCGACGCGGCGGACGCGCACATCGTCCCGCTGCTGCGCGCCGGGCGCGGCGAGGAGCGCTGTGCGGCCACCGCCCTGGCCCGCCTGCACGTGCGTGGCACGGCCGTCGACTGGCCCGCGTACCTCGCCGGCACCGGAGCACACCCGGTCGATCTGCCCACCTACGCCTTCCAGCACGAGCGCTACTGGCCCGAACCGGCCCCGGTCGGCCTCGCGCCGGCCGCCGCCGACCCCGCGGACGCCGAACTCTGGGGCGCCGTCGAACGCGGCGACGCCGCAGAGCTGGCCACTCTCCTCGGGCTGCGCGACGAACAGCACGCCTCCCTGTACGCGCTGTTGCCCGCACTGTCCTCCTGGCGCCAGCACCGGCACGAGAAGGCGCTGCTGGACTCCACCCGCTACCGCGTCGCCTGGCGCCCCGCGACGGCGGCCGCCGCGCCCGTACTCGACGGCACCTGGCTGCTCGTCACCGCCGACGGCATCGACAGCGACGAGATCCTGCACGCACTGCGCGGCCACGGCGCCCAGTTCGAGACCCTCACCCTGGACGACGCCTGCCGCGACCGCACCGAACTCGCCGCCCGGCTCGACGCCGTACGGACGCAGGACCGCGGCTTCGCCGGCATCCTGTCCCTGCTCCCGCTCGCCGACCGGCCCGGCGCCGAGGCCGGCGCCGAGCTGCCCACCGGGCTCGCGCTGAGCCTCGTCCTGACCCAGGCACTGGCCGACATCGACCTCGCCGCCCCGCTGTGGACGCTGACCCGCGGCGCCGTCACCACGGGCTCCGACGACCCGCTCACCAACCCCCTCCAGGCCGCGGTCTGGGGACTGGGCCGGGTCGCCGCCCTGGAGCACCCGCAGCTGTGGAGCGGCCTGATCGACCTGCCGGCCGCCCTCGACGCCCCCGCCACCCAGCACCTCGTCAGCGCGCTGGCCGCACGGGGCGGCGAGGACCAGATCGCCCTCCGGGCCACCGGAGCGCTCGGCCGGCGCCTGGTGCGCCACCCGCAGGCCGAACTGCCCCCCGCCGACGCCTTCACCGCGGGCGGCACCGTGCTCATCACCGGCGGCACCGGAGCGCTCGGCGCTGAGGCGGCCCGCTGGCTCGCCCGCAGCGGCGCCGACCACCTCCTCCTCACCAGCCGCCGCGGCCCCGATGCCCCGGGAGCGGCCGAACTGGCAGCAGAAATACGGGACTTGGGGGCCGAGGTCACCATCGCGGCCTGCGACACCGCCGACCGTGGCGCGCTCGCCGCACTCCTGGCCTCCGTACCCCCGGAGCACCCGCTGACCGGCGTCGTGCACGCGGCCGGCGTCGGCCAGAACGCCTCCCTGGCCGAAACCCCCCTGGACGCCGCCGCCGAGGCGATGGCCGCCAAGATGCTCGGCGCGGCCCACCTCGACAGCCTCCTGGACGGCCAGGACCTGGACTTCTTCGTCCTGGTCTCCTCGATCGCCGGAGTGTGGGGCAGCGCCGGGCAGAGCGCCTACGCCGCCGCCAACGCCTACCTCGACGCCCTGGCAGAGCACCGCGCGGCCCGCGGCCTGCCCGCCACCTCGGTGGCCTGGGGTCCCTGGGCCGAGGCCGGAATGGCCACCCACGAGGCGGTCACCGACGCACTGCACAAGCGCGGCCTGCGCTTCCTCGCGCCCGCGAACGCCCTCACCGAACTGCGCCGTGCCGTCGTCGACAAGGACGTCACCGTCACGGTCGCCGACATCGACTGGGAGCGCTACCACCCCGTCTTCACCGCCACCCGCCCCAGCGCCCTCTTCGACGAACTGGCAGAGGTCCAGGCCCTCGCCCGCACGGAGGACGCGAGCGCCGCACCCGAATTCGCCGCCCGCCTGCGGGGCCTCGACGAGGACGAGCAGACGCGGCTGCTGGCCGACCTGGTACGTGCCGAGGCGGCCATCGCCCTCGGCCACGACTCCGCGGACGCCATCTCGGAGCGGCGGGCCTTCCGCGACGCCGGCTTCGACTCGCTGACCGCCGTGGAACTGCGCAAGCGGCTGGCCGCCCTCACCGGCCTGGCCCTGCCCGCCACCCTCGTCTTCGACTACCCGACCCCCACCGTCCTCGCCCGCCACCTGCGTGCGGAACTCCTGGGCACCGACGGCGCCGCGGCCACGCCCGTGGCCGTTCCCTCGGGGGGCTTCGACGAGCCCATCGCCATCGTCGGCATGAGCTGCCGCTTCCCCGGCGGCGTCCGTTCCCCGCGGCAGCTGTGGGACCTGGTCAGCGACGGCGTCGACGCCATCACCGACTTCCCCGTCAACCGCGGCTGGAACACCGGCCTCTACCACCCCGACCCGGACAACCCCGGCACGACCTACTCCACCCAGGGCGGGTTCCTGCACGACGCGGGCGAGTTCGACGCCTCCTTCTTCGGCATCTCGCCGCGCGAAGCGCTGTCGATGGACCCCCAGCAGCGGCTGCTCCTTGAGACCACCTGGGAGGCGTTCGAGCAGGCCGGCATCGACCCCACCCACGTTCACGGCACCGCGACCGGCACCTTCATCGGCTCCACCTACCAGGAGTACGGCCTCGGCGTCGAGGACGGCTCCGCCGGCCACCTGGTGACCGGCACCAGCCCCAGCGTGCTCTCCGGGCGCCTGGCCTACCTCTTCGGCCTCGAAGGACCGGCGGTCACCGTCGACACCGCCTGCTCCTCGTCCCTGGTCGCCCTGCACCTGGCCTGCCAGTCCCTGCGCAACGGCGAGAGCTCCCTGGCCCTGGCCGGCGGCGCGACCGTGATGACCAACCCCAACCCGTTCATCGCCTTCAGCCGGCAGCGGGCGCTGGCCGGAGACGGCCGCTGCAAGGCGTTCTCGGACGGCGCCGACGGTATGACCCTCGCCGAAGGCGTCGGCATCCTCGTCCTGGAGCGCCTCTCGGACGCCCAGCGCAACGGACACCAGATCCTCGCCGTCGTCCGCGGCTCGGCCATCAACCAGGACGGCGCCTCCAACGGCCTGTCCGCCCCCAACGGCCCCTCCCAGCAGCGCGTCATCCGCCAGGCCCTGGCCAACTCGGGGCTGGCCCCGAAGGACATCGACGCCGTCGAGGCCCACGGCACCGGCACCGCTCTCGGCGACCCCATCGAGGCGCAGGCCCTGCTCGCCACCTACGGCCAGGACCGCGACCCGCAGAGCCCGCTGCTGCTGGGCTCCGTGAAGTCCAACATCTCGGCGGCCGGCGTCGCCGGCGTCATCAAGATGGTCCTGGCCCTGCGCCGGGGAGCACTGCCGCGCACCCTGCACGCCGACACCCCCTCCAGCCACATCGACTGGACCCCCGGCACCGTCGCCCTGCTGCACGAGCCCGCCGACTGGCCGGAGGGCGAGCGCCCGCGCCGCTGCGCGGTCTCCTCCTTCGGCATCAGCGGCACCAACGCCCACACCATCCTCGAAGAAGCCCCCCGCCCGCAGGAGGCGGCCCCCGAGCGGCCGGTGCCCCCGGCCGGCGACGCCATCCCCTGGATACTGACCGCCCGCACCCCGGGCGCGCTGCGCGCCCAGGCAACCAACCTCGCCGCCCACCTCGACGACGAACAGGCACCCGGCGCCCTCGACGTCGGCCACTCCCTGGTGACCGCGCGCACCCTCTTCGACCACCGCGCCGTCGTCGTCGGCACCGACGAGCAGACCCGGCGCGCGGCCCTCGACGCCCTCGCCACCGGCGGCTCCGCGCCCGGCGTCGTCCAGGGCACGGCCGACACCGACGGCAGGACCGTCTTCGTCTTCCCCGGCCAGGGCTCCCAGTGGGTCGGCATGGGAGCGCGGCTCCTCGACGAGTCCCCGGTCTTCGCCGAGCGCCTGACCGAATGCGCCACCGCCCTCTCGGAGTTCGTCGACTGGTCCCTGCTCGACGTGCTGCGCCAGGTGGACGGCGCGCCGACGCTGGACCGCGTCGACGTCGTACAGCCCGCCTCCTTCGCCGTCATGGTCTCGCTCGCCGCACTGTGGACCTCGCACGGCATCACCCCCGACGCCGTGGTCGGCCACTCGCAGGGGGAGATCGCCGCGGCGGCCGTCGCCGGAGCGCTCTCCCTTCAGGACGCGGCCCGCGTCGTCGCGCTGCGCAGCCAGGCCATCGCCCGCGGGCTGGCCGGATCCGGCGGCATGATGTCGGTCCCGCTGCCCGCCGCCGACGTCGAACAGCGCCTCGCCGGGGCCGCCGGGTACGAAGACCTGTCGATCGCGGCGGTCAACGGCCCCCGGTCCACCGTCGTCTCCGGTGCCACCGCGCCGCTGGACGCCCTACAGGCCGAGCTGGTCGCCGAGGACGTCCGGGCCAAGCGCATCGCCGTGGACTACGCCTCGCACTCCGCGCAGGTCGAGCTGGTACGGGACGAACTGCACCGCGTCCTCGCGCCGGTGCGCCCCCGCCCCGCGCAGGTGCCCTTCTTCTCGACGGTGACCGGCGACTGGCTGGACACCACCGGCATGGACGCCGACTACTGGTACACCAACCTGCGGCAGACCGTCCGCTTCCAGCCCGCCATCGGTGAACTCCTCGCCCAGGAGCACCGCTTCTTCGTCGAGGTCAGTTCCCACCCCGTACTCGCCATGGGCATCCAGGCGACGGCCGAGGAAGCCGGCGGCGCGGCCGCGGTGCTCGGCACCCTCCGGCGCGACGCGGGCGGCACCGACCGCTTCCTGACCTCCCTCGCCGAAGCCTTCGTCCGGGGCGCGGGCGTCGACTGGTCCGCAGTCTTCGCCGGCACCGGCGCCCGCCGGGTACCGCTGCCCACGTACGCATTCCAGCGCGAGCATCTGTGGGCGATCCCCGACCGGTCCCAGGACCGGCCCGCAGCGGACGCGGTGGACGCGGAATTCTGGACGGCGGTGGAAGAGGACGACGTCGACTCCCTCGCCTCCCGCCTGCGCCTGGACCGCGCCGCCCTGGAGCCCGTCCTTCCGGCCCTCTCCGACTGGCGCCGACGCCGACGCGACCTGGCGGCCGTCGACTCCTGGCGCTACCGCGCCACCTGGCAGCCGCTGACCACCCTGCCCACGGCGGCACTGACCGGCACCTGGCTCGTCGTCACCACCGAAGGCACCACCGACGACGACCTCGTCGGCGCCCTCACCGCGCACGGCGCCGACGCCCGCACCCTCGTCCTGGACGACGCCTGCACGGACCGCGCGACCCTGGCCGCGCGCCTCACGGAACTCGACGGCACCGCGGACCTCGCGGGCGTGGTGTCCCTGCTGGCCGCGGCCGAGGAGCCGAGCCCGCACCATCCGGCGCTCAGCCGCGCGACGGCCCTGACCGTCACGCTCGTGCAGGCACTCGGCGACGCCGGCATCGACGCGCCGCTGTGGTGCCTGACCCAGGGCGCCGTCTCCACCGGCCGCGCGGACCGGCTCACCCGCCCCGACCAGGCCCAGATCCTCGGCCTCGGCTGGACGGCCGCCCTCGAACACCCACAGCGCTGGGGCGGCCTGGTCGACCTGCCCGAGGAACTGGACCGGCGGGCCGCCGAGCGCCTGGCCGCGGTCCTGACCGGCCGTACCGGCGAGGACCAACTCGCCGTCCGCGCCTCGGGCGTCCTCGCCCGCCGCGTCGTACGCGCCACCCCCGCGGACCCGGCTCCGGCCCGCCCCTGGAAGCCGAGGGGCACCACCCTCGTCACCGGCGGCACCGGCACCCTCGCCCCGCACCTGGCCCGCTGGCTCGCCCAGCAGGGCGCCGAGCACGTAGTGCTCACCAGCCGCCGCGGCCCCGCGGCCCCCGGATCCGGCGAACTCGTCCGGGAACTCGCCGAGTTGGGCTGCGAGGCCGGCGTCGTCGCCTGCGACCTGACCGACCGCGACGCGGTCGCCCAGATGCTCACCGCGCTCACGGCCGAGGGCCGCACCGTACGCACCGTCGTGCACACCGCCGTCACCATCGAGCTGGCGACGCTGGACGAGACGACCCTCGACGACTTCGCGAAGGTCATGGACGCCAAGGTCAACGGCGCCCGGCACCTGGACGAACTCCTCGGCGACGACCTCGACGCCTTCGTCCTGTACTCCTCCACCGCCGGCATGTGGGGCAGCGGCGCCCACGCCGCCTACGTCGCCGGCAACGCCCACCTCAACGCCCTGGCCGAACACCGTCGCGCCCGCGGCGCCCGGGCCACGGCCGTATCCTGGGGCATCTGGGCCGACGACCTCAAGCTCGGCCGCGTCGACCCCGGCCAGATCCGCCGCAGCGGACTGGTCTTCATGGACCCCGAACTGGCCCTCGCCGGCCTGCGCCAGGCCCTCGACGACGACGAGACGCTGCTGACCGTCGCCGACGTGGACTGGGAGCGCTACTACCCCGTCTTCACCGCCGCGCGGCCCACCCGGCTCTTCGCGGACCTGCCCGAGGTCCGGCGGCTCGTCGAGGACGACGCCAGCCAGACCAAGGACTCCGGCAGCGAGTTCGCCACCCGGCTGCGCGGGCTGGCCGTCGTCGAACAGGACCGGCTCCTGCTGGACCTCGTCCGCGGCGAGGCCGCCACCGCACTCGGCCACGCCTCACCCGACGTGCTCTCCGAACAACGCGCCTTCCGCGACGTCGGCTTCGACTCGCTGACCGCCGTCGACCTGCGCAACCGGATCGCCGCCGTGACCGGGCTGGCCCTGCCGAGCACCATGGTCTTCGACCACCCCAACCCGCTCGCCCTCGTCGCGTTCCTGCGCGAATCCCTCGCCGGGTCCGCCACCGGCACCACCGTCCCGGCCACGCCCACCGCCGCCGCCAACGACGAGCCCCTCGCCATCATCGGCATGAGCTGCCGCTACCCCGGCGGCATCGGCTCACCGGAGGACCTGTGGCGCCTGGTCGCCGAGGGGGGCGACGCCACCAGCGAGTTCCCCACCGACCGCGGCTGGGACGCCGAGGGCCTCTACGACCCCGACCCCGACCGGGCCGGCCACACCTACTCGACCCGGGGCGGCTTCCTCCACGACGCCACCGAATTCGACGCCTCCTTCTTCGGCATCTCGCCCCGCGAGGCCCTCGCCATGGACCCCCAGCAGCGCCTGCTGCTGGAGACCTCCTGGGAGGCGATGGAGCGTGCCGGGATCGACCCCGCCACCCTGCGCGGCAGCAGCACCGGCACTTTCATCGGCGCCAGCTACCAGGACTACGGAGCCTCCGGCGCCAGCCCGGAAGGCGCCGAGGGACACCTGATCACCGGCACCATCTCCAGCGTCCTGTCCGGCCGGCTCTCCTACACCTACGGCTTCGAGGGCCCGGCCGTCTCCCTCGACACCGCCTGCTCCTCCTCCCTCGTCGCCCTGCACCTGGCCTGCCAGTCCCTGCGCAACGGAGAGAGCTCCCTGGCCCTCGCGGGCGGCGTCAGCATCATGTCCACGCCCGGCGCGTTCGTCGGCTTCAGCCGGCAGCGCGCGATGGCGGCCGACGGCCGGTGCAAGGCGTACTCCGACCAGGCCGACGGCATGAGCCTGGCCGAAGGCGTCGGGCTGGTCCTCGTCGAACGGCTCTCCGACGCCCGCCGCAACGGGCACCGGGTCCTGGCCGTCATCCGTGGCTCCGCCGTCAACCAGGACGGCGCCTCCAACGGCCTGACCGCGCCCAACGGCCCGTCCCAGCAGCGCGTCATCGGCCAGGCCCTGGCCAACGCCAACGTGGACCCCGACAGCATCGACGTCGTCGACGGACACGGCACCGGCACCGCCCTCGGCGACCCCATCGAGGCTCAGGCCCTGCTCGCCACCTACGGCCAGGGCCGCGACCCCGAGCACCCGCTGCTGCTGGGCTCTGTCAAGTCCAACATCGGCCACACCCAGATGGCGTCCGGCGTCGCCAGCATCATCAAGATGGTCATGGCCATGCACCACGGCACCGTGCCGCGGAGCCTGCACATCGACCGGCCCTCCTCGCACGTCGACTGGAGCTCCGGCGCCCTCCAACTGCTCACCGAGCCGCTGCCCTGGCCGAGCACCGGACACCCGCGCCGCGCGGGCGTCTCCTCCTTCGGGCTCAGCGGCACCAACGTCCACACCATCCTCGAACAGGCCCCGGCAGACCGGTCCGAGGTATCCGGGGCATCCGAGGCAGACGGGGCAGACGGCGCAAACACGGCCACCGCACCGGCCCGCCCGGCCGACCTCACCCCCGTCCCCCTGGTCCTGTCCGGACGCACCGAAGCGGGCCTGCGCGCCCAGGCCGGACGGCTCCTGACCCACCTCTTTGACCACCCCCAACTCCCGCTCACCGACCTCGCGTTCTCCCTCGCCACCTCCCGGGCCGCCCTGGAGCACCGCGCGGCCGTCCTCACCGACGACCCCGACACCCTCACCCGGGCCCTGACCGCGCTGCGCGACGCGACCCCCGACGCCGGGCTGCTCACCGGCCGCCCGGACCACGGCCGGCTGGCCTTCCTCTTCACCGGCCAGGGCAGCCAGCGCCCCGAAATGGGACGCGAGCTCTACGACCAGCACCCGGTCTACGCCCAGGCACTGGACGCCGTACTCACCCGCTTCGACCTCGAACTCGACCGTCCGCTCCGGGAGATCCTCTTCGCCGCCCCGGGCTCACCCGAGGCCGCGCTGCTGGACGACACCCGCTACACCCAACCTGCCCTCTTCGCCCTCGAAGTGGCCCTGTTCCGCCTCGCCGAGTCCTGGGGCCTGCGCCCCGACTACGTCGCGGGCCACTCCATCGGCGAGTTCGCCGCCGCACACGCCGCAGGAGTCCTCTCCCTGGAGGACGCCTGCACCCTGGTCGCCGCCCGCGGCCAGCTGATGGCCGCACTGCCCCAGGGCGGCGCCATGGCTTCCATCGAAGCCACCGAGGACGAAGTGGCCGCCGCGCTCACCCCGTACGAGGGACGGGCCGCGGTCGCCGCCGTCAACACCCCGACCTCCCTGGTCGTCTCGGGCGACGAGGACGCGGTGCTCGCCGTGGCGGCGCACTTCGAAGAGCAGGGCCGCCGCACCAAGCGGCTGCGCGTCAGCCACGCCTTCCACTCGCCGCACATGGACCCGATGCTGGCGGACTTCGCCCACGCCGTCCGCTCCGTCACCTGCCACGCACCCACCGTGCCGCTGGTGTCCACCGTCACCGGGGCGCTCCTCACGCACGAAGAACTCGCCGCGCCGGAGTACTGGACCGGACAGGTCCGCGGCACCGTCCGCTTCGCCGACGCCGTACGGCATCTCACCGAGCACGGCGTGCGCACCTTCTTCGAGCTCGGCCCGGACGCCGTGCTCAGCGGCGCGGTACGCGAGGGCACCGACCAGGAGACCGACGCCACCGCCGTCCCGGCACTGCGCCGGGACCGGCCCGAGGCCCCGGCCCTGACCACGGCACTGGCCCACCTGCACCTCCACGGGGTACGGGTCGACTGGGACGCCGTGTTCGCGGGCAGCGGAGCCCGCCGGATCGACCTGCCCACCTACCCCTTCCAGCGCGAGCGCTACTGGCCCGAGGCGGCCACCGGAACCACCGCACCCGCCCACCCCGCCGACGCGGCGGACGCGGACTTCTGGTCGGCCGTCGAGCGGGCGGACCTGGAGTCCCTGGGCTCGTCGCTGGACCTGGACGACGACACCCTCACCGCCGTCGTCCCGGCCCTCTCCTCCTGGCGGCGCCGCAGCCGGGAGCGCTCCACCGTCGACGGCTGGCGCTACCGCACCACCTGGAAGCGCCTGGCCGCCCCGGCCACCGCACGCCCCACCGGGACCTGGCTGGTGCTCGCACCCGCCGACGGCGAGCCGGGATGGCTCGACGCGGCCGCCGGTGTGCTGGGCACCGACTCCGTACGCCTGGTCGTCACCGCCCCGGAGCGCCGGGACCTGACCGACCGGCTGCGCGAACTGACCGCCGTACACGGCGAGTTCACGGGCGTCCTGTCCCTGCTGGCCACCACCGGCGACGACACCCAGGACGTCACTGCCACCACGACCACGGGTCTGCTGCTGACGGCCACCGCCGTCCAGGCCCTGGGCGACGCGGACATCGCGGCCCCCCTGTGGTGCGTGACCCGCACCGCAGTGGCCGTGGACCGCACCGAACACCCGGTCCACCCTGCCCAGGCCGCCGTCTGGGGCCTGGGCAGGGTGGCCGCACTGGAGCAGCCGCAGCGCTGGGGCGGCCTGATCGACCTGCCCGACGAGCTCGACGGCAGCACCCTGCGCCGCCTGGCCGCCGTCCTCGCCGACAGTGGCGGCGAGGACCAACTCGCGCTGCGCGCCACCGCGGCGTTCGCCCGACGCCTGGCCCACCACCGAGCCGAACCGGCCCCCGGGACAGGCACCTTCAACCCCACCGGCACCGTGCTAGTCACCGGCGGCACCGGCGCGCTCGGCGGACACGTCGCCCGATGGCTGGCCGAGGCGGGCGCCCCGCACCTGCTGCTGGTCAGCCGCCGCGGCGCGGACGCCCCCGGCGCCGCTGAACTGGCCGCGGCGATCGAAGAGCTGGGAGCCGAGGTCACCCTCGCGGCATGCGACACCGCCGACCGCGACGCGCTGACCGCCGTCCTGGCCGCGATCCCCGACGAGCACCCGCTCACCGCGGTGTTCCACACCGCCGGCACCGTCGCCGACGGCACCCTGGACACCCTCACCGCCGAGCAGTTCACCGCGGTCCTGCACGCCAAGGTCACCGCCACGCTCAACCTGCACGAGGCCACCCGCGACCAGGAACTGAGCGCGTTCGTGCTCTTCTCCTCCGTCGCCGGCACCCTCGGCGCACCCGGCCAGGGCAACTACGCGGCCGCCAACGCCTTCCTCGACGCCTTCGCCGAACAGCGTCGCGCCCACGGCCTGCCCGCCACCTCGGTGGCCTGGGGCCCCTGGGCCGAGACCGGTATGGCGGCCGACGGCACCGGCGTCCAGGCTCGGATCCGCCGCGGCGGCTTCGTCCCCATGGCACCCCACCTCGCCCTCACCGCCCTGCGGCGGGCGATCGAGCACGGCGCCCCGACGCCGACCCTCGCCGACATCGACTGGCCGCGCTACGCGGAGGTGTTCACCGCAACGCGCCCCAGCCCCCTCGTCGGCGACCTGCCACAACTGCGCCAAGCCACGCCGACCGCTGCGACAGCGCACGCCGCCCTACGGGAACCGGCCCTGCGCCAGCGGCTCGCCGTACTCTCCCCGGCCGCCCGCCCGAGCTTCGTCCTGGACCTGGTACGCACCCAGGTGGCCGCGGTCCTCGGACACACCGGCACCTCGGACATCGGCGCCGAACGCGCCTTCAGCGACCTCGGCTTCGACTCGCTGACCACCGTCGAACTGCGCAACACCCTCACGGCCGGCACCGGCCTGAAACTGCCCGCGACCCTCGTCTACGACTACCCGACCCCGACCGCACTCGCCGACTTTCTGCTCGCCGAACTCCTCGGCACCCTGCCCGAGTCGGACACCGACACCCCGGCCCCGGCCGGTCGGGCGGCGGACGACGATCCCATCGTCGTCGTCGGCATGAACTGCCGCTTCCCCGGCGGCATACGGTCCCCCGAGGACCTCTGGCGGCTGCTGAGCCGCGGTGAGGACGCGATCAGCGGCTTCCCCGCGGACCGCGGCTGGGACCTCGACGCGCTCGCCCAGGGCGCCTCGGCCACTCTCGAAGGCGGATTCCTGGACGGCGTCGGCCTCTTCGACGCCGGCTTCTTCGGCATCTCGCCCCGCGAGGCGCTGGCCATGGACCCGCAGCAGCGACTGCTGCTGGAGACCTCGTGGGAGGTGTTCGAGCGCGCCGGCATCGACGCGACCACCCTGCGCGGCAGCCGCACCGGCGTGTTCGTCGGCACCAACGGCCAGGACTACGCCACGCTCCTGCGCCAGGGCACCGGCACCGCCGACCTCCGCGGCCACGTCGCCACCGGCAACACCGCCAGCGTCATGTCCGGCCGCCTCTCCTACGCGTTCGGCCTGGAGGGCCCGGCCGTCACCGTCGACACCGCCTGCTCCTCCGCGCTGGTCGCCCTGCACCTGGCTGCCAACGCGCTGCGCAACGGCGAGTGCACCCTCGCCCTGGCCGGCGGCGTCTCGGTCATGTCCAGCCCCGGCTCCTTCACCGAGTTCACGGTCCAGGGCGGACTGGCCCCCGACGGGCGGTGCAAGCCCTTCGCCGACGCCGCGGACGGCACCAGTTGGTCCGAGGGCGTGGGCGTCCTCGTCCTGGAACGGCTCTCCGACGCCCGCCGCAACGGCCACGACGTATGGGGCATCGTGCGCGGCACCGCCGTCAACCAGGACGGCGCCTCCAACGGGCTGACCGCGCCCAGCGGACGGGCCCAGCAGCGTGCCATCCGCCAGGCCCTCGCCGACGCCCGCCTCACTCCCGCCGACGTCGACGTCGTCGAGGCTCACGGCACCGGCACCACCCTCGGTGACCCCATCGAGGCAGGCGCCCTCATCGCCACCTACGGGCAGGACAGGCAACACCCGCTTCTGCTCGGCGCCGTCAAGTCGAACCTGGGCCACACCCAGGCCGCCGCCGGCGTCGCCGGCACCATCAAGGTGCTCCTGGCGATGCGCCACGGCGTCCTGCCCAAGACCCTGCACATCGACTCCCCGTCCTCGCACGTCGACTGGACCGACGGCACGGTCGCGCTCGTCACCGAGCAGCAGGAGTGGCCCGAGACCGGGCACGCCCGGCGGGCCGGCGTCTCCGCCTTCGGCGTCAGCGGCACCAACGCCCACGTCATCATCGAGCAGGCACCGGACACCGAGGAACGGGTGGCACCGGAGCCCGCCACGCTGCCGGGCCTCGTGCCCTGGCCGGTGTCGGGCAAGTCCGCGGCCGCGCTGACGGCACAGATCGAGCAGGTCTCGGCACTGACCGGCACGTCACCGCTCGACGTGGGCCACTCCCTCGCCACCGGCCGTTCGACGTTCGCCCACCGCGCGGTCCTCGCGGCCGACGCAGCGGGCGTACGGGAACTCGCACGCGGTGTCGCCCAGGAGGCCGACGGGAAACTGGCCCTGCTGTTCTCCGGCCAAGGTGCCCAGCGGGTGGGCATGGGCCGGGAGTTGTACGACAGGTTCCCGGTGTTCACGGCGGCCCTGGACGAGGTGCTGGCGCACTTCGAGGCCGGGGACGCGGTGGAGCGTCCGCTGCGGGAGGTGATGTTCGGCGGCGCGGAGGGCCTGGACGAGACCGGGTACACCCAGCCGGCGTTGTTCGCGATCGAGGTGGCACTGTTCCGACTGGCCGAGTCCCTCGGCGTCCGGCCGGATTTCGTGGCCGGGCACTCGATCGGTGAGATCGCGGCGGCGCACGTGGCCGGGGTGTTCTCGCTCGCGGACGCCTGTGCGCTGGTGGCGGCTCGGGCGCGGCTGATGCAGGCGCTGCCTGCGGGCGGTGCGATGGTGGCCGTCCAGGCCGCTGAGAGCGCGGTCCGGCCGCGACTGGTCGACGGGGTGTCGATCGCGGCGGTCAACGGCCCCGAGGCGGTCGTCCTCGCCGGTGACGAAGCCGAAGTCCTGCGGATCGCCGGGGAGTTGGCGGACGAAGGCCGCAAGACACAGCGTCTTACGGTGAGCCACGCCTTCCACTCGCCGCTGATGGAGCCGATGCTGGAGGAGTTCCGGCGGGTGGCCGAGGGGCTGTCGTACGACGCTCCGCAGATCCCCCTCGTGTCCAACGTGACCGGGGAACTCGCCGCCGAGGAACTGGTGTGCTCGCCCGACTACTGGGTGCGGCACGTACGGGAGACCGTGCGGTTCGCGGACGGTGTGCGGACGCTTGAGGCGGAAGGCGCCTCGGTCTTCCTGGAGTTGGGTCCGGACGGGGTGCTGACGGCGATGGCCCAGCACACCCTGGCCGGTGCCGCGACCGCCGTTCCGGCGCTGCGCAAGGGCCGGCCCGAGGAAACCGCGCTGCTCACCGCGCTCGCCCACCTGTACGTCGTGGGCGTCGGGGTGGACTGGTCGGGGATCTTCGCCGGTACCGGCGCCCGCCGCGTGGACCTGCCCACCTACCCCTTCCAGCAGGAGTGGTACTGGCCGGAGGCCGGGGCCGCCGGGCACCTTCAGAACGGCCCGCGGGACTCCGTGGACGCCGAGTTCTGGGATGCCGTGGAGCGCGCGGACCTCTCGTCGCTCTCGGACGGCCTCGAACTGGACGACGCCGCACTGTCGGCCCTCGTGCCCGCGCTGTCCGCCTGGCGCCGCAAGCGCGTCGAACGCTCGGCCGTCGACGGCTGGCGCTACCGCGTGACCTTCACCCCGCTGACCGGCACCGCGTCCGGCACCTTCACCGGACGGTGGCTGGCGCTCGTCCCGACGGGCGGCGCCGCCGACGCGTGGACCGCCGCCGTCCTCGCGGCCCTCGGCGAGTCGGCCGTCATCGTCGAAGCCGACCCGACCGACCGTGCCGCACTCTGCGGTCCGCTGGCCGAACTCGCCGCACAGGACGTCGAGTTCGCGGGTGTGGTCTCGCTGCTCGCGGCCCCGTACACCGACGCCGTCCCTGCCGGACCGGCCTGGCCGAACGAGGCGATAGCGGCACTGGCGGACGCCGGAATCGACGCCCCGCTGTGGTGCGTCACCCGCGACGCGGTGTCGGTGGGCCGCTCCGAGACCGAGGTCAGCCCCGCCCAGGCGACCGTCTGGGGACTCGGCCGGGTCGCCGCCCTGGACCACCCCGACCGCTGGGGCGGCCTGGTCGACGTGGAGCGGGTGCTCGACCGGCGCTCGACCGAAAGGCTCCGGGCCGTCCTCGCGGGCATCGGAGACGAGGACCAGGTGGCGCTGCGGACCTCCGGCCTCTTCGGGCGACGACTGGTGCGCGCCACCAACGACGGCCCGGCGACTCGGTGGCAGCCGACCGGCAGTGTCCTGATCGTCGGCCCGGCGGCCGGCACCGGCGGACACTGCGCCCGCTGGCTCGCCGAACACGGCGCCCGGCACCTGGTGCTGGCCGACCCCACCGCACCGGACCCGGCACGGGCCCACGCCGCACTCGACGGCCTCGACGTACCCGTGACGGTGCTCGACTGCGCCCCGACCGACGGCGAGGCACTGCTGACCGCACTCGCCGCACTGCCGGCACAGGCACCGCTGACCGCCGTCGTCTACGCCGAAACGACGTCCGACACCGAGGAGCCCGACGCCGCCCTGGCCGCGCTGCGCGCCGACGTGGCGAACCTGGCGGAGGTGACCGAGGCGGCGACCGGCGACCGTCCCCTGGACGCGTTCGTCCTCTTCTCCTCGATCGCCGGGACCTGGGGTGCCGGCGGCCGGGCCGCCGACGCCGCGGCCGGAGCTCAACTCGACGCCCTGACCCGCACGTTGCGCACCCGCGGACTGCCTGCCGTGACGGTCGCCTGGGGCGGCTGGGCCGACACCGAGTCCGACAGTCTGGCCACCCACCTGAGGGTCAACGGGCTGCCCCCGATGGACCCCGCCCGGGCCCTGACCGCGCTCGCCCGCTCGCTCGGCACCGACACCCCCTCGGTGACGGTGGCCGACGTCCAGTGGGACCGGTTCGTGCCCGCCTTCACCCGCAACCGGCGCAGCGCCCTCTTCGCGGAGCTGCCCGAGGCCCACGAGGCACTGGCGGAGCCGGGCGATACCGAGCCGGGCACCGCGGGCCCCGCGACCGGCCTGCGGGCCGAACTCGCCGCCCGACCCGACGCGGAACGCACCGAGGTCCTGCTGGCCCTCGTCCGCGCCCAGGTCGCCGCGGTGCTCGGGTTCGCGGACGCCGACGCCGTACCCTCCGGCCAGGCGTTCCGGGACCTCGGCTTCGACTCGCTGACCGGGGTCGACCTGCGCAACCAGCTCGCCACCGCGACGGGCCTGACGCTGCCCGCAACCCTCGTCTTCGACTACCCCACGGCCGAGGCGCTCGCCGGCCACCTGCGGGCCGAACTCCTCGGCGAGGAAGCGGAAGAACTCCGCGGGGCGGTGCGGGCGCACCACTCCCACACCGCCGAGGACCCGGTCGTCATCGTCGGCATGAGCTGCCGCTACCCGGGTGGGGTCCGCTCGCCCGAAGACCTGTGGCAGCTGGTCACGGGCGAAGTCGACGCCATCGGAGGCTTCCCCACGGACCGCGGCTGGGATCTGGACCGACTGCTGCACGGC
The DNA here is from genome assembly GCF_001279695.1 of Streptomyces sp. WM6378. Classification (GTDB taxonomy): domain Bacteria; phylum Actinomycetota; class Actinomycetes; order Streptomycetales; family Streptomycetaceae; genus Streptomyces. Next base: position 55,700 of record NZ_LGDD01000334.1, read on the forward strand.
GACCGGGACGGCCGCGGCCGGACCGTCACCAGCGAAGGCGGATTCCTCTACGACGTCGCGGACTTCGACCCCGGATTCTTCGGGATCTCCCCGCGCGAGGCGATGGTGATGGACCCGCAGCAGCGCATCCTCCTGGAAGCCACCTGGGAGGCCCTGGAGCGCACCGGCATCGACCCCGCCCAACTGCGCGGCGGCGACACCGGCGTGTTCGTCGGCGGCGGATCGGGCGACTACCGGCCCGAAGCCGGCCAGCTGGGCCACGCGCAGACCGCGCAGTCGGCGAGCCTGCTCTCCGGCCGGGTGTCCTACACCTTCGGCCTGGAAGGCCCCTCCGTCAGCGTCGACACGGCCTGCTCGTCGTCCCTGGTGGCACTCCATCTGGCCGCCCAGGCCCTGCGGGCGGGCGAGTGCTCCCTCGCGCTCACCGGCGGTGTGACGGTGATGTCCAGCCCGGTCAACTTCGTCGAGTTCGGGGAGATGGGGGCCCTCGCCCCGGACGGCCGCTGCCGGCCGTTCGCATCCGCCGCCGGCGGCACCGGCTGGTCCGAGGGCGTGGGCGTCCTCGTTCTGGAACGCCTCTCGGACGCCCGCCGCAACGGGCACCAGGTCCTCGCGGTGCTGCGCGGCTCGGCCGTCAACCAGGACGGCGCCAGCAACGGCCTCACCGCGCCGAACGGTCCCTCGCAGCGCCGTGTCGTCCAGCGGGCACTGGCCAACGCGGGCCTTGCGCCGGCCGACGTGGACGCCGTGGAGGCGCACGGCACCGGCACCACCCTGGGCGACCCGATCGAGGCGCAGGCGCTACTGGCGACGTACGGCCAGAGCCGTGACCCCCAACTGCCGCTGCTGCTGGGGTCGGTGAAGTCCAACATCGGCCACACCCAGGCGGCCGCCGGTGTCGCCGGTGTGATCAAGATGGTGCTGGCGATGCGCCACGGCGTGCTGCCCAGGTCCCTGCACATCGACGAGCCGTCGGCACACGTCGACTGGACCGCCGGAGCCGTCGAACTCCTGACGGAAGCGGCCGACTGGCCGCGTACGGGACGCCCGCGCCGGGCCGGAATCTCGGCGTTCGGCGCCAGCGGCACCAACTCCCACGTGATCATCGAGCAGCCCGCGGAGACCACGACGGACGAGCCCGCGCACCCCCAGGGGACAGCCGGCCCGCTGCCGGTCCCCGTGACGGGCACCGTGCCGGATGCACTGCGGGCCCAGGCCCGACAGCTGCACGCCTACGTGGCCGCCCGGCCCGACCTCACCGTCGCCGAGTTCGCGCTGTCCACGGCCACCACCCGGTCGGCCTTCACCCACCGCGCCGCCGTCCTCGCCGAAGACCGCGAGGCACTGCTCACGGGCCTGGCCGCGCTCGCCGACGGACTCGACACCCCTCAGGTCCTGCACGGCCGGGCAGCGGAGCGCCGGGGCAAGCTCGCGGTGCTGTTCTCCGGCCAGGGCTCGCAGCGCGTGGGCATGGGTCGGGAACTCCACGCCCGCTACCCGGTGTTCGCCGAGGCGCTCGACGCGGTGACGGCACGCCTGGACACGGAACTGGAACTCCCCCTGCGGGACGTCATGTTCGGGGACGCGGAGCGGCTGAACGAGACGCGCTTCACCCAGCCCGCACTGTTCGCCATCGAGGTGGCACTGTTCCGCCTGGTCGAATCCTGGGGCATCCGCCCGGACTTCGCCGCCGGGCACTCCGTCGGCGAGATAGCCGCCGCGCACGTGGCCGGGGTCCTCTCCCTGGACGACGCGTGCCGACTGGTGGCCGCACGGGCCCGGCTGATGAATGCCCTGCCCACGGGCGGCGCCATGGTCGCCGTACAGGCCACCGAGGAGGAGATCCGGCCGCACCTGACCGACCGCGTGTCCCTGGCCGCCGTCAACGGACCGCGGTCGGTGGTCCTCTCCGGCGACGAGGCCGCCGTGTCCGACATCGCGGAGAAGTTCACCGCCGACGGGCGAAAGACTACGCGTTTGAGGGTGAGCCATGCGTTTCACTCCGTGCACATGGATGCCATGCTCCAGGACTTCCGACGCGTCGCCGAAAGCGTTGCCTACCACGCCCCGGCGATCCCGATCGTGTCCAACGTGACCGGCCGGGCGGCCACCGAACAGCAGGTGTGCGACCCGGACTACTGGGTGCGCCACGTCCGCGAAACGGTCCGCTTCGGCGACGGGATCCGCACCCTGGCCGAGCGCGGGGTGACCGCCTTCCTGGAGCTCGGCCCCGACGGCTCACTCGGCGCCATGGCCCAGGACACCCTGGACACCCTGGTCGCCCTGCCCGCGCGGCCGGTCACCGTACCGGCGCTGCGCAAGGACCGCGGTGAACAGGAGTCCCTGGTCAGCGCCCTCGCCCGGCTGTACGTCGACGGAGCCGCCCCCGACTGGGACGCCCTGTTCGACGGGACCGCGACCGCATCCCACCGCACCGACCTGCCCACCTATCCCTTCCAACACGAGCGGTACTGGCCGGCCACCCAGCCGGCCGCCGACCCCGCAGCGCCGGGCGCCGCGGACGACGGCTTCTGGTCCGCGGTCCACGAGGCCGACTTCGCCTCACTGGAGACGACCCTCAACGTCGACGGCGACGCACTGGCCAAGGTGCTGCCCGCGCTCGCGGACTGGCGCCGCCGACGGGACGAGGAGCACACCGTCGACGGCTGGCGACAGCAGATCACCTGGCAGCCACTGACCCCGCAACCCGCCCGCACCCCGGCCGGCGCCTGGCTCGCCGTGCTCCCGGCCGGCCACTCCGACGACCCCTGGGCCGCCGACGCCGTCGCCGCCCTGGGCCCGGACACCGTACGCCTGGAAGTGCCCGGCCCCGACCGTGCGGCGCTGGCCGCACGACTGCGTCAACTGGCCGCCGAGGGACACGAGTTCACCGGAGTGGTGTCGCTGCTCGCCCTCGCCGCCGCACCCGGGCACGGTGCGGATGCCCCCGGGGGACTGGCCCTGACCACCGCCCTCATCCAGGCGCTCGGTGACGCGGACCTCGCCGCACCTCTGTGGTGCGTCACCCGCGGCGCGGTCGCCGCCACGCCCGCCGAGCCGGTACCCGGGCTCGCCCAGTCCGCCGTATGGGGCCTGGGCCGGGTCGCCGCCCTGGAGTACCCGCAGCGCTGGGGCGGTCTGATCGATCTGCCCGACACCCTCGACGCGCGGTCCGCGGCCCGCTTCGCCGAAACCCTCGCGGCTCCCGGCGGCGAGGACCAGATCGCGATCCGGCCCTCCGCCGCCCTCGGCCGCCGACTGGTACCCGTACCGGCCAGCCCCGGCACGCGGGAGTGGAACCCCACCGGCACCGTCCTGATCACCGGCGGCACCGGAGCCCTGGGCACCCACGTGGCGCGCCGGCTCGCCGAGGCGGGCGCCCGGCACCTGCTGCTCATCAGCCGCCGGGGCGCCGACGCCCCCGGCGCGGACGAACTGCGGGCCGAACTCACCGCACTGGGCGCCGAGGTCACCCTCACCGCCTGCGACGCCACCGACCGCGACGCGCTCGCCGAGGTCCTCGCCGCGATCCCCGACGAGGCGCCGCTGACCGGCGTGATCCACACGGCGGGCGTCCTGGACGACGGTGTCCTCGACAGCCTCACCCCGGACCGCTACGAGGCCGTGTTCCGCGCCAAGGCCGCCTCGGCCCTGACCCTGCACGACCTCACCCGGGACCTGGACCTGGCCGTGTTCGCCCTGTTCTCCTCGTCCTCCGGAGCGGTCGGCAACGCCGGCCAGGCCAACTACGCCGCCGCCAACGCCTACCTGGACGCGCTCGCCGAACAGCGCCGCGCCCAGGGCCTGGCCGCCACCTCGCTCGCCTGGGGCGTGTGGGGCGGCGACGGAATGGCCGCCGACCACCGGGCGGCCGAAGCGGCCCGGCGCACCGGCATCCGCCCGCTGGACCCGGACCTCGCCGTCGTGGCGCTACGCCGGGCCGTCATGGACGGGCGGCCCAACGAGGTCGTCGCCGACATCGACCGCGACCGGTTCGTCCGCTCCTTCACCGCCGTACGAGCCAGCCCGCTCCTCGGCCAGCCGACCGGCACCGAGCACCAGACGGCGGGGGACACCGGGGAGGGCGCCACCGGCGACGCACTGCGCGAGAGGCTGGCGGACCTGCCGCCCGCCAAGCGTGCCCGAGCCGTACTGGACCTGGTCCGCGGCCGAGCCGCGGCCGTACTGGGACACTCCACCGTCGACGTCGTCGGCGCCGACCGGGCGTTCCGCGACCTCGGATTCGACTCCCTCAGCGCCGTCGAACTGCGCAACCAGCTCGGCGCCGCGACCGGACTGACCCTGACCGCCACGCTCGTATTCGACCACCCCAACCCCACCGAGCTGGCAGACCACATCCTGAGCCGGCTCGTCCCCGACGAGGAACCGGGCCAGGACACCGGCGACGGCGATCCGGACTCCGCCGGCATCCGAGCCCTGCTCGCCGCCGTCTCCCTGAACCAACTGCGGGAGATCGGCGTACTCGAACCCCTGATGAAGCTCGCCGCGGAGCAGACCGCGGCGGCCAACGGCGAGGCCGTCTCCGCGACGGCAGCGGACGCCTACGACGAGTCGATCGACGCGATGGACGTCGCCGACCTGGTGCAGGCGGCACTCGACGGCAACTCCTCCCAAGAGCGTGGAAAGAGCTGAAAGAGCGGACCATGACCACATCCAGTGAAACCGTCGTCGCAGCCCTCCGCGCCTCGTTGAAGGAAGCCGAGCACCTGCGCCGACAGAACCACAAGCTCGTTGCCGCGGCCACGGAGCCGATCGCGATCGTGGCGATGGCCTGCCGGTACCCGGGCGGCGTGCAGTCGCCCGAGGACCTGTGGGAGCTCCTGGCCGCGGGCAAGGACGCGATCGGCGCGTTCCCCACGGACCGCGGCTGGGACCTGGACGCCCTGCGGGACGCCGGGGTCGACGCCCGCGGCAACGCCGTCAGCCAGGAAGGGGGCTTCCTCGACGGCGTGGGGGACTTCGACGCCGACTTCTTCGGCATCTCCCCGCGCGAAGCCGTCACCATGGACCCGCAGCAGCGGCTGCTGCTGGAGACCTCCTGGGAGGCCATCGAGCGCGCCGGCATCGACCCGACCACCCTGCGAGGTAGCCGCACCGGTGTCTTCGTCGGCACCAACGGCCAGGACTACGCCTACCTGCTGGTGCGCTCGCTGGCCGACGCCACCGGCGACATCGGCACCGGAATCGCCGCCAGCGCCACGTCCGGCCGACTGTCCTACACGCTGGGCCTGGAAGGCCCGGCGGTGACCGTCGACACGGCGTGCTCCTCCTCGCTCGTCGCCCTGCACACGGCGACCCACGCCCTGCGGGCCGGCGAGTGCTCGCTGGCCCTGGTGGGCGGTGTGAACGTGATGTCGTCCCCCGGTTCCCTGATGGAGTTCAGCCGACAGGGCGGGCTGGCGTCGGACGGCCGGTGCAAGGCGTTCTCCGACGACGCCGACGGCACCGGCTGGTCCGAAGGCGTCGGCATCCTCGTCGTCGAGCGGCTGTCCGACGCCCGCCGTAACGGGCACCCCGTGCTCGCGGTCGTACGGGGCTCGGCCGTCAACCAGGACGGCGCTTCCAACGGCTTCACCGCCCCCAACGGCCCGTCGCAGCAGCGGGTGATCCGGCAGGCCCTGGCGAGCGCCGGTCTCTCCCCCTCGGACGTGGACGTGGTCGAGGCGCACGGCACCGGCACGCCGCTGGGCGACCCGATCGAGGCCCAGGCGCTGCTGGCCGCCTACGGTCAGGATCGTGACCCCGAACGCCCGCTGCTGCTCGGCTCGGTGAAGTCCAACCTCGGCCACACGCAGGCCGCGGCGGGGGTGGCGGGGATCATCAAGGTGATCCTGGCGCTGCGGCACGGTGTGCTGCCTCAGACGCTGCACGTGGACGCCCCGTCGTCGCATGTGGACTGGTCGTCCGGTGCGGTGGAGCTGCTGGCGGAGTCCCGGGAGTGGCCCAGGGCCGACCGGCCGTGGCGGGCGGGGGTGTCGTCGTTCGGCATC